>CAWIDX010000026.1:0-85380 GCA_963834955.1 uncultured Actinomycetota bacterium
CGCCACGCCGGACGGGAATAGCCGAGCCCGTCGCCGCGTTTGGCCCTGATGGCGGCTGAACTGGCATAATCAATCGGCGACACCTCGGTTCCGGTTCACGTCCGGCGTCCACGTAAGGAGCGGGCGACCCGGGGCCACGATTGAAGAGGACACCATGAAAACGGGTATTCACCCCGACTACGTCGAAACCACCGTGCACTGCGGGTGCGGCAACACGTTCACCACGCGCAGCACGAAGAAAAGCGGACAGATCGTCGTCGAGGTCTGCTCCCAGTGTCATCCCTTCTACACCGGCAAGCAGAAGATTCTCGACAGCGGCGGCCGCGTCGCCCGCTTTGAAAAGCGCTATGGCAAGCGCAAGAGCGGTTCGGCGGCCGGCTCAACGGAAAAGGCTGACGCCGACAAATAGCGCTTCAACCGACGCCCGGCACTGCAGGCAGGCCGGGCGTCGGTTCGCGTTTTGGGACAGAAAGGCGGGTGAGATGAGTGGCACAGCGCGCAAGCGCCGATAGCGGCGCACCGGCCATCGACGGGCTCCTCGAGGAGCACGCCGACCTCGAGCGCCGACTCGCCGACCCCGACCTGCACTCGGACCGCGCCAACGCGCGCAAAGTCGGCCGCCGATTCGCCCAACTCGCCCCGATCGTCGCCACCCACCGCAAGCTCGAAGCCGCGCGCGGCGACCTGGAGGCCGCCCGCGAACTCGCCGCCGACGACGAGTCGTTCGCCGCGGAAGTCACCGAGTTGGAGCAGCAGGTGGCCGAGCTAGACGACCAGTTGACCGACATGCTCGCGCCCCGCGACCCGCACGACCCCGACGATGTCGTGCTGGAAGTGAAGTCGGGCGAGGGCGGCGAAGAGTCGGCGCTGTTCGCCGCCGACCTGGCCCGGATGTACATGCGCTACGCCGAGCGGCACGGCTGGACCGTCACCCTGCTCGACGAAACGCGATCCGATCTCGGCGGCTACAAGGAGGCCACCTTGGCGATCGCCAGCAAGGGTGACGCGGCCGACGGCGTGTGGTCGCGACTGAAGTTCGAGGGCGGCGTGCATCGCGTGCAGCGCGTGCCGGTGACCGAAAGCCAGGGCCGCGTGCACACCTCGGCGGCCGGCGTGCTGGTGTACCCGGAACCGGAGGAAGTCGGCCAGGTCCAGATCGACGAGTCCGACCTGCGGATCGACGTCTATCGGTCCTCCGGCAAGGGCGGGCAGGGCGTCAACACCACGGACTCCGCCGTCCGCATCACCCACATGCCCACCGGGATCGTCGTGACCTGTCAGAACGAGCGGTCGCAGCTGCAGAACAAGACCCGGGCGCTGCAGGTGCTGGCCGCGCGGCTGCAGGCGCTGGCAGAAGAGCAGGCGCTGGCCGACGCGTCGGCCGACCGCGCCAGCCAGATCCGCACCGTCGACCGCAGCGAGCGGATCCGGACGTACAACTTCCCGGAGAATCGGATCACCGACCACCGGGTCGGATTCAAGGCGCACAACCTTGATCAGGTTCTCGACGGCGACCTCGACGCGCTTTTCGATGCGCTGGCCGCTGCCGACCGGCAATCTCGACTGCAGCAGGCGTAATGCGACCGCGAGGCGCGATCGGCCGCGCAATCGAGGGAGCCGCGGCGGCGCTGGCCAGGGCAGGCGTGGCGTCACCACACGTCGACGCCGAGGAGCTCGCCGCCCACGCCGCCGGAACCACGCGCGGCCGCCTCGCGCTGATCGACGCCCTGGACGCGGACTTCTTCAGTCGCTACGCCGATCTCGTCGCCGCCCGGTCGCGTCGCATCCCGCTGCAGCACCTCACCGGCACCGCCGCATTCGGTCCGGTCACCCTTCGGGTCGGGCCCGGGGTCTTCATCCCGCGCCCCGAGACAGAGGCGCTTTTCGAATGGGTCACCAAACAACCGGTGGCCGGCAGCGGGGGCAGGGACCCGCTGATCGTCGACCTGTGCACCGGCTCGGGCGCGCTCGCCGTCGCGCTGGCGCGGCACTGGCCCACCGCGCGTGTCATCGCGGTCGACAATTCCGCCGATGCGCTGCATTACGCACGGCAGAACGTGGCGGGCACCGGCGTGGAACTACGTGAAGCAGACGTGGCAGATGCCGGCCTCTATCCCGACCTGGACGCGGGCGTCGACCTCCTGGTGGCCAATCCGCCGTACCTTCCGCTGAGCGCGGAGCTGGAAGCTGAAGTCGCCGAGCATGATCCGCCGTCGGCGTTGTTCGGCGGCCCCGACGGCATGGCCGTGATCGACGCGGTCGTCGCGCTCGCGTGCCGCTGGCTGCGGTCCGGCGGCCTGCTCGCCGTCGAACACGACGACGTCGCATCACACCAGGTTGTCGAAAGAGTGCAGAACACAGGCGCTTTCGACACCATTGCGGCTCATCGGGATATGACCGGCCGCCCTCGGTTCGTGACGGCCCGCCGAAAGACGGCGTGATGGCAGAGGTCTTCGATTGCGCGGATCCCGAACAGCGCGCCGCCGGAATCGCCTCGGCGATCAGCGCTGTCAAGGGCAGCCGGCTGGTCGTCATGCCCACCGACACGGTGTACGGCATCGGTGCCGACGCGTTCGACGCCGCGGCCGTGTCGGCGCTCTTGGCGGCCAAGGGCCGCGGGCGCAACATGCCGGTCCCCGTCCTCGTCGGGTCCTGGCACACCATCGAGGGCCTCATGTACGCGGTGCCGTATGCCGTACCCGAACTGATCCAGGCGTTCTGGCCGGGCGCGCTCAGCCTCGTTGTGCGCCAAGCGCCGTCGCTGCAATGGGACCTGGGCGACGCGAACGGCACCGTGATGCTGCGCATGCCGCTGCATCCGGTGGCGCTCGAGCTCCTGCGCGACGTCGGTCCGATGGCGGTGTCGAGCGCCAACATCTCCGGTCGGCCGCCCGCGACCACCGTCGAGGAAGCCCGCGACCAGCTCGGCGATCGGGTGGACGTCTACCTCGACGGCGGCACCTCGCCGAAGCAGGCTGCGTCGACGATCGTCGACCTGACCGATGACGGCCGCCCACGGGTCCTGCGGGAAGGTCCAATCACGGTGGCTGACGTGGCGCGCGTGCTAGGCATTGACCCTGCGGCGCTGACGTCTTGATCTCAGCTCTTTGCAGCACCAACCCCCGAGTCGTCCCCCTCCCCTGCGGGGGGTGGGGGTACCCCCAGCTTTGCGAGGGGGAGTGCCCCCACCGTCCCCCGCAAGCGGGTGGTGCCCCCACCAGCCCGGTACCGGTACGGTTCGACAGTGGTCTACGCGGCGCACGACGTGACCCTGCTCGCGCTCTACGAGCGCGGCGCCGGTGTACCGCTGCGAGAACTGGCGCTGGTGGGTCTGACCGCGGCGATCATCACCTACTTCTGCACCGGGTGGGTCCGGGTGTTCGCCACTCGGGTGGGCGCGGTTGCCCATCCGCGGGAACGCGACGTGCATCTCAAGCCGACGCCACGGATGGGCGGGCTGGCCATGTACATCGGGATATTGGCGGCCGTGCTGCTGGCCTCGCAGCTACCCGCGCTCACCCGCGGCTTCGTGTACTCCTCGGGCATGCCGGCCGTGCTCGTCGCCGGCGGCCTGATCATGGGCATCGGCCTCATCGACGACCGATGGGGGCTGGACGCGTTGACCAAATTCGCCGGTCAGATCACCGCCGCGAGTGTGCTGGTGACGATGGGCGTCGCCTGGAGTGTGCTGTACATCCCGATCGGGGGTGTCGGCACGATCGTGCTGGATCAAGTGGGATCGATTCTGCTGACGTTGGCTCTCACGGTGTCGATCGTGAACGCGATGAACTTCGTGGACGGGCTGGACGGCCTGGCCGCGGGTCTGGGTCTGATCACCGCGCTGGCCATCGTCATCTTCTCGGTCGGCTTGCTTCGCGATCACGGCGGCGACGTGCTCTTCTACCCGCCCGCGGTGATCTCGGTGGTGCTCGCCGGGGCGTGTCTGGGGTTCTTGCCGCACAACTTTCACCGCGCGCGCATATTCATGGGCGACTCGGGGTCGATGCTGATCGGCTTGATGCTGGCGGCCGCGGCCACCACGGCCGCCGGGCCGATCTCGCAGAACGCCTACGGGGCTCGCGATGTGTTCGCTCTGCTGTCGCCGTTTCTTCTCGTCGTCGCGGTCATGTTCGTCCCGATGCTCGACCTGCTGCTGGCGATCGTGCGACGGACCCGGGCCGGACGCAGCGCGTTCAGTCCGGACAAGATGCATCTGCACCATCGGCTATTGCAGATCGGCCACTCACACCGGCGGGTAGTGCTACTGATCTACCTGTGGGTGGGCATCGTCGCGTTCGGCACCGCGAGCACGATCTTCTTCGATCCGCGTTACGCCGGCGCGGTGATGTTGGGGGCGGTTGTGGTCGCGGTCGTAGTGACGGTGATCCCGCTGTTGCGACGTGGCGACGAGTTGTACGACGAAGAGTAGTAGGTACCCATTTAGGGCCTCCTACCGTGTGGTACGGTGCTGCTAGAACCCGAAAAAAGCACCGCGGGTTGCCGGCCCCCGGGCGCGTCGGGATAACACCCGCCGAGCCTACGACGACCGACAAAGGGAGATGCCCCTTGGGATTTTCCACGCGGCTCCACGGCGTCCGATACGCTCGGCGAGCCAGGGAATCAATCAGGCATTTTCCAGATACGCGGGATTGAGGTATTGCAGTGACGACGCCAGCGCACGACGCGCCGTTGGTGTTTCCCCATGTTGCGTTTCGGCCCGTCCGCCTTCTTCTCATCTGCGTCGCGCTGACCGTCGTGGCGGCGGTCGCCGCCGGGCTGTTGGGTCACGTATCGGTCGGCCTTTTCTTCGGCGTCGGTCTCGGACTGGGTTTGCTGAACGCCATACTCGTGCGGCGATCGGTTTACGCGATCACCGCCGACGCCCACCCGCTGAAACGGCAGATGGCGTTGAACTCCGCGACGCGCCTGGCGGTGATCACTGTCGTCGCTCTGGCGATCGCGTTCATGTTCCGCCCGCAAGGCTTGGGTGTGGTGTTCGGCCTGGCGTTGTTCCAGATACTGCTCGTGGTGTCCACGGCCGTGCCGGTCATGAGGAAGCTTCGCGCCGGCAGCCCGGAAGGCTCCGATGCCGGCGTAGCCCAGGTGAGCGATGGGGAGGTGACGCTAGCAATGACCGAGACGATTCTTGCTGAGGCTGCGATCGAGGTCGGCCATCACGAGACCGCCGAGTGGTTTGGGATGACCGTCAACACCGACACCGTGCTGGCCACCGCCATTGCCGCGGTGATCGTGCTCGCGCTCGCATTCTTCCTGCGCGCCAAGGTCACATCCTCGGGCGTGCCCAACGGCGTTCAGTTGTTCTGGGAGGCCATCACCGTTCAGATGCGCAACCAGATCGAAACCGCGATCGGTATGCGGATCGCGCCGTTTGTCTTGCCGCTGGCCGTAACGCTGTTCGTGTTCATCCTCGTCGCGAACTGGCTGTCGGTGCTGCCGGTGCAGTACACGACCGGCGAGGGAACGCCCGAGCAGGCCACTCACGAGCTGCTCAAGCCGCCCGCGTCCGACATCAACTTCGTGCTGGCGCTCGCGTTGTTCGTGTTCGTCTGCTACCACGCAGCGGGCGTCTGGCGCCGCGGCATCCTCGGGCATCCGGTGAAGCTGCTCAAGGGCCACGTCGCATTCCTGGCGCCGATCAACCTGGTCGAGGAGCTGGCCAAGCCGATCTCGTTGTCGCTCCGACTTTTTGGCAACATCTTCGCCGGCGGCATCCTGGTGGCGCTCATCGCGCTATTCCCGCCGTACATCATGTGGGCGCCCAATGCCATCTGGAAGAGTTTCGACTTGTTCGTCGGCGCGATCCAGGCGTTCATCTTCGCCCTGCTGACGATCTTGTACTTCAGCCAGTCAATGGAACTGGATGAGGAGCACCATTAGCTACAGCTACCGCAAGCACGCTCGACCAACGCCCTGGTAGGACCCCTACCAGTTGTCAAGGAGGATGATAAGGAATGGATCCCAATCTCATCGGTGCCGGCGCTCTCATCGGCGGTGGACTCATCATGGCCGGCGGCGCAATCGGCGCCGGTGTCGGTGACGGCATCGCCGGCAACGCGCTGATTCACGGCATCGCCCGGCAGCCGGAGGCGCAGGGTCGCCTGTTCACCCCGTTCTTCATCACCGTCGGTCTGGTCGAGGCCGCCTACTTCATCAACCTGGCGTTCATGGCGCTGTTCGTGTTTGCCACCCCGATCGCCCCTCTCGGCGCCCCGTAGTAGTTCACGGTCATGGGTGACTTGAGCGTCCTGGCGGCTGAGGAAGGCACCAGCAACTTCCTCATCCCCAACGGCACGTTCTTCTTCGTGCTGGCCATCTTCCTCATCGTGCTCGGCATCATCGGCACCTTCGTCGTGCCGCCCATCCTGAAGGTGCTGCACGAGCGCGACGCCATGGTCACCAAGACCGTCGAGCACAGTCGGAAGGCCGCCAAGCAGTTCGAGGCGGCCCAGGCCGACTATCTGAAGGCGATGGCTCAGGCCCGCAAGGACGCGACTGCGATCCGCGAGGACGAGCGCGCGGAGGGCCGCAAGATTCTCGACGAGATGCGCGGCCGCGCCAGCGAAGAGTCGGCGGCGGCGTTGCATCGGGCTGCCGAGCAGCTCAAGGTGGAGTCCGACGCCATCGCCGCCGACCTGCGGCGCTCGGTGGAATCCCTGTCGGCGGTCCTGGCCAGTCGGGTGCTCGGTGTCGAGATCGATGCCAAGTCGAGCGGCACCGCCACCACGGTGTCGGGACGGTAGGACATGTCGACTTTCCTCGGACAGCTCGTCGGGTTCGCGGTCATCGTTTTCCTGTTGTGGAAGTTCGTGGTTCCGCCGGTGCGTCGGCTGATGTCTGACCGGCAGGAAGCCGTCCGCAAGCAGTTGACGGAAAGCGAGGAGGCCAAGAAGAAGCTCGAGGAGGCAAACCGCGCGCACGAGAAGGCGCTCGAGGAAGCCAAGGGCGAGGCGAAGGTCGTCATCGAGGAGGCGCGGGCGGATGCGGAACGCATCGCCGCGCAGCTACGGGAGCAGGCCGACGTCGAAGTCGAGCGGGTCAAGGTACAGGGCGAGAAGCAGATTCAGTTGCTGCGGGCCCAGTTGATCCGCCAGCTCCGCCAGGACCTCGGTACCGAATCCGTCGCTCGCGCAGGGGACTTGGTCCGCGAACACGTCGCTGACGAGGATGCCCGGTCGGCAACGGTGGACCGGTTCGTCGATGAGTTGGACGCGATGGCACCGTCGAACGCGGTCACTCGTTCTGCGGTGACCGGAAAGCTGCGGTCGGCCAGCCGTGGGTCGCTGTCGGCCACCGTCGAGCGATTCGAGGAGATCAGCGCTGACTTCGATGCCGACGGGCTGTCGACGCTCGCCGATGAACTTGCGTCGATCGTGAAACTCCTTATTCGCGAACCGATTCTGACGAGACATCTGGGCGCAGCCGGCCGAAGACTCCACGGCCAAAAAGGAGTTGGTGGACAGGCTGCTGTCGGGCAAAGTCGGTGGACCGACGCTCGAGATCGTCAAGGCTGCGGTATCCACTCGGTGGTCGCAAGGCTCGGATCTGATCAATGCCGTCGAGCATGTCGCCCGGCTGGCGTTACTGGCGCGCGCCGACCGTGACGATCAGGTCGCAGAGGTGGAAGAGCAGCTCTTCCGGTTCGGGCGCATGCTGACCGGTGAGCCGCGGCTTGCCACGTTGTTGAGCGCGTACACCGCTCCCTCGGAAGGCCGCGTCAAGCTGCTGAAGAATGTGCTCGAAGGCGCACAAGAGGTGAATCCCGTTGCGGCGGCACTGCTCTCCCAAACCGTGGAGCTTCTGCACGGTGAGCGGGCTGAGGATGCGGTCATGGCGTTGGCCGACCTGGCGGTCGCCCGCCGCGGTGAGGTGGTTGCCCACGTCAAGGCTGCCGCAGAACTCAGCGATGCCCAGCGGGACCGACTGACCCAGGTGTTGAGTCGGGTGTACAGCCACCCCGTGTCGCTGCAGTTCCAGATCGACCCGTCGGTATTGGGCGGCCTGTCGATCTCGGTCGGCGACGAGGTAATCGACGGCACGCTATCGTCCCGGCTGGCGTCTGCACAGACACACCTACCGGATTAGAAGTTCATAACCGTAGAGCCCACTAGACAAATCGACAGCAGAAAGACGAAAAGCCATGGCAGAGTTGACCATCTCCGCTGACGATATCCAAGGCGCCATCGAGGACTACGTCGCCAGTTTCGAGACGGAAACGGCGCGTGAGGAGGTCGGTACTGTCATCGACGCCGGGGACGGCATCGCGCACGTCGAGGGCCTTCCCTCGGTGATGACCCAGGAGTTGCTGGAGTTTTCCGGCGGCGTGTTGGGCGTGGCGCTCAACCTCGACGAACATGACGTCGGTGTGGTGATCCTGGGCAACTTCGAGGAAATCGCAGAAGGCATGCAGGTCAAGCGGACCGGCGAGGTGCTGTCGGTGCCTGTCGGTGACGCATTCATGGGACGCGTGGTCAATCCGCTCGGTCATCCGATAGACGGCCGCGGCGACATCGACACCGACATACGTCGTGCGCTGGAGATCCAGGCACCGTCCGTGGTAAACCGGCAGGGAGTGAAAGAGCCGCTGCAGACCGGCATCAAGGCCATCGACTCGCAGACGCCGATCGGCCGCGGTCAGCGTCAGCTGATCATCGGTGACCGAAAAACGGGCAAGACGGCCATCTGCGTCGACACCATCCTCAACCAGCGCAAGAACTGGGAGTCGGGAGATGAGTCGCAACAGGTCCGTTGCGTCTACGTGGCCATCGGCCAGAAAGGCACCACCATCGCCAGCGTGCACAATGCGCTGGAGGAGGGCGGCGCGATGGACTACACCACCATCGTCGCTGCGCCGGCATCGGATTCCGCTGGCTTCAAATGGCTCGCCCCCTATACCGGTTCGGCGATCGGCCAGCACTGGATGTACGAGGGCAAGCACGTGCTCATCGTGTTCGACGACCTGTCCAAGCAGGCCGAGGCCTATCGCGCGATCTCGCTGCTGTTGCGCCGGCCGCCCGGCCGCGAGGCCTATCCGGGCGACGTGTTCTACCTGCACTCGCGGCTGTTGGAGCGGTGCGCAAAGCTGTCGGACGAGTTGGGCGGTGGATCGCTGACCGGTCTGCCGATCATCGAGACCAAGGCCAACGACATCTCGGCCTACATTCCCACGAACGTCATTTCCATCACCGACGGCCAGTGCTTCCTGGAGAGCGACCTGTTCAACCAGGGTGTGCGCCCGGCGATCAACGTCGGCGTTTCGGTGTCGCGCGTCGGTGGGGCCGCTCAGATCAAGGCCATGAAGGATGTAGCGGGATCGCTGCGGCTTGACCTGTCGCAGTACCGGGAGTTGGAGTCGTTCGCGGCGTTCGCCTCGGATCTGGACGAGACCACGAAGAAACAGCTGGATCGGGGTGCGCGACTGGTCGAACTGCTCAAGCAGCCCCAGCATCACCCGATGCCGGTGGAGGAGCAGGTGGTCGCGATCTTCCTCGGCACGAAGGGCCACCTCGATTCCGTCCCGGTCGAGGACGTGAGCCGGTTCGAAACCGAGTTCCTCGACCATCTCCGGGGTTCCGACGACGGGATCCTCGAGAAGATCCGCGACGAGAAGAAGATGTCCGACGAGATCTCGGACAAGCTCGTCGAGGTGATCAATCAGTTCAAGAAGGGATTCGCGACAGCCGACGGCAGTTCGGTGGTTCGGGACGAGCACGTCGAGGCGATGGACGAGGCAGACGTCGAGAAGGAATCGGTGAAGGTGCGCAAGCCCCCGCCGAAGAAGAAGTAGGGCGAAACAATGGCAGCCACACTGCGCGAGTTGCGCGGACGGATCCGCTCTGCCGGGGCGATCAAGAAGATCACCAAGGCGCAAGAGATGATCGCTACCTCGCGGATCGCCAAGGCGCAGGCCCGGGTCGAAGCGGCCCGGCCCTATGCCCGAGAGATCACCAACATGTTGACCAATCTCGCCGACGAGTCGGCATTGGATCATCCACTGCTGGTGGAACGCGAGAATCCCCGACGCGCAGCCGTTTTGGTGGTCGCTGCGGATCGCGGCCTCTGTGGTGCGTATAACGCCAACGTGTTCCGCCGCTCCGAAGAGCTGTTCTCGCTGCTACGGGAAGAGGGTAAGACTCTTAACTTGTATGTGGTAGGACGAAAGGCGCTGAGCTACTACAGCTTCCGAAACTGGAAGGTTACGGAATCCTGGACCGGCTTCTCGGAGAAGCCGACCTACGAGCACGCACAGCAGATCGCCTCCACGCTGGTCGATGCATTCAACGCCGGCGCGGACGACGAGGGCGACGACCCCGGTCCGGACAACATTCTCGGCGTCGACGAACTGCACATCGTTTTCACCGAGTTCCGCTCGATGATGTCGACGGTTGCCGAGGCGCGGCGCATCGCGCCCATGGTCGTCGAGTATGCCGAAGAGGACACCGGCTTGCGCACGCTGTTCTCGTTCGAGCCCGGCGCGGATGCCCTGTTCGGGGTATTGCTGCCGCGCTACGTCGCCACTCGGATCTATGCCGCACTGCTGGAAGCGGCCGCCTCGGAGTCGGCGTCGCGTCGGCGGGCGATGAAGTCGGCCACCGACAACGCCGACGACCTCATCAAAGACCTGACACTGCAGGCCAACCGTGAGCGGCAGGCCCAGATCACCCAGGAAATCAGCGAAATCGTTGGCGGCGCAAACGCGTTGGCCGAAGCCTCTAACTAAGCCCCGGGTAGGAAGAAAGAAAGACATGACTGCTACCGCTGAACGCGAGTCCACCAGCAAGAAGAACAAGGACACCAACGGCCGCGTGGTCCGTGTCACCGGCCCGGTTGTCGACGTCGAATTTCCACGCGGCGCGGTTCCCGCACTCTTCAACGCGCTGAACGTCGACATCACGTTCGAGGAACTCGCCAAGACGTTGACTCTCGAGGTCGCACTGCATCTCGGCGACAGCCTGGTGCGCTGCATCTCCTTGCAGCCGACCGACGGGCTCGTGCGCGGTGCCGAGGTCACCGACACCGGGGATTCGATCTCCGTTCCCGTAGGCGACGGTGTCAAGGGCCACGTGTTCAACGCCCTGGGTGAGTGCCTTGACGAACCAGGCTATGGCAAAGACTTCGACCGCTGGTCCATTCACCGCAAGCCGCCGGCGTTCGACGAGCTGGAGCCGCGCACCGAGATGCTCGAGACGGGCCTCAAGGTCGTCGACCTCCTGACGCCGTACGTGCGCGGCGGCAAGATCGCCCTGTTCGGTGGTGCCGGCGTGGGCAAGACGGTGCTCATCCAGGAGATGATCAACCGCATTGCGCGCAACTTCGGTGGCACGTCGGTGTTCGCCGGCGTGGGAGAGCGCACCCGTGAGGGCAACGACTTGTGGGTGGAGCTGGCCGACGCGAATGTCCTCAAGGACACCGCACTGGTGTTCGGCCAGATGGATGAGCCGCCCGGCACCCGCATGCGGGTGGCGCTGTCGGCGCTGACCATGGCCGAGTACTTCCGCGACGAGCAGGAGCAGGACGTCCTGCTGTTCATCGACAACATCTTCCGGTTCACCCAGGCCGGCTCGGAGGTGTCGACGCTGCTCGGCCGGATGCCCTCGGCGGTGGGATACCAGCCGACACTGGCCGACGAGATGGGCGAGCTGCAAGAACGCATCACTTCGACGCGCGGCCGGTCCATCACTTCGATGCAGGCCGTGTACGTGCCCGCCGACGACTACACCGATCCGGCGCCGGCGACCACGTTCGCTCACCTCGACGCCACCACAGAGCTGAGCCGTAACGTGTTCTCCAAGGGCATCTTCCCCGCGGTGGATCCGCTGGCGTCGAGCTCGACGATCCTCGACCCGAGCATCATCGGCGACGAACACTACAAGGTGGCGCAAGAGGTCATTCGAATCTTGCAGCGCTACAAGGATCTTCAGGACATCATCGCGATCCTCGGCATCGACGAGCTGTCCGAGGAGGACAAGCAGCTCGTCAACCGGGCTCGTCGCATCGAGCGCTTCCTGTCGCAGAACATGATGGCGGCCGAGCAGTTCACCGGACAGCCGGGTTCCACCGTGCCGCTCAAGGAGAACATCGAGGCGTTCGACCGGCTCACGAAGGGCGAATTCGACCATCTGCCCGAGCAGGCGTTCTTCCTCATCGGCGGGCTCGAGGATCTGGAACGCAAGGCCGAGAGCCTCGGAGCCAAGATGGACGAGTCCAAGGACGACGGTGCGCCTAGCGACGAGGACTCAGACAGCGGCGAGGGCGACAGCGATAAGAAGGACAGCGACTAGATGGCCGACATGGACGTCGACATCGTCGCCGTTGATCGCGAGATATGGTCGGGCAAGGCCACATTCGTGTTCACCCGGACCACCTCGGGTGAAATCGGCATCTTGCCCCGACATATCCCGTTGGTCGCCCAGCTCGTCGACGACGCGATGGTGCGGGTGGAACGCGAGGGCCAGGACGACCTGCGCATCGCGGTAGACGGCGGTTTCCTCTCGGTGACCGAAGCGGGAATCACGATCCTGGCCGAGTCCGCGGAGTTCGACTCGGAGATTGACGCCGACAGCGCCAGACAAGATTCGGAGTCCGACGATTCCCGCACCGCGGCCAGAGGCCGGGCCAGGCTTCGCGCGTTGGGCGAAATCGACTAGGAGACAGGCCCGTGAGCGCGTCCACTGCCATCATGGTCGCGCTGATCGTCGGGTTGCTGTTGGTGGTCGTCGCAATGTCGTTTCGGCTGTGGAAGTTGCGCCAGGGCGGAACCGCGGCGATTCTGCGTGACATTCCCGCCGTCGGCGGTCAGGGCTGGCGGCACGGTGTCATCCGTTATCGAGGCGGCGACGCGGGCTTCTACCGGCTGTCGAGTATTCGGCTGTGGCCCGACCGGCGGCTCAGCCGGCGGGGCCTCGAAATCGTCTCGCGTCGCGCGCCGCGGGGCGACGAGTACGACATCATGACCGCCGAGATCGCCGTCCTGGAACTGCGCGATACCGCACAAGATCGACGGCAGGGTTATGAGATCGCGTTGGACCGCAGCGCGCTGACGGCGTTCCTGTCATGGCTGGAGTCGAGGCCGTCGCCGCGGGCACGGCGCCGCATCTGATCTGTCAAGCGCCGCAGGCTATTGCGTCGACTCCGACTCGCCTGGCCGCCAGAGCACGTCGCCTTCGGGGTTGGCGACGCGGGACAGGATGAACAACAAATCCGACAGCCGATTCAGGTACTTCGCGGGGAGCGAGCTGACACCGTCCGGGTGTGCCTGCACCGCCGCCCACGCCGACCGCTCTGCGCGGCGAGCCACCGTCCGCGCGACGTGCAGCAGCGCTGAAAGTGTTGAACCACCCGGCAGCACAAATGAATTCAACGCCGGCAGCGGTGCGTTGTATTCGTCGCACCACGCCTCGAGCCGGTCCACATACCGCTGGGTGATCCGCAGCGGCGGGTGCTCCGGTTCGTCGACGACTGGGGTGGACAGGTCTGCTCCGACGTCGAACAGATCGTTCTGGATTTGTTGGAGCACCTTGGCCAGCTTCTCGTCCGGTTGACCGAGGGCGATCGCCACGCCCAGCGCGGCATTGGCCTCGTCGCAATCGGCGTAGGCGATGAGTCTCGGGTCGTTCTTCGATACCCGCGAGAAGTCGCTCAAACCGGTCGTGCCGTCGTCACCGGTCCTGGTGTAGATGCGAGTGAGATGTACTCCCATGGTCAAACCGTACCGAGCGGACTCATATTGAATGAAGCGCTGTTTACACTAACCGCGTGAGCGAGCGGTTTGTGGTGACCGGTGGTAACCGGTTATCGGGGGAGGTCGCCGTTACCGGGGCGAAGAACAGTGTGCTCAAGCTGATGGCGGCGGCACTACTCGCCGAGGGGACGAGCACGATTACGAACTGTCCGGACATCCTCGACGTACCGCTGATGGCCGAGGTGCTGCGGGGGTTGGGCGCCAATGTGGAGTTGGACGCTGACACCGCGCGGATCACGTCACCCGACGAACCGAAGTACGATGCCGACTTCGCCGCTGTACGACAGTTCAGGGCCTCGGTGTGCGTGCTGGGTCCGCTGGTCGGGAGGTGCCGGCGCGCTCGGGTCGCATTGCCGGGTGGCGACGCGATTGGGTCACGGCCATTGGATATGCATCAGGCAGGCCTGCGGCAGTTGGGTGCCCGGTGCAACATCGAGCACGGCTGCGTCGTCGCCGAAGCAGATCACCTGCACGGGGCGGAGATTCAACTGGAGTTCCCCTCTGTTGGTGCGACCGAGAACATCCTGATGGCGGCGGTGCTCGCGGAGGGTGTGACCACGATCCACAATGCCGCCCGCGAACCCGACGTGGTGGATCTGTGCACGATGCTCAGTCAGATGGGGGCCGGCATCGAAGGTGCCGGCTCGTCGACACTGACGATCAACGGCGTCGACCGCCTATACCCGACGCAACACCGGGTGATCGGCGACCGCATCGTCGCCGCCACGTGGGGAATCGCGGCGGCCATGACGCGGGGCGACATCTCGGTAACAGGCGTCGATCCGGCGCACCTGCAGCTGGTGTTGCACAAGCTGCATGCCGCGGGAGCCACTGTCACCCAGAACGACAACGGATTCCGCGTGGTGCAGTACGAACGGCCCAAGGCGGTCAACGTCGCGACGCTGCCGTTTCCGGGTTTTCCGACCGATCTTCAGCCAATGGCCATCGGCTTGGCCGCCATCGCCGATGGCACGTCGATGATCACCGAAAACGTCTTCGAGGCGCGGTTCCGCTTCGTCGAAGAAATGATCAGGTTGGGTGCTGACGCGCGCACCGACGGACATCACGCGGTGGTACGCGGGATTCCGCAGCTGTCGAGTGCGCCGGTGTGGTCGTCAGACATTCGGGCCGGCGCGGGCTTGGTGCTTGCCGGCCTGGTCGCCGACGGTGACACGGAGGTCCACGACGTGTTCCATATCGACCGCGGCTATCCGTTATTCATTGAGAATCTCGTCGCTCTCGGGGCGGAGATTGAGCGTGTAAGCTCGTAGTCAGGCCTCCACAGTCCAGCGCTGTTAGCGCAGTTTGACGCATGTCAGGCACTGGAGTATAGTGGCAGGGTTGCCTGTTGAGCGGGTGTGTTGTTTGAGAACTCAATAGTGTGTTTGGTGGTTTTTGTTTGTTGTTTGTTTTTTTGCCGCATTCTGACACTCCCCGTGTGTGGGGTGCGGTGGTTGTTTTTTGTCAGTTTTTCTGACGATGTCAGGTTTCTCTGATTGGCCTTTTTTGAAGGGTTTTGTTTGGAGAGTTTGATCCTGGCTCAGGACGAACGCTGGCGGCGTGCTTAACACATGCAAGTCGAACGATGAAGCCTTCGGGTGGATTAGTGGCGAACGGGTGAGTAACACGTGGGTGATCTGCCCTGCACTTTGGGATAAGCCTGGGAAACTGGGTCTAATACCGGATAGGACCACATGCCGCATGGTGTGTGGTGGAAAGCTTTAGCGGTGTGGGATGAGCCTGCGGCCTATCAGCTTGTTGGTGGGGTGATGGCCTACCAAGGCTTCGACGGGTAGCCGGCCTGAGAGGGTGTCCGGCCACACTGGGACTGAGATACGGCCCAGACTCCTACGGGAGGCAGCAGTGGGGAATATTGCACAATGGGCGCAAGCCTGATGCAGCGACGCCGCGTGGGGGATGACGGCCTTCGGGTTGTAAACCTCTTTCACCATTGACGAAGCCCTTCGGGGTGACGGTAGGTGGAGAAGAAGCACCGGCCAACTACGTGCCAGCAGCCGCGGTAATACGTAGGGTGCGAGCGTTGTCCGGAATTACTGGGCGTAAAGGGCTTGTAGGTGGTTTGTCGCGTTGTTCGTGAAAACCGGGGGCTTAACTCTCGGCGTGCGGGCGATACGGGCAGACTAGAGTACTGCAGGGGAGACTGGAATTCCTGGTGTAGCGGTGGAATGCGCAGATATCAGGAGGAACACCGGTGGCGAAGGCGGGTCTCTGGGCAGTAACTGACGCTGAGGAGCGAAAGCGTGGGGAGCGAACAGGATTAGATACCCTGGTAGTCCACGCCGTAAACGGTGGGTACTAGGTGTGGGTTTCCTTCCTTGGGATCCGTGCCGTAGCTAACGCATTAAGTACCCCGCCTGGGGAGTACGGCCGCAAGGCTAAAACTCAAAGGAATTGACGGGGGCCCGCACAAGCGGCGGAGCATGTGGATTAATTCGATGCAACGCGAAGAACCTTACCTGGGTTTGACATGCACAGGACGCTGGTAGAGATATCAGTTCCCTTGTGGCCTGTGTGCAGGTGGTGCATGGCTGTCGTCAGCTCGTGTCGTGAGATGTTGGGTTAAGTCCCGCAACGAGCGCAACCCTTGTTCCATGTTGCCAGCGCGTAATGGCGGGGACTCATGGGAGACTGCCGGGGTCAACTCGGAGGAAGGTGGGGATGACGTCAAGTCATCATGCCCCTTATGTCCAGGGCTTCACACATGCTACAATGGCCGGTACAAAGGGCTGCGATGCCGTGAGGTTAAGCGAATCCTAGAAAAGCCGGTCTCAGTTCGGATCGGGGTCTGCAACTCGACCCCGTGAAGTCGGAGTCGCTAGTAATCGCAGATCAGCAACGCTGCGGTGAATACGTTCCCGGGCCTTGTACACACCGCCCGTCACGTCATGAAAGTCGGTAACACCCGAAGCCAGTGGCCTAACCCTTCGGGGAGGGAGCTGTCGAAGGTGGGATCGGCGATTGGGACGAAGTCGTAACAAGGTAGCCGTACCGGAAGGTGCGGCTGGATCACCTCCTTTCTAAGGAGCACCACGAGAGACATCCCCGTTGTGGGGGTGTGAGCCGTGAGGAGCCCGGCGCCTGTAGTGGGCGCGGGTTGGGTGCACAACGGACGTGCCGGTCTTGCGGGGATCGAGAGATCGAGGGCCGGCGACTGAAATCACCAGACACACTGTTGGGTCCTGAGACAACACGCCTTGTCTGGGTGTTGTCGCCTCACTTGGTGGTGGGGTGTGGTGTTTGAGTGTTGGATAGTGGTTGCGAGCATCTAGCAAGAACGCTGTGGTTTGCCTTGTGCGGGCTGCAGTTTTTTTGTCGAGTGTTTTTTGTGTGTAAGTGTGTTAGGGCGCATGGTGGATGCCTTGGCATCGGGAGCCGATGAAGGACGTGGGAGGCTGCGATATGCCTCGGGGAGTTGTCAACCGAGCGTGGATCCGAGGATGTCCGAATGGGGAAACCCGGCACGAGTGATGTCGTGTCACCCACCGGTGAATATATAGCCGGTGGGGGGGAACGCGGGGAAGTGAAACATCTCAGTACCCGTAGGAAGAGAAAACAAAAGTGATTCCGTTAGTAGTGGCGAGCGAACGCGGAGGATGGCTAAACCGCGCGCATGTGATACCCGGCGGGGGTTGTGTGTGTGGTGTTGTGGGGTCTGTGTTCCTCTTACCGCCGTGAGGGGCAGCAGTTTGAGAAAACAGTGTGTTAGTCGAAGTGGCCTGGGATGGTCTGTCGTAGAGGGTGAGAATCCCGTAGGCGAAAACATGCTGTCTGCTGTCACAGTGCCCCGAGTAGCAGCGGGCCCGTGGAATCTGCTGTGAATCTGCCGGGACCACCCGGTAAGCCTGAATACTTCCCGATGACCGATAGCGGATTAGTACCGTGAGGGAATGGTGAAAAGTACCCCGGGAGGGGAGTGAAAGAGTACCTGAAACCGTGTGCCTACAAGCCGTCAAAGCCCCCGTTTGTGGGGTGATGGCGTGCCTTTTGAAGAATGAGCCTGCGAGTCACTGACATGTCGCGAGGTTAACCCGAGTGGGGTAGCCGTAGCGAAAGCGAGTCTGAATAGGGCGTATCCCCGCCATTTCGGTGGTGGGGTGTAGTGGTGTGTTGTGGACCCGAAGCGGAGTGATCTACCCATGGCCAGGGTGAAGCGCGGGTAAGACCGCGTGGAGGCCCGAACCCACTTAGGTTGAAGACTGAGGGGATGAGCTGTGGGTAGGGGTGAAAGGCCAATCAAACTCCGTGATAGCTGGTTCTCCCCGAAATGCATTTAGGTGCAGCGTTGCGTGGTTCACCGCGGAGGTAGAGCTACTGGATGGCCAATGGGCCCTACTAGGTTACTGACGTCAGCCAAACTCCGAATGCCGTGGTGGCATAGCGTGGCAGTGAGACGGCGGGGGATAAGCTCCGTGCGTCGAAAGGGAAACAGCCCAGATCGCCGGCTAAGGCCCCTAAGAGTGTGCTAAGTGGGAAAGGATGTGTGATCGCGAAGACAACCAGGAGGTTGGCTTAGAAGCAGCCACCCTTGAAAGAGTGCGTAATAGCTCACTGGTCAAGTGATCGCGCGCCGACAATGTAGCGGGGCTCAAGCACACCGCCGAAGCCGCGGCAGCCGATGGTTTCATCGGCTGGGTAGGGGAGCGTCCCTCATCCGGTGAAGCAGCGAAGTGATTCAGCTGTGGAGGGTGGGGGAGTGAGAATGCAGGCATGAGTAGCGATAAGGCAAGTGAGAACCTTGCCCGCCGAAAGACCAAGGGTTCCTGGGCCAGGCCAGTCCGCCCAGGGTGAGTCGGGACCTAAGGCGAGGCCGACAGGCGTAGTCGATGGACAACGGGTTGATATTCCCGTACCCGTGTGCGCGCCGCCCATAACGAATCAGCGGTACTAACCACCCAAAACCACGCTGACCGGAGGCTTTCGAGCCGAAGGCGGTGTGGGGCTGCGTGGGATCTTCGTTGGTAGTAGTTAAGCGATGGGGTGACGCAGGAAGGTAGCCGTACCAGTCAGTGGTAATACTGGGGCAAGCCCGCAGGGAGGCATCTAGGTAAATCCGGATGCCACATATCCCGAGGGGTGATGCATAGCCGGATGAGGCGAATTCGGTGATCCTAAGCTGCCGAGAAAAGCCTCTAGCGAGGACGCACACGGCCCGTACCCCAAACCGACACAGGTGGTCAGGTAGAGGATACCGAGGCGTACGAGAGAACTATGGTTAAGGAACTCGGCAAAATACCCCCGTAACTTCGGGAGAAGGGGGACCGGAACACCGTGTAAGCCCTTGCGGCCCAAGCGGGATCCGGTGGCACAAACCAGTGAGAAGCGACTGTTTACTAAAAACACAGGTCCGTGCGAAGTCGCAAGACGAGGTATACGGACTGACGCCTGCCCGGTGCTGGAAGGTTAAGAGGACCCGTTAACCCGCAAGGGTGAAGCGGAGAATTTAAGCCCCAGTAAACGGCGGTGGTAACTATAACCATCCTAAGGTAGCGAAATTCCTTGTCGGGTAAGTTCCGACCTGCACGAATGGCGTAACGACTTCTCAGCTGTCTCAACCATAGACTCGGCGAAATTGCACTACGAGTAAAGATGCTCGTTACGCGCGGCAGGACGAAAAGACCCCGGGACCTTCACTACAACTTGGTATTGGAGTCCGATACGGTTTGTGTAGGATAGGTGGGAGACTGTGAAGCGGCCACGCCAGTGGTTGTGGAGTCGTTGTTGAAATACCACTCTGATCGTATTGGGCCTCTAACCTCGAACCGTATATCCGGTTCAGGGACAGTGCCTGGCGGGTAGTTTAACTGGGGCGGTTGCCTCCTAAAATGTAACGGAGGCGCCCAAAGGTTCCCTCAACCTGGACGGCAATCAGGTGGCGAGTGCAAGTGCACAAGGGAGCTTGACTGCAAGACCTACACGTCAAGCAGGGACGAAAGTCGGGACTAGTGATCCGGCACCCCCGAGTGGAAGGGGTGTCGCTCAACGGATAAAAGGTACCCCGGGGATAACAGGCTGATCTTCCCCAAGAGTCCATATCGACGGGATGGTTTGGCACCTCGATGTCGGCTCGTCGCATCCTGGGGCTGGAGCAGGTCCCAAGGGTTGGGCTGTTCGCCCATTAAAGCGGCACGCGAGCTGGGTTTAGAACGTCGTGAGACAGTTCGGTCTCTATCCGCCGCGCGCGTCAGAAGCTTGAGGAAACCTGTCCCTAGTACGAGAGGACCGGGACGGACGAACCTCTGGTCCACCAGTTGTCCCACCAGGGGCACCGCTGGATAGCTACGTTCGGACAGGATAACCGCTGAAAGCATCTAAGCGGGAAACCCCCTCCAAGACCAGGCTTCTCACCCTTTTAGAGGGATAAGGCCCCCCGCAGAACACGGGATCAATAGACCAGACCTGTACCCGCAGCAATGCGCTCAGGGAACTGGCGCTAACCGGCCGAAAACTTACCCACACGCAACCACACCAACCAGCACCACACCCCCCACCAACACAACCAACACAACAAAACAAAGTTACGGCGGCCACAGCGGCAGGGAAACGCCCGGACCCATCCCGAACCCGGAAGCTAAGCCAGCCAGCGCCGATGATACTACCCACACCGGGTGGAAAAGTAGGACACCGCCGAACACCCATTGACCTCTGCCCCCCAATTCTGTTGGGGGGCAGAGGCTTTTGCGGCTCAGCTCAGGCATGCGGCAGCCCGATGCTCGGATTCCGGTCTCGCAGTTGACCTCCGGCGGATACCGACTTCGGGCGAAGCGCGATGGTGCACCAGGACTCCGGACATAGCGACGGAATGGTTGCAGGGTCATCGGTGGGATTTGGTGCTGTAGCGCAGGGTGAGGCCGGTGCTGGGGTAGACGGTGTGGGTGTCGTTGAGGGCAGTCGGCAGAGTTCGTCGATGGCGGCGGTGTGCCGTGGTGCGGGGAGCGGGTCGAGGCGGATGTGCAGGGTGTCGGTGGCCGTCGGGGATGATGTCGCCGGAGCCGGCCAGGGCGGTGCGGATCAGGGTGTGGGCTTCGTCGTCGGCGCGGGTGTAGCCGGTGTCGGTGAGGATCGCACGTGCCAGCGATCTGCGCGGTGTTGAACGCGGCGATGCGGATGGCGTGGTGGATCAGTTTCGTTTCGGTGTCGAGGACCTGTTGGCCGGGGTGGACCTGGGCGAGCGGCAACCGGGCAGGGAGCGCCTGGTGGGCGGTCAGTGCCGCGTCGAGGGTGGCTTGGGCGGTGTGCACGTCGGTGTTGATGGTGTTGATCATCGTCGTTGGTGAGCACGGTGGTGGTTCCCGGCGGCGGCGAGCGACGCGGCCAGCAGTTCACGGTGTCGCGGGTGGTTTCGGCCGAATGCAATGCCCGCCTGGCCTTTTCGACCTGCTGGTAGGCGAGTCTTCTTGGCCGGGTTGGGCACCATCCGGGTCGGGTCGTCGTCGGCCGGCGCGGTAGCTGTCGTGGGAGTCGAGATCGAAATGCATGCGGGCGTAGCGGTAGTGGTTCTCCTGGCGCCAGCGGGATCCCATCCGGTAGCGGATCTCGGCGGCCGGCAGGTCGCGCGCGGGTGGTCAGGATGTGCATCTGCCGGGTGCGCGGCGGCATCGAACAGGCTGATCTGGCGCATCGCGAACACCTCGCCGGCGCGGGGCCCGTCGGCGATGTCCAACTCGACCTCGGTGTCGGCGAGTCGCCCAGGTGTGGGTGCGGCCGTGCTCGTCGGTGTGGGTGTGCTCGGCGAACGCGTGCTCGTCGATGTCGGCGGTGGCGCCTTTGCGCCAGGTCAGGGTGTCGAACCCGGCCGCGTGCAGGTCGGCGAACAGCGTCGGCGACCAGCCGCCGCGGTCGAACCCGACCAGCACGCGGCGGTCGTCGCCGACCATGGCGCGCAGCTCGGGGATCAGCCGGCGCAGCTCGGCGGCCAGCGAGGCGGCCGGTTGGGCCATCACCACCAGCAGCGGATCCCCGGCGGCGTCGGCGCACCCAGGTTTCCACCGTGGCCGGGGCGGGGAACTTCAACCGCGGCACATGGGTTTTCGCGATCCTGCGGGTGCCCTGATAGGCGCGCACATGCCCGTCGACATACAGCACCGCCGCCTGCTCGGGCCGGTCCTGCGACATGCCGGCGGGCCATCGCGGCGATCCAGTCGCCGGCCCTGCCCGCGGCGGCGAGCAGCCCGATCTTGCGGCGGATCGTCTTGACCTCCGGGGCCCGGTCCAACCCCAGCACCCGACCCAACGCGGGCGGGTCGATCCGGGCGGCGCCTTCGGCGCGGGCCTCGCCCAGCAGGGCGCGGAACACGCCCTCGCACAACATCGTATCCAGCGAGTAGAACCCGTTCGGCAACTCACCGTAGACGGTGTGCGCGGTGTCGAGCAGCCCGGTCGCGGCCAGCGCCGGGCAGCGCCAAGAACACCCCGGCCAGCGGCGCCCGCCCGCACGCGGTGAACACCGGCGGCGCATAGGGAATCAGCCCGAACGCCGCCCACGCCCGCTCGCCGCCGCGATCGACCGGATCGGCCAACACCGGCACCACACCCCCCGACACCGATCCCAGCCCCGGCTCGGCCACCGGTTCGGGCCGGCCCACCGGTTCGGGTTGCGTCCCTGCCCCCGGTCTCGGCGTTCGGATTCGGCGCTCGGATCGGAACCGTTGTGGGATCGTCGGTCTCGGTCTCGGTCTCGGTCTCGGTCTCGGTTCGTCGGTTCGGTGTCGGTGTCGGACAGTGCTCTGCGGACGCTGGCCTCCGAGACCGCGACCCGCTCGCCGATCGCCCGCAGCGACAGGCCCTGCTCGCGCAGGACAGCGATGGTGGCGATCACCTCGGGGGTGAGTTTGGAGGCACGCCGTGGCCCCTTGCGGTGCGGGACCAGTGCGCTCACCCCCGCCGCCGACAGCGCCTGCGCCCAGCGCCAGAGGGTCAACGGGGAGGTGTCGAACGCGGCCGCGACCTGCACCTGGGTGGCCGCCTTGATCCGCATCAACGACACCGCCGCGAACCGGCGCCCGGCGGTGTCCCCGGCATCCCAGGCGAAGGACAGGTTCCCGTGCACGAAGACCCGGCCCCCGTCCTCGTCCTCGATCATCGCGGCCGCGGCACCGATCTCGGTAGCGCCGGTCGGGATCAGCGGCAAGGGCGGCTGGGTGGTCATCACCGTCATCGTCGCACCCCCACATCCGCCGGGAAACACTTCACGTATTATATCGCGATAGGGTCGGGAATCGGCTCCGACACACCGACAAATCAGCAGCTCACAACACAGAATTACCGACCGGACACGGACACGTGTCAGGAGTCCTGGTGCACCCAGAACCGGGAGACGTCGTAGTCGCGGCTACTTCGCTTTTGCTGCGCCCTTACAGACCACGGCGGTGAAGACGAGCTGGGCTTTCGACATTGCTGACCTCCCCGATGAGCAGAGATGCCAACTATGTCGCGAGACAGCCGTCAACTATGTCTCAGGACTCCCGACATAGCGCAGGAATTGTTGCAGGGTCACCGGTGGGGTTTGATGCTGTAGCGCAGGGTGAGGTTGGTGCCGGGGTAGACGGTGTTGGTGTCGTTGAGGGCGTGGCAGAGTTCGGCGATGGCGGCGGTGTGTCGTGGTGCGGGGAGCGGGTCGAGCCGGATGTGCAGGGTGGCGGTGGTGGTGTCGGGGATGATGTCGCCGGAGCCGGCCAGGGCGGTGCGGATCAGGGTGTGGGCTTCGTCGTCGGCGCGCGCATAGCCGGTGTCGGTGAGGATCGCACGGGCCAGGGATCGCATGGTGTTGTAGGCGGCGATGCGGATGGCGTGGTGGATCAGTTTGGTTTCGGTGTCGAGGACCTGCTGGCCGGGGTGAACCTGGGACAGCGGTAGGCGGGCGGGGATCGCCTGGTGGGCGGCCAGCGCCGCATCGAGGGCGGCTTCGGCGGTGTGGACGTCGGCGTTGATGGTGTCGATCATCTCGTTGGTGACCACGGTGGTGGCGCCCGGCGGCGGCGGTGGATGCCGCCAGCAGTTCGCGGTCGCGCGGTGGTTTCGGCGGAATGCAGTGCCCGCCTGGCTTTTTCGACCTGCTGGTAGGCGGATTTCTTGGCCGGGTTGGGCACCATCCGGGTCGGGTCGTCGCCGGCTGGTGCGGTAGCTGTCGTGGGAGTCGAGATCGAAATGGATACGGGCGTAGCGGTAGTGGTTCTCCTGGCGCCAGCGTGACCCCATCCGGTAGCGGATCTCGGCGGCGGGCAGATCGGCGCGGGTGGTCAGGATGTGCATCTGGCGGGTAGCGGCGGCGTCGAACAGGCTGATCTGGCGCATCGCGAACACCTCGCCCTTGCGGGGCCCGTCGGTGATGTCGAGGGTCGACCTCGGTGTCGGCGAGCCGCCAGGTGTGGGTGCGGCCGTGCCTCGTCGGTGTGGGCTGTGCTCGGCAAAGGCGTGCTGCGTCGATGTCGGCGGTCTGGCCTTTGCGCCAGGTCAGGGTGTCGAACCCGGCCGCGTCCAGGTCGGCGAACAGCGTCGGGGACCAGCCGCCGCGGTCGAACCCGACCAGCACCCGCCGGTCATCGCCGACCATGTCGCGCAGCTCGGGGATCAGCCGGCGCAGCTCGGCGGCCAGGGAGGCGGCCGGTTGGGCCAGCACCACCAGCAGCGGATCCCCGGCGGCATCGGCGACCCAGGTTTCCAGGGTGGCCGGGGCGGGGAACTTCAACCGCGGCACATGGGTTTTGGCGATCTTGCGGGTGCCCTGATAGGCGCGCACATGCCCGTCGACGTAGAGCACCGCGGCCTGCTCGGGGCGGGCCTGGACATGACGGCGCGCCATCGCGGTGATCCAGTCACCGGCCTTGCCCGCCGCGGCGAGCAACCCGATCTTGCGGCGGATCGTCTTGACCTCCGGGGCCCGGTCCAACCCCAGCACCCGGCCCAACGCGACCGGGTCGATGCGGGTGGCGCCCTCGGCGCGGGCCTGGCCCAGCAGGGCCCGGAACACGCCCTCGCACAACATCGCATCCAGCGAGTAGAACCCGTTCGGGCAACTCGCCCGTAGACGGCGTGCGCGGTCTCGAGCAGCCCGGTACGCCGCCAGCGCCGGGCAGCCGCCAGCAGCAACCCGGCCAGCGGCGCCCGGGCACACGCGCGTGAACACCGGCGGCGCGTAGCGGAATCAGCCCGAACGCGCGCCAACACCCGCTCGCTCGCCCGCGATCGACCGGATCCGCCAACACCGGCACCGTCCAGGCGCCCGGGCTGGACCGGACCCCGCGCCCGGATCCGACACTCGGCTGCCTCGGTCGCTCGGACTCCATCACGAGGTTCCGAGTGGAGCATCCGAACCCGTTGCGGTACAACTCCGCTCGGACTCGGACTCGGACTCGGACTCGGACTCGGACTCGGTACTCGGACTCGGACTCGGACTCGGACTCGGGTTCCATCACGGGTTCGGTGTCGGTGTCGGACAGTGCTCTGCGGACGCTGGCCTCCGAGACCGCGACCCGCTCGCCGATCGCCCGCAGCGACAGACCCTGCTCGCGCAGGTCGGTGATCGTGGCGATCACCGCGGGGGTGAGTTTGGAGGCGCGCCGCGGTCCGCGTGCGCTGCGGGACCAGTGCACTGACCCCCGCCTGCGACAGCGCCTGCGCCCAGCGCCAAACGGTCAGCGGGGAGGTGCCGAACGCGGCCGCGACCTGCACCTGGGTGGCCGCCTTGATCCGCATCAGCGACACGGCGGCCCACCGGCGCCCGGCGATGTCGCCGGCGTCCCAGGCGAAGCACAGGTTCCCGTGCACGAAGACCCGGCCCCCGTCGTGGTCCTCGATCATCGCGGCTGCGGCGCTGATCTCGGTGGCGCCGGCGGGGATCAACGGCAAGGGTGGCTGGGTGGTCATCGCCGTCATCGTCACACCCCAATCCGCCGTGAAACACTTCACGAATTATATCGCGACCGGGTCGGGAATCGGCGGCGACACGCGACGAATCCGCAGATCACAGCACAGAATTACTTACCGGGCACCGCCGCTATGTCAGGAGTCCTGGTCCTGGAATCAGACACCGTCATCGGCTCCATGTGACCCCAGTCGCCGGGCGGCTGCGACAAACCACCCATCTCGCACCGTTGAGGATGGGTCATCCGCCCGACGCGGCTGAGGGCCTGAGGTTCCTAGCCTTGGTGAAAGCGCAACCAGGCAAAGGGGTGCGGCATGACCACACAGCACATCGAGACGCTGATCATCGGAGCCGGGCAGGCCGGCCTGTCCACCGGATACCACCTGCAGCGCATGGACCGGCCGGTCTTGATCGTCGACGCGAACGAGCGAATCGGCGACAACTGGCGCCAGCATTACGACTCGCTGCGCCTGTACTCGCCGGCAAAGTATGACGGGTTGCCGGGTATGGCGTTCCCGGCGGAGGACCGGTGGAGCTATCCGGGCAGGGACGATGTGGCCGAGTTCCTCGAGCGGTACGCGATCAACTGGGGCCTGCCGGTGCGGATGAGCACCCACGTCGACCGGCTGGCCGCGCGGCCGGGCGGTGGCTACGCCGCTTTCATCGGCGACGACACCGTCACCTGCGACAACGTCGTCGTCGCGACCGGAACATTCGGTCGCACGCCCAATGTTCCCGACTTCGCCGCGGATCTGGATCCGGGTATCCGCCAACTACATTCCAGCGAGTATCGACGCCCTGTGCAACTGCAGCCGGGAGCGGTGCTGGTGGTGGGTGCTTCGCATTCCGGCACGGATATCGCGTACGAGACGGTGCTGACGCACCCGACGATTCTGTGTGGGCGCGACTGCGGCCAGATCCCGCTGCGGTGGGACTCGCGACGGATCCGCATTGGGTTTCCCGTCTTGATGTTCGCGTGGCGTCACGTCGTCACCAGAAGGACTCCGATCGGCCGAAAGGCGATGCTGCACATCCGTTTCCACGGTGGACCGATGCTTCGGGTCAAACGTGAGGATCTTGCTGCCCGTGGCGTGCAACGCTACACGGCCCGCGTCTCCGGCGTGACCGACGGGCGGCCGGTGCTGGCAGACGGCACCGTGCTGGACGTGCGAAACGTCATCTGGTGCACCGGGTTCAAGCAGGCCTTCGATTGGATCGAGGTACCGATCTTCGGGACGGACGGGTGGCCGCGGGAGTATCGCGGTGTGTGCGACGAGGCACCCGGTTTGCTCTTCTGCGGTTTGAGCTTCCAATACTCGTTCAGCTCGATGGTGTTCCCGGGCGTGGGCCGAGACGCGGAGTACATCGCACGGAGGATCGCTGCCAGGGCGTCCGACAGTAACACCGGTTTGCGGGCAGCCTGAGGCTTCCGCCAGCGCGTAGTCTCCTTTTGGGTGATGCGCGGTGGGTGTCGTCGAAGACCTTCTCCTCGCTCGCGAGGCTTACGAGCGGCGCGAGTGGGTGGCGGCCTATGAGGCCCTGTCCGGTCTGGGCCAGGCCGGCCGGGACTCGTTCGCACTGGACGGCGACGATTTCGCGCGCCTTGCGACGGCCGCGTATCTGACCGGTCGGAAGAACGACTGCATTCAAGCGTTACAGCGCGCCTACCAGATCCATCTGGACACCGAAGACTCCCTCGCGGCGGTGAGGTGTGCGTTCTGGCTTGCGCTGGTGTTGCTGACCACCGGCGAACCGGCGGTAGGTGGCGGCTGGGTGGCCCGCGCGCAACGGTTGCTCGAGGACGTGCCGGGAGACGTGGTCGAGCGCGGCTACGTCTTGACCCATCTGATGTTCCGGCACGTCATGGCTGGGGAGTTCGGGCCCGCCCATGAGTACGCCGTTGAGATCACAGACTATGGGCGCCGGTTCAACGATCCCGACCTCATCGCGATGGGTGTCTCGTCCCAGGGCCGGCTCGCCCTGTACGCGGGACGGGTTCCTGAGGGGCTTGCCCTGCTCGACGAGGCGATGGTGAGCATCGCGACGGGCGCCGTGTCGCCGATCTTCGCGGGCCATGTCTACTGCTCGATGATCGAGGCCTGCCAGGAGATTTCCGATTTCGGCCGGGCGGCCGAATGGACAGTTGCGTTGACCAGTTGGTGCGATCGAACAGCCGGGTCTGGTCCCATTCACCGGCCAGTGCGCGGTGCACCGCGGCCAGATCATGCGCCTGCGCGGCGCATTCGACGAGGCGCTCGAGGAGTTCGCCAGGGCCGTCAAACGGTACGTCGAGGCGGATACCACGCCGGCCGCCGGGCTTGCGATGGCAGAACGCGGCGACGTGCTGCGCATCCGTGGACAGCTCGATGCGGCCGAGGCGGCGTACACGGACGCGCTCGGTTACGGCCACGAGCCGCAGCCTGGCCTGGCGCTGCTGTGGCTGGCCCGAGGTCGGATTCCGGCAGCGGTCGCCGCCATCAAGCGACTTCTGGCCGAGCCGCGCGATCCGGTGCACCGTTCGCAGTTACTCCCGGCGGCGGTGGAGATCCTGCTGGCCGCCGGCGAAACCGACCTGGCGACGGACTCCAGTACGGAGCTGTCCGAGATCGCCGCCGGTTTCGGCTGCTTGGCGTTGCGGGCCATGGCGAGCCGCGCGACCGGTCACGTTGCGCTGACGCGGGGCGATCATGCCGGCGCCATCCCCGAGTTGCGCCGTGCACGTCGGCTCTGGAATGAGCTCGGCGCACCGTACGAGGCCGCCCGATGTGCTGTACTGCTCGGCCGGTCGCTGCGCGCGCTCGGCGACGAGGATTCGGCCGCCGCCGAGCTGGCCACGGCGCGTCGGACCTTCGCCGGACTCGGCGCCGGACCCGCGGAGCGGGAAGCCGCGGCCCTGCTGCATCCCTGTGCACCCGGCGGACTGAGTGCCCGTGAGGTCGAGGTGCTGCGACTGGTGGCCGCGGGCAAGACCAATCCCGAGATCGCCGCCGCGCTGTTCCTCAGCGAGAAGACCGTCGCCCGGCATCTGTCCAACATCTTCGCCAAGATCGACGTCACCTCCCGGACCGCCGCCGCCGCGTTCGCCTTCGAGCACCGGCTGGTTTGACATGCGCAGTCATCGAGCCGGGCCCGGATTACCCATCCAACTCCAGCGCGGAATGGGTAAAGCGCCCGATGAGCGGGCTGCCGTTGCTGCTTAGCGTCGAGAAGCATGGGCATCCACGTCACATCCGCGCCGACAATCCGAACCGCCCGAGTCAGCGCGCTGGCCGGGATCTGGGGGCCGGCAGTTTTCTCCCTCGCGTTCACCGTCCAGGGCTTGTTCCGGCGGGATGAATACGACCCCATCAGCGAACCGGTCAGCGCACTCGAGGCCGGACCGAACGGCTGGATTCAGCAGGTCAACTTCGTGGTGTTCGGCCTGGCGCTGCTGGTATTCGCCGTCGGCCTGAACCGCGCCATCGCGTCCCCACGCCTTCGTACTGTGAGCGGAGTGTTGCTGCTGCTCACCGGAATCGGACCGTTGCTTGCGGCAGCGCTGCCGCTCCGAGAGGACGCCGCCGGGGCCACCTACGACCCGGGCGGGCACTTCGTCGCGGGTGTGACGTTCTTCCTGGGCAGCGCCCTCGCGCTGGTCGTGCTGTCCGCGCGGATGCGTGGAGACGCGAACTGGCGCAGCCTCGCGAACTACACCCTGGGCGCCGGTTGCGTCGCGCTTGTGTGCTTTGTTCTGCTCGGCCGGTTCGCGATTCCCGACGACGCGCCCCTGCACGATTACGCGGGCTTGGTTCAGCGCGCCACGATCCTGCTGGTGACGTTCCCGTGCTTCGTCACCGCGGGCCTACGCCTGCTCCGATTGAGTCGCCGGTTCTAACCCAGACACACATGTGCCTTCTAACCACCGCCGCGACCAATCATCCATGCCACGGTGCTCGGCATCGAGCCTGCTGATCACCTCAGTTGAAGAGCGTCAGCGAGGCGCTGTTTCGTCTTTTCTCCAGGTCCAACAGGAAACGCTTGCGGTCCAGGCCTCCGCCATAGCCGGTGAGGCCTCCGCCGGCGCCGATGACTCGATGACACGGCACGATGATGCCAATCGGGTTGCGTCCGTTGGCCAAACCAACCGCGCGTGATGCACCGGGGGCGTCGATCTGTTCGGCTATCTGCCCGTACGAACGAGTTTCGCCGTACGGAATGGTCTGCAACGCAGACCAGACGCGGCGCTGAAATTGCGTACCAAGGAGTTCCAGGTCGAGTTCGAAATCGGTGAGCTCACCGGCGAAGTACGCTGCAAGCTGCTCGACCGCCGCCGGGAACGCCCTCTCGTCGGGCCCCCAGCCCGCACGGCTGGGTTCATGCGTCTGGTCGACCATGCGCAGATGGCTCAGGGTGCCGCCCCGGCCCGCGAGTGTCAGCGGGCCGACAGGGCTGTCGACAGTACGAAACGTCATGGCAGTCATGTCTTCTCCTTTGGAGGCCAGTGGTTGACCGGATGGTCCAGAGTGGTCCACAAATATTGGGTGGCATACGACCGCCAGGGTCGCCACCGTGCGCTGCGCTCAGCCAGCGATCCGGCAGAAGAAGGCAGCCCGAGGCGTTGGGCCGCCGATCGGACACCACCGTCGCTGGACGGGAACGCGTCCGGGTCGCCGAGGCCGCGCATCGCGACGATCTCGGCCGTCCACGGCCCCACGCCCGGCAGGGCCAGCAGTTGGCGACGCACCCGCTGCCAATCGCAACCGGCGTCAAGCGTCAGATCGCCGCCTGCCAGTGCTTGGATGAGCTGAACCACAGTGTGGCGACGCGACTTTGGCAGTGCAAGCAGGTCCGGATCCAGTTCGGTCAGCTGGTCGACGGACGGGAACAAGTGCGTCAGACCCCCGGCGGGATCATCGACCGGGGATCCAGATGCCATGACGATGCGCCCGACGTGCGTGCGAGCCGCTTTGAGCGACACCTGCTGCCCGAGCACTGCGCGCAGGGCCAGTTCGTGCTCGTCGACTGTCCGCGGGATGCGCTGCCCCGGTGCCTTCGCGACCACGGCCGCCAGATCACTGTCGGCGCCGAGCGAGTCGACGACGGCCTCGGGGTCGGCATCCAGGTCCAGCAGTCGTCGGCAGCGCGAAACCGCGGTGGACAGGTCGCGGAAGTCGTCCACATGCAACAGGCAGCGCACATGATCGGGCGCGGGCGAGAGCGTGACGATGCCGGTGCCACAAGGCAGGCGCAGTGTGCGCCGGTACGCTCCGTTGCGGATCTCCTCGCAGCCGGCCACCGCGCTGGCCGCCAAATGACCGAACACACCGTCGTAAGCGAACGGCGTCCGCGTCGGCAGTCGCAACGACAGCGTCCCGACGCCCGCTTCCCGCTCGGCGCGACGGTTCGCCCTCGCGCGCAGCGCCGTCGGCGTACTGGCACACACCTGGCGCACCGTGTCGTTGAACTGCCGAATGCTGGAAAACCCGGCCGCGAAGGCGACGTCGCTAAACGGGAGGTCCGTCGTCTCGATCAGGATCCGCGCCGTCTGCGTCCGCTGCGCGCGGGCCAGCGCCAGCGGTCCGGCGCCCACCTCCGCCAGCAGGAGTCGTTCGAGTTGGCGGGTGGTGTACCCGAGGTGTGCGGCCAGACCCGTGACCCCGTCGCGCTCGACGGTCCCGTCGGCGATCAGGCGCATCGCGCGTGCCACCACGTCGCCCCGCACGTTCCACTCCGGCGATCCCGGGGACGCGTCCGGGCGGCACCGCTTGCACGGCCGGAAACCGGCGCCTTGGGCGGCAGCCGCGGTGGGGTAGAAGCGGACGTTGCGGGCCAGCGGCATACGCGCGGGGCAACTCGGCCTGCAGTAGATCTTGGTGGTCAGGACCGCGGTCACGAACCAGCCGTCGAACCGCGCGTCCCTGGATTGGATCGCTTTAAAGCAGCGGTCGAAGTCGTCGTGCACACATCGAGAATTACACGCATCCACCGACAAGACTGGCGGAAATCCGACATCACGGTGATTGGTCGGTCGCGCGATCAGTCCTTGGGAGCGGCGAGCCGGGTCGGTTCGTTGCGACCTCGCACCACCACCTCGTCGCCGAGTTCCCAATGACGGCGTTCCTCCTCGCTGGCGCGGTTTACCGCGTCCGACGATGCCAACAGTCGTGCCGGCGTCGACTTGGCCAGCTCGCAGAGCCGTGCGGCCTCGTTGACGGCGTCGCCGATCACCGTGTACTCGAACCTCTCTTTGGCGCCGACGTTCCCGGCCACCACCTTGCCGGCGGTGACGCCGACCCCCGCCGGGCACTCCGGCACCTCGTCGCGCAACCGACGGGCGATTGTCCGGGCGGCGGCGAGTGCCTCGTCCTCGGGTCGCTCGAGGGGTACGGGTGCGCCGAAGATCGCCAGCGTCGCGTCGCCCACGAACTTGTTGAGCAGCCCGTGATGGGTGTCGACCTCGTCGACGATCACCTCGAAGAACCGGTTGAGCAGATTGACCACCTCGATGGGCGGTCTGCTGGCCACCAGCTCTGTCGAGCCGATCACGTCGACGAATAGCACTGCGGCGTGACGTTCTTCTCCGCCGAGCTCGATCTGTCCTACCTCGGCGGCCGCGGCGACTTCACGGCCGACGTGGCGACCGAAGAGGTCGCGGACGCGTTCACGTTCCCGCAGCCCATGAACCATTGAATTGAAGCCGCGCTGCAACTCGCCGAGCTCGGTGCCGTCGAATACCACCAGGTTCTCATCGAGGTCGCCGTGCTCCACCCGCTTGAGCGCCGAGCGCACGACCCGCAAAGGAGTGGCGGTGAGCCAAGCCACGATCCACATCAAGGTGAACCCGAAGAGCCAGCGCCACGATGCCCAAGATCAATACGGCGTAGGCGAATTGGGTTTGGGTCAAATTCTTCAGCGACAGCGTGAACACGGCGGCCAGCACGATGCCGAAAACGGGGACACCCGATCCGAGCATCCACACCGTCATGATCCTGCCCATGATTCCCGGCGCGAACCGCTGTGGCGACCGTCCGACCTCCAAGGCCTGCGCGGCCACTGGGCGCAATGCGAACTCGGTGAACAGATAGCAGCTTGTCGACACGACGATGCCGCTGAAGCCTACGGCGAAGGCATACCGCGGGATGAACTCGGTGTCCACCAATCCGTAAAGCGTCGTCAGCAACGCGGTGCCGATGCCCCACAGGACGAGATGAATCTTCGTCAGGCGCCACGGCGCCAGGAACGTGTTGCGTTGATCCTCTCGCGTCGGTGGCCGGTCCTCGATGGACCACCGCAATGAACTGACGGTCCGACGGGTGATCCAGAAGACACCGACCAACAACGCGAAGACGATATAGGCCGGACTGACAACGAGCGTGAGCCACAGCGCCCGTCCGGAGAAGATACTGGGCACCGGGAACGCGACAGTCACCAGCAGCGCGGCCACCGCGATACCGATCACGTTGGAGGTGATCACGAACAGCGTGAGGATGGTCTGGATGCGAACGCGTCGGCGCTTCGGGTCTTCCCCCTTCCGCCCGAGTAGCCACGAACCGAAGTCGGGGGTCTCCGGTAGCCGTCCGCTCTGGTGGGTCACCTTCTCGAGGACGCGACCGAGCCGTTCAGCAACGGTCCTGTTGGCAACCATGGTGGCGTTCAGATTAACCCCATGTCGCCCTCCTACAGTGGACGCGTGCGTCTCGTAATCGCCCGGTGCACCGTCGACTATCTGGGACGGCTCACCGCGCACCTCCCGTCGGCCAGGCGGCTGCTGCTGATCAAGGCGGACGGATCGGTCAGCGTGCATGCCGATGACCGCGCGTACAAGCCGCTCAACTGGATGAGCCCGCCATGCCGGCTGATTGAGGACAACGACGGGCCGGTACCGGTATGGGTGGTCGAGAACAAGGCCGGCGAACAGCTGCGTATCACCGTCGAAGACATCGAACACGACTCCAGTCACGAACTGGGTGCGGATCCCGGCCTGGTGAAGGACGGCGTCGAGGCCCACCTGCAGGAACTGCTGGCCGAGCACGTCGAACTATTGGGTGCGGGCTACACGCTGGTGCGCCGCGAGTACATGACGCCGATCGGTCCCGTCGATCTGCTGTGCCGCGACGAGGCGGGCGGGTCGGTGGCCGTGGAGATCAAGCGCCGCGGCGAGATCGACGGCGTCGAGCAGCTCACCCGCTATCTCGAACTGCTCAACCGGGACGGCCTGCTCGCGCCGGTGACTGGCGTGTTCGCGGCCCAGCAGATCAAGCCGCAGGCCCGGACCCTGGCGGTGGATCGTGGAATACGCTGTGTGACATTGGATTACGATCACATGCGAGGCCTCGACAGCGACGAGTACCGACTGTTCTGACCGTGGACGGCATAAGCTTGCCCCATGTCCCGGCGGAAAACACCAGCCCAGCGACAACTGCCGGCCGTCTTCGATATCCGCCACATCGAGGTGGGCCCGGACGGCGATGACTACGAGGTGCGGTCAGTGGCCGCATCGAGCGCCACAAAGTCCTACCGGTGTCCTGGATGCGATCACGAAATCCGCTCGGGCACAGCCCATGTGGTGGTGTGGCCAGCCGAATCGGGTGAACGGGGACTCGCCGACAGGCGGCACTGGCATACGCCATGCTGGACGCACCGCGCCAACCGCCGCCCCACCCGCAAGTGGTCCTAGTACGTCAACCTCAGGCGCCAGGCTCGACGAGCTCGATCAGCACGCCGCCGGCATCCTTGGGGTGGATGAAATTGATCCGGGAATTCGAGGTGCCTCGCCGCGGCGCCTCGTAGAGCAGGCGGACGCCCTGATCTTCCAGGCGCTTGGTCAGTTGGTCGAGGTTGCTGACGCGGTAGGCCAGTTGCTGAATGCCGGGCCCGCGCTTGTCCAGGAACTTGGCGATCACCGAGGTCTCGTCGAGGGGCGCCATCAGCTGAATTACAGCGCTGCCGACCGGTGCGCCTCGCACGGCCAGCATGGTTTCCCGGATACCCTGATCCTCGTTGACCTCCTCGTGAATCACGATCATGCCGAGGTGGTCGTGGTACCACGCGATCGCGGCGTCGAGGTCTGCGACCGCTATTCCGACATGGTCGATTCCCGTCACCAAGGCGCTCGTGAGTACGGGGCGGGCATCGACCTGCTCGGCGGTCATAACACCAAGGTAACCTAACGGCATCAATTTCTGGCTTTTTCAATCGGCTGGAAGCCTCATCGCCACCCGCCGAAACCCGCTTGGAGGTGCTCATGACGACGTCGGTGATCGTTGCTGGGGCGCGCACGCCGATCGGCAGGCTGATGGGTTCGCTGAAGGACTTTTCGGGCAGCGATTTGGGCGCAGTCGCGATTGCAGGTGCACTCGATAAGGCGAAGGTTCCGGCTTCGCTGGTCGAGTACGTGATCATGGGCCAGGTGCTCACGGCCGGTGCAGGCCAGATGCCGGCGCGGCAGGCCGCGGTGGCGGCAGGCATCGGGTGGGATGTGCCGTCGCTGACGATCAACAAGATGTGCCTATCGGGCATAGACGCCATTGCGTTGGCCGACCAGCTGATCCGCGCCGGCGAGTTCGACGTGGTCGTCGCGGGCGGGCAGGAATCGATGACCAAGGCGCCGCACCTGTTGATGAACAGCCGCGCCGGCTACAAATACGGCGACGTCACGGTGCTCGACCACATGGCCTACGACGGGTTGCACGACGTTTTCACCGATCAGCCCATGGGCGCTCTGACCGAGCAGCGCAACGCGATTGACCAGTTCAGCAGAACCGAGCAGGACGAATACGCCGCCCGTTCGCATCAGCGGGCGGCGGCGGCATGGAAGGACGGGGTGTTCGCCGACGAGGTCGTGCCGGTGAAGATTCCCCAGCGCAAGGGCGATCCCATCGAGTTCACCGAGGACGAGGGCATCCGGGCCAACACCACCGCCGAGTCGCTGGCCGGATTGAAGCCAGCCTTCCGCCCGGATGGCACGATCACCGCCGGCTCCGCCTCGCAGATCTCCGACGGCGCGGCCGCTGTCGTGGTGATGAGCAAGGCGAAGGCCGAGGAGCTCGGGTTGAGCTGGCTGGTGGAGATTGGTGCGCACGGCGTGGTGGCGGGCCCGGATTCGACGCTGCAGTCGCAGCCGGCGAACGCGATCAAGAAGGCGATCGCCCGCGAGGGGATCTCCGTAGACCAACTCGACGTGATCGAGATCAACGAGGCCTTCGCGGCGGTGGCGCTGGCGTCGACTCGGGAGCTGGCGGTGGATCCCGACCGCGTCAACGTCAACGGCGGCGCGATCGCCGTCGGCCATCCGATCGGGATGTCGGGCGCGCGCATTACGCTCCATGCCGCCCTGGAGTTGGCTCGACGCGGTTCGGGATACGGCGTGGCGGCACTTTGCGGTGCTGGTGGCCAGGGCGATGCGCTGGTGCTGCGGGCCGGATAACTGCGGTATGTCGTTGATCTTGACGGCGTCGACCGCTGCGGGGCACCGCGCCGGACTGTTTCGTGTGATCGCGCTGCTCGAGTCCCTGAGCTGGGCTGGACTGCTGGTTGGCATGTATTTCAAGTACCTCGGCAGTCCGCGAACCGAGATCGGCTGAAGGTGTTCGGCATGCGGCCCACGGACTGATCTTCATCGCCTTCGTCGCGGTCGCCGTGCTGGTCGGTATTGCGTACCGCTGAAGGTCGGAACGTGGTTGCTGTGTTTGCTGGCAAGCATCGTCCCACTTTGCAGTGTGATATTCGTCATATGGGCGGACAGAACGGGCCGATCGGCGGTTCCGTCGACCGATGTGAGCACCGGTCAACCGGTGGCAACGGCCGCGCGAACGGCGTGACAAACTTGCATTCGTGACTCGTCCGCGTCCGCCCATCGCGCCCGCCATGGCGGGCGCTGTCGATCTATCAGCGCTCAAGCAGCGCGCCCAGCAGAACGAGGCTGGCGGAGGTGCCGGTGCTGCGGCCGGTGTGGAACTCACCGAGGCCAATTTCGAAGCCGAGGTGATGGTCCGGTCCAACGAGGTCCCGGTCGTTGTCTTGCTGTGGTCACCGCGCAGTGACGCCTCCGTGCAACTGGCCGACACGCTCGGCGGGCTGGCCAGGGCCGACGGCGGCAAGTGGCACTTCACGACCGTCAACGTCGACGCAGTTCCCCGGGTCGCGCAGATTTTCGGAGTGGAAGCTGTCCCGACGGTGGCGGCGGTGGCTGCCGGACAGCCGATCTCGAGCTTCGAAGGCCCCCAGCCGCCCGAACAGCTACGCCGGTGGGTGGATTCGTTGGTGTCTGCGACTGCCGGGAAGCTCAGCGGCGCAACGGAAGCGCAAGAGCCCGAGCAGATAGACCCTGGCCTGGCGAAGGCTCGTGAGCTGCTCGACGATGGGAACTTCGACGCCGCACTGGGGGTATACCGGGCGATCCTGGACAAGGACCCGAATCATCCCGAAGCGAAGGCGGCGGTGCGGCAGATATCGTTCCTGGCCCGGGCGACCAAGCAACGGCCGGATGCCACCCGGGTGGCCGACGCCGCGCCCGACGACATCGACGCCGCTTTCGCCGCCGCCGATGTCGAGATTCTGAATCAGCTGGTGGAGGCCGCATTCGACCGATTGGTCGGACTGGTGCGCCGCACTACCGGTGACGACCGCACCACGGTGCGCACGCGGTTGATCGAGTTGTTCGATCTCTTCGACCCGGCCGACCCGGCCGTCATCGCCGGGCGCCGCAACCTGGCCAACGCGTTGTACTGAGGCTGAAGCGGCGAGACTGCAAATCTGCAGCAAAAGTTCGAACGGCCTGCGTGTGTGCAGTCTCGACGAGCTGACCACTCGACGCGCTCTTTTCTCACCCGATATGCAAAGACGTATGCAGCCGCCGGCGGGCTCGTAGCAATCAGGCAGGTTCGAGCCAGAGCGCCGACAACGGCGGTAGCACGAGCACCGTCGATGCCGGGCGGCCATGCCACGGCTGGTCAATAGCCGCCACCGCGCCGTAATTGCCGATCCCGGACCCGTGGTAATCCGTGGCGTCGGTATTGAGCACCTCGCGCCAACGTCCCGCACGCGGTAAACCGAGCCGATAGCGAGCGTGCTCGGAACCGGAGAAGTTGAACACGCACGCCATCATCGACCCGTCGGTGCCGAACCTCAGGAAGCTCAGCACGTTGTTGGCCGAGTCGTTGGCGTCGATCCAGGAGTAGCCCTCTGGGTTACTGTCCTGGGTCCACAGCGCCGGGTGGCTGCGGTACAGCGCGTTGATATCGTGCACCAGCCGCAATATGCCGCCCGAGAAGCTGTTTTCTCCGAGCTGGTGCCAGTCCACACCGCGTTCTTCGGACCATTCGGCGCGTTGGCCGAATTCCTGACCCATGAACAGCAGCTGCTTGCCCGGGTGGGCCCACTGATAGGCCAGCATGCTGCGCAGGCCCGCCGCCTTCATGTGGTCGTTGCCGGGCATCCGCCCCCACAGCGTGCCCTTGCCGTGCACCACCTCGTCGTGGCTGATCGGCAGCACATAGTTTTCGCTGAACGCGTACAGCATCGAGAAGGTGATCTCGTGGTGGTGGTAAGTGCGATGAATGGGGTCGCGGCCGATGTAGCCGAGCGTGTCATTCATCCAGCCCATGTTCCATTTCATCGAAAAACCAAGGCCGCCAAGATTGGTCGCGCGGGTCACGCCGGGCCACGAGGTCGACTCCTCGGCGACGGTGACGATTCCGGGCGCCTTCTTGTGCACGGTGGCGTTCATCTCCTGCAGGAACTGCACCGCCTCCAGGTTCTCGCGGCCGCCATGGACGTTCGGTGTCCAGCCGCCCGCGGGGCGCGAGTAGTCCAGATACAGCATGGATGCGACCGCATCCACCCGCAGCCCGTCCACATGGAACTCCTCGAGCCAGTACAGCGCGTTGGCGACGAGGAAGTTGCGCACCTCGGGACGGCCGAAGTCGAACACGTAAGTGCCCCAGTCCAGTTGCTCACCGCGGTGCGGATCGGAGTGCTCATAGAGCGGCGTACCGTCGAACCGCCCCAGCGCCCAGGCGTCCTTTGGGAAGTGGGCCGGCACCCAGTCGACGATCACGCCTATACCCGCCCGGTGCAGCGCGTCGACCAGAGCGCGGAAGTCATCAGGCGCACCCATCCGCGACGTCGGCGCATAGTAGGACGTCACCTGATAACCCCAGGATCCGCCGAACGGATGCTCAGCCACCGGCAGCATCTCGACGTGGGTGAAGCCCTGCGACACAACGTATTCCGTGAGCTCGGTGGCCAGCTCGCGGAAGCTGAGCCCTGGCCGCCACGACGCAAGGTGCACTTCGTAGGTGCTCATCGGCTCGAACACGGGGTTCAGTTGTGCGCGCCGTGCCATCCACTCGTCGTCGTGCCACTCGTAGCTGCTGGTTGCCACACGCGACGCGGTCTGCGGCGGCACCTCGGTGGCGAACGCGAACGGGTCGGCACGGTCGGTGACCACATCGTCGGCCCCGTGTACCCGGAACTTGTACATGCCGCCGACCTCGAAACCGGGCCAGAACAGCTCCCACACCCCGGAGGAACCGAGCATGCGCAGCTGGGCCTCGTTGCCGTCCCAGCCGTTGAAGTCGCCGATCAGTCTCACGCCCTTGGCGTTGGGCGCCCACACGGCGAACGAGACGCCGTGCACCTCGCCGTCAGGTGTGGTGAACGAGCGGGGATGCGCCCCGAGGATCTCCCATAGCCTTTCGTGTCGGCCCTCGTTGAACAGGTGCAGGTCGACGTCGCCGAGCGTGGGCAGGAAGCGGTACCCGTCGGCGACCGTCTGCGTGTCGATGCTGCCGTGGAATCCGCGGTAGCTGATCTCGAGGCGGTAGTCGACGAGGTTGACGAACGGCAGCGCGGCGGCGAACAGGCCACCCTCGACGTGCTGCAGCGGGAATCGCTTCTTGCCCACCAGTGCGACTACCTCGACCGCGTGCGGGCGGTAAGCGCGGATGACCGTCTCATCGCCGTACTCGTGGGCACCAAGGATCGAATGTGGATTGTGGTGGACCCCGGCCAACAACCGGTCGAGGTCGGATGGGTCCGGCGCCAGATTCGTGCTGGCGCGGTGTCGTGAATGCGTCATCGCCGTCACTCCCTGCGCAGTAGGTGCAACCGTGCCTCGTCCGGCACCCGCGGCAGATTCACGATATGCGCGACGGCTCTAGCCGGATCGAGACGGACATAATTGGCCTGACCCCAGTGGTATTCCTCGCCCGTGACTTCGTCACGAACCCAGAAGCGGTCGTGCCATTCCATACCCAGAGCCGGCAGGTCCAACCACAGCGTCGAATCCTCGGCCCCGAACGGATTGAGCGTCACGACCACCAGAACGGCGTCGCCGGTGGCGGGATCGAACTTGCTGTAGGCCAGCAACGCGTCATTGTCGATGTGGTGGAAATGGATGGTGCGTAGTTGCTCGAGTGCCGGGTGCAGCCGACGGATCTCGTTCAGTCGGGCGATGAACGGCTCCAGTGACGTCCCCCGCTTACGCGCGCCTTCGAAGTCACGCGGCCGCAGTTCGTACTTCTCGGAGTCGAGATATTCCTCGCTGCCCTCGCGCACGGCGCGATGCTCGAACAGCTCGTAGCCCGAGTACATGCCCCACGACGGGCTCATGGTCGACGCCAGCACCGCGCGGATCGCAAACATGCCGGGCCCACCGTGCTGCAGGCTCGCGTGCAGGATGTCGGGCGTGTTGACGAACAGGTTGGGCCGCGCATAGTCGGCGTGCGCGGCGATGTCCTGGCCGAACTCGGTGAGCTCCCACTTGGCGGTGCGCCAGGTGAAGTAGGTGTAGGACTGCGTGAAACCGAGTTTTGCCAGCCCGTACAGGCGCGCCGGCCGCGTGAACGCCTCGGAGAGGAACAGCACGTCGGTGTCTACTGATTTGACCTCTTCGATCAGCCATTCCCAGAAGTCGGGTGGTTTGGTGTGCGGGTTGTCCACGCGAAACACCTTGACGCCGTGATGAACCCAATGAAGCACGACACGGAGCACTTCCCGATAGAGGCCTTCGGGGTCGTTGTCGAAGTTCAGCGGATAGATGTCCTGGTACTTCTTCGGCGGGTTCTCCGCGTAGGCGATGGTGCCGTCCGGCAGCACGGTGAACCAGATGCGGTGCTGCTTCGCCCAGGGATGGTCGGGCGCGCACTGCAGCGCCAGGTCCAGAGCCACCTCCATGCCCTGCTCACGGGTGGCGGCGACGAACGCGTCGAAATCCTCGATCGTGCCCAGCCCGGGGTGGATCGCGTCGTGGCCGCCTTCGTCGCTCCCGATCGCCCAGGGCGAGCCGACATCGCCCGGCGCCGCGGTGACGGAGTTGTTGGGGCCCTTGCGGTGGACCTTGCCGATCGGGTGGATGGGCGGCAGGTAGACCACGTCGAAGCCCATGCCGGCGATCCGCGGCAGCTCCTTGGCGGCGGTGGCGAACGTGCCGTGGACGGGCTTTCCGTCGTCATCACGGCCACCGGTCGACCGCGGGAACATCTCGTACCACGCGCCGAACCGGGCCAGTGGCCGGTCCACCCACACCCCGTACTGTTCGCCGCGCGTGAGCAGCTCGCGCAGTGGGTAGGAGGCCAGCAGATCGAGGACCTCAGGACGCGACGCGACGGCGACTCGCTCGAAGGGATCACCGCTGCTGCGCAGCGCCGCGGCGGCCTGAAGCAGGGGATCGCGCAGGGCGCGCGGCACGCCGGTGACCGCCCGCTCGAACAACCGCGCGCCGACCAGCAGGTCGTTGGACAATTCGGGCTCGCCCTGTCCGGCGTCGAGCTTGATCGTGGTGGCGCGCCGCCAGGTCGCGACGGGATCGCCCCAGCCGTCGACACGGAACGTGTACAGGCCAACGCCGTCGGGGATGAACTGACCGTGGAATACGTCAGGCTTTTCTCCCGGCGACATCTGCAGCATTACCGGTTTGATCCGTGCCACGCCCTCTGGCGTCGGTCCCCGAACCGTCAGGCGGCGCGGATTGGTGCCGGCCATCCGCGGATAGGCGGGGCCCAGGTAACGCACGACGAGCGTGGCGGCGACGGCGTCGTGGCCCTCGCGCCATACGGTGGCTTCGACCGGCACGATCTCGCCGACGACGGCCCTGGCCGGAAATGCGCCGCCGGACACGACGGGTTGCACATCATCGATCTCGATCCGACCGGGCAACCGCCTTCACTCCTTCGATTACGCGACGCCGTGCGCCGCGCGTGTCGTTCGGGGACTGTAGTTGGCTCATTCCCACCGTAGTGTTCGGCCCAAACCGCCGGACCGTGACGACGACATTCCGTCGACGCTGCGCGTCGGGAAATTCTCAGTAAGGTAAGTGCGCGTGAAGGCTCTGCGGCGGTTCACGGTCCGTACCCACCTGCCCGATCGGCTGACTGCACTAGAACAGTTGTCGACCAACCTGCGGTGGTCCTGGGACAAGCCGACACAAGACCTCTTCGCCGCCATAGATCCGGCGTTGTGGCAAGACACGCAGGATCCGGTGGAGCTGCTGGGGGCAGTGAGCCCGCAGCGTCTTGACGCGTTGGCCAACGACACCGGCTTCCTCGAACGCCTGGATGGACTCGCCGAGGAATTGCGGGACTATCTGACGCGCCCGCTGTGGTACCAGGAGCAGCAGCAGGCGGGCGCGGTGCTGCCCACGGGCATCGCCTACTTCTCCATGGAGTTCGGTGTCGCGGAGGTGTTGCCGAACTATTCGGGCGGCCTGGGGATTCTGGCCGGCGATCATCTCAAGGCCGCCTCCGACCTGGGGCTGCCGTTGATTGCGGTGGGCCTGCACTACCGCTCCGGTTACTTCCGCCAGTCGTTGAGCGACGATGGGTGGCAACAAGAGACCTACCCGTCGCTCGATCCGCAGGGACTACCGCTGCGGCTCCTGACCGGCCCCGACGATGTTCCAGCGCTGATCTCGCTGTCGTTGCCCGGCGGGCGAGTGTTGTGGGCCCGGGTGTGGATTGCTCAAGTGGGCCGAATCCCCTTGCTGTTGTTGGATTCGGACATCCCGGAGAACGAGCACGAGCTACGCAGCGTCACCGACCGGCTCTACGGCGGGGACCAGAACCACCGCATCAAGCAGGAGATCCTTGCGGGCATCGGCGGCGTGCGGGCGATTCGCGCGTTCACGGCGATCGAGAGCCTCCCCGCGCCCGAGGTGTTCCACATGAACGAAGGCCATGCGGGATTCCTGGGATTGGAACGCATCAGGGAACTGATGACAGACGCCCCGCTGGACTTCGACACGGCGCTGACCGTGGTGCGGTCTGCCACGGTGTTCACCACGCACACCCCGGTGCCGGCCGGCATCGACCGCTTCCCGGTGGAGATGGTGCGTCACTACTTCGGCGGCAAGGTCGGCGCGGCCGGGTCCGTGCTGTTGCCCGGTGTGCCGCTGAACCGAGTCATCAAGCTCGGCGCAGAGGACGATCCCGAGAAGTTCAACATGGCGCATATGGGATTGCGGCTGGCACAGCGCGCGAACGGCGTGTCGCTGCTGCACGGCCGGGTGAGCCGGGCGATGTTCAACGAACTGTGGCCGGACTTCGATCCGGCCGACGTGCCGATCGGGTCAATCACCAACGGTGTGCACGCACCTACGTGGGCGGCGCCGCACTGGGTGGAGCTGGCACTCGAGCTTGCCGATTTGGAGGAACTGCGCGAACCGGCCGTGTGGGGACGCGTGCAACACGTCGATCCCGGCCGCCTGTGGGGGATTCGGTCGTACCTGCGTGAGCTGCTGGTCGAGGATGTGCGGCGCCGATTGCGCCGGTCGTGGCTGGAACGCGGCGCGGCCGCGGCCGAACTGGGCTGGATCTCGACGGCATTCGATCCGAACGTGCTGACGATCGGGTTCGCGCGACGCGTCCCCACATATAAGCGGCTGACGCTGATGCTGCGCGATCCCGATCGGCTGGAACAGCTGCTGCTCGACGAGGAACGACCGATCCAGCTGATCGTCGCCGGCAAGTCACATCCGGCCGACGACGGGGGCAAGGCACTCATTCGGCAGGTGGTGCGGTTCGCCGACCGTCCCGACGTGCGTCACCGCATCGCCTTTCTGCCGGATTACGACATGTCGATGGCACGGGTTTTGTACTGGGGCTGCGACGTGTGGCTGAACAACCCGTTGCGGCCCCTGGAGGCGTGCGGCACGTCGGGGATGAAGAGCGCGCTGAACGGCGGGCTGAACCTGTCGATCCGCGATGGCTGGTGGGATGAGTGGTACGACGGCGAAAACGGTTGGGACATACCGACCGCGGATGGCGTCGTCGATGAAGAGCGCCGCGACGATCTGGAAGCCAACGCGCTGTACAACCTGCTGGAACGGTCGGTGGCGCCGAAGTTCTACGAGCGTGACGAGTCGGGGATTCCGCGCCGGTGGGTGGAGATGGTGCAGCACACGCTGCAGACACTCGGACCGAAGGTGTTGGCCTCCAGAATGGTTCGCGACTACACCGAGCAGTACTACGCCCCGGCGGCCCAGTCGCTGCGCCGAACCACCGAGCCCGTAAGCGGCGAGGATTTCGGCGCCGCCCGCGAGTTGGCCGAGTATCGCCGCCGCGTCAGGGACGCCTGGCCGAAGGTCACGGTCACCGAAGTCGACAGCTCGGGGCTGCCCGATACGCCGCTGCTGGGATCGGAGCTGACGCTGACCGCGACCGTCAACCTGGCCGGTCTGCGAGCCGACGAGGTGGAGGTGCAGGCGGTGCTGGGACGCGTCGACGCCTCCGATTCGTTGCTCGAGCCTCTCTGCATCACGATGACGCACACCGGCACCATCGACAGTGGCGACGAAATTTTCGTCACCACAACGCCATTGCCGGTGGCCGGGTCGATGGGCTACACGGTCCGCGTCCTGCCGCACCACCCGCTGCTGGCCGACGACAACGAGCTCGGGCTGGTAACGCTGGCCTGACGTGCCGCTTTCTTGTTGGGTTCCCGTTAGGCCAGCTAGACGCTATGGCAAGCTTCCGCCATGATGCTTCGTCGTACCGCGGGCCGCTATCTGGGACCAGCGGCCTGCATGGTTGTCATGTTCGCCACGGCGCCGCTGGCGGCGGCCGACCCGGAGCCGCTCCCGCCACCCCCGCCGCCCGACACCGCAGCGCTGGCGGTGCCGGCGGCGAACCCGGCGCCTCCGCCCGAGAACCTCGTGCCGCCGAACGCCCCGTCGACCACCAAGACTCCCGACGGCTGGACGCTGACGGTGTCGTCGAAGGACGAGATCATGCGGCCGGTGCTACCGCTGACCACCGCAGTGTCGTCGCGGGAATATGTCGTCGGCGGCATCTTCAACGGCGCGATGGAAGGTCCCGAAGGCGATTCGGAAGGCGGGGAGCACGGGATTCTCGAGGTCGGCTACCAGATCGGGTGCGGCATCGACATGAGCACGTCCAACGGCGTGACCCTCACCGGTTCGGTCGGCATGAGCCCGTCGATAGGGTTCACCGGGTTGACCGAATTTCCGGTCGGGGTCATCCCGGGGATCCTGACCCCGGTGACCGGAGGGATCGCGGTGGGACTCAAGCCCGGAATCGTCAACATCATCCCGGTGGTCAAGAAGGACTTCAAAGGCGCCGAGCCGTGGGTGATGATCAGCGATTTCCACGTCAAGATCGACGGGTGCGTCGGCCAGTCGTTCATTCGGTCCTACGCGACAATGACCCGTCAGACCGACATCTCGGACGCGGTGCTGTCCTATGTCGGTGTGACCAAGGCGGTGTGATCACAGGTAACGGCCGAAGCACCGCTCCTCGTCGCCGAGCACCCCGGTCCTGAAGGCATCGACGCGGGAGAAGCCGCCGGTACGGAGCGACGCGTGTGATGGGGCCGAGCTGACGGAGCAGGGCAAGAAGTTTGAGCTGGGCAAAAAAGACGGCACCGAGGCGCCCGCACCCATAAGCGCCTGACAAGCCGCCGGCCAACAAGATCCTCGGTCCAGGAGTCGGACTCATCGACCGCATGCGCGACGCGTTGACCGGCCGCAACACCTGAAGCCGCGGAGATCATTAACCGACAGGGAATCCGCTACCGGCCCATCAGCGCGGGATTCCCTTGGACGGCCTGAATAGACCCAGTGCTGAAGGAAACGGAGGTCGTAGATGGAACTCCAGAACCGCGTGATCGCGGTGTGAACCCTCGTCGCACTGCCGCCATCCCCATCACTCCCGACTTGCTGCCGAGATTAACACGTCGGCGAACACCGGCGACCCGCCAGCTCGCAGCCTTACGCTGTAAGCCCACTGTGTCATGGTGATCGAGTTTGGAGAGGTGAGTCGTACCGATGGGTCCCACGTTCGCGCGCGCCCGCACCCCTGCGCACAATCTGGCGTGACAACGGCCTGCTGATCGCTTGCGTTGCCCTGTTCGGCGTCTTCTTTCTCGGCATGATCGTCTCGGGTGCGGCTACCTACAATCAGGAACAGCAGGCGCACGGGTCGACAGAGCAGATCTCGGTGTGGCAGTACCTGGCCACCGGACACTTCGTCGAGGCCACATTCGAGAACTGGGAGTCAGAGTTCCTCCAGATGGGCATGTACGTCGTCTTGACGGCTTTCCTGTATCAGAAGGGGTCATCGGAGTCCAAGACCGCCGGGCAAGTCGGCTCCCCAAGACGCCGACCCACGCGAGCGACGCCCATGCTCCCGACGCGCCGTGGCCGGTCAAAAAGGGCGGCTGGATTCTGCTGCTGTACGAGCATTCACTGGCGATCGCGTTCTTCGTGCTGTTCTTCGCATCGCTGGCGCTGCACGCGGCCGGCGGAGTAAAGGCATTCAACGAGGAGCAGATTCAGCACGGAGAAGCGGCCATCTCGGTGTGGCGTTATCTGACCACATCGCAGTTCTGGTTCGAGTCGATGCAGAACTGGCAAAGCGAGTTCGTCGCCGTTGCCGCCATCGTCGGCTTGTCGATCTTCCTGCGGCAGAGAGGTTCTCCGGAATCGAAGCCGGTCGCCGATCCGCACCGCGCGACCAGCGCCTGACAGATCGGTCAGCGGGGCCACCCGTTGACTCGTCGCCGGCAGGCCGATGGCGTAAGTTCCGAAGACTTTGTGAAGGCCGGGACGGGCCTCGTTGAGGACGCTGGCCGCATATGTGTACTAGTACCGGGCGACTTGGCCGATCCAGCTCACTGCCGAGCGATAATCGACCGTGTCGCTGCTGAATTCGGCGGGTTTGATGTGCTGGTGAGTAATGCGGCGTTCCAGCTGACCCATAGTGACCTCGGGGAGATCAGCGACGAGGAGTGGAATTACCGTTCCGGCTCAACGTCGGAGCTACTTTTACCTGGTCAAAGCTGCCTTGCCGTTGGGTCCTGGATCGTCGGTGATCGGCAGTTCGTCGGTGAACTCTGACATGTTCTGCCCGACGCTGGCGCCGTACGCGGCGACGAAGGCTGCGATCGCCAATTTTTCGGCCAGTCTTGCCCAGCTGTTGGGAGAGAAGGGCATTCGGGTGAACAGCGTCGCACCTGGCCCGATCTGGACACCGCGGATACCGACCACCATGCACGAGGAGAAGGTTGCGAACTTCGGTAACGACGACACCGCTGGGCCGAGCGGGCCAATCCGCCGAGCTTGCACCGGTGTACGTGTTGGTGACCTCTGACGAAAGTAGCTACATCTCCGGGGTGCGCGTGGCGGTGACCGGCGGCCGACCCGTGTTATGAGTGCCGTCCAAGCCCAATGACAGCACTCCGCGCAGGATCGACCCGGCCGGGAATCTGGTCGGTCTCATCCGCGGTAGCACCGGTGGCGACGGCGACGGTCCCCGATAAGGGTGATGGCTCACATACGAGCTGTCGATGCTCGTCAAGCGGGTGGAGCCGGACGGTTCACTGCCCCTCACGCCGCTGGGCACGATGTATCCAGCCAACTTTGGCCTGGGTCCCGTCACCTGCTGGGTGATCGGCGGACGCTCACATCTCATCGACGGAGGACTCGAGCTCGCGGCGAGAACACATCAGCGTACCGCGTCCTCCCGACCACGGTCCAACAAACGGTCCTGGTCGGACACGACTCAACTCCTCATGGCCGGGACGGCGAGGCCCGCCCGCGAAAGGTTTGCCGGGACTAGCTCGACTTATTCCCGCCCTTGCGCCCTGCGGCCTTCTTCTGGGACTGGTTACCGCCACTGCCGCTACCGCTGCTGCGGCTGCTTTGGCTGCTGCCTGAGCTCTTGCCGCCCCTGCTGGAGGCGCCAGGCGAGTTCGAGATCGCCGCCGCCCTGGACTTGCTCATCCCTTTCTTCCGCAGGCCTTCGTACTGCTTGTCGTTCTTGACGCTCGGTCCATGATCTTTCGCCACTGTGCACTCCTTTCAATCGTGCGGCGGGAGTACCCATTTTCAACCGCAAGGACACCGGTGTCGGCGCGGCCAGCTCTGTTATTCCACGTCGTCGCTAGGACAGGCCTCATGGCCGGCCTCATAGCCGGTTCTGGGTCTGGTCGCACTCGTCATAGTGATCTTCAGCTGTACCGCTCAGCGGTGTGCACCCTTTGACAGAGGCGCGCCGATGAGCGCCGTCCTAATGTTGATCGGTGACGACCTGGGCCCCTGACAAAGCCCTTGCGCAGGAGCCCTCTCGGCCGCAGAGCTCGCAGAACGAACCGGCACAACCGAGCGTTACATTCGTGAGTGGCTCGGGAACCAAGCCGCAGGCGGTTATGTTGAATTTGACGGCGCCAACGATAAGTACTACCTCAACAACGGTAGTTCCGACGGATGCTTACCGAGAGCAAGTTGCTGACCGCGATCAGCGAACGTCACGGGTATCGCTTGATGCAACGCTCGACGTCGCCGAGAACGCCGGTGCGGAACGCGTCGATGCGCGAGAAGCCCGCCGGTACCGAGTCGCCGTTGACGTCGCTGGCGGCCAGGCCGTTGGTGAGCATCCCCGACACCGCCTCGTCGAGGTCACCCGCGGTCAGCGTGATGTCGGTGCCGTTGCCCTCGTCCGACAACTTGGCGCTTGCCACACCGGTCAGGCACGCGGTACGCAGCGCCGCATCGGCGTTGTCGAGCACGAGGCCGCCGCGTTGTTGCTGGATCGCCAGCATGTACCGCGACGTGAGGATCGAGTAGGCGGTGTTGTCGCCGAACGACAGGCCGGTGCGCTGGTCCATCTTCTCGCCGAGCTCCTGCAGGCCCGGCACGTCGACGACGATCGTGTTGGTGGCGGGGCAGTAGGACGCCGGCGGGCTTGGCCGCGCGTCCGTGCACGAATCGGCCTGAGAAGCACTGAAACTCAGCTCAGGCGGGTTGGCCGGCGAGAACAGGGTGTTGAGCGCATCGACGATGCCCTGCACGGACTCCTCGTCGATCTCGAGTTCGCCCGACACGTCGTCGGGTAGCGCAACCGGCAGATCGCCGCGGCGCTGGGCGATTTCCTCTTCGTCGATCGCCGCGCAAGCTGCGGCACCGTCGGTGAAGCCGAACTGGAACGCCGAAACCCTTTCGAACGCCGAGCCGTGTTCGCTGCTTGCGATCATGCTGTGGTCGTCTTCGGTGAGCACCGGGTCGCGCAGGGAGATCATCGCAGCCAACACATTGTTCAGCCCGTCGCTGGTGTTCAGCGTGAAGCGCGGCGAGTTGCCCTCGACCACCCAGCGCATATAGACGCCGGCGAAGCAGTCGGCCTGCTGCTCTCTGACCAATGTCGGTGTGTTCCGGCTGACCAGGGCGGCCTGGCGTTGCAGCGAGTGGCCATACTCGTGGCCCAACAGCAGCGGAATCGCCATGTCGCCGAAGTCTCTTCGAAGATCTGGCACCAGCCCGCCGCGGTCCCACCCGATGGTGTTGTCGGGGGGACAGAATGCGGCGTTGTTCACACCGGCGGTGTCCTCGCCGCAGAACTCGGTGCCGTAGCCGTTGGAATCCCACGAGATGAGTTCGTCCACCGGCTCGAAGGTGCCCTCGAGTGGAGGTTCGTACGCGGCCTTCCAGAACTCCTCGAGGTCGCTGACCGACTGCAAGGCCCACGTGTCGTCCTCGCCGCCGTCACTGTCTACGGCGTCCCGCGTCGGACCTGGGGCGTCTTCGCGCAGTCCCGACGGGCCGCCGGTGGCGGGCAGCCCGGCAACCTTGAACGGGTCGTCGAACACCGAAACGGGTCGGCCGGCCAGCAGGGTGGCGCAGCCGCTGAGCACCAGCACCGCGCTGGCAGCCATCACGGTCCCACGAAAAAGTCGGCGCATCGCTGCCTCTCGCGGTGCTCGGCCGGTCACAGAACCGGGTAGGGGGTTAGCTGTCAGCATAAATTGCACGCCGCCGTGCCGCGGTCCAATTTGCCGGGCGCCGCATCATGGATAGCGCTTGTAGCAGCGGGCCTCGTCGCCCAGCACCCCGGTGCGGAACGCATCAATCCGCGAAAAGCCCGACGGCACCGACTCGCCGTTCACGTCGCCCGCGGCCAGGCCGTTGGTCAACATTCCCGACACGGCCTCGTCCAGATCTCCTGCCGTGAGCGCGATCGTGGTACCGCTGGCGACAGTGACACCGGCGGACAGTTTGGTCGTCGCCACGCCGGTCAAGCATGCCGTTCGCAGTGCGGCTGTGGCGTCGTCGAGCACTAAGTTGGCGCGCTGCTGCTGAAGCGCCACCATGAACCGTGAGGTGAGCGCCGAGTAGGCGGTGTTGTCGCCGAAGGACAGGCCCATGCCGTCGTCGACCTTGGTGCCCAACTCCTGCAGGAAGGGCAGGTCCACGACGATCGTGTTGGTCTCCGGGCAATATGACGCCGGCGGACTCGGACGGGCTCCGGCACAGGACCACGCCGCCGGCGAGTCGAAGCTCACTTGCGGCGGGTGGTCCGGGGAAAACAGCATGGTCAGCGCTTCGACTATCGACAAGACGGACTCGTTGGTCACCGGCAGTTCCCCGGTCTGATCCGACTGCAAGGCCACCGGCAGATCACCGCGGCGGCCAGCGACCTCGTCCTCGTCGATGCCCACGCACGCGGCCATGCCGTCGGTGAACCCGAACTGAAACGCCGAAATGCGCTCGAACGCCGAACCGTGCTCTTCACCGCGCCCCCCGGGATCGTCATCGCTGGGCACTGGATCGCGGAATGAAATCATCGCCGCCAGTAGCATATTCAGCCCGTCGCCGGTGCTGAGCGTGAAGCGCGGCGAGTAATCCTCGGCGACCCAGCGCATGTAGACGCCCGCGAAGCAGTCGGCCTGTTGTTCGACGACCAACGTCGGCGTGGCCCCTCCGGCCAGCATCCCCTGGCGCTGGATCGCGTGGCCGTACTCGTGAGCAAGCACCATGCCGATCGCCATGTCGCCGAAGCTGGTGCGCATCTGCGGCAGAAACTGGCCACGGTCCCATCCGATGGTGCCGTTGAGTGGGCAGTATCCCGCGTTGACCAAATCGAAGGTGTCTTCGCGGCAGAAGCTCACACTTTTCCCTCGGGAGTCCCAGGAGATCAGCCTGCGGACGGGTTCGAAGTCCCCGTCGAGCGGCTCATCGTAGGCGCCCTGCCAGAAGTCCTCGATGTCGGCGATCGACTGCGCGGCCAGGTCGTCCACCTCGTCGCCGTCGCTGTTCTCCACGTCTTGAGCCGGCGGCGGAGCATCTTCCCGCAAGCCGGACGGCCCGTCGGTGACGGGCAGGCCGCCCACCCGAAACGGATCGTCGAACACGGACACCGGCGTGCCACCGACCAGGGTGGTACAGCCGCTTGACAACAGGACGGCGGCGAGCACTGCCCAACGACGGCCCCAAGAAGGACCTTGTCTCATGGAATACCTCTCGCAGTGCTCGGCCGTTCCCGCGACCGGAGTGTCAGCTGCCAGGATAGGTGCTCGATTGTGGGGCGCGCGCACGACTTTCGGGTGGTGGCTGCCGGGTGCTGAGTCGATGCAGAGCGGCGAGCACGGTGTCCCGGTCGGTGGTCACCCAGAACGGCGGCAACGAGCGCAGTAGGTACGTGCCGTAGCGGGCCGTGGCCATGCGCGAGTCCAGGACGGCGACGACGCCCTTGTCGTCGACCCGACGTAGCAGCCGGCCCGCGCCTTGTGCCAGCAGTAGCGCGGCGTGCGAGGCGGCGACGTCCATGAACCCGTTTCCACCGCGAGCGGCGACGGCCCGCTGCCGGGCGGTCAGCAACGGATCGTCGGGCCGTGGAAACGGGATGCGGTCGATGATCACCAACGACAGCGACGGGCCGGGAACGTCGACACCCTGCCACAGTGACAGCGTGCCGAACAGCGAGGTTTCGGGTTCTGCGGAGAACTGCTCGACGAGCGCGGCGGTGGCGTCGTCGCCCTGGCAGAGCACCGGTGTGGGCAGGCGTTCGCGCATCGCCTCGGCGGCGCTGGTCGCCGCCCGCATCGACGAGAACAGGCCCAGCGTTCGCCCGCCCGCAGCCGCGACGAGCGACGCGATCTCGGCGTGCTGCTCGGCCGATCCCGCCCCGTCTCGGCTCGGCGGCGGCAGCCGCCGGGCGATGTAGAGGATTCCCGACTTCGCATGATCGAACGGTGATCCGACGTCGAGTCCGCGCCAGGCGATCTCGTCACCTTCCTGGTCGTCCGTCGTGCGGTCCGCCAATCCCCATGCGGCCGCCATCGCGTCGAAGGCGCCGCCGACAGTCAGGGTTGCCGACGTGAGAACCGTCGTGGCGCGTGCGAAGAGACGGCCACGCAGAAGCTCGGCGACGGACAGAGGTGCCACTTTGAGCATCGCCTCGCGGGTTTCGTCGCGGGCCAACCAGACGACGTCGGTGCGGTCGGGGATGGCCGGGGTGAACGACTCCAGCACCCGTGAGCAGGTGTCGACGATGTCGTCGAGCGCCGCGGTCGCCTCGGTCCGCGCCGCCGCGACCTTGGCGTCGCCCGAGGACGGACCGATGCCTCGGCGCGCCGCGCCGGCGGCGTCTCGTAGCGCGGCGAGGTAGCTGGCCAGCCCGTCGTCAAGGTGATCGATGCGCTTTGGCTCGGCGTCCCGAATGCCCGAGGAGAAGGTGGCGGTGGCCGTCTCGAGGCGCTGCAGCAACTCCGGCTCGACCAGCCGAGCGATTCGTCGGGCGGCGACGCTCAGTGCGGTCGGTGACAACTCGGCGGTGGCCACCCCTGTGACTCGGTTCACCAATTCGTGCGCTTCGTCGACGACCAGCACCGAATGTTCCGGCAGGATGTCCGCGTCCGAGATCGCGTCGATTGCCAGCAGCGCGTGATTGGTGACGACGATATCGGCGCGGCCGGCCACCGCACGGGCCTTCTCGGCGAAACAGGTCGTGCCGAACGGGCAGTGAGCAGCACCGACGCACTCGCGGGCCGAGACGCTGACCTGCGACCATGACCGATCCGGCACGCCGGGCGCCAAGTCGTCGCGATCGCCGGTGTCGGTGTCCGAAGACCACGCCGTCAGGCGCCGCACCTGCCGGCCGAGCGCGGTGCGCGCGCCGACCTCGAACATCTCCTCCTGCGCGCCGTCGTGTTCGGGTGTGTTGTGAACCTTGTTCAGGCACAGGTAATTTCCGCGTCCCTTGAGGATTGCGAAGCGCGGTCGGCGGGTCAGCAGCGGCTCGAGCGTGTCGGCCAGTTGCGGCAAGTCGCGGCCAACCAGTTGGCGTTGCAGCGCGATCGTCGCAGTGGACACCATCACGGGCGAATCGGTTTCGATCGCATGCGCGATCGCCGGCACCAGATACGCCAGCGACTTTCCGGTCCCGGTACCGGCCTGCACGGCCAGATGCTCGCCCGTCCCGAAGGCGCGCTCCACCGCTTCGGCCATCGCGATCTGCCCCGGGCGCTTCGTGCCGCCCAGCGCGTCGACGGCAGCGGCGAGCAGATCGGTCACTGTGGCGGTCGGCGTGGCGACTCCTCGGTGTCCAGGGCAGTCGGCTGTGTCGCTGGCACCATCCTCGTCGGGATGGCCGGCTCTCCGTGGGAGAGCTTCAACCCTTCCCACGGGAGGCTGCGCAGCCCCGCCGCCACCCGTGCCCTGGCGGTGGCCAACCCTTCTTGGCTGTCTTCTTCGACCACCGGCTCGCCGTCACGAACCAGCGGAACGGTCAACAGGCGGCTCTCCTCGGCGACGTCCGGTGGTCGACCCTCGGGGTAGACCACCTCCTCCACGATCGTCCCGGTCGGCCGCGACAGTCTCATCGCATTCTTGCGGCCGCCGTGAGTTTCCTTGTGGCTGCTGCGTTTCTCGACCGGAATTCCGTCGACCTCGACCAACTTGTAGACCATGTGCGCAGTCGGTGCGCCCGATCCGGTGACCAATGAGGTGCCCACCCCGTAGCTATCGACCGGCTCGGCGCGCAACGCGGCGATGCCGAATTCGTCGAGGTCGCCGGAAACGATGATTCGCGCATGCTTAGCGCCGAGATCGTCGAGTTGGTGGCGCACCTGCCGGGCCAGCACGCCAAGGTCGCCGGAGTCGATGCGCACGCCGCCGAGTCGGGTGCCGGCCACCGCGACGGCGTTGGCCACGCCGGCGGTGATGTCGAAGGTGTCCACGAGCAGCGTGGTGTTCACTCCGAGACTTTCAACTTGCGCGCGAAAAGCAGCCCGTTCCGACGCCGACGCACGCTCCGCGGGCGTTCCCTCACGGTCGGTGCCCGCATGAAGCAGAACGAACGCGTGGGCGCTCGTGCCCAGTGCCGGGACACCGTAGGCGTGCTGCGCAGCCAAGTTCGACGAGCCGGCGAAACCGGCGATGAATGCGGCACGAGCGGCGGCCACCGCGGCCTTCTCATGGGTGCGTCGCGAGCCCATCTCGATGAGAGGTCGACCCTCAGCGGCGCTCACCATTCGCGCGGCCGCGGATGCGATTGCCGTGTCATGGTTGAAGACCGACAGCGCCAGCGTCTCCAGAACCACGCACTCAGCGAACGTGCCGTGTGCGGACAGCACGGGGGAGCCGGGGAAGTAAAACTCGCCTTCGGCGTAGCCGTCGATGTCGCCTCGGAATCGGTATGACGCAAGATAGTCAATCGTCTGGGTGTCCAGGAATCCCCGCACTGCCGCTAGCGCAGTGTCGTCAAACTCGAAGCGCCCCAATGCTTCCAGGAACCGGCCGGTGCCCGCCACGACGCCGTAGCGGCGGCCCGCGGGCAGTTCGCGGGCGAACAGTTCGAACGTCGTCTGCCGATGCGCGGTCCCGTCGCGTAACGCCGACGAGAGCATCGTCAGCTCATACTTGTCGGTCAGCAGCGCGGTCGAGGGCGCACACTCGGTCACGTCGTCAACCGTATCGGGTGGCACGAAAGGTCCAAGTGCTTGTTCTGCGGATGGCGGTCGAATTGGGCGAGAGCGGCACCGGCGGTGTCATCCAGACTCGGTATTGTGGGGCGCATGGTGACGCCAGCGCGCACCCGGCCGAAACCCCGCGAGGAGCGCGAGGTCGAGTCCGTCGACGCGACGGAATCACCCTGGGTAACCATCGTGTGGGACGACCCCGTCAACCTGATGAACTACGTGACCTACGTGTTCCAGAAACTGTTCGGCTACAGCGAACAGCACGCCACCAAGCTGATGCTGCAGGTGCACAACGAGGGCAAAGCGGTGGTTTCAGCAGGCAGCCGGGAGTCGATGGAGGTCGACGTCTCGAAACTGCACGCGGCCGGGCTGTGGGCGACGCTGCAGCAGGACAAGTGACGCGCACGGGGAGACGGAAGTAGACCGTGCGCAAGTTCAAGCGGGTCGACACTGCCGACGGCACGCGGTTCCGGTCCGCGCTGGCCGCCCATGAAGCGGCGATGCTGCACAACGTGGTCACCTCGATGATGGAGATGCTCGACGACCGCGAATCTTCCGCACCCGCAGACGAACTCGAGAAGATCACGGGTATCAAGACCGGTCACTCGCAGCCTCCCGAAGATGCGACGATGGGACGCCTGCTGCCCGACTTCTACCGCTCACCAGGTGACACCGAGAACCCTGGCCTGAATACCGACAGCCTGAACGCGGCGCTTCGCAGCCTGCACGAGCCTGCGATCATCAGCGCCAAACGTGAAGCGGGCCAACGACTGCTAGAGACGGTGCCGCCCGGTGGCGGCCGGCTCGAGCTGACCTCCGATGATGCACACGCCTGGATCGCCGCAATCAACGACGTCAGGCTTGCGCTGGGAACCATGCTCGGGGTGGGTCCGGACGGGCCGGAGCGACTGCCCGACAACCATCCGATGGCGGGCCATCTCGACGTGTACCAGTGGCTGACGGTGCTACAGGAGTATCTGGTGTTGGCGCTGATGGGAAGGCGGTGATGCGGTGCGATTACCGACGTCGGGGGCATCCTCGTCGGACACCACCATCGGCTCGACCCGGACGCCACGCTGGGCTCCGGGTGGGCCAGCGGCACCACCGTCGTACTGACCCCGCCCGGCACCGTCGGCGCGGTCGACGTCCGCGGCGGGGCACCCGGCACCCGCGAAACCGACCTGCTGGATCCGGCCAACACCGTCCGTTACGTCGACGCCGTGGTGCTGACCGGTGGCAGCGCGTACGGCCTCGCCGCCGCCGACGGCGTCATGCGCTGGTGCGAAGAGCAGGGCCGTGGCGTTGTCATGGACGGTGGCGTCGGGGAGAAGCTGGTGCCGATCGTGCCCGCCGCGGTGATTTACGACCTGCCCGTCGGCGGCTGGCAGTGCCGACCCGACGCTGAATTCGGTTACGCCGCAGCCCAGAGCGCGACAAGCGATGTCGCCGTCGGTTCGGTCGGCGCCGGAGTCGGCGCACGTGCCGGCGTCCTCAAGGGCGGTGTGGGAACGTCGTCGGCGAAGTTGGCCTCAGGACTGGCCGCCGGTGTCACCGTCGGCGCGCTGGTGATCGTCAATCCGTTCGGCAACGTGGTCGACCCCGCTACCGGGCTGCCATGGATGGCTTATCTGGCCCAGGAACTCGGGCTGAAGCCGCCGCCGCGTGAGCAAGTTGCCGCCTTCGCCGAACTGGTCCGCGAGGCCGAACAGCTGAACACCACGATCGCAGTGGTGGCCACCGATGCCGCGTTGAGCCCCTCGGCGTGCCGGCGAGTGGCGACGGCCGCGCAGGACGGGCTGGCCCGCGCGATCCGGCCCGCGCACACACCGCTGGACGGCGATACGGTGTTTGCCCTGGCCACCGGGGCTATCGAGGTGCCGCCCAGCGCCGAGCTGCCCGCGGCGATGTCGGTGGAAACCGAGGTGACGATGGTCGTCGGCGCGGCCGCCGCCGACTGTCTGGCCCGAGCAGTTTTGGCCGGCGTGATCGCGGCCAGTACGGTCGCCGGAATACCCGCCTATCGCGACGTGTTGCCCGGGACGTTCGGGTGAAAGATAAGGGGATGAGCCGTGCTGGTGATACGCGCCGACCTGGTCGACGCCATGGTCGCCCACGCACGCGCCGACCATCCCGACGAGGCCTGCGGGGTGATCGCCGGGGCCGAGGGTTCGGATCGACCCGAGCGGCACATCGCGATGATCAACGCCGAACGGTCCCCGACGTTCTATCGCTTCGACTCCGGTGAGCAGCTGCGGGTGTGGCGGGAGATGGAGGCCGCCGACGAGGTGCCGGTCGTGATCTATCACTCGCACACCGCCACCGAGGCGTACCCCAGCCGTACCGACATTTCGTATGCGTCCGAACCCGATGCGCACTACGTGCTCGTGTCCACTCGCGATCCGGATCGGCACGAACTGCGCAGTTATCGCATCGTGGACGGCGTGGTCACCGAGGAGCCGGTGAGCATTGTGGACCAGTACGACCGCGTTGCAGAAGGGGCAACACCATGACCGTGAGCGTCTCGATTCCGACCATCTTGCGCACCCACACCGGCGGCGAGAAGCGCGTCAACGCGTCCGGCGATACCCTCGGCGCGGTGATCGACGACCTGGAGAGCAACTATTCGGGGATCTCGGAACGACTCCTCGATAACGGCAAGCTGCACCGGTTCGTCAACATCTACGTCAACGACGAGGACGTGCGGTTCTCCGGGGGCCTGGACACGGAGATCGCCGACGGCGACACGGTGACCATCCTGCCCGCCGTGGCAGGTGGTTAGAGCTTGGCCCGCTACGACTCGCTGCTGGAGGCCCTCGGCAACACGCCGCTGGTCGGGCTGAAGCGGCTGTCCCCCCGCTGGGACGATCAGCCCCACGTGCGGTTGTGGGCGAAGCTGGAGGACCGCAACCCGACCGGGTCCATCAAGGATCGGCCCGCGCTGCGGATGATCGAGGAGGCCGAGCGTGCCGGGGTGCTGCAACCCGGCGCGACCATCTTGGAGCCGACAAGCGGCAACACCGGCATCTCGCTGGCGATGGCCGCCAAGCTCAAGGGTTACGAGTTGATCTGCGTGATGCCGGAGAACACCTCGATCGAGCGGCGCCAACTGCTCGAGCTCTACGGCGCGCGGATCATCTTCTCCCCGGCCGAGGGCGGCTCGAACACGGCCGTCGCCCACGCCAAGGAGCTGGCCGCGCAGAACCCGTCGTGGGTGATGCTCTACCAGTACGGCAACCCCGCCAACACCGCCTCGCACTACGAGGGCACCGGCCCCGAGCTGCTGGCCGACCTGCCCGAGATCACGCATTTCGTCGCCGGGCTGGGCACCACCGGCACGCTCATGGGCACGGGACGCTACCTGCGCGAGCACGTGCCGGGCGTGCAGATCGTGGCGGCAGAACCGCGATACGGCGAAGGGGTGTACGCGCTGCGCAACATCGACGAGGGGTTTGTGCCCGAATTGTACGACCCGGACGTGCTCAGCACGCGCTACTCGGTCGGGTCGGCCGACGCGGTCCGGCGCACCCGTGAACTGATCGCCGCCGAGGGCATCTTCGCCGGCATCTCGACCGGCGCGGTGCTGCACGCGGCGCTGGGCATGGCCGCCAAAGCGGTCAAGGCTCATCAGCGCGCCGACATCGCGTTCGTGGTCGCCGACGCGGGGTGGAAGTATCTGTCGACCGGCGCCTACGCCGGTAGCCTGGATGAAGCCGAGGACGCGCTAGAAGGGCAGCTATGGGCATGATCGGGCCGGTCGGATATCCCTCAACACCGGCTCCGCAGCCGAAGAAACGGCCGGCGTGGGTGACCGGCGGATTGACGATCCTGAGTTTCGTCGCGCTGCTGTATCTCATCGAGGTCATCGACGCCCTCTCCGGGCATAACCTCGACGACAACGGCATCCGGCCGATGGAGACCGACGGGCTGAAGGGCATCATCTTCGCTCCGCTTCTGCACGCCGACTGGGCGCACCTGATGGCCAATACCGTGCCGGCGTTGATACTCGGTTTTCTGATGACGTTCGCCGGGTTGGCGCGGTTCATCTACGCGACCGCCATCGTCTGGATCGTCGGCGGGTTCGGGACGTGGCTGATCGGCAACATCGGCGCGCCCTACGGTTACGAGAGCAACCACATCGGCGCGTCCGGGCTGATCTTCGGCTGGCTGACGTTCCTGCTGGTGTTCGGCTGGTTCACCCGCAATGTGTGGGAGATCGTGATCGGGCTGATCGTGCTCTTCTTCTATTGGACCCTGCTGTTCGGCGTACTGCCGGGCACGCCTGGGGTGTCCTGGCAGGGCCATCTGTGCGGTGCGATCGCCGGTGTGCTGGCCGCCTACCTGCTCTCGGGTCCCGAACGCAAGGCACGCGAGCTGCGACGACGGAAGGCGGCGGGGCCATACCTGACGCAGTAACCGAGCCCGTCGGCATCTTCGACTCCGGCGTCGGTGGCCTCACGGTCGCCCGCGCCATCATCGACCAGCTCCCCGACGAGAACATCATCTACGTCGGCGACACCGGCAACGGCCCGTACGGCCCGCTGACGATCCCGGAGATCCGGGCGCACGCGCTGGCCATCGGCGATGACCTGAGGTCGCGGGGCGTCAAGGCGTTGGTGATCGCGTGCAACTCCGCGTCGTCAGCCTGTCTGCGCGACGCGCGCGAACGCTACGCTCCGGTGCCGGTCGTCGAGGTCATCCTGCCTGCGGTCCGTCGCGCCGTGGCCACCACCCGCAACGGGCGAATCGGCGTCATCGGCACCGACGCGACGATCGCCTCGGGTGCCTACCAGGACGCGTTTGCGGCGGCCCGCGACGCGGTGATCACGGCGGTCGCCTGCCCGCGGTTCGTCGACTTCGTCGAGCGCGGCATCACCAGCGGTCGTCAGGTTCTCGGGCTGGCCGAGGGGTATCTGGAACCGTTGCAACGCGCCGACGTCGACACCCTGGTGCTGGGCTGCACCCACTATCCGCTGTTGTCGGGACTCATCCAGCTCGCGATGGGAGACGCCGTCACGCTGGTGTCCAGCGCGGAGGAGACCGCAAAGGATCTGTTGCGGGTTTTGACCGAGCGCGACCTGCTGCGTCCGCACCCGGATCAGCTTGGGGTGCCGCCGGCCACCCGGGTGTTCGAGGCGACCGGTGATCCGGGGGACTTCACCAGGCTCGCGACGCGATTCCTCGGCCCGGCACTCGACGGTGTGCGCCCTGTTCGGCGTCACGTTGGCGCGTCATCGTGAATCTCACCGCGTATTGCGGTCATGTGTGTTCCTCAGGCTCGATGGCGTGGCAAGCTAGTGGCTGTGCGAATCACCGTGCTCGGCTGCTCGGGGAGCGTTAACGGACCGGATTCGCCGGCGTCCGGTTATCTGCTGAATGCGCCGGACGCTCCGCCGTTGGTGATCGACTTCGGCAATGGCGTGTTCGGGATCCTGCAGCGGCACGCCGATCCCGGTGCGGTGCATGTGCTCCTCAGTCACCTGCACGCCGATCACTGCATTGATCTGCCGGGCTTGTTCGTGTGGCGGCGATACCACCCCAGCGCGCCCAAGGGCAAGGCGTTGATGTACGGGCCGAGCGACACGTGGGCGCGGATGGCGCAGGCCTCCTCGCCGTTCGGAGGAGAGCTCGACGACTTCTCCGACATCTTCGACGTCCGGCACTGGGCTGACGGACAAGCCGTCGAGATCGGCTCCGTGACGGTGCTGCCGCGGGCGGTGGTCCATCCGACCGAGTCCTACGGGTTGCGTATCACCCACGCGTCCGGCGCGGTGCTGACCTACAGCGGTGACACCGGGGTGTGCGACGCAGTGGTGGATCTCGCGCGCGGCGCCGACGTGTTCTTGTGCGAGGCGTCGTGGACGCACGCGCCGGGCGAGCGACCGGAGAACCTGCACCTCTCGGGCACCGAGGCCGGGCAGATCGCCAAGCAGGCCGGCGTCGGGGAACTGCTGTTGACCCACATCCCGCCGTGGACGTCGCGCGAGGACGTCATCACCGAGGCCAAGGCCGTGTTCGACGGGCCGGTGCGCGCGGTGGTGTGCGGGGAGATTTTCACAGTCGGCCGTTAGCTTGCATCGCTCCCCGCCGATAGGGTGGGCGGAATGTCGAGTCGAGAGGACGGCCGCCTCGACGACGAGTTGCGGCCGGTGACGATCACCCGCGGTTTCACCACCCACCCGGCGGGCTCAGTACTGGTGGAGTTCGGCAACACCCGGGTGATGTGCACGGCCAGCGTGATCGACGGGGTGCCGCGCTGGCGCAAGGGCTCCGGTCAGGGCTGGTTGACCGCGGAGTACGCGATGCTGCCCGCGGCCACCCACACGCGTTCGGACCGGGAATCGGTGCGGGGCCGGCTTGGCGGCCGTACCCAGGAGATCAGCCGACTGATCGGGCGGTCACTGCGCGCGTGCATCGACTTGGCCGCGCTGGGGGAGAACACGATCGCGATCGACTGCGACGTCCTGCAGGCCGACGGGGGCACCCGTACCGCGGCAATCACCGGCGCGTACGTCGCGTTGGCCGACGCGGTGACCTATTTGTCGGCGGCGGGCAAGTTGTCGGATCCGCGGCCGTTGTCCTGCGCGATCGCGGCGGTGAGCGTCGGTGTGGTCGACGGCCGCATCCGGGTGGACCTGCCCTACGACGAGGACGCGCGCGCCGAGGTCGACATGAACATCGTCGCCACCGACGTCGGCACGCTGGTGGAGGTGCAGGGCACGGGAGAGGGTGCGACGTTCCCGCGCTCGACACTGGACAAGCTGCTGGACGCCGGGCTGGGCGCGTGCGAGACGTTGTTCGCCGTGCAGCGCGAGGCGCTCGAGCTGCCCTATCCGGGTGAATTGCCGGAGGGGCCGCCGCCGAAGAAGGCGTTCGGCAGCTGAGGTGACGCGTCTGCTGCTGGTGGCCAGCCGCAATCGCAAGAAGCTGGCAGAGATGCAGCGGATGCTGGATGCGGCCGGTCTGACGGGGATCGAGCTGGTTTCGTTGTCCGATAGCAGCCGAGTGGCGCCGTTCGACGAGGCGCCCGAGACCGGCGCGACATTCGAGGAGAACGCGTTGGCCAAGGCGCGCGACGCCTACCGCGCCACCGGTCTGGCATCGGTGGCCGACGACTCCGGCCTCGAGGTGGATGCCCTGAACGGGATGCCGGGCGTGCTGTCGGCGCGCTGGTGCGGGACGCATGGTGACGACGGCGCCAACAACACGCTGCTCTTGGCGCAGTTGGGCGATGTTCCCGACGAGCGGCGCGGCGCGGCGTTCGTGTCGGCGGCCGCGCTGGTGTCACGCGTCGATGAGGTGGTGGTGCGCGGCCGCTGGCCGGGCCGGATCGCGCGGGAGCCGCGCGGCGAGGGCGGGTTCGGTTACGACCCGGTGTTCATCCCGGAGGGCATGACCTGTTCGGCCGCGCAGCTCAGTCCGTCGCAGAAGGACGCGGTGTCGCATCGCGGTCGCGCGCTGGCGGCGCTGCTCCCCGCGCTGCGGGCACTCACAGATCGAAGCGCGCCTTGATCTCCTTGGTGCGCACATGCTCGACGATGATGCCGAGCAGCGGGATCGTCCCGGCCACCAGCGTCCCGAGTGCGGTGGAGATCGGCCAGCGCACCTTCACCGCGAGGTTGAAGGTGGCCAGCAGATACACGAAGTAGACCCAGCCGTGGATGTAGGGCACCAAGGCGAGCAGGTACGGAATGTCGTCGGCCTGCAGGACGTATTTGACGATCATCTCGTAGCAAAGGGCGAACAGCCAGATGCCGGTAACCCACGCCATGATGCGGTAGCCCAAGAGCGCGGTGCGGATCTTGTTGGGGTCGGCCGCGACTTGGTCGGGGGTGTTGGCGGTGTTGTCTGGCGCTTCGGCGCTCATGCGGTGGTCCTGTTCTCGTTGTTGTCTTGGTTGGCCAGCTCGGCGAGGTAGGCGTTGTAATCCCGCAATGCGGCATCGTCGTCGGCTTGGGGCTGCGCCTTGGGGCGTTCGGGCAGCACGCCTTCCGGAATCTCGGTCACCGTGTCCGGGTGGTGGGGCTGCGGCGGCTCCTCTTCGTAGCGGACGAACTTGCGGTACGCGTAGACGACAAACGCTGCGAACAGCGGCCACTGCAGCGCATAGCCCAGGTTCTGGCCGGTGCCGGACGCCGACTCGAAGCGTTGCCACTGCCACCAACCCAGGACGAGGAAGGCCACGGCGGCGACGACGACCAGCGCCACAAGCGCTGGCCTGCGACGACGCGTAGCGGACACGCTTCGACGGTACCGCGACGTTCTGGGCTTTCAGCTCTTCGGCCCGATGAACTCGTCGAGACGTGCGGTCGCGGCCTTGCGGTATACGGCCACCTCGTACTTGCTCGGGCGGGTCCATGGAATCTCGAGATGGTCAAGTGCGGCGCTGAACACGAACGAATTCTTCAATCGCCTTATTCACAAGCGCCTGCTGCCAAGGTTCCAGCGCAATCGGCCTCATGTGCTTCTGCCGGGACGATGCTGGGGAAGAGGCAGGGCCAGTGTTTCGAGTAGAGCGAAACTTCGGTGCAATTGTCGGGACGACGCAAAACCGCCGCACTCTGGTCCGGCATGAGGATGTCGATAGCCTCGCGACAGCGATCAATGATCGCCGGGTACTTCGTGTCGAGAATGATCCTCAGACGCCACACTCGGCCGCTCCTCGAGATCGACAGATAGCTGTACGCAGCTGCTGGAAGGTCTGCAAAATCATGGGTGCACGGTGAGGCGCTTGAAGCCCTCGATCGAACCTGCGGACTGCGCCGCCAACCCCAGACCGTACGTCGCGGAATGTCGGTCTGTCGCGCGATCGCACAGTCGTTCAGGCCAGCCGCGATGAGACGCTGCACGGCGTCGAATTCTTCTGAAGACCGCACAAATTCGCCTTTCCTCGGGTTGAGCCCCAAGGTAATTCGCACCACTGACAGATCAGATGACAGTTCGCAGCTGTAAGATGCTAGGCGCCCGCGGGCGTGATGAAACTGGAAAACATGCCGGCTTTAGGTGCCGGTGCTCGTGAGAGCTTGAGGGTTCGAGTCCCTCCGCCCGCACCACCTGTCATGTCATCGCCTCGGCCCACGCGATATGTCCTTCGAAGCCAAGCGTTCTCGCCATCGCACGGTAGCGATCCCGATAGTCGCGATAGCCGGTCTCGTCGCCGTGGGCACGGGCCAGCAGCGCGCGCATCCGCAGCAGCGGGATTTCGTTCAGCACGAATCCGGGGTCGGTTGGCACGGCGGCGAACCGTCCGATTGCCGCCGCCGCTTCCTGCACGTCGGTGTCCGATCCCCTGCGGAGCAGCGTCTCCACCAGCGCAGCGGTCGCAACACCGCGCAGAAACATTTCGCCGTTCTCGAAGAACTGATCGACAATGGAGCGCGCGCTTTGGATCGCGCCCTGAACCTCTCCCCCCTCGGCGGTCAATTCCGCGATCCGGATATCCGCCACCGTCGCGTATAACAGATTCCGCTGCAGTACTTGGGCGTCGCGCGCTTGACGCAGCAACTCCAGTGCCATGTCGCGCCCGTGCACCCGCGTCAACGCGCCCTCATACTCGGGGCGGTAGGTGACCAGCACCAGCGAGGGCGTCTGCGGGATCACCGTGAGGAAGTCGGCAAGCATCGACTCGCTGACCTCGTCGATCCAATGGGCGTCTTCGACGACAACACCGCCGGGGTTCGCGGGCCAACTAGGCGGCATTCAACAGCGCCGTCAACCGCCGCCGACGCGCATCCGGGTCGATGCGCGGCAACGCAACATCCGGGTCGGCGATACCCAGCAGGTCGTCGAGCAGCAGCAGATCCTCGGGGTCGGCATCGGGAACCCGGACGCGCACCCGATCCCGCGCGGCCTGCCCGTCAAGACCGTCCACGCCGATGGCCGCGCGCAGCAGCCGCGCGACCGCATGAAACGGGACCTGGCTGGTGTGCGATTCGCAGAAGGCAGTGAACACCTCGACACCCCGGCGACCTGCCATGGCGGCACAGCTCGCGCACCAGACGGCTCTTCCCAATGCCGGGCGGCCCCACCACACCGACCACAGCGCCGTGGCCGTCGATTGCGCGGTCCAGCAAGCCCTCGACGGCGGACATCTCCCACCGCCGACCGACCAGATTCGACTCAGCACGCGACAAGGTGATGGTTCCCCCATGCCCAACAGTCGAAAGGCGGTGACCGGTTCATCGGCACCCTTGATCCGAACCAGCTCCGGCTCGCCGAGGGCCGCTGCGCCATCAACCAGCCGTGCGGTGGACTCGCTGAGCATCACCCCGCCGGGCGGAGCGACTGATTCCATCCGCTGAGCCATCCCCACCTGCTCACCAATGGCGGTGTAACCCAAAGCACCCGAACCGATCTCACCGGCGATCACCTGACCCGAGTTCAGCCCCACCCGCAGCCGCAGATCCACACCGTCGCGACTCTTGGACGTCGGCGGCAAGCCGCTTCGCCTCCTCCTGAATGCCCAACGCCGCCAAACATGCTCGGACCGCGTGATCCTCCAGCGCTACCGGCGCGCCGAAGACGGCCATGATGCCGTCGCCGGTGAACTTGTCCACCGTGCCGCCGTACCGCTGCACCACCGACTGCGCATGGTCGACCAATTCGGCCATGATCTCGCGCAGCCGCTCCGCACCCGACCGCTGCCGCGATGTCCATCGAATGCACCACGTCGGCGAACAGCACCGTCACCTGCTTGTACTCCGCCGATCGGCTGAGCTGTGTGACCGGTGCACCGCATTCGTTGCAGAACTTGGAGTTCGGCGGCAGTTCGGTGCCGCACGACCCACAGGACAGCCCCGTCGTGGTCAGTCCACCGCCACCATCCCCGCTGGGGTCCACGTCAGTATCGTTTCACCGCTGGTCAACGATGTCCGTCATATCGCCGCGCCATCTCCGACACGAAGTTTCGAGACCCTTGTATGACCTCTTTCGAGACGGGACAGAAACAGGTCAGCGCCCGTCAGCCGGAGTCGAGCATATGGGCCAGCATCCCCAGTGTGTGGGCGGTGTGCCGACCGTCGGGCACCCCGGTGAATGTCTTCGGCCCCCTTCCACAGCTGCTCGGCGACCTCGGCGCTCCTCGGTCCCTATTTCAGCTACGCACCGCGCTTCCTGCTGAACATGCGGCGCCAGATGTTCTCTACCTGCTGGGCTGGGAGCAGGCGGTGCAACCACGGCAGAACCGCAACCTGGGGTCCGATCAGATACAAAGGCTTCAGGCGCTTCGCCGAGATGATCCTCTTCCACACGGCATCGGCAAAGGCATCGGGCTGCACGAACTTGAAATTGTCTGCGATCGCGGTGGCGCCAGACAGGAAATGCCGACGGTACTGCTCCCGCAGCGGTTCGGGGATCGAAGCCCACTGGCGTGCTTCGGCCTCAGGTCCCAGGTCGATCATCGGGGTCTCGACGCCACCCGGTACGAGCTCGGTGACCTCGATGCCGAACGGCGCCAACTCCATGCGGAGGTGTCGGGTAAAGATCTTGAGCGCCGCCTTCGATGACGGGTACGCGGAGTACATGGGAATGGTGATGTACACCGATGCCGACGTGGTGTTGATGATCCGACCCTTGGACGCGCGCAGCAGCGGCGTCATGGCCTGCACCACCTGTACCGGTCCCCAGAAGTTGACCTCGAACGCACGCCGGTACTCGGTCATTGATGCCGCTTCGATCACCCCTTCGTGCGGCGAGTACCCCGCATTGTTGATCAAAAGGTCGAGCGTGCCGCCAGTGTGCCCTCCGACCGTGCTCGCTGCGGCCAGCACTTGATCTGGGTCGGTCACGTCGCACGGCACGGCAATGACGTTCGGCATGCCGAACCAACGTGTTCGATCGGGCGGGCTGTTCCGATACGCCGCGAACACCTGCCAACCTTCGTGTTGGAGTCGCACGACAAGTGCCTCGCCGATTCCAGTCGCGGCACCCGTGATGAAGGCGGATCTCATCGGCCAACCGTATCCCCGCTACGACCGAGTCCTATGAACGGCAAACGCACCAGAATGGCAGACGAGCAGGTCTCCCATACGGGACTCTGCAACCCGTCAGAGTTCGTATGATCGAACAGCTTCAAGCAACCCGAGGCGGGCACAGAGGAGCGCAATGACGGTTATACGTAGCGGCGGTGTGCGAGAAGGCTGGGGTGCACAGAAGTCGCGCATGATCACTTGGCATGATCCGGCACCGACAGCAGCAATCGGCGCGGCGATGGACGGCCTGGAGTACGTGCGGGCGACCATCGATGGGCAGCTTCCATCGCCGCCCATTACCCAGTTGATGCAGTTCGAACCGGTGAGCGTTGAGCCTGGCAAGGCAGTGTTCACGTGTATGCCCGACGAGTCGGCCTACAACGCCGTCGGCGCCGTTTGTGGCGGTCTTGTTTGCACACTGCTGGACACCGCGATGGGCTGTGCGCTACACAGCACGATGCCGAAGGGCAAGGGTTTCACCTCGATCGAGATCAAGGTCAACTTCCTGAAGGCAGTACGCCCTTCCAGCGGACTACTAACGGCCACGGGAACAGTGGTCAAGTCTGGATCTCGCGCGGCTTTTACCGAAGGCACGGTAACCGACGCCTCGGGGGCCCTGGTGGCCACTGCATCGAGCAGCTTGCTCATCGTCGACTTTCCACGCAGCTGAGCGGAGGGACCTCGAAGTCGCTGCCCGTCGAGGTATCTGAGCGTGCCAGTGAGGTCCAATGCCGAGCGTCGTTTATGCGACAGCTCTACAGGGATGTCAGTGCGGCGAGGTCGGTACGTATCACGCCTTTTCGGATCGGAATGCACTCGTCTGGGAAGTCGGCGGTCACCTCGACTCCCCGTGCAGCGACGTCGTCCAGGAAGGATGGCAGTAGGTCCATTGCCTCGGGGACCACATCGTGAAGGACCACGACCGTCCATTCCTGCTGTTCGATTTCTTTCAGCACTCGAGCTGGCCATCCGACGGGATCCACCCAGTCTCTTGGGACGCAGTTCCATAACACCACGGTGTACTGCGCTGCGGTGAGGTGTCTGATGGCATCTGCACCGAAGAGGTGAGGACCGAGCAGGCCGCCTTTCCCGAAGGGCCGAAACAGCAGCTCCTCGCCAGCCAGATCTCCTAAAAGTTCCTGCATATCAATGATTTCGCGCCGCACGACATCGGGACGGGGATCCTCGCCGAGCGGGATCGCGTGGGTCATCGAGTGATTACCGATCCGATGACCGGCGTCGGCCACCGCATCCAACATTTCTCGGCCTCCCGGACACACAATCTGCGAACCGACGGGAAAAAAGGTGCCGGGCAGGTCACGCTCGGCAAGGCACGCCAGCACGCGGGCGGTGCCGACTGAATCGGGGCCGTTGTCGAAGGTCAGTGTGAGCCGACGCACGGCTGACATTCATTCCCCTCGAAAAGTGTTATTGCTGCGGTGATCCCCGCTCATCCACCTTTCCAGGTCGGCGTGGGCGCTAGCCCCGTTTTCCGCATAGTTGGGGGTTAAGGTCTGTGGCTTTGGATGTTGTTGTGGGTGCTGTGTGTTTCGGGCCATGGGAGCGGGATGTCGAGGTGGGCGAGGATGAGGCGTTGGGTGGGGGTGAGCCGGTCGAGGACGAGCCCGGCGCTGGTGTAGGTGGCGTGCAGGTCGGTGAAGGCGGCCAAGGACGGCGCGGGCGGTGGGGACGGCGTCGCGGTGTTCGGGCAGGATGCCCGGTAGTGGGGTGTCGGGGCCGAGCGCGGCGCGCAGGTCGGCCTCGATGAGGCCGTAGACGAGCAGGGCGATGCCGATGACGGCGATGAGCGCGTGGATGCGGTCGTCGTTGTGCAGGAAGATCGGCCGCACGTGCAGGGTTTGTTTGAGGTCGCGGTGGCGTTGTTCGACGATCCACTGGTCTTTGTAGATGTCGAGGATGTCGAGCGCGGTGAGCGTGCGGCCGGGTGGGTCGGGCAGGTTGGTGGCCAGGGCGTAGAGCCCGTCGTGGGCGGATGCGCTGTGATGGCGTGGGGGTTGCGGTGCCAGGCCATGGTGGGTTTGCCCTGGTCGTCGATGCCGGTGGTGACGGTGATCAGGTCGGCGATGCGGTGGCCGATGATGTTGGCGACCTGGTCGTCGACCTGTTTGCGGGTTTTGTAGTAGCGCCCGCCGAGGCCGTTGCGGATTCGGGTGAGGGCGTCTTCGGCGGTGGTCAGGGCGCGTTGGCGGGCGTCGGCGACCGAGGCGGCCTCCTCGGAGGACCAGATGTAGGCGATGCGCAGCCGGTGGGTGGCGCCGGTGTCGTCGTCGGCGATGTCGCGCTCGCGCAGCACGCCTTTCCACACGGTGCGCTGGTCTTCGGGCAGGCGCCGTTCCCGCTGGGCGCAGTGGTCGAGCCGGGCCAGCGCGGCCGGCCCGTCGGGCACGTCGGCGGCGAACCAGCTGCGCCCAGCCGGTGTCGGCGCGCAGCGGCACCACGAACCGCAACCCGGCGGCGTCGGCGGCGCACAGCTTGCTCAGGTGTCCGAACCCGGAGTCGATGACCAGACCACGCCGGGTGGGGCGAGCGCGCGGATGCGCTCGAGCGCATCGGCGAAGCACGGCACCTCGTTGGAGCCCCCCGGATGGCGGCCGGAAGTAGACCGCGACCCCGGCGCGGGTGGACACCTGCATGGTCTTGACTTGGCGGGCGATGGTGCGGTCGGCGGCCCACCCCTTGGCCACCAGCGCCGATCCGGTGTAGCCGCCGGTGAACCGGACCGCGGTCATGTCCAGGTGCAGCCGCGACAGATCGGCCCCGCACCGGGACGCGGCGGCCAGGGCCAGTGCGCCGCGCACCTGCTCGGCGGCCGGGGCCAGCGCCTCCAGCGCCCGGCCGAGCCGGTCGTCGTTGAGCAGTCCCGCGGGGACGGAAAACAATTCGGCCATCGCCGCCGAGGATGCCCAGCCCGCCACGTCGTACAGCGGCGCCGGCGCGCACAGCCGGTTGGCCACCAGCGCGGCGATCACCTCCCCGTGGGTCAGCATCGCCCGCCCCCGCATCGGCACCGCGTCGTCGACCAGATCGACCAGGCCCAGCCGCCGCAGGTAGTGGGCCACCAACAGCAGCGGCCCGACGTGGCGGCGGGTGCCGACCGGCGGCGGGTCGAGCCGGGCGAACGAGGCCGCCAGCTGCTCGAGTTGGCCCGACGCTTTCAGCTCGTCCTCGCGGCCCAGGGTGCGCAGCACCCGGTGGCGCACCCGGCCGTCGGCGTCCCGATACGATTCGACCAGCCGCAGATACACGTAGCGTCTGCCGCCCTTGACCACCGCGTGGCGCTTAACGTACATGCCGGCTCCATCCCAGTTTGCTCGGGTTGGCCCTACGGTATCGCGCCTGAGATCGCATTACAAGCATGTAATTCGATGTATCTCCGTACCGGCCGACCAGCACGATTTGGCCCTACACGGTCGCGTCACGCGGCGGTCCCTCCGCCACCAACCAACGCCCATCAGAATCGAAAACTCAACTCCCGCAATGGATTACCACAGCAACGACGCGCCGAAGCCCGCCCCTGAAATCAGGCCCTACGCTCGATCAGTGCGGAAAACAGGGAACGCAAGCGCACGGCGTTGATAATGTTCCGCGTCGGGGTGGTCACGAGTCAGTTCCAACCGCAGACCGTCAGGGTCAATGACATAAAGCGACACGCAATAACCGTGGTCGACCACATTAGATTCCAGCTGTGCCTCGGTCAGTCGCCCAGCGATCGCCTGCTGGGTCGCGTCGTCGACCTTCATAGCCACGTGGATGAATGGTGACGAGCGGAACTGTGGCTCAAACAGAGCTTGGTCGTCGGGGTTGGCAAACTGGAAGAAGGCCAAGGCGCTGCCATCGGCAAGGCCGTAAAAAGTGTGGCAGTAGACCCGCTCCGCGCCGAAGAGTTCATCGACCTCGGTCCAGGTGGCGACAAGAGGCAGCCCGAGAATGTCCTCGTAGAAGTGTCGGGTCGTCCGCTGATCCTTAACGACGTAGGCATTGTGGTGCAGTCGCATCGGAGAGACCCGCGGCTTCGTCGCCAGAATCAGTCTTCGGTGTCGTCGTCATGTTGTACACGGTCGCCATGGCGCGCCTCCCTTCGAAATGTCCACGCCGTCACACCACCTAGCAGTCCGCACGGTCCTTTGCTGGAAAACCGCTGACGCGCTGCCTGGCTTCGACGACGTCTCGATGCCTTCCACGTCGTAGGCACCGGGGATGTCGACACCCCCGTCTTCCACGACGAGCGCCAGCACTCCTTGCGCGGTATCCGCTTCACCGACGAGCTGCTCGGCTTGCCGCCGACACCGCGTAACCCAGGACTCCGGTAGGGCGATCGTCTTCTCTCGTTGGGCCACCCCACCGGACCCACGCGGTCGGTCGCGATCGACGATCGACGAAGTGCGCGATCGCCTGCGAATAATGGGCGGTCTGCCCAAGATTCGCACTCCGGGCGCCCAAACGGGCCGCTGTGCTCGCCGCAGAGCGACGATCACGACCGCCCCGGTGTGATGGGATAGGCGGCCAACGCGATCGCGCCGCCGACATCGTCGATCGATCGCGATCAGCGCAGTGCGCGCAGCCTGGTCGCGTTCGCGCCAGGATGCGTTCGAGCGGCGGCTCGGATCACCGCCGGAACTGCCACCACTGCATCAAACGGCAACTCCCTGCGATCAACGTGCGGAACTCACCGCGTTCCGCACGGGGTGCTGTTAGAGCTTGTAACCGATGGCACGCAGCAGGTCGCGCCGGTCGGCCACGTCGCGATCGGTCTCCACCCCGAGGGGCGCCTGTCCGTCGACGACGCCCACAATGCCACGGCCACGCGGGGTCACCGCGACCAAGATGTCAACCGGATTGGCTGTGGCGCAGTAGATCGTGCAGACCTCGGGAACCGCCTTGACCGGGTTGAGGATGTTGACCGGGAACCCGTCACGCAAGAAGATCACGAAGCAGTGCCCGGCGGCGATGGCCAGCGCATTACGGGTCGCGAGCTCGACGAGTTCAGGATCATTGCCGGTGCGGCGAACCAACCGTGGCCCGGAGGCCTCGCAGAAGGCCAGCCCGAACCGTAGCGACGAGCTCACCCCCACCATCGCCTCATGCAGGTCCTCGACCGTCTTGATGAAGTGCGCCTGCCCGATCACGACATTGACATCGTCCGGCTTGTCGACGGGCACCACATCCCAGGAAAGCGTCGTCGTGGTCACACGCACATGCTGCCACCCGCACGCGACAGCCACGGTAGAACGTGCACCAGCGGCCAACGATGAAAACATTGTCGTGTACTCCGACACGGTGACTCCAGGCTTTCGAGCCTCCGGCGCTCCTGCCAGGCACTGGTTGGTACTGGCCGCTTCGTCATCCGAGCCACCCATGAGCGTGGGGTTGGCGTGCCGTCCAGTCGGAGCTTGTCGACGGCATCTCGTGAAGCAGAGCAATTTCGCTGATGCCGCTGGGCCGATAGCTCATGGCCTTGCGGGGCCCTGCGGGACGGTGAGCCGGAGGGCTCCACGGATGCCCCACTCATACCAGCCTCGCCCTGGTCCGTTGGACGTGTCAGCGCCGGGTTCGCCGTCGTCCCAATCACGTTTGACGTTCTTGTCGCCACGGGATTCGATGTCGTTTACGTTCGTGGTTGCGAGACCGTTCTCTACCAACTTGATTGCCCGGGTGACCCCTCCAAGGCGAGTATTACGAACCGGAGATTTCCATGAAGATTCGATTCACCGTTGCCGCCGCTGCCGCGCTTGCCCTTGCCGGATGCGGCGGCGGGATCAAGTCCGCCGGACACGCCTCGGATGAGCCCGCTTCGCCAGCCACCTCGACTATAGCCGTGACAAGTACGCAGGCCGCCCCGGCCAACGGCGACAAGCCGACCAAGGAGTTCCTTGTCGGAAAATGGGGTACCGATGGCGACTGCGCGCTGGCGATAGACCTGCGGGCGGATGGCACCAGCGACGGCCCCTTTGGCAACTGGTCGTACAGCGACGGAGTAATCAGCTTTGCCGACGCGCCGGAGCTGAAGGTCAACGTAACGGTTATCGATGACAAGACCATGGAATCGCACAATGACAGCGGCAAACCCGCGAAGATGACCCGCTGTCCGTAAGGGTCCCCGGGTTGGCCGTTCTGGGGCGGCGAAGTCACCATCTCGAACGATTGAGGGCTTCCGGGTTGCCTAGTCCTCGGCGTGCCGTTCCTGCTCCCTGCGCTCCAGCGACTTCTGGAGATCGTAGAGACCGAGAGCTGTCAACGGCATGTCCACCGACAGCACCGCAAACAGTATCGGAGTCATCGCCACTCGTCCCTCCTGGCTGAAACATCTACTGATGTAACGGCGAACGCAGGCTCAGACGTTCAGTACGGCTGGCCAGTGTGATGCACCAGACACACTTTCGAAACAGCTTCTCCCACATCAGGTGGGGTAGTTCCCGCGAGGGAATGGTGGCAGGCGCATATCTTGGGGACCGGTCCCGGCAGGCCGACGCGCCCTTCAGGGCCGCCCAGCAGCCGAAACTCACAACAGTGCAGTGACCCTTCGACAAGTCGCCGGAAGGACTACACCGCTAGCCGGGATGCGACCCCAACATCGTTGGACCACCCCGGGGTGCAGCAGTCAGACCACACCGCGAATGAAGCCAGCGGCCAGTCCCGCATCTAGGCCAGCAGCCCGAGCGTCGACGGTGGTCGTCTGCTAGCCCCGTTTTCCGCACTGATCGAGCGTAGGGCCTGATTTCAGGGGCGGGCTTCGGCGCGTCGTTGCTGTGGTAATCCATTGCGGGAGTTGAGTTTTCGATTCTGATGGGCGTTGGTTGGTGGCGGAGGGACCGCCGCGTGACGCGACCGTGTAGGGCCAAATCGTGCTGGTCGGCCGGTACGGAGACACACCGAATTACATGCTTGTAATGCGATCTTAGGCGCGATACCGTAGGGCCAACCCGAGCAACTGGGATGGAGCCGGCATGTACGTTAAGCGCCACGCAGTGGTCAAGGGCGGCAGACGCTACGTGTATCTGCGGCTGGTCGAAGCGTATCGGGACGCCGACGGCCGGGTGCGCCACCGGGTGCTGCGCACCCTGGGCCGCGAGGACGAGCTGAAGGCGTCGGGCCAACTCGAGCAGCTGGCGGCCTCGTTCGCCCGGCTCGACCCGCCGCCGGTCGGCACCCGCCGCCACGTCGGGCCGCTGCTGTTGGTGGCGCCACTACCTGCGGCGGCTGGGCCTGGTCGATCTGGTCGACGACGCGGTGCCGATGCGGGGGCGGGCGATGCTGACCCACGGGGAGGTGATCGCCGCGCTGGTGGCCAACCGGCTGTGCGCGCCGGCGCCGCTGTACGACGTGGCGGGCTGGGCATCCTCGGCGGCGATGGCCGAATTGTTCTCCGTCCCCGCGGGACTGCTCAACGACGACCGGCTCGGCCGGGCGCTCGAGGCGCTGGCCCCGGCCGCCGAGCAGGTGCGCGGCGCACTGGCCCTGGCCGCCGCGTCCCGCTGCGGGGCCGATCTGTCGCGGCTGCACCTGGACATGACCGCGGTCCGGTTCACCGGCGGCTACCCCGGATCGGCGCTGGTGGCCAAGGGGTGGGCCGCCGACCGCACCATCGCCCGCCAAGTCAAGACCATGCAGGTGTCCACCCGCGCCGGGGTCGCGGTCTACTTCCGGGGCCATCCGGGCGCTCCAACGAGGTGCCGTGCTTCGCCGATGCGCTCGAGCGCATCCGCGCGCTCGCCCCACCCGGCGTGGTCTGCGTCATCGACTCCGGGTTCGGACACCTGAGCAAGCTGTGCGCCGCCGACGCCGCCGGGTTGCGGTTCGTGGTGCCGCTGCGCGCCGACACCGGCTGGGCGCAGTGGTTCGCCGCCGACGTGCCCGACGGGCTGGCCGCGCTGGCCCGGCTCGACCACTGCGCCCAGCGGGAACGGCGCCTGCCCGAAGACCAGCGCACCGTGTGGAAAGGCGTGCTGCGCGAGCGCGACATCGCCGACGACGACACCGGCGCCACCCACCGGCTGCGCATCGCCTACATCTGGTCCTCCGAGGAGGCCGCCTCGGTCGCCGACGCCCGCCAACGCGCCCTGACCACCGCCCAAGACGCCCTCACCCGAATCCGCAACGGCCTCGGCGGGCGCTACTACAAAACCCACAAGCAGGTCGACGACCGGGTCGCCAACATCATCGGCCACCGCATCGCCGACCTGATCACCGTCACCACCGGCATCGACGACCAGGGCAAACCCACCATCGCCTGGCACCGCAACCCCCACGCCATCACCAGCGCCTCCGCCCCGACGGGCTCTACGCCCTGGCCACCAACCTGCCCGACCCACCCGAGCGCACGCTCACCGCGCTCGACGTGCTCGACATCTACAAAGACCAGTGGATCGTCGAACAACGCCACCGCGACCTCAAACAAACCCTGCACGTGCGGCCGATCTTCCTGCACAACGACGACCGCATCCACGCCCTCATCGCCGTCATCGGCATCGCCCTGCTCGTCTACGGCCTCATCGAGGCCGACCTGCGCGCCGCGCTCGGCCCCGACACCCCACTACCGGGCATCCTGCCCGAACACCGCGACGCCGTCCCCACCGCCCGCGCCGTGCTCGCCGCCTTCACCGACCTGCACGCCACCTACACCAGCGCCGGGCTCGTCCTCGACCGGCTCACCCCCACCCAACGCCTCATCCTCGCCCACCTCGACATCCCGCTCCCATGGCCCGAAACACACAGCACCCACAACAGCATCCAAAGTCACAAACCTTAACCCCCAACTATGCGGAAAACGGGGCTAGCCATTGTCACGTCTAACTAATCGGATTGTCGGACTTGAATCGTTTTCGAGACAGGTGAGTAGTGCGGAGAGCCCGGCGGGCGCTCTGTCGCCGCTCTAGCGGCCTCTCGCGAGGATACGAGCGAACGGCAGCAGCATCAGGAAGTCGACAATCAAGACGACGGTGATCATCACGATGACCTTCGCGTCTTCGAAGTTCTGCCCGGCGACCACGAATGCGGCGGCGGAATTTCTCTGCGCCGTCCCCAGCGCCAGCACCCCCGAGTGCTCGTTCCGGGTCCTCCGAGGAGCCACCCAATACCGGCGCAGACCACCGTATAGACAACAGCGGCCAGGACGCCGAAGGTACCGAATACAGACAGGACACTCTTGAAGTGGCCAGCCACGGTCAACACCACCACGAGGATCATGCTGATGTTGGAGATCCACCCAACCGTGGGTCGGATGCGGCACGCCGTGCCTGGGCGGCGGGCCCGAACCAGGAGACCCGCAGCCAGCGGGATGAGCATCAGCACGACGAGCGACCGCGCGATCTTCACCGGGTTGACCGTGATCCCCTCGATCGAGGAACAACGGCAGAGCCAGGGGCAAGTAGCCCACAGTGACGACCATCAGCAGCACCATCAGGCCCACAGCGAAGGCCAGATCGGCCTTCGCGAACTCCGCGAGTTTGATCAGAAACGGCGCGCCCGCCGCCAGCCCGCACAGCAGCAGGCCGATCCCCAGCGGCTCGTCGAGATCGAGCACCCGCCAGAGCCCGAGCGCGACCAGGGGCGCTAGGACGAAGTTCGCCGCGAGGGACAGCACCGCCAGCCGGGCGTTCTTGAGCCGGGCCAGGATCTGGCCGACGGTCAGACTCAGGCCAACACCCAGCGTGCTCGACACCACGAAGAAGACGACGGCCACGCTCGAGCCCCGGATCAGCAGGTCGGTCAGCGCCATCGTTGCCGCCTTTCGTCACTTCATTGCGTAGGGGCCAGTCGGTCACCGCCGCGCTGGCCGCGCTCGACATTCTCGTCGTCGTCATCGTCCATGAACTCGGTCGGGTCGTAGGGCTCGTCGTCAGCGTCATCGAAGGAGTCCATGCCGACATCGAGCGCCTCCGAATCCTGCTCCGCCTCCTCCAGCTTCTCGACGATCGCCGCCCACATCTCCTGCGGGACAACAGCACGCACCGCCTCACCGATCCTGCCCAGCTGGACCTTCAGCTTCGAGGACGTCGGTGCCGCGCTCACGCCCGTCGAGGACGGACTGAAGCTTCTCGGCGGCCCCAGGCCGGTCTCCACACTGACCTCGGCGCCGTCGTCCACCAGGGTGCGGAACGCCTTGTTCATCACGACCTCGTAGAACGCCATCGGGGTGAGCGCAATGGCGACGCCTTCGACGAAGTCGACCTGATTCTCGCGAGCCGCTGCTCCAGGAACTCCCGGTACGTGGCGTGAGCGGTCTGCTGCACGGGGAAATGCTTCGTGGTGTGGGTTCTTACCGAATCGACGGTCACCTGATCGCGCTTGTCGAGGTGGGCGTTGTCTTCGCAGAGGGCGCGCACGATTTGGGCGTAGCTTGCCCCCGTGGCCAGATAGGCCGTTGACCTTCCGCCGCACGCTGTCGTTGCGGCAGATTCGGCATCGGGGCTCCAGGTGAAACCCATTGCGCGGAGCCAACGCCGATGACTCCACGGTCTCGTCGACAAAGTTGCGCGGCCACCGCCGCATCAACCGCACATCTGGGCGACTCGAACGCGGCGCACACCCCGTCGCCGGTGTGCTTGAACAACCAGCCCCCGTGCGCCTCGATCGCCCCGCGCAACACCTCGTCATGAGCGGCGAGAGCGATCCGCATGCCGTCGGCGTCCGCCTCCCACCGACGGGTCGAACCCTCGACATCGGTGAACAGAAACGTCACCACCCCCGAAGGAGCAGCCGCCGTCATGGCATCGCCTCGGCCCACGGCGATATGCCCTTCGAAGCCAAGCGATGTCGCCATCGCGCGGTAGCGATCCCGATAGTCGCGATAGCCTGCCTCGTCGCCGTGCGCCCGCGCCAGCAGTGCCCGCAGCCGCAGCAGGGTGATTTCGTTCGGCACGAGTCCGGGGTCGGTCGGCACCGGCTCGCCAGCCGGTCGAGCGCCGCCTGTGCATCGCTCGACGTCGCCGTCTTCGTTTCTTTGGAGTAGTGCTTCCACCAGGACAGTGGTGGCGAGGGCGTCCAGAAACACCCGCCGAGTCGAACAATTCATCGAGAACGGCCCGCGGATAGTTCGATGGCGCCGTCGAGATCCCCGACCTGGCTTTCTCCTGCGCGATGTGAATGTCAACAACCGGTACAGTCGACCGACGCAAATTGTTTTTCGAAAGCGCTTCCCGTGCCTTCGCGAGCAGAGCCAGTGCCAGCGTTCACGCTCGGGGGGCTTCTTGGTGGAAGAGGGTGATACCCCGCGTAGCTCGAGCCAGGTCAAGTGCAAGATCATCGCCCGTTTGCTCGGCAAGCGCCAGCGCTCGGCGGTGTCTTGCAGGGCAGTCGCATCCGGCAGAAGCACGCCGCTCGGGATCGCGGCAGTGTATGTGAACCAAGTCACCGTGGCGATCGTGGCTGCGTGGAGTCGACGGCGCTGCGGGCCATCGCAGCCGCCTGACCGAGGTCGTCTCTCCATCCCGCGAATGCCCAGGCACCAGCGGGCGACGCCGCGCAGACGTGAGCGCAACTGTCAACGGGGATCCGAAGATCGAGATTGCCTTTGGTGGGATCGCCGTCGGCGAGGTCGATGACCCGTTGCGCCAACCGCAGAACTTCGGCCAGCTCGCCGGTCTCGTGCTTGGCGCCCAATGCCGTGAAGGACAGCGCAACCGTCAATGTCGGATCGGCGATCGACTCGAGCAGGCCGATGTGTTCGGAAGCCAGCCGTGATGCCTCGTGGCGGCGCGCGGTGAGCAGGTGCCTCAACACCAGCCCGGTCATGCCGATCGCCAGCGACTGCTTATCGCCCGTGGCGGCGCACAGTTCGCGAAGTTCGTCGAAGCCGGTGTCGGTTACGCTGCCGCCTGGCCCGACATGCGTTGCGCACAACAAGGTGCGCGGTGCGATGCGCATCGTCGTGCGTTCCGGGTCGTTGGCGGGTAGCGCGTCGGCGACCTGGCGGGCGCGTTCCCAACTGAGTCCGTGCGGCGCGCGATGTCGCGGTTGGTCGACCAGGCAGCGGCGCGCATGTGCCAGTCAAACGCAGCGTGCAGATCGCCGGCCGCTTCCAGGTGTTCGGCGATCAGGGCGGCGTTTTGTCCGACCGAATCCGGGTCGCGGCTTCGATCGCGGCGGCTAGCCGCCGGTGCAGCTCTGCGCGATCCGACTTGAGCTGCGGCTTCATATGCCACCGCACGAATCAGCGGATGGTGGAACACATACGCGGGTTGTCGGGTGAAGCTGACCTGATCGATGAGCTCGGCCGCCACCAGATCAGCAACGACGGGTTCGACGCCCAAAAAGGTCAGAAGGTCGAGACTGAACCGCGAGCCGATCACCGCTGCCGCGCTCAAGGTGCGTTTGGCTTTCGGGTCAAGCCGGTCGATGCGGGCGGCGATGGTCGCCTGCAATGTGGCAGGCACGCTCACCTCAGCAGCTTCTGCCGTCGATACGTATGCGCCCGGTCGCCCTCGCAGCACACCGCGCTCGGCCAGTTCCCGCACGATCTCCTCGACGAAAAACGGATTACCGGCGGCCCTGCTCGGCGATCGTCTGGCCCAGCCCGCCAACTGAGGGGTCCGACCCGAGCAGCTCCGAGACCAGTGCTGCGGTTTCCGAATCATTCAGTGGCGTAAGAGCTAGGCGTCTGCGCGTCTGCACCTGGGTTAACGCGCCCTCGATACTCGGGGCGATAGGTGAGCAGCACCAGCGATGGCGTGTGCGGGATGACGGTGAAAAAGTCGGCCAGCATCGACTCGCTGACCTCATCGATCCAGTGCGCATCCTCGACGACGTATAGCGCCGGTTGGGTGCGGGCCAACGACGCCGCGTTCACCAGTGCCGTCAACCGCCGCCGACGCGCATCCGGATCGATCTGCGGAAGCTGCACATCGGGGTCGCCGATGCCCAGCAGGTCATCGAATAGCAGCAGGTCCTCCGGGTCTGCGTCGGGAACCTGGTGGCGCACGCGATCGCGGGCCTCCTGCCCGTCAAGACCACCGACGCCGGTGGCCGCGCGCAGGAGCCCAGCGACGGCACGGAAGGGAACCTGGCTGGTGTGCGACTCGCAGAAGGCGGTGAACACCTCCATGCCACGGGCGCCTGCCATCGCCGCCACCTCGCGCACCAGACGGCTCTTGCCAATGCCGGGCGGGCCGACCACGCCGACCACCGCGCCGTGGCCATCGATCGCGCGATCCAACAAGCCCTCAACGGCGGACATCTCCCACTGCCGACCAACCAGAGTCGACTCCGCACGCCCGACGCCGTGATGCCGTTCGCCTATGCCCAACAGGCGATGGGCGGCCACTGGTTCTTCGGCGCCCTTGATCCGAACCAACTCAGGCTCGCCGAGAACTGCTGTGCCTTCAACCAGGCGTGCGGTGGACGCGCTGAGCATCACCCCACCCGGCGGCGCCACCGACTCCATCCGCTGCGCCATCCCCACCTGCTCACCCACGGCGGTGTAACCGAAAGAGCCTGAACCGATCTCACCGGCGATCACCTGGCCCGAGTTCAAGCCCACCCGCAACTCCAGCTCCACACCGTCGCGGTCTTGGACGTCGGCGGCAAGCCGCTTCGCATCCTCTTGAATGCCCAACGCCGCCAGACAAGCGCGGACTGCGTGGTCCTCCATTGCTACCGGTGCGCCGAACACCGCCATGATCCCGTCGCCGGTGAACTTGTCCACCGTGCCGCCGTACCGCTTGACCACCGCTGCACAACGCTCAACCAACTCCGCCATGATCTCGCGCAGCCGCTCCGCACCGACCGCCGCCGCGATGTCCATCGAATGCACCACATCGGCAAACAGCACCGTCACCTGCTTGTACTCCGCCGATTGGGTGGCCTGTGTGACGGGCGTACCGCATTCGTTGCAGAACTTGGAGTTGGGTGGCAGTTCGGTGCCGCACGACCCACAGGAGCAACCCCGTCGCGGTCAGTCCACCGCCACCATCCCCGCTGGGGTCCACGTCAGTATCGTTTCACCGCTGGTCGGTGATGTCCGTCATATCGCCGCGCCATCTCCGGCACCAGCATCTCGGCCACGGTGGCCGACACCTGCAGCATCGAGGTCTTTGCGCCTACCGCGACGACGACCCCAACCGCTGCTGGCGCTGCCATGTCAGCAGGGCGGTAGACCCACAGACTTCCGGGACGGACCCAACCAATCCGGAAAACCCCGATGCGGGGGTCCCTACGAAACCTCCTTGTCTTGTTCGAGGCCCCGCATCGGTCCAAAGCTCGCATTGACTTCATCGACCAGCAATGCCTAACGTTCGCGCATGAGCACACCGCCAGCGGTCGAACGATTCTTGGCGCTGGTAACCGCAAGCTTTGTGACCGCGTCGCTGCACACAGTCGCGGTTCTCGGCATTGCGGACCTCCTGGCCGACGGCCCTCGCTCGGCTGAGGATCTCGCCCGAGCTACTGAGACAAGGCCCGATTCGCTGCGGCGGCTCCTGCGCGCGCTTGCCGCACACGGCGTGTTCGCGGAGCGCGAGGATGGTCGCTTCGAGCAGACCGAGCTTTCCGGCTTCCTCCGCGAGGGCGTCGTTGGGAGTATGCGCTCGTTCCTGTTGATGCTCAGCGGAGAGGTCACCTGGCCATCCTGGGGTCAGATGCTTCACTCGATACGCACGGGCGAGACTGCGTTCGCGAAGGTACACGGTTGCGAAATCTTCGAATATATGCAGAAAGACGCGAATTTCGCGGCGATCTTTAACCAGGCCATGACGGAATCCTCGGCGGGGGTCGCCGAGGAGACTGTGGCGTCGTATGACTTCTCGCGCTTCGCCACGATCGTCGATGTAGGCGGCGGGCAGGGTTGGTTGCTGTCGGCGATCTTGATCGCCACGCCCGCCGCACGCGGCATCCTGTTCGACTTACCGCATGTCATTGAAGCGGCGCGTCCCGTCGTCGCAGAGCGCGGCGTCGCGAACCGCTGTGAACTAGTTAAAGGGAGCTTCTTCGAGTCCGTTCCCGCAGGCGGCAACGCGTACATCATGAGGGGGATCATTCACGACTGGAACGACGACGACGCGACCAAGATCCTGCGCAACGTCCGCGACGTAATCCCGCCCGACGGTCGCGTGATCGTCTTAGATCGCGTGCTGCCCGAACGCGTCACGGCAGGGGACGCCGCGCTTCAGTTCGGCACGTGGATGGACCTGAACATGCTCGTCAACGTCACTGGGCTAGAGCGCACGGAGGATCAGTTCCGTAAGCTCTTCGCCGCAAGTGGCTTCCGGCTCGCCTCTCAGCGGACTACACCGAGCGGGCGGAACATCGTCGAAGGCGTACCGGCTTGATCCGGCTTGATCGTTTAGCCTGACCGTCCAAACGGGGTCGAACTGCAACTTGCAGCTCGGGTCTCAGGGCACACCCGGCCTACGACGCCACCGGCGCCTGGCACGGCCCTGCCTGCACCCAGCGGTGCTGGGCATGGAGCTGCTCGGCAATCGTGGCTGGGGATGGGCAGCTCGCGACGCCGCCTAACAGACTCCGGCGGGGTGGCTGTTCACTCGGTTTCGGCCACTCCGCCGGACCCGTCGACGACGTCGACGGTGCGCGTCGACGATCGACGGAATGCCCAGGCCGATCGCCGGGTCCGGCCTACCCCCATGACACCAGGACGGTCGCGTTCGTTCGTCTACGGCTCGTACAGATGGTGTTGTACGGCACCTGGTGGCCCGATCGACGAACTTCGGCCCGAATCGACGAACTTCGGCGCGACGTCGACGACCTCGTCGACGCGGACATCGTCGATCGAATCAACGCAGTGCGCGGAGCCGCGTCGCAGTGCATTGCCACTCCCACTGCTTGGCGATGCGGTACACGTCGGCAGGCGCCACCATGGCCACAGCCCGGCACAGCTGACAGCAGCCAGCTGGATGCTCACGCAGCCGATCCAGCCGGGTGCGCACCATCTCCATGGAGACGCTGCGATGGTCGCGGTCGGCCATGTTGAAGACGTGGCAGGCGACCAGCTCGACGGCCTCGACCATGCGCACCGGGTGGACTGTAGGCCGCCTATCGCCGAGGTGGTCGAAAATCACGTTTGTGCCGACGGCAAGTGTAAAACGAACTAGCCGTGACACGGGGTGCGCAGGCATCGGTGACCTGCACCTTCATCCCAAATGCCCTATGGCACAGGTGTAGTCAAACGTCGCCCAAGGGATCAAATTTCTTCGTACTTAATGCCAGTTTCTCTGGGGCCATTCGATAGGCATCCCACACCCGTTATCCCCGCAGGGCCTCCTTGAAGTCCTTGAACTCCTTGGACATCCGGTTTCTCCGGTAGGCCGCTATCCCGGCCAGGTCGTAGTGGCGCTTGGCGTGGACCCAGAGGGAGTCGTAGGTGATTCGGTCTTTCGTGTCACGGCCCTCGTTGAAGGGCGCCAAGTCACGCAGGATCTCGGCGTAGGTGACCAGGTGTCTTTTCTGCTCGACGCTGAAATCGCACTACCTGATGATCGTGAAATCGAACCAGCCCACGCTGCTGGGCCGGATCAAAGTCCTGCCGTGGACCAAGGTTCCGGTCACCCACACCGACCCGCCACAGCGTGGCCACGGCCGTGTCGAGACCCGCAGCCTCAAGACCCTCACCGCCGCCCGCGGCATCGGATTTCCCTACGCTAGGCAGGTCGTCCAGATCACCCCGAACGCCTCGTGACCGCCACCGGCGTCCGTACCGTCGAGGTCGTCTACGCGATTTGCAGCGCGGCCTTCGAGCAGGCCCGGCCCGACATGATCGCCACCTGGCTGCGCGGACATTGGGGCATCGAAGACCGCGTGCACTGGGTGCGTGACGTGACCTACGACGAAGACAGATCCACCGTCCGCACCGGCACCGCGCCACAGGCGATGGCGACTCTGCGCAACACCGCCATCAACCTCCACCGCCTCGCCGGCGCCACCAACATCGCCGAGGCCTGCCGAACCGCACGGGATCATAAGTCGCCGTCACACGCTGGATAGGTTGCCGACCGTGACGGCGTACACCTTGCCGTCAGGCCCGTCGGTGACATACAGCGTGCCGTTGGGGGCGACCACGATGGGTTGGGTCTCGCGGGCGCTTGTCGGGTCGGTGACGAGGCTGCCGATGACGGTCATGGTGTTCGTGTCGATCACCGAAACAGTCATACCGTCGGCCTGCGTCACGTAAGCGCGGTTGCTGCCGAGAGGGCCGAACGCCACGGCCCACCCCCCTATGGGTGACGGGTCACTATCTGGGACAGTGATCGTGGCGATTCGAGTGTGGTAGGTGTCGCTTAGCGGGTCAGTGTCAATCACAGACACCACGTGGTACCAGCTATAGGCATACATACGCTTTCCGTCAGGGCTGATCGCCAACCCGGTGACGGGGCCTCCGGGCGTAATCTTCTCCACGACTGCACGGGTGGCGGTATCGATTACCGCGATCGTTCCTCCTGTGGGGTTTATCGCGTATAGCAGCCTTCCGTCCGCGCTGACTGACGCCGCGCCGTAGTAGTAATCGGGACCGTCGGCGATGGTGGTGGTGGAGGTGACGGTGTCGGTTGCGGTGTCGACCACCGACAGGCTGCCGTCGGTTGCGGTGACGTACAAGCGGCTGCCATCTCGACTGACTGCGGCGCCGGAGACAAAATTCCAACAGTCGCCGCAGTCATTCTGGACAGGGATAGGGATGGATTTCGTCACGGTGTTGGTGTTGGTGTCGATCACCTGTACGTAGTTATCGGTGCTGATGACATATACACGGGTATCGTCTGGCGTGGCCACCATATTGGCGTCGATCGAGTAGGCGACCGGAATGGGGTTGCCAATGACTTGCTTGGTGGTGCTGTCGATCACCGACACCGTGTGGTCGCCCGCGTCGAGAACGTAGACCTTGGTGCCGCTGACCACCACCGTTTTCGGAGCAGAGCCCACCGCGATCGGTGTCGTGGTGAACGTGTCTGCGTTGTTGACGGTGACGCTCACCGGCGCCGAGGTGGTGGTGTTGCCGGCGGCGTCGTAGGCTCGTGCGGTCAGCGTGTAGCTGCCGTTGGTGACCGTGGTGGTGTCCCACGACACGGGGCCGTAGGGCGCGAGCCGATGTCCTCGGCGCGAGCGGCTCCGGCGCCCATCTGGTTGTCCACCAGGAACTGCACCCTGGTCACCCCGACATTGTCGGAGGCGGTGGCGGAAAGGGTCACCGTGCCCGACACGGTCGCACCGTTGACGGGAGTGGTCAGGGTCGGCTCACCGTGGGCGCCATGATATCCGGGTTGTTGACGGTGACGGTCAGCGCCGTCGAAGTGGTGGTTTGTTGCCGGCGGCGTCGTAGGCTCCGTGCGGCCACCGTGTGGGTGCCGTTGCTGGCCGTGGTGGTGTCCCACGACACGCTGTAGGGCTTGGTGGTGTCCTCGAGCGCCTTAGTCTCCGCGCCGTTGTCCACCAGGAACGTCACCCGGGTCACCCCGACATTGTCGGAGGCGGTGGCCTTCAGGGTCACCAAGCCCGACACGGTCGCGTTATTGGCGGGAGCGGTGAGGCTCACCGTGGGTGCCTTGGTATCCCCGGCGCGACCCGATTGTTGGGTCTGCGGTGACGCCGCCTTCGCCTGCGGCGACGAAGTGGCGGCGAAGTTCTGC
>CAWIDX010000027.1:0-61109 GCA_963834955.1 uncultured Actinomycetota bacterium
GCAAGCCCGGTTACACCGACCACACAGCCTGGTCCGTGGACTGATTCGTTGAGTATCCCGGCGATTGCTTCCATTTCACGATCGCGGCCAACCAGTGTCGACTCACGGCGACCGACCACCGTTCTGTTGGCGGCCATCGCCAACAGACGCCGCGCGGGCACCGGCTCGATGGCGCCCTTGATGGTTACCATCGCTGGATGATCGAGCACGGCGGCGTGCTCGACGAGCCGAGACATGGCTTCGCTGAGCATGACACCGCCTGGTGGTGCGACCGATTCCATCCGCTGTGCCATGCCGACGTGGGCGCCGATGGCCGTGTAACTCGCAGGGCTGGAACCGATTTGGCCTACCACCACATCGCCGGAATTTAGCCCGACCCGGAGCGCAAGCACCACACCGTCTCGGTGCTGAACATTGTCGGCGAGTGTGGATGCCTCCCTTTGTATCTCGAGCGCTGCGATACAGGCACGGACGGCGTGGTCCTCCAACGCGATCGGCGCACCGAACAGCGCCATGATGCCATCCCCGGTGAACTTGTCGACCGTGCCGCCGTAGCGTTGGATCACAGCTCCGCATAGGTTGAAGAGATCACCCATGACCTCGCGCAGTCGCTCGGAATCCAAGACAGCGGCCAGATCCATCGACCGCACAACGTCGGCGAAGAGGACCGTCACTTGTTTGTGCTCGGCCTGCGTGTCGACCACCTCGATCGGGGATCCGCAGGCGTCGCAGTACCGGGCGCCGGCGCGAGGCTCGGTACCACACCTCCGGCACGCTGACCCGTCATCTGATCTTTCCCGCGGTTCGAGATGGGTGCTCGGTAAAGGGTAAAGCCGAAACGCGCGCGTAGACGGTCAATCGGCAACGCGGTGAGCAGGCGGTTCGGGCACGCACCCGAACGCCGCAACCACCGGTCGCATGTTTGCTGTTGTCGATAAACTACCCACTCATGCCTAACAGGCGCGCACATCGGAGCCCTTGACCGATGGCCACGATCCTGGCGTACACCTCGCCAGCACTCGGAAACCTCTACCCGATCCCCGCGCTGCTCATCGAACTGCAGCGGCGCGGTCACCGCGTCGTGTTGAAAACCCTCGCCGAGGGCGTTTCTACCGGACGTGAACTCGGGCTCGAGTCGTCAGCTATTGATCCGAGGATCGAAGCCACGGTCATGGACTGACTGGATGGCGCCGAATAATCGGGTTGCGTTGAAGGTGGCGTTCGGGGTTTTCGGACAACGGGCGGCGTATGAGGTCGACGACGTGCGCGGAGTCATCGCCGCGGTACGGCCCGACGCGCTCGTGGTCGACGCGAACTGCTGGGGTGCGGCGGCGGTGGCGGACGCCGCTTCGCTGCCCTGGGTGTCGTTCTGGCCGTACACGCCATTCCTGCGATCGCGCAGCGTGCCGCCGTTCGGTCCAGGTCTGCGCCCCTGGCCTGGCCTGCTCGGCAGGATTCGCGACGGAGCGCTTCGCCCAATGGTGACCGGCGCCCTAGACAAGGCGATGTTGGGCCCATTGAACGTTGTTCGTGAGGCCGCTGGCGCCAAAGCCGTGCGCAGCGGCGACGAACTCTTGAGGCGCGCACCGCTGATGCTCGTCGCGACCGGCGAGCCGTTTGAATATCCGCACCCCGACTGGGGCGAGTCCGTCCACATGATCGGACCCTGCGGCGTTTGAACCGCCCGCTGCCGCGCCACCCCGGCTCGGCGACATCGACCAGCCCATCGTGTTGGTCACGACGTCGTCTGATCGTCAAGCCGACAGCCAACTGCCCATTGCTGCGATGGCAGCATTGGCCGACGAGCCGGTGCATGTAGTCGCCACCTATCCATCCGGGGTGCCCGACGGCATCGCTCCGCCGCGCAACGCCACCGTGCAGAACTTCGTTCCGCACGGAATGGTGCTGGATCGGGCGGTGTGTGCCATCACTCATGGCGGAATGGGCGCTACGCAGAAGGCGCTTGCGCGCGGCGTTCCGGTCTGCGTCGTGCCACATGGGCGTGATCAGTTCGAGGTCGCCAGGCGAGTTGAGGTTGCACGGTGCGGAACCCGTCTGGCCGCTAAGAAGCTCACCCCGGCCAGATTGAAGTCGAAAGTGCTGCAGGCAATGTCGATGACCGCGGGCGCGAGGCGAGTCGCCGACGGATTCGAGGCCACGGGCGGCGTAAGCCACGGCGCCGATGTGATCGAGCGCCGATTACTTGGTCTGCCCGCCTGACCGGATTGGCCCGGTGGCGCATCTAACACCGGCGTGTCTCATGAAGACCGCACAAGTGCAGACCAAGTGCAGTCATTCGTGAGAAAGTGCAGCGGAACCTGAGACTCTACACGCCGTGACTGTAGGTTCTCACCTTCGGCGACATCCCGCGGCGGGCTGACTCAGGTGTTCTGCCTGCGTCTCACAACGATGCCGTCCGGCTTGTCTCACGGAACGCTTCATTTCCTCGGACTGGGATCGTCCTGTCGTTGCTCCGGGCGCGTTGTCGCGATGTGTGCCCACCAAGTCTTCTGCGCGCGCAGGGGGGCGCGGGGCAACGGGGCAGCCATCGGCGTTCAAGGCGACTGGGCGGCGCGGAACGAAGTCATTCACCTTGTGTCCGAGTTTCGGTTGACACCTGGAGCACGGATAGGTCAGGACGAGCCTGCGCAATCTGGTCGAAGTCGGCATCCTGCGTGACGGAGGCAGACCTTGCTCGCCTCACATCGCTGACGTGCATACGCGGTGCTCTTGCGGGCTGACGCCGCGCACCCGCTTGAATGCCTTGCTCAGTGCGAACGAGCTGCCGTAGCCGACCTGCCGGGCCACAGCGCCGACGGTGGTGTCGGGCTCGCGCAGCAGATCGGCGGCGAGGGTCAACCGCCAGCCGGCGAGGTATGCCATCGGCGGCTCGCCCACCAGCTCGGCAAAGCGGCGGGCCAACGCGCACGGGAGACACCGTTCTTCTCGGCCAGAGTGGCCACCGTCCAGGGGTGGGCGGGTTGTCGTGCAGCAGGTGCAGGGCCCGGCCAACCACGGGATCACTCTGGGCGCGGTACCAGGCCGGGGCGCCGGCTTCGGGACGGGACAACCAGGCTCGCAGGACCGCGATGAGCAGCAGATCGAGCAGCCGGTCCAAGACGACCTCCTGTCCCGGCTCGTCCCTGACAATCTCGTCGCCCAGGAGCGGGATGAGGGGAGAATTCCAGGCGTCGCCGGGCAGGACCAGCAGAGCGGGCAGCGCGTCCAGCAATCGCCGGCTGATCTCGCCGCGCATCTGGTAGGTGCCGACGAGAAGCTCCGTCGAGCCGTCAGGGCTGTTGCCCCAGGTGCGCACCCCGAGGTCCATCGCCTCGTGCAGGTCTTCTCCCGCCGGGGTAGCGCAGCGCTGCCCGGGGTGGATCAAGACCTGGGGCGGCGTGGCCGGGTCGTCGGCGACCGTGTACGGATCCGGGCCGCGCAGGATCGCGACGTCCCCGTTGCGCATCCGTACCCCCTCACCGCTGTCGGGAACGACCCAGGCCTCACCGCGCACCGTGGCCATCAGGGTGAGCGGCGCGCGGTCCTGGATACGCAGTGACCAGGGCGGGTCCAGGATCGTGCGGAGCAGGAAAGCTCCTCGGGCTCTGGGCCCGTCCAGAAGGCCGGCGAGTGCGTCCATACTCCCAGCGTAGACGCACGAACATGGAGTCGAGGTTCTCAACCATGTTCAGTCTCATCGCTGCGGACTTCACTAGAGGCATGACAGAAAACATGGACGAGAAGCAGACGATGTTGGTTCTGGGCGGCACCGGCAAGACCGGCCGCCGGGTAGCGCAGCGGCTCACGGCGCGCGGCTTGCCGGTACGGATCGGTTCCCGATCCGGGGGCCGCCGTTCCACTGGGAGGACCAAGCCGGCTGGGGGCCCGCGCTCAACGGGGTGGGTGCGGTGTACGTGGTGTACTACCCGAACCTCGCCTTCCCAGGGGCTGCTGACACGATCCGTTCCTTCGCCAAGATGGCGGCCGACAGCGGAGTGCGGCGGTTGGTGCTGCTGGTCGAGCTGGGCGATGACGGCAGTCTTGCCCAGCGAGCAAGCGGTACGGGACTCCGGCGCCGAGTGGACGGTCTTGCGGGCGAGTTGGTTCTTCCAGAACTTCAGCGAGTATTTCTTGTACGAGCCGGTGCGCGCCGGCGAGGTCGCTTTCCTGGCTGGTGAACGGGCAGCCGTTCATCGACGTCGAGGACATCGCCGATGTCGTGGTCGCCGCGCTTACCGAAGATGGGCACGCAGGCCAGACCTACGAGCTCACCGGGCCCCGGCTGCTGTCTTTCGCCGACGCTGTCGGGGAGATCGCCAAGGCGACCGGCCGCCAGATCCGTTACCTGCAGGTCTCCAGTAAGCAGTACGCCTCCGCGTTGGCGGACTTTGGCCTGCCGGCTGAGCACGTGGCGCCGGTGATCGAGATGTTCACCAATGTGCTGGACGGCCGCAACGCCCCGCGTTGACTCATCAAAAATGCGCGCGTAGAGGGATTCGTTGCCTCACCTGAGAATGCGCGCGTACGGCGCGCCTACCCGGCCGCGGATGCATCGCTGGATAGGCCCAGGCGATGGGGCTGACGATGAGTCAACGCAAAGCCGTGACGAAGACGATCGCGACCCGATACGAGCGGGCGGACAAGGCGGGCAAGGGCAGGATTCTGGACGAGTTGTGCGCTACTACCGGGTGGCATCGCAACCACGCCCGCAAGGCGCTGAAGGCGGCGCTGCGCCCGAAGATGGTCAAGTCGCGCCGCCCGCGTCCACCGAAATATGGGCCGAAAGTGATTGCGGCGCTGATCTTCTGCTGGGCGGTGCTGGGCATGCCGGCGGGCAAGCGGCTGGCGCCGATGCTGCCCGAGTTGGTGCCGATCCTGCGCCGTTACGGCGAGCTGGACATCGACGACGACACCGCCGCGCTGCTGACGGCATGTCGGCGGCCACCATCGACCGCCGCCTGGCCGGTGAGCGGCGCAAACACCAGCTCAAGGGCCGCTCGCACACCAAGCCGGGCTCGCTGCTGAAGAGTCAGATCCCGATCCGCACCTGGGCCGACTGGGACGATGCCGTGCCGGGGTTCGTGGAGATCGACCTGGTCGGCCACGACGGTGGCAACGCCGCCGGTGAGCACGCCTAGACGCTGACGGTCACCGATATCGCCACCGGCTGGACGGAGAGCCGCAGCGTGCGCAACAAGGCCCGCAAATGGGTGCTCGCCGCGCTGGACGAGATCGCCAAGGTGATGCCGTTCCCGATCCTCGGCGTCGACTCCGACAACGGCAGCGAGTTCATCAACGACCACCTGCTCGCCTGGTGCGAGAAACGCAAGATCACCTTCACCCGGTCGCGGCCGGGCAACAAGAACGACGGCTGCCACGTCGAGCAGAAGAACTGGGCGATCGTACGCATCGTGGTCGGCTACCACCGCTACGACACCGAGGCAGAACTGTTGCTGCTCAACAAGATCTGGGTGCTGCAGTCCAAACTGACGAACTACTTCCTACCCGCAGCAGAAACTCGTGTCGAAGGTCCGCGTCGGCGCGAAAGTAACCAAGAAGTACGACACCGCGACCACGCCGCACCGGCGCGCCGAACGCCATGAGAAGGTCGCCGATAAGGACAAGTCGATCCTCGCCGACACCTACGCCGGCATCAACCCCGCCGCCATCCAACGCCAGATCCAGGCCCTCACCAGCGAGCTGCTCACCCTCACCACCAGCAAGGCCGGACCGAAGATCAAAGCCCCAGTAGACACCCCCACGCGCGCATCCTCGGATGAGTCAACGAATCAGCCTTCGCGCGCATCTTGACATGAGGCAACAGGCGCCCACCTGACCGACGGTGTCCAGCGTGCCCTGGGCCGTGAGCCCCGGGACTTCGCCGACTACGTGCGGGAGACCGTCGCAACAGGTGTCTGGGACGGTCGGTGACACGCCACCGGCCGTGCACTGGTTGTGCTCGGACATGGACTCGCCCAGTGTATTTCCCGCCGAGGTCGAGCGGCCTGACGTCTGAAGAAGTTGGATTCCGGCCACAAACGAAGGATGCGATGTCGATGTTTCAAAGCGCTGCGCTGGTCGCGGCCACGATGACCACCGGGCTCATCGCGGGCCTCTGGCTTCAGCTATTCCGTCATGCCCGCTCTGAGCCGGGCTGACGACCGGGCCTTCGTCGACGTGATGCAGCGGATCGTCGTGGCGATCGTCAACCCTTGGTTCCTCGTCTGCTTCCTCGGTGCGCCGGCGTTCATCGCCCTCGCCGCGGTGCTGCACCTTCGCGGCGAGGGTGGGCCGGGCCTGCCGTGGATCGTTGCCGGGTTTGTCGGTGACGGGGCGACGCTCGTCATCACCTTCGGCTTCAACGTGCCGCTCAACAACGCACTCGCCGCAGCGGAAAACCCCGATCGGATCGCGATCTCGCCACGGTGCGCGAGAGCTTCGAATCACGATGGGTGCGCTGGAACATCGCCCGCGCGGTAACCTCCACAGCCGCGTTCGCCGCCTCGCCTGGGCCCTCATATTGCATGGAGACATCGCGACACTGGGCGGCGAGTGATCGACGAGTACCTCGGTGCCGCAGGCGGACCGGGATGTTCATATTGTTCTGGCTCTGAGTGACTAGGTCGCAACGTCGGTCGCGCGATGATTTCCGCGCGCCCGGCCGGTCTGACCCACAGACAATGCACCGCGAAAGAACGGCGACGATGAAGCTGACAGTGACGACGTTCGTATCGGTCGACAAGTACGCAGGGGCCAGCGGCCCGGAAGACCGTATCGCGGTTTCGAGCACGGCGGATGGATTGTGCCGCACTTCGACAAACGGGACCGCGACGTTCGTCAACGAGGTCTACCCGTGCGCCGACGCGTTCCTGCTCGGCCGGCGGAGGTATGGCATGACTCAAGAAACCATGGTCGTGAGGACCGTCATCAATGCGCCCGCCGTAACCGCGTTCGACCTGCTGGCAGACCCGTCCACCGACGTGGCGATCGACGGCCGCGGATGGGTGCAGCAACCTGTCGACGGCAAAAGCGCCGACCGAAACCGGCCAGATCTTCCGGATGGGGATGTACCACGACAATCACCCCAACAAGCACTATGAAATGGCGACCGGGTCGAGGTGTTCGACCGACCACGTATGATCGCGTGGCAGCCCGGAGCGGAACCCCGGCATATCCCTGGTCGCCAAGGTCCACGACGCCACCATCCAGTACGGCGGGTGGGTCGGCGCTACGACCTCGAACCGGTCAGTGCCGACCAAACCGAGGTCACGCTGACCTACGACTGGCCGCGAGTGCCGCCGCACCGTCGCGACATCGAGTTCCCGCCGTTCGGCCGGCAGCACCTGGACAAACCGTTCAAAATCTGGCAGAGCTGGCCAAGCGGGCTTAGGCCGTCGCCGATCTCTACCCGTGCCAGCACATGTCGCTACGACATTGCCGGCCTTGTCGGAAGTCAGCCGCCACATATTGCTCGCCTCGCCCGTGACTACTACCTCCCGCTGCGCGAGCCCGTAAATGGGTTCCCGAGAGCCGAACCGGCCGGGGTGCGGGGGAGGTCTCAAGGAGGGGTACCGCACACCGTATCGAGGCTGGTGCTCAAGCGAGTCGCGGCGGCCCCGAGCTTCGTTCCTTTCCTCCACCATCATGCGGTGCAGTTCACCAATGTCCACAGCTTCGGGATCGGCCCCGGCGAGATCCCGCAGTTCGAATAGATCGTTCGGTGGATGCCACACCACTGGTTCGCCGTCGATGCCCTGATCGGCCAAGGAATTGACTCATGCTACCCAGGGCCTGAGCCAGTTCGGGCGTGAGATGCTTAGGGAAGTCGGCAACCTTGGTGCGAAACGCATTGTCGTCGACCGTGAATGGGGCATCGCTGGCGGACAATCCGCTGAGCCGCTGAAACAGAAAGCACCGCCCTCGACCGCGCCTGGTCCGGGAGTGTCGCGGCAGATCTGCGCCCAGACCTTATCCGGCAGCAGCATTGCGTAGTCCAGCCGGCGGCGGCGTTGGTAGTCGAAGTGGCTCCTGAGAAAATGCAGTCAAACTTGAAGAACCTACAGCGCGACGGCCAGATCCTCGCGACGTTGGCGAACCGGGAGAAGCGCAGCTGGCGAACCACCGTGACCATCCTGGTCGGGCCATTACGGTGCTTGGCAATGATGAGATCCGTCTCACCTGCGCCTTCTTGCTCCTGTTGTCGCCGCGCTGCGTTCACAACGGGCGCAGTCGCGTCTTGACGCCCTAGAGCCGCGACAGAATCCGCTCGCCGACCTCGGTCGTGGAATGTGACCCGTCCCCGCGCGTGGCCAAGTGCGCCTCGACTGCCTTGTCCACCCGCGCGGCGGCATTCGCGTCGCCATGGTGGGCGAGCAGCATCGCGACCGACATGATCGCGGCGGTGGGATCGGCGATCCCCTTGCCCGCGATATCGGGCGCACTGCCGTGCACCGGCTCGAACATCGAGGGGTGCAACCGGGTGGCGTCGATGTTGCCGGACGCGGCGAGCCCGATACCGCCACATACTGCCGCCGCGAGATCCGTGATGATGTCGCCGAACAGGTTGTCGGTGACGATCACATCGAATCGGCCGGGATCGGTCACCATGTGGATCGTCGCAGCATCGACGTGGGAATAGACCACCTCGACCTCGGGATACTCGTGCCCAATGTCCTGCACCGTGCGCCACCACAACCCACCGGCGAACGTCAACACGTTGTTCTTGTGCACCAGCGTCAGATGCCGACGGCGTTCGGATGCCCGCTGGAAAGCGTCCTGGACCACCCGACGCACCCCGTAGGCGGTGTTGACGCTGACCTCGGTGGCGATCTCGTGCGGAGTCCCGACGCGGATGGCGCCGCCCGTGCCCGTGTAGGGGCCCTCCGTGCCCTCGCGGACGACGACGAAGTCGATATCGGGGCTGTTGGCCAGCGGGCTCGCCACCCCGGGATATAGCCTCGCCGGCCGCAGGTTGATGTGATGGTCGAGCGCGAAGCGTGCCTTGAGCAGCAGCCCGCGCTCCAGGACTCCGCTGGGCACCGACGGGTCACCGATCGCACCGAGCAGAATCGCGTCGTGCGCCTTCAACTCGTCGAGCACCGAGTCGGGCAGCACTTCACCGGTTGCGTGGAACCGGCGCGCACCCAGGTCGTAGCTGGTCTTGTCGACACCGGGCAGCACCGCGTCGAGCACCTTGACGGCCTCGCCGACGACCTCGGGCCCGATGCCGTCGCCGGGGATGATGGCGAGTTTCACGACAGGTCCACGACTTCGAGCAAGTTGGCGCCGACGGCTTGCGCGATCTCGGCCCGCAGCTTCTACCGGCACGTCCTGATCCAGCCGCAGCAGGACCGTGGCGCCCGGCCCTTCGGCGTCTTCGGATAGCTGCGCGGCGTGGATGTTGATGTTCGCTCCGCCGAGCAACGTGCCGATCTTGCCCAGCGCGCCCGGCCGGTCGACGTAGTTGATCACCAGGTTGACGCCCTCGGCACGCAGGTCGAAGTTGCGGCCGTTGACCTGGACGATCTTCTCCACCATCTGCGGGCCGGACAGCGTGCCGGCGACGTTGGTCACCGAGCCGTCGGCGCCGACCGCGCGCACGTCGACGACGCTGCGGTGGTTGGGGCTTTCGGACGCCGTGCTGATCGCCGCCTCCACGCCGCGCTCGGCCGCCAGCGCCGGCGCGTTGACGAACGTCACCTGATCCTCGATCACGGACGAGAACAGCCCCCGCAGCGCGGAGAGGCGCAGCACCCCGACCTCCTCGGAGGCCAGCTCACCGCACACTCGCACCGACAGGGTGGTCGGCAGCTCCGGCGAGAGCACCCCGACCAAGAGACCCAGCTTGCGTACCAGATCCAGCCACGGCGCCACCTCTTCGCCGACGACGCCGCCACCGACGTTCACTGCGTCGGGCACGAACTCGCCGGCCAGCGCCAGCTTGACACTCTCGGCAACATCGGTACCCGCCCGGTCCTGCGCCTCCTCGGTCGACGCGCCAAGATGCGGGGTCACCACCACCTGCGGCAGGTCGAACAACACGCTGTCGGTGCACGGCTCGGTGGCGAACACGTCGAGGGCCGCCGCGCGCACGTGACCGCTTGCCACCGCCTCGGCAAGCGCCTCCTCGTCGATCAGGCCACCGCGGGCGGCGTTGACGATGATCACGCCCGGCTTAGTCTTCGCCAGCGCCTCCTTTCCGATCAGCCCGGCGGTTTCGTGCGTCTTGGGCAGGTGCACCGAGATGAAGTCCGAGCGGCTCAGTAGCTCGTCGAGGTCAAGTAACTCGATGCCCAGTTGCGCCGCCCGGGCCGCGGACACGTAGGGGTCGAAGGCCACCACATGCGTCCCGAATGCCGCCAGGCGCTGCGCCACCAACTGACCGATGCGGCCCAGCCCCACCACACCGACGGTCTTGCCGAAGATCTCGGTGCCCTGAAACGACGACCGCTTCCAGGTGCGCTCGCGCAGGGACGAGTCAGCGGGCGGGATCTGACGAGCCGCGGCCAGCAGCAGCGCCACCGCGTGCTCGGCCGCGCTGTGAATGTTGCTGGTGGGCGCGTTGACCACCAGCACGCCGCGCGCCGTGGCGGCGTCCACGTCGACGTTGTCCAGCCCCACCCCGGCGCGCGCGACGATCTTGAGCTTCTGTCCGGCGGCCAACACCTCGGCGTCGACGGTGGTGGCCGACCGCACCAGGAGCGCGTCGGCGTCCGCCACGGCGGCCAGCAGCTTCTCCCGGTTCGGGCCGTCAACCCAACGGATCTCGACCTGGTCGCCGAGCGCGGCAACGGTGGATTCGGCGAGTTTGTCTGCGATCAACACCACGGGCCTGCTCACCCGGACAGCGTAATCGTGTCTACTAAGCAGGTGGACGTCACCGTGGTCGGCAGCGGTCCCAACGGCCTGGCCGCCGCCGTGATCTGTGCCCGTGCAGGGCTGAAAGTGCAGGTGCTGGAGGCGCAGCCGACGGCAGGGGGCGGTGCACGAACCCATCCCGACCCCGGCTACCCAAGCGTGATGCACGACCTGTGTTCGGCCGTGCACCCGCAGGCGGTCGCGGCGCCGTTCTTCATCGAATTCGATCTCGCCGCGCGTGGCGTCGAGTTGGTGGTGCCGGAGATCTCCTACGCCAACCCGCTGGAGAATCGCCGGGCGGCGATCGCCTACCGCGACTTCGACCGCACCTGTGAGGGCATCGAGGACGGCAAGTCGTGGCGCCGGCTGTTGGAGCCACTGGTCAACCATCCAGACGAGGTCGTGGGCTTCCTGCTCGGCGACAAGCGGTCGTTGCCGTCCGGGTTCACCACCATCCTGCAGGTCGGGCTTCGGATGCTGGCCCAGGGCAGCCCGGCGTGGAATGTGTCGCTGACCGGGCAGGAAGCGGAGGCGTTGTTCACCGGCGTTGCGGCTCATGCGATTTCGCCCTTGCCGTCGATGACGACAGCCGGCGCGGGCATACTGCTCGCGACTATTGCCCACACCGTGGGGTGGCCGATACCGATTGGTGGCAGCCAGGCGATCGTCGATGCGCTGATCGCCGATCTGCGTGCGCACGGCGGCGAGGTTCACGTGGGCACAGAGGTGACCGAGCCACCCTCCGGTGTCACGCTGTTCGACACCGCGCCCACCGCGCTGCTGCACATCTACGGCGATCGGCTGCCCGGTTCGTATGCAAACCAGTTGCGCAAGTACAAGTTCGGCTCGGGCGCCGCCAAAGTGGATTTCGTCCTCTCCGACGACGTGCCCTGGTTCGACAAGCGGCTGGCCGACGCCGCCACCTTCCACCTCGGCGGAGACCGCGAGCAGATGGCACGCGCCCAGGACGAGGTCGCCGCCGGACGACACGCCGAGCGGCCGATGGTGCTCGCATCCCTCCCGCATGTCGCCGATCCAGGCCGCGTCGGCGACAACGGCCTGCGACCGATGTGGACGTATGCGCACGTCCCCAACGGGTCGTCGGTCGATCAGACCGAAGCGGTGACGGCCACAATCGAGCGATTCGCGCCCGGCTTCCGCGACATCGTCGTGGCGGCCCGGAGCATTCCGGCCGCGCAGATGGCCGACCACAACGCCAATTACGTCGGCGGGGACATCGCGACGGGTGGCGCGAGCGCCTGGCGTCTGTTGGCCGGGCCGACGTTGCGGCTCAATCCCTGGTCGACGCCGCTGCGCGGGGTGTACCTGTGCTCGTCGGCCACTCCGCCGGGCCCCGGCGTGCACGGCATGTGCGGCTACTACGCGGCCCGCTCCATGCTCAAGCGCGAGTTCGGCATCCGCCGCATGCCTACCCTGGCTGCCATGACAAGGCTTGCGATCATCTACTACTCGGCCACCGGTCACGGCACGGCGATGGCGCAGCGGGTCGCCGACGCAGCCGAGAACGCAGGGGCCGATGTCCGGTTGCGCCATATCGCCGAAACGCGTGATCCGTCGTCGTTCGCGTCCAACACGGCGTGGTCGGCGAATTACGAAGCGACCAAGGATCTGCCAGCGGCGACCGGCGACGACATCGTCTGGGCCGACGCGGTGATCTTCGGGTCGCCAACGCGGTTCGGGTCGACCGCGTCGTCGTTTCAAACGTTTATGGACAGGCTCGGCGGCCTGTGGGCGCAGGGCAAGCTGGCCGACAAGGTGTACGCCGCGTTCACGTCGTCGGAGAGCCCGCACGGTGGGCAGGAAACGACACTGGTCGGGTTATACGTGTCGCTGATGCACTTCGGCGGCATCCTGGTGCCGCCCGGCTACACCGACCCGGTGAAGTTCAACGACGGCAACCCCTACGGCGTCAGCCACATCACGGGGCCGGAGAACAAGAACGAGCTGAGCGACGCGACGCTGGACGCGCTCGACCACCTGGCCCGCCGCGTGGTGTCAGTCGCCGATCGGCTGGCGTCGCCGAAATAGCGTTCCAGGCTGTGATTTAGGCCGATCAACGACCAGGAATGCTATTTCGGCGCGCAGAAGCCTACGCGGTTTCGGTGATCGGGCGGTCCACCCAGCTCATCAACGCGCGCAACTTCTTGCCGGTGACCTCGATCGGATGCTCGGCGTTGCGCTTGCGCAGGTCCTCGAGTTCTTTGTTGCCGCCTTCCATGTTGGCGACCAGCTTCTTGACGAATGAGCCGTCCTGGATTTCGGAGAGGATCTGCCGCATCCGTTCCTTGGCGCCCGCGTCGATAATTCGCGGCCCGGACAGGTAGCCGCCGAATTCCGCCGTGTCCGAAACGGAATAGTTCATCCGCGCGATGCCACCCTCGTACATGAGGTCGACGATCAGTTTGAGTTCGTGCAGCACCTCGAAGTACGCCAACTCCGGCGCATAACCGGCCTCGACCATCACGTCGAACCCGGTCTTGACGAGTTCCTCTGTGCCGCCGCACAACACGGCCTGTTCACCGAACAGGTCGGTTTCCGTCTCGTCTTTGAACGTGGTTTGGATGACGCCGGCGCGGGTGCCGCCGATGCCCTTGGCGTACGACAACGCCAGCTCCAGGCCCTCGTCCTTCGGATCTTGTTCCACCGCAACCAAACACGGCACACCCTTGCCGTCGACGAACTGGCGTCGCACCAGATGCCCGGGACCCTTCGGTGCCACCATCCCGACGGTCACGTTCGCCGGCGGCTTGATCAGCCCGAAGTGGATGTTCAGGCCGTGCCCGAAGAACAACGCGTTGCCGTCCTCGAGGTGCGGCTCGATCTCGTTCTTGAAGATGTCGGCCTGAGCGGTGTCGGGGGCGAGCAACATGATCACGTCGGCCCACTTGGCGACCTCAGCCGGGGTGTCGACATCAAGGCCCTGTTCGGCGACCTTGTCCCGCGACTTGGAGCCTTCCCGCAGACCGACCTTCACCTCCACACCCGAGTCACGCAGGCTCAGCGAGTGCGCATGGCCCTGGCTGCCATAGCCGATGACACCCACCTTGCGGCCCTGGATGATAGACAGGTCAGCGTCGTCGTCGTAGAACATCTCAACTGCCACTTGAAATTTCCCTCTTTCTTTGCGGCTTACTTGGCTTGTGTTATGACGCGCGGGCCGCGCGCCATGGACACCAGACCGGACTGAACGATCTCGCGGATACCGTACGGCTCGAGTACCCGCAGCAGCGCCTCGATCTTCGCGGGCGTGCCGGTTGTTTCGATGATCAGCGAGTCCTGCGACACGTCGACCACCTTGGCGCGGAAAAGGTTTGCCGCTTCGATCACCTGGCTGCGGGTGCCTGCGCCGGCGAGCACCTTGATCAGCACCAGTTCGCGCGCCACCGAGTTGGCCTCGTCCTGCTCGACGATCTTGATGACGTTGACGAGCTTGTTGAGCTGCTTGGTGACCTGCTCGAGCGGGAAGTCCTCCACGGTGACGACGATCGTCATCCGCGACATGTCCTTCTGCTCGGTGGCGCCGACGGCCAGCGACTGAATGTTGAAGCCCCGCCGCGAAAACAGCGACGCGACGCGCGCCAGCACGCCGGGTTTGTCCTCGACGAGCACCGACAGGGTGTGCGTGGTGACGGCCACTAGACCAGATCCTCCGTGTCGAACAGCGGGCGGATCCCGCGAGCGGCCTGGATCTCGTCGTTGCTGGTGCCCGCCGCAACCATCGGCCACACCTGGGCGTCGGCACCGACGACGAAGTCGATCACCACCGGTCGGTCGTTGATCGCCCGAGCCTGGTTGATCACGTCGACGACATCTTCTTCACGCTCGCAACGCAATCCGACACAGCCCAGCGCCTCGGCCAGCTTGACGAAATCCGGGATGCGATGCGAGTGGGTGGCCAGGTCGGTCTGTGAGTACCGCTGCTCGTAGAACAGCGTCTGCCACTGGCGCACCATGCCGAGGTTGCCGTTGTTGATGACGGCGACCTTGAACGGCGCGCCCTCGATCGCGGCCGTGGCCAGTTCCTGGTTGGTCATCTGGAAACAACCGTCACCGTCGATCGCCCACACTTCGGCGTCGGGGCGAGCGAGTTTGACGCCGAGTGCGGCCGGAACCGCGAAGCCCATGGTTCCCAGGCCACCGGAGTTGATCCAGGTGCGCGGCTTCTCGTAGGTGATGAACTGCGCCGCCCACATCTGGTGCTGTCCGACGCCGGCGACGTAGACCGCGTCGGGGCCGGCCATCTTGCCCAGCGTCTCGATCACGTACTCGGGGCTCAGGCTGCCGTCGCTCTGCGGTCCGTAGCTGAGCGGGTACGTCGACTTCACGCCCCTCAGGTACTCCCACCACGCGTCCAGCCGGGCCCGGCCGTCGGTCTTGCGCAGTGCCTCGGTCAAATCGGTGATGACGGCCTTGATGTCGCCGACGATCGGCACCTCGGCGTTGCGGTTCTTGCCGATCTCGGCAGGGTCGATGTCGGCGTGAATCACCTTCGCCTCGGGCGCGAAGGTGGCCAGCTTGCCGGTGACCCGGTCGTCGAATCGGGTGCCCAGTCCGATGAGCAGGTCGCTGCGCTGCAGCGCGGCCACCGCGGCGACCGTGCCGTGCATGCCGGGCATGCCGAGGTGCTGCGGATGGCTGTCCGGGAACGCGCCGCGGGCCATCAACGTGGTGACGACGGGAATCCCGGTCAGCTCGGCGAGCTCCAGCAGCTGCGCGGTCGCCTCGCCGCGGATCACGCCGCCACCGACGTACAGCACCGGCTTGCGCGAGGCCGCGATCAGCTTGGCGGCCTCTCGGATCTGCTTGGCGTGCGGTTTGGTGTTGGGCTTGTAGCCCGGCAGCTCCATGCGCGGCGGCCAGCTGAATGTGCACTGACCCTGCAAGACGTCCTTCGGGATGTCGACGAGCACGGCGCCGGGCCGCCCGGAGGCGGCGATATGAAACGCCTCCGCAATTACCCGCGCGATGTCGTCACCGTTGCGGACCAGGTAATTGTGCTTCGTGATCGGCATGGTGATACCCGAGATGTCGGCCTCTTGGAAGGCGTCGGTGCCGATCATCGCCCGGCCGACCTGGCCGGTGATCGCCACCACCGGGATCGAGTCCATCTGAGCATCGGCCAGCGGGGTGACCAAGTTGGTCGCGCCCGGACCGGATGTCGCCATGCACACCCCCACCCGGCCGGTGGCGTGCGCGTAGCCGCTGGCGGCATGCCCGGCGCCCTGCTCGTGACGGACGAGCACGTGCCGCAGCTTTCGCGAGTCGAACAGCGGGTCGTAGACCGGCAGCACCGCGCCGCCGGGAATGCCGAAGATCACCTCGACGCCGAGTTCCTCCAGCGATCGCACCACCGCTTGTGCACCGGTGAGTTGTTGTGGCTCAACGCGCTTGGCGTGACTGGTGCCGCGCGCGGCGGTCGGCTCCCCGCTTGCGGGTCGCGTCGGCGCCGACCGCTGGTGTGGTTGTGTGGGTGCGCTCACGGTGTCCTCTTCGCGATCCTCAATGTCCGGGCAAGAAAAAACCCCCGCCAGCCGGCTGCTGCACGAGGGTTGCGCGTCGGTGGTTGCTCGCTTACGCCGGGCTACGCACCAACGCGCAGACCAATTACTACGAGCAATTCAGGACACTGCATAGCCAATGACGGTAGTCGGCGCACTGGTCGACCGTCAAATTCCTGACCAGTGCAATGATGCAGGTGTGACCGCCAAACCGGTAGCGCCGGTGGTGCTGAGGATTTCGCCGATGGCGCACATTGCCGTGGCGTTTGGCGCGCTCGGGCTGCTGATACCCATCATCGCCTGGCCGCCGACGGCCCCGTTGCTGATCATCCCGGTCATCTTCTCCGCGATGATCGTGCGGCTGCGGACGGTGGCCGACGCCGGCGGAATCACCGTGCGCACACTGCTGAGCAGCCGTTTCGTCGACTGGTCCGACATCGATGGGTTGCGGTTCACCAAGGCGTCGGCCGCCCGGGCACACCTGAGAAGCGGCGAAGAGCTCCGGCTGCCGGCCGTGACATTCTCGACGCTGCCGCTCCTGAGCGAAGTCAGCGGTGGGCGCGTACCCAACCCGTACGCGTAACTTCTCAGGGCTTCTCAGGCCAGTGGGTTGGTGCCGTTGAGCAGCACCCAGACGGCGATGCCACCGCCGATGCCCAGCAGCAGCGCCGCAAACGAACCGATGAAGGGTCGACGCGCCCATCCGCGGCCCGCGTCGAAGCCCCATCGGCCCGGCCCGGCCAGGATGATGGCCGCCACGGCCGCGATCAGCATGATCTCGTACTCGTTGCCGTCGGGGAGGAAGAAGCCGATATAGCCGGACTCCCGCTGCACCGCGATATTGGCCAGCAGACCGTTGACCAGATACGCCAGCGCGGCGGCACCGGCGATCGGGGTGAACAGACCCAGCACGAGAAGCGCTCCGGCGGCGATCTGCGTGCCGGCCGCCAGGTAGGTCAAGATGTCGGCGTGCTGGTAGCCCAGCGCGGACAGCGCGCTGCGGAAACCCGTGGGACCGTCCCCGCCCCCCAGTCCGAACGCCTTCTGCAAGCCGTGCGCAACCAGGATCACGCCCACCGCGACCCGCAGCACCAGCAGGCCAAGGTCCTGAGTGCCGCGCCGACCGGCCGCACGCACCCGTTCGTCGACGAACTCGTCGGCCCCGATCGCCGCCGGGCCACCGCCGGTTGACCCTGCCCTGGTGCGCGGCTCGACGTACGGCAGTGGCTCCGGGTCGGACAGCAGCGAGTATCCCGTCGATCCGCCCAACGAGTCGGAGGAGTTGTAGTGCGGAATGGTGGTGGTCTCGAAGTCGCCGCCGTAGGCCGATGACGGCAGATCGTCCTCTGGGTCGACCAGGCTTGCCGAAGCCGGCCGGGCCGACGACACCGCGGAATCGTCGGGCCGCTGCCAGACGCGTGGATCGCTCGGGTGACTGGTCACCGTGCCAGCGTAAGTGCAAGCACCAGGAGAATCGAGGATTTGCGTCGGGCCGTCACGCACCTTTACCGGGCTGAGGTCTTATTCCCGGGCGGTGAGTCGGCGTGGCGGGCAGCGCCGGCCTGTCCGTACCCTGGCGTGCATGCTGCGACGTGAACTGCGGGTGGTGCTAGCTCTGGTGGCTGTCGCCACCCTGCCGCTGGCCGGCTGCGCCCGGTTCGACAACGCCCAGTCGCAGCCGTTCACCACCGAGCCGGAACTCTCGCCCGGTCCATCCTCGCCCCCGCCACCGCCGCCACCGCTACCCGCTAAACCGTTCCCGAAGCAGTGCCCCGCCCCGGGCGTCATGCAGGGCTGCCTGGAAACCACCAGCGGCCTGATCATGGGACCCGACGGCAAGACGGCGCTGGTGGCGGAGCGGACCACGGGGGCGGTCAAGGAGGTGTCGGTCAACGCTGAGCCCAAGGTCAAGACCGTGATCCCGGTGGACCCATCCGGCGACGGCGGCCTGACGGACATCGCGCTCTCGCCCACCTACAGCCAGGACCGGCTGATGTACGTCTACATCAGCACGCCCACCGAGAACCAGGTGATCCGCATCGCGGATGGCGACGTGCCCAAGGTGATTCTGGGCGGGATTCCCAAGGGCGCCAGCGGCAACCCGGGAGCGCTGATCTTCACCAGTCCGACCACGCTCGTCGTACTGACCGGGGACGCGGGGAACCCGGCGGCGGCAAGTGACCCGAACTCGTTGGCCGGCAAGGTTGTTCGCATCGAGCAGCCCACGACGGTGGACCAGGCGCCGATCACGACCGCGATGACGGGCATGGGGTCGGCCGGCGGGATGTGCACCGATCCCGCCGACGACTCGCTTTACATCGTCGACCGCACCCCGACCGCTGACCGCCTGCAACGCATGACCACCGATTCCAAACAGTCGACCGTGTGGACGTGGCCCGACCGGCCTGGCGTCGCAGGCTGTGTGGCGCTCGACGGCACCGTGCTGGTGAATCTGATCAACCCCAAGCAGACGGTGGCGGTGCGACTCGCACCGGGCACCGGTGCGGTGACCGGGGAACCAGAAGTGGTCCGCCAGGACACCCACGGCCACGCGTGGGCATTGGCGCTCTCACCCGACGGCAATGTATGGGGCGCGACTGTCAACAAGACGTTCGGTGACGCCCAGCGGCTCGACGACGTGGTGTTCCCGCTCTTCCCGCAGGGCGGATTCCCGAGGCCCCAGGAGGACCTGGTCTAACGATTCGTTTCTATGCGGTGCATCGAGCCAGTGGACGAAAGTGCTAAGCAGGTCGCTTTCCACCGGCGGTTGTTAGCAAATTTCGGCCTGTCATGTACAGGCCCTGCCCGCCCCAGCATCCCTTTTGCGTTGCGATTGGGGCCCGCCGATTGTGCCGGGCGGTCCTTCTGGGTCAATATCGCGCGCCGGGCGTCCGGTCAGCATCTCGGCGATGGTTGGCCTGATAGCCGGCAAAGACCATGACACGGTCGAGAATGATGTTGAACTGGTCGCCGTTGTCGGCGACGTGGCCAAGACGAATATGCTGAAGGAAGCCCTCGAGGCGTCGATCGAGGGGCCAATTCGTGTATTGATCGCTGACATAATCAGACTTGAGGAATTTCCACACGAGGGAATCAATGTCGCCGTCAGTCAGCGTTTCGTTGGGGCCGAAATCCTTCATTTCACTTCCTAGTGCTTGCGTCCTATGTGCTTAGCGGCGCCTCTTGTTGATCACCCGCCGCCTGCTCCAATGGTTAGCCGTGAGGGGTGGTGCGGCGCTCGCCCAGCGAGCGGTAAACGGTGTGCTGGATGATTTCTCGCAGCTGGTCGGTGAGCGCCAGGGTGACCCCCCGGTCGTCGGCGGCTGTTTCGTCATAATCAGTGGTGCGGATCGGGGCGCCGAACTCGATGTACCACTTCGAGGGCAGCGTTATCAGCCCGACCCGCCCCGCCAGCGCGAATCGCTGGGTGATTGGGAAGTTGGGCAGCCCGATCAGCCGGGCCAGCAGCTTGGCGTCGGCGATCATCGGGTAGAGCTCCCCCGAGCCGACGATCGAGCATGGAATGATCGGCGACTTGGTGCGCAGTGCCGCCGACACGAACCCGCCCCGACCGAATCGTTGCACTTTGTAGCGGTCCCGCACGCTCCGACCGCGCCCCTCATAGCCCATCGGAAACACCGCGGTCAGCTCACCGCGAGCCAAAAGCCGCTGCGCATTGGTGGTGCAGGCCCCCGTGGCGCCGGCCTTGCGCGCGGCCTGCCCGACGATCGGGGCGCCGAAGACTGTGTCTGCTGCCAGCAACCGCAGCGGCCGGTGTTCGGGGTGCCTGTTGTGCACGACCACCGAGCACATCAGCCCGTCGAACGGCAGGACATCGGTGTGATTGCCGACCACCAGCGCGGCGCCGTTTTTGGGCAGGTGCTCGATCCCGCCAACCTCGACCTGACACCACAACTTGAACAGGTTGCGCAGCATCGGCACGATGAGGCCGTCGTGCAGGTGCGGGTCGAAGCCGAACTCGTCGACTCGATAGTCGCCGGTCAGCCGGCGGCGAACGAACTCGGCTACTGCGGCGATCCGCCGTACGAGCCCATTGGGCGTTTCGTTGGCCTCACCGCCGCCGGCGGCGTGGCGGAGTTGGCCGATCTCAGGGACGACGACCGCGATCTGCTCGGCCGACGCCCGCCCGTGCGGTTGCCAAAGCAGCGATGGATGCCGGCGACTCGCTTCTCCCCGTTGCGCGGCCCGCCGCTGTGCCGCGCCCCTCCTCGAATCTGGATGCAGCGGAATAACATTGGTCTCCGATTGGTCGGGCATGATGGGCCGTGCCTCCCGCCTCTGTGGTTAGAAAGGCCGGCGGCCCCAAGGGGCGCGCGCGGCTGTCACCAACGGTGGGGTTCCGACAGAGCGCACCCAAAGCGGGTCAAAATCGGAAAGAGAAGAGCCACCATAATTAGTGGTCAAAACTATTCCGTGGTCGTCAAATTGAAACCGTAACACAGAATCCCGGTTTTCAGATCACGTCCAAGGCATTGCGACCAGGCCTGCCAGTCTGTAAGAGGTTGACATTGCTTGGCGCTACGCCGAACCCGGCGCGTTCGGACCGCCTGGTTCGTAAATGCGGTTGGGCGACCAAACAATTCGCGCGGTTGGTGCACAGGCCGCCGCGTCCTCGTAGCGACTCTGCGGCACCAGCTTGAGCTGTCGCACGGCGTCGGCGAGGGGTACACGGCGGATATCCTGCCCGCGCAGCGACACCATCTGTCCGTACTCCCCGGGCGTGGGCCGGCTCGCCTTCAATGACCCCGAACGCTATCCAAGTGAGCGACTCGAACAGTTTGCGATCTCGGCGACGAAGCTATTGAGTGGCTAACTGCAGGCGGCGAGCACCAGCTCACGCACCCGTGCCGCGTCGGCTTGCCCACGGGTGGCCTTCATCACCGCACCGACGATCGCGCCGGCGGCGGCCACCTTGCCGCCCCGGATCTTTTCCACCACGTCCGGGTTGGCGGCAAGCGCCTCGTCGACCGCGGTCTGAATGACCGAGTCGTCGCGCACGAGTTCCAGTCCGCGGGCCGCCATCACGTCCCGCGGCCGCCCCTCACCGGCCAACACGCCCTCGACGACCTGGCGGGCCAGCTTGTTCGACAGCTTGCCCTCGTCGACCAGTGCAACCACCTCAGCGACCTGCGCCGGCGTGATCGGCAGCGCGTCGAGCTCGACGCCCGCTTCGTTGGCCTTCTGGACCAGGAAGTTGCCCCACCACGCGCGGGCCGCCTCGCTGGACGCGCCGCAGTCCACCGTGGCCGCCACCAGATCCACCGCGCCGGCGTTGGTCAGGTCGCGCATCACCTCGTCGGAAATACTCCATTGCTCCTGAATCCGCTTGCGGCGCAGCCACGGTAGCTCCGGCAGGGTGTCACGCAGCCGCTCCACCAGCTCGGTGCTCGGTGCGACTGGTTCCAGATCCGGCTCCGGGAAGTACCGGTAGTCCTCGGCGGATTCCTTGCTTCGGCCAGGCGAGGTGTAGCCGTCTTCGTGAAAGTGCCTGGTTTCCTGAGTCACTCGCCCGCCGGATCGCAGGACCGCAGCCTGACGTCGCATCTCGTAGCGGACCGCCACCTCGACGCTCTTGAGCGAATTGACGTTCTTGGTCTCGGTGCGAGTGCCGAATTCCGTTGCGCCAATAGGCATCAGCGAGACGTTTGCGTCACAGCGCATCGACCCCTGGTCCATCCGTACGTCGGAAACGCCCAGAGCCCGCAGGAGGTCTCGCAACGCGGTCACGTATGCCCGCGCGATCTCCGGCGCACGAGCGCCGGCGCCGACGATCGGCTTGGTGACGATCTCGATCAGCGGCACCCCGGAACGGTTGTAGTCAATCAGCGACGTGGTGGCGCCTTCGATCCGCCCGGTGGCACTGCCCAAGTGGGTGAGCTTGCCGGTGTCCTCCTCCATGTGCGCGCGCTCGATATCGACGCGGAAGGTGGTGCCGTCGTCGAGCGGGATGTCGATGTGGCCGTTGATCGCGATGGGTTCGTCGTATTGCGAGATCTGGTAGTTCTTCGGCATGTCCGGGTAGAAGTAGTTCTTGCGGGCGAATCGGCACCACGGCACGATCTCGCAGCCCAGTGCCAGCCCGATCCGGATCGCGGACTCGACCGCGGTTTCGTTGACGACGGGCAGCGAACCCGGAAGGCCCAGGCACACCGGGCATACCTGGGTGTTCGGCTCGGCGCCGAACGTCGTGGGACAGCCGCAGAACATCTTGGTGGCCGTCGACAACTCGACATGCACCTCGAGCCCGAGCACCGGCTCGTAGTTGGCGACGACGTCGTCGTAGTCGAGCAGGTCGGTAGCGAGAGTCACGGGGTCGATCGTAGTGCGGCGCCGTCCTCAACCCGCTAGGCAAAGCCGGCGATCAGTGCTCAGCCGTGCGCACATCTCCGCCAGAGTCGCCCGGTCCGGCCCGGGTGGCACGGCTGGACGCCATCCGCTCGCATATATCGCTTTTGCCCATGGCTGAGCGGTCGCGAGGCTTGCCGGGAGGGCATCCATCGTGATGTAGGGAGCAACCAAAGGCAGCAGCCCGTTGTCGGCGTCAGCGGCGGCCACGATCAGGTCGGAGGGCAGTGGGCGCGTCAGGTCGATGTCCTCACCAGCCCACCGCCGTAAGCGGTCGGTATCGGCGTGCTCGTGGTCGTCGAACCAAGGCTTGACGTTCTCGGCACACCAGCCATCGAAAGCCGTCGTGACCGAGTGAAGGTCGCGATCGTGCTCGTCGATCAGCCGAACCAACGCTTGTGCCTGCATGAGGGCGAGGGCCACGCCGCGGCCGGCCAGCGGTGTGGTGGTGCACACGGCGTCACCCACCGAGATCAGCCCGGGCAGCGGGAGCCGGCCGCCGTCGTCGAGCTGGCCGCGGTAGGAGTTGAAGACGCGGCCGCCGGGGAGCACGGAGGTGATCGCATGCGACCTGTCGGGATCGATCCATTCAGCAAGCGCTGGGATCTCGCGCACGACCGATTCGAATACCGCGGCATGCCGCAGCTCTCGAAGCGTCGGGTCGGTGCCGTCGTGGACGAGAACAACCGAGAATGTCCGGTTGTCGTGCAGGAAAGCGAGCGCGGCGTAGCCACGCATGCTCAGCGAGAGGCCAATGACCGAGTTGACCGGTCCCTCGCCGGCGCCCGGGTGCAGCCGGTACTGGCGGCCGACGTAGACAGCGCCGCACGGGCTGCTCGCTGCGGCGGGCCGAATGGCCGTGGTGAAACGGCTGGCTCGGCCGGACGCGTCGATGACCATGTCAGCGGTGAGCGTCGTGTCCCCGATTCTCACCCCGCCGGCCCGCCGACCCTGTGCCAGCACGCCTTCCACATGACCCGTGACCAAGGTGACGCCCGGCTGCGCGGCCGCACTTCGGCGGAGCGTTCGCTCGAAGAGGGCCCGCCGACACAGCAGCGCGGCGGACCGGGTGGAACCGGGAACCGACGCGACCGCTGCGCCCGCCGCTACCAGATCGTCGAGCACGTCGGGCATCTCGGCGCGCAGTGCCTCGACCACAGGGCCGCGGAAGGTGTGCGCATGGTGGAACTGCATCACTCCCTTGCGGTTCCACCGCTCACCCACCGGGCCCGGATCTCGATCCACGACGACGACGCTGTGCCCTCGACGGGCCAGGGCGACCGCACTGAACAGGCCAGTTGGACCCGCGCCGACGACGACTGTCTGCATCGCATTCCGCCTCAATTGATGTAGTCTATGATGTAATGAATTTACTAAGGGTGGCGCAGAATGGTTGAGGCTGTCAAGCGGCAATATCGGTCCGCGTTGCGGCTGGCGCAGGCCCGGGATACCCGCCGAGCGATCGTGGTCGCTGCGTCCGGGTTATTCGTCGAGAAGGGCTACGGCGCGACGACCATCGACGCCGTGGCCGAGGCGGCAGGGGTGAGCCGCAAGACCGTTTTTACGTCGGTCGGCGGAAAGGTCGAGCTGCTCAAGCTGGCAATGGACTGGTCGATAGTCGGAGACGATCAGCCCGTCGCACTGGCGGACCGGGCCGAAGGTAAGCGGCTCCTCGAGCTGACCGATCCGGCCGCGCTGTTAGCCGAATGGACCACGGTCCTCGTCCGCATCGACGCCGCGCTCGCCGCGCTCGCCCGCGCCCTCGACATCGCCTCGGACACCGACGACGCAGCACGGTCGCTACGCCGGCAATTCCTCGAGCAACGGTTGACCGGCGCTCGCCTCATCGTGTCGCGACTGGTCGAGCTCAAGGCACTGCGAGCCGACCTGCCGATCGATCAGGCCGTTGATATTGCGTGGCTTTACGCCGACCCGGCGCTCTACGACCGGCTGGTACGCGAACGGGGTTGGCCGACTGACCAGTTCGCGCAGTGGCTATCGCACACCCTTACCCGGCAGCTGCTCGCCGATCAGCCGAAGAAGGCCGCGGCGTCCTCGTAGCGGCTCTGCGGCACGGTCTTGAGTCTGCGCACGGCGTCGGCCAGCGCCACCCGGCCGATCTCCTGCCCGCGCAGCGACACCATCTGTCCGTACTCCCCGGCGTGGGCGGCGTCGGCGGCGTTGACCCCGAACCGGGTGGCCAGCACCCGGTCGAACGCGGTCGGCGACCCCCCGCGCTGCACATGCCCCAGCACCGTGACCCGCACTTCCTTGTTGATGCGCTTCTCCACCTCGAAGGCCAACTGCTGCGCCACGCCGGTGAACCGCTCGTGGCCGAACTCGTCGAGGCCACCCTCTTGCAGCTTCATCGAGCCCTCCGCGGGTTTGGCGCCCTCGGCAACCACGCAGATGAAATGTGAATCGCCACGCACGAACCGGCCCTTGACGAGGCGACACACTTCCTCGATGTCGAACGGCTGCTCGGGAATCAGCGTCATGTGAGCACCGGAGGCCAGCCCCGCATTCAACGCGATCCATCCGGCGTGGCGGCCCATCACCTCCACCAGCATGACCCGCTGATGCGACTCGGCGGTGCTGTGCAACCGGTCGATGGCATCGGTGGCCACTGTCAGCGCCGTGTCGTGTCCGAATGTGACGTCGGTGCAGTCGATGTCGTTGTCGATGGTCTTGGGCACCCCGATAACGGGCACGTTCTCTTCGGAGAGCCAGTGCGCGGCGGTAAGAGTGCCCTCGCCGCCGATCGGGATCAGGACCTCGATGCCGTTTTCGTCGAGCGTCTGCATGATCTGCGGCAGCCCGGCTCGCAGCTTGTCCGGATGAACCCGCGCGGTGCCGAGCATGGTGCCGCCCTTGGTCAGCAGCCGGTCGTTGCGGCCGTCGTTCTTCAACTGGATGCGCCGATCTTCGAGCAGGCCGCGCCAGCCGTCGAGGAATCCGACCACCGTCGAGCCGTAGCGTGCGTCGCAGGTGCGCACCACCGCCCGGATAACCGCGTTCAATCCAGGACAGTCGCCACCGCCGGTGAGAATTCCGATCCGCATGTCTTTATCTTCTCATCTGCCTCGCCGGGGCGGCGGGGCCTCCTCAGATCGCGGTGGGCAACGGTCCCCGAGCGGCCTCGTAGGCGGCACCGACCCGGTAGAGCCGGTCGTCGGCCAACGCCGGAGCCATGATCTGCAAGCCGACCGGCAGCGAGTCGTCGGGAGCCAGGCCACACGGCACCGACATTCCGCAGTGCCCGGCCAGGTTCAGCGGCAGCGTGCACAGGTCGAACAGGTACATCGCCAGTGGGTCGTCGACCTTCTCCCCCAACGGAAACGCGGTGGTCGGGGTCGTCGGCGAGACGAGCACGTCCACCTTCTGATACGCCTCATCCAGGTCACGGGCGATCAAGGTGCGCACCTTCTGCGCCTGGTTGTAATAGGCGTCGTAGTAACCCGCCGACAAGGCGTAGGTGCCGATCATGATGCGGCGCTTGACCTCGGGCCCGAAGCCTGCCGCCCGGGTCAGCGCCATCACCTCCTCGGCGCTGCGGCTGCCGTCGTCCCCTTCTCGCAGCCCGTAGCGCATCCCGTCGAAGCGGGCCAGGTTCGAAGACACCTCCGACGGCAGGATCAAGTAGTAGGCGGCCATCGCGTGCTCGAAATGTGGGCACGACACCTCGCTGACCTCCGCACCCAACTGCATGAGCTGTTCGACGGCGGCATTGAACGACTCGAGCACACCCGGTTGATAGCCCTCGCCGCTTCGCAACTGGCTGACCACTCCGATGCGCACGCCGCGCAGGTCGCCGGCCGCACCGCCGCGGGCGGCGCCCACCACGTCGGGCACCTCCGCCTCGACGGAGGTGGAGTCCTTCGCGTCGTGGCCGGCGATCACCGCGTGCAGCAGCGCGGTGTCGAGCACGGTGCGGCCACACGGTCCGCCCTGGTCGAGCGACGACGCGCACGCCACCAGGCCGTACCGCGACACGGTGCCGTAGGTCGGCTTCACGCCGACGGTCGCGGTCAGCGCGGCGGGCTGACGGATGGAACCGCCGGTGTCGGTGCCGATCGCCAGCGGCGCCTGGAACGCGGCGAGCGCCGTCGCGCTTCCGCCGCCCGACCCGCCCGGCACCCGTTCGGTGTCCCACGGATTGCGGGTGGGCCCGTAGGCGGAGTTCTCGGTGGAGCTGCCCATCGCGAACTCGTCCATATTGGTCTTGCCGAGAATGGGGATGCCCGCGGAGCGCACCCGCAGTGTGACGGTCGCGTCGTAGGGCGACCGCCAACCCTCGAGGAGCTTCGACCCGCAGGTGGTCGGCATGTCGGCGGTGGTGAAGACGTCCTTCAGCGCCAGCGGGACGCCCGCGAGTTCCGAGGCGGGCGGCTCGCCGGCGGCGATCCCCGCATCAACCGCGGCGGCGGTGGCGAGCGCCTGCTCGGCGGCCACATGCAAGAAGGCGTGATAGCGCTCGTCGGTCGCGGCGATCTGGTCGAGGCATGCCTGCGTCGCCTCGACGGACGACACCTCGCGTCGTGCGATCTTGCCGGCCAGAGTCGCGGCGTCCAGCCGGATCAGCTCGGTGTCCTTGGCTCTTCGCGCAAGCGGCTCATCGCGGCTCACGGCTCCTCCCCCAAGATCCGCGGCACTGCAAACCGGCCGTCGACGGCCTTGGGCGCTTGGTCGAGTGCCTGCTCTTGGGTCAGGCACTCCTCGACGACGTCCGAGCGAAAGACATTGACGTACTCATCCCCGGGTCGCTCGCGCTGCCTGCCCGCCGGGTCTTCAGCGGGTTGCCAGTCGGTTTGACGTCGGTGACGTCGACGGCCTGCACCTGGCTGACATAGCCCAAGATGGCGTCGAGCTGTTCGGCGAAGCTGTCCAACTCGGTGTCGGTGAGCGCGAGGCGGGCCAGTTTCGCCAGCCGCGCGACCTCGTCGCGGGAGATTGCAGACACGACAGGCAAGCCTAGTCAGCTTTCGACGGTCTGCGGGTGCCGCCGCACTAGCGACCACGCGCACCGCCGGAATGCCGAGCCGCACGGGCTGTGCGACAGTGTCGGGCGTGCCTTCGTATCTGCTGCGGGTCCAGCTGGTCGACCGCCCAGGCAGCCTCGGGTCTCTCGCCGTGGCGCTGGGTTCGGTGGGCGCCGACATCCTGTCGCTCGACGTGGTGGAGCGGGTTTCGGGCTTTGCGATCGACGACCTAGTGGTGGATTTGCCGCCCGGGGCGATGCCCGACATGTTGATCACCGCCGCCGAGGCGATCACCGGGGTGCGGGTGGACAGCATCCGCCCACACACCGGGTTGCTCGAGGCACATCGCGAACTCGAGTTGATCGACCATATCGCCGCCGCCGCCGACAAGACGACCAAGCTGAAGGTGCTGGCATATGAGGCGCCGCGGGTGCTGCGCGTCGGCTGGTGCACTGTGGTGCGGCTGCACGACCACGGATTCGAGTGCGTGGTCGGCAGCGCAGGTGCGCCGGAGACGGTGGCCGAGTCGGCGCCGTGGCTGCCGCTGGAGCACGCCGCGGCGCTCGACGGCACGGCCGATTGGGTGCCGCAGGTGTGGCGCGACATGGACACCACGCTGGCGGCAGCGCCGCTGGGTGAGCCGACCACTGCGATGATGCTGGGTCGGCCCGGCGGCCCGGATTTCCGTCCGTCCGAGGTGGCCCGGCTGGGCTACCTCACCGGCATTGTCGCGACGTTGCTGCGCTGAGATCGAGTTCTGGCGGCGGCTCCCGGGCATATGCTTGGACTCTCCGAAGGGAGCATCCACCCATGATCACGCGGATAAGAGCATTAACGGCGGCCGCTTTGGCGGCCGCATCGGTTCCCGCCGCGATGGCCATTTTCCTCGGTGCCGGAGTTGCCGACGCCGACGTATGCGGCAGCATTGGCCGCAGAGTCTCCGTTGGCGGCTGCGCCAACATTGCGGACACGGTCGAGGACTATGTGCCACCACCGGCCTACTACGCGCCGCTGCCCGGCGATCCTCCGCCGCCCGAGTACGTGGCACCGCCGCCACCGCCGCCCCCGCCGAACGTCAGGGTGTGCGCCAACGTCGGGCGGCGCATCAGCATCGGCGGCTGCGTCTAGTCGGGCCCGTTCTCCAGCAGCGCCCTGAAGCCGTCTTCGTCGAGAATCGGTACCCCGAGTTCGACGGCCTTGTCGTACTTGGACCCGGGCGAGTCGCCCGCGACCACGTAGGCAGTCTTCTTCGACACCGACCCGACGGCCTTGCCCCCGCGCGTAACAATCGCCTCCTTGGCCTGGTCGCGCGAAAAGCCGACCAGTGAGCCGGTGACCACGATCGACAGTCCGTCGAGCGTGCGCTCGATGCTGGTGTCGCGCTCATCGGCCATCCGCACCCCGGCGGCCTTCCACTTGTCGACAATGGCGCGGTGCCAGTCGACGTCGAACCAGTCGGTGACCGCGGCGGCGATCGTGGGTCCGACGCCCTCGACGCCGGCCAGTTGCTCCTGTGAGGCAGCCCTCATGGCATCAAGGCTGCCGAACTCGGCGGCCAGTGCCCGCGCGGCGGTCGGACCGACGTGCCGGATGGACAACGCCACCAGCACCCGCCAAAGGGGTTGCGCCTGAGCGCGTTCGAGGTTTTCCAGCAGCCGGGCGCCGTTGGCCGACAGGCCGCCGTCCTTGGTGCGGAACAGCTCGGTGCGCAGCAGATCTTCCTTGGTGAGGGTGAAAAGGTCGCCCTCGTCGGCGATCACGCCGGCCTTCAGCAGCGCGATCCCCGCTTCATAGCCCAGCCCCTCGATGTCGAGCGCGCCGCGGCTCGCGACGTGAAACACGCGCTCGCGCAGCTGCGCCGGGCACGACCGGGCGTTGGGGCAGCGGATGTCGGCGTCGCCTTCCTTGGCAGGCGCCAACGGTGTGCCGCACTCGGGGCAGTTCGTCGGCATGACGAACTCGCGCTCGGTGCCGTCGCGCAGGTCGACGACCGGTCCCAACACCTCGGGGATCACGTCGCCGGCCTTACGGATCATCACGGTGTCACCGATCAGCACGCCCTTGCGCCTGACTTCTGCGGCGTTGTGCAGTGTGGCCAGGCCGACCGTCGAACCGGCGAGCTTCACTGGTGTCATGTAGGCGAACGGTGTCACCCGCCCGGTGCGCCCGACGTTGACCCGGATGTCGAGCAGCTTGGTCTGCGCCTCCTCCGGCGGGTATTTGTACGCCACTGCCCATCGCGGTGCGCGCGACGTGGCACCCAGTCGGCGCTGCTGCGTGAAATCGTCGACTTTGACCACCACACCGTCGATTTCGTGTTCAAGGGTGTGGCGGTGCTCGCCCCAGTATGCGATGCGTTCCTCGACGGCGGGCAGGCCCTGGACCCGCGTGGTGTGCTCGGACACGGGCAGGCCCCAGGCCTTCATCGCGGCATACGCGTCGTGCAGCGTGCGCGGGCTGAAGCCCTCGGCGTGACCCAGCCCGTGGCAGATCATCCGCAGCTTGCGCCGGGCGGTGACGGCCGGATTCTTCTGCCGCAGTGAACCCGCCGCGCTGTTGCGGGGATTGGCGAAGGGAGCCTTGCCTTCTTCGACGAGGCTGGCGTTGAGGTTTTCGAAGTCGCTGAGGCGGAAGAAGACTTCACCGCGAACTTCCAGCACTTTCGGCACCGGGAACTCTTTCGACCGCGAAAGACGTTCGGGTACATCGTCGATCGTGCGGGCGTTGAGGGTGACGTCCTCGCCGACGCGCCCGTCGCCGCGGGTCGCCGCTCGCGCCAGCCGACCGTCGCGGTACACCAGCGCCACCGCCACACCGTCGACCTTCAACTCGCACAGGTAATGCGGGTCGGCTCCGATCTCGTTCTCGACGCGCTTGGACCACGCCGCGAGCTCGTCGAGGGCGAAGACATCGTCCAAGCTGAGCAGCCGCTCCAGGTGGGCGGCCTCGGTGAAGTCGGTGGCGAAGCCGGCACCACCCACCAGCTGCGTGGGCGAATCGGGGATCCTTAGTTCGGGGTGGCGCTCTTCGAGTGCGAGCAGTTCGTTGAACATCGTGTCGAACTCCGCGTCGGAGACAATTGGCGCGTCCTTCACGTAGTAGCGGAACTGGTGTTCGCGTACCTCGTCGGCGAGGTCCTGCCAGCGCCGCCGCACGTCGGAATCGACCGGATCGGATTCCGGAATTGCCTCCTGCGCCACCTTCGCAGGCTACCGAAGCGCCCTGACATCGCCGAACGTGAACACCCGGTGACGACACGCCGGCGCGCGACGCACCACGATTCACGTTCGGCGGCTGTGCCGGGGCGGGGCTGCGGGGAGGTCAGTTCGCGGGGTGGGCGTGGTGCCAGGCCTGCCAGATCTCGGGGCGGAGTCGGCCGCGGTCGGGTACGGGCAGGCCGGCGGCGCGGGCCCAGGCGCGGACCTCGGCGGTGCTCGGTTGCGGTGCGGCGGGTGCCCGGTCGAGCTCGGTGCTGTCGATATTGGTTGGCGAGATGCGTTGCAGGGCAGCGTGCTCGGTGATCGCCCAGGCGTGTGCGGCGGCGAGGAACCGATAGGTCCATTCCTCGGCGAGTTGGCGGGTCTCGCAGAACACGACCGGCACGTTGGGCCAGCGGATCTGCAGCTCGGCCAGGCCGTCGGCGACCATCGCGGGCCGCGATGGTGAGCTGAACACTGCGAGTACGGTCCTGACACGACGCGCACGCGGGAGCGCGGCCAGATCGGCGACCTGATAACGGAGCTTGCCGCCGTTGAGGCTGGCAACCAGGTCGACGAGGGACTTGCGCTCCACCGACGCGACCAGCTGCCCGTTGAGGACGAGGCCGTAATCGCCGCACGGCAACGCCCGCCGAACGGTGCTGACCTGCTGGGTGACAAACCGGTAGGCGTACTGCTCGTGCGCATCGACGACGATCTGCAAGTCCGGAATGCCCAGCGCACGCGCGGTTGGGGTGCGCACGTTCGGACGCGCCTGCTTGCGGGTGCGCGCCGACTGCCAGAACACCGCGTCGCGCCCGCGGGCCTGCGTGAACACGAGCTGGGAGCGGTTGTCCCGGGCCCGGTCGCAGATCACGTCGATCGCGGCGCCGCGTCGCCGGCAAGATCGCAACGGCACACGTTCGACGATCACCGCGGCATCGGGCCACTCATCGAGGCTGACCGGGTAGCAGTACAACGCTTTGACCGCGGCCACGTCGCCGAGGTCCGAAACAGCAGGTCACCGCCGGGCAGTGGGATCCGCAGCAGCAGCGGCAGCCGGGAATCCTCGTCCGGGTTGACGGCGATCAACAACTCGGCCACGAGCCCGAGTCTGCCGGATCGCACCGGGGGCGGTGCATGAGCCGGCGCTGGCGCGCTCGACGAACACCGTCTGCATGCTCAGCGAGCAGGTTCGGCCCGACCGCAACTACCCTAGGCCCGTGCCGCACCCGATCATGTTCACCGACGACGACTTCGGCCTGCGCGAGCTGCGAGCAATAGCGCTCGACTTCCCCGGCTCCTTCGAGAAGATCTCGTGGGGCCGTCCGGTCTTCTGTGCGCCGAAGATGTTCGCCGTCTACGGGTTGGAGTTTTGCGTGTCGAGTGTATTTGAGTGTGTGTGAGTGTATTCTAATCGGTGTTGTGAACTTGGCGGACTGGGCGGCGTCGGTGGGGGTGAATCGGCATACCGCTTATCGCTGGTTTCGGGAGGGCACGTTGCCGGTGCCCGCGGAGCGGGTGGGCGGCTGATTCTGGTCAGGACCACCGCGCCGGCTGATGGCAGCGTGGGTGTGGTGGTGTATGTGCGGGTGTCTCGCATGATCAGCGCTCGGATTTGGATAGGCAAGTGGCCCGGGTGACCGCGTGGGCGACGGGTCAGGGCCTGCGGTCGGGCAGGTGGTGTGTGAGGTCGGGTCCGGGCTGAATGGGGAAGCGGCCCGAGCTGCGCCGGATTTTGTCGGACCCCGATGCCAGGGTGGTCGTTGTGGAGCATCGGGACGGTTGGCGCGTTTCGGGGTGGAGCAGCTGGAGGCGGCATTATCCGCGCAGGGGCGCCGGATCGTGGTCGCTGATTCGGGCGAAACCACCGATGATCTGGTGCGCGACATGATTGAGGTGTTGACCAGCATGTGCGCCGCTTGTATGGGCGGCGCGGTGCGCGCAACCGGGCCATGCGCGCGCTGAGGGCGGCCAACGCGACCCGGGTCAGGCGCCATGAGCTGTGGTGGCGGGCCGAGCATTGATCGTTGGCATGCGCACGTGCGGGCAGGCGGCTCAGGTGGCCGCGGCCGACGGCCGGTGTGCATTTGGCGGGTAAGCCGCGCCGGGATGGCACGGCGAGGTTGTCGCGGCTGGTGGATGTCGGCGCGGATTTCGAGGCGCACCGGGCGGCGGTGGAGTCGGTGTCGGTGTTGTTCGACCTCTACGACGGTGACGCCGAGGGTTACGCCCGCACGGGACGCCGGGTGAGCAGGTGCCGTCGGGCTGGACGGTGACCGGGGCGAAGTTCGAGGTCGAATGGCCACGACGCGGATCGAAGGGCGGCGGTGCGGTCGCATTTCGGTGCCGCCGCAAGGCTTTCAATGGGGCCTGGCGCAGGTAAAGAATGACCTCGACGCGCGGTGTGCGGATGCGGACATGAGTCGGTGGGCTGGGACCTGGCCTCGTTGCGGTGGGCTGGAACCGGGCCAAGGATGAGTGGCGCCGTGGTGGGCGGACAACTCCAAGGAGGCCTACTCGTGCGGGCTGGCGGACCTGGCGCGCGCGCTGGAGAACTGGAGACTAGCAAGAACGGCACCCGCAACGGCCGGCGGGTGGGCTTTCCCCGGTTTAGGTCCGCCCGCCGCGACCCGGGCCGGGTACGGTTCAGCACCGGGGCGATGCGGCTGGAGGCGGATCGCCGCACGATCGTGCTGCCCCGCATCGGGCCGCTGCGGTCCAAAGAGAACACCCGTCGAGCGCAGCGTCACCTCGCCGCCGGGCGCGCCACATCCTGAACATGACGCTCTCCGAAGGTCGGGGCGGCTGTTCATCTCGATCGGCTACGCACTGCGCACACCAACGACCCCGCCATCGTGGCCCAGCCAACGTGCGGCCGGTATCGACCTGGGGGTGCGCACGCGGCCGCGGTCGCCACCATCGACCCGCCACCGGCGTCGAAACACTGACCGAGTACGAATCCGGCCCGCTAAGGCGACGCGACCGCCGCCGGCGCGCCGGGCGTGCCCGCCGCAACCGGACGCGAGGATGGCCGAAGCGAAAGCCAAGCTGGGCCGCCCGAGCGCCGCTGGGCACCACGGCGGGAAGCCGCCACCGCCACCACCGAGCTGGCGGCGCACGGCCACACGTGACGAAGACCCGACGTGGCCGCCAGAAGAAAGCGGCCGGCGGGCGCGCCGGCGTCCGACGCCGGCAGGGCGCACCGCCCGCGCACAAAACCGGGCGACGGGGCGCCGACGGTGGCGACGCGGCGCCAGCCAGACCACACGGCGCCACCAGCCCGACGGCACACCGTGCGGGACGGAAACCGCCGACAAACACGGTGGCCCGCAGACGGGAACGTCGACGGACAGACGCGCGGACCCGTGACGGCCGGACACGCCAGGTGGCCAGCAGGCACGGCCCACGGCGGCAACAACGGGGACAGGCAGGCGCGACGCCGGACACCGCGCCGGGACCCGAAGACCCCAGGGGGGGCGGAGGGAGAGGGGGGGGGGGGAAGTGTGAAATCCGCCGGCGAGTGGGTGCGGTTCGACCATTCGGTACTGGTCAAGGTCGACGAAGGCGAGCGGACGGCACTCGAGCAGGACAGCCGGTTCTTCTACCCGGGCTACATGGGCCCGTCGGGCTGGCTGGGGCTCGACCTGACCGCGGCCAAGGTGGACTGGGACGAGGTAAGGGAGCTGGTCGACGCCTCGTTCCGTCTAGTAGCAGCGAAGAAGCTGGTCAAGGAGCTGGACGAGCGCTAGATCTCCTCCGGGTCGTCGACGAGCGTGTTTGCCACCTTCTGGGTCAGCCCGATCGCTGTGCGGGCCCAATCCACCGTGGCACCGGCCAGCCCGCACGCCGGGGTGACGCCAACACGGTCGGCCAACACCGTGCGGGCGAACCCGAGCCGATCCGTGAGCGCCGCCACGGATTCGCTTCACCTCGGCGGAGGGTGGACGCGACGGCGCGGTGGTGGGTACGACACCCAACATGACGGTGCGTCCCGTGTCGACGAACTCCGCGAGGCCGTCAAGGTCACCATCGTCCAGCCTCGAGACGTCGAGCGAGATCGCGTGAATAGCGGTACGGCACAGGGCTTTCCACGGCACAGATGACGAGCAGGTGTGCACGGCCACCTCCGACGCCACCGTCGCCACGCACTGATCGAGCAGCTCGACGGCCGTGGTTTCGTCCACCGGATGCACCGGCGTCAGGGCGGTCACCCCCGTGAGCCGGCCCGTCAGCGCGTCGGCCAGCGACGGCTCGTCAAGCTGCACGACCACGGTCGTCTGCAACCGCCTGGCCACTTCAGCGCAGTGGATCGCCACCCCTTCGGCCAGCGACGCGGCCAGGTCGCGCAGCGCGCCGCGGTCAGTAATCGCACGATGACCGTTCGGCAGCTCCACCTGGGTCGCTAACGTCACCGGACCCGGCGCCTGCACTTTCACGATGCGGTTGCTGCCGCGCAAGCCCGCCCGTTCCCACGCCTCCTCCAGCGCGTCGACGTCCTCGTCGAGGAAGCTGACTGCCCGCCTCGTGATCGCGCCAGGGCGCGCGGCGAGCCGGTAGCCGCGCGGCACGGTGTCGATGGCGATGTCCACCAGTAGCGCCCCGGCACGCCCGATCATGTCGGCGCCCACTCCCCTGGCCGGCAACTCAACAAGGTGCGGCAGGGTATGCAGCTCGCCGACGATCACCTCCGCGGCGTGGCGGGGCGACGTGCCGGGCCACGAGCCGACACCGGTTGCAGCGGCGAAGGCAGTCACTCGATGAACCGTATGCCACGACCACTGCTGTAACGCGCGGCCGGGGAATCACACCGCGTTACCCTGGCTGAGCGGGAAGGGGGCGCCGACGATGACACGACGGCGATGGTCGCTTCTCTGCGTCCCGACGGCGCTGCTGATCGCGACCGGGTGCTCGACCGTGATCGACGGCGTCCCGGCGATGCCGCCGGCCGAGACCCTCTACCTCGGCGGCCTCGACGTCGACGAACTGCTGCTGAGCACCGACGAACTGCGCGACATCACCGGCGCCGGCCCGGAGCTGAACGGCGTGCCGGGCATGGACTCGACGAAGACCGTCGACGACGAGCTTCTCGTGAAATTGTCGCCGCCGGACTGCCGCTTCGTCTTCCGTGAGAGCTTGATCTTCGGACCGGACGTCAAGCAGTTCCACAAGACCAGCTTCCAGACTCCACCGGAATCGGCACTGCTGTCCGAAGCGGCCGCGGCTTACCTGGACGCGGACACCGCGCGCCGCGCCTTCGACAACGTCGCCAGCATGGTGATGTCTTGTGCCAACACGATTTACGCGTCGATGTTCGTCGGCGACTGGACGATCGACGGCGACACGATCAGCACCCGCACCGCCCGGTCCTGTGGCCGGATCTACCGGCTGAAGTCAAATGTTTTGATCGAGGTGACCTACTGCGGCTACTCGGAGGTCGTGCCCAACCTGGTGGTCACGCGGATCGCCAGCAGAGTGCCATGACCGGGCGCTCGCGGTGGATGTCTACTGCCCGCAATACAACGACGCCGCCGGTGACTAGCCGCGCGTGATCGTCGCGCTGCCGATCACCTCGTCACCGTCGGCATCAGGGCGGTAGAGCACCATCGTCTGCCCCGGCGCCACCCCGCGCAGCGGTGTCCGCAGCCGCATCTCCAGTCGGCCATCCACTAGGTCCACGACACCGTCGGCCACCCCGCCGTGCGCGCGGACCTGCACCGCGCATTCCACCGGGCCAATCGGCGCCGTGCCCGAGGTGAACACCGGTCGTTCGCCCGACAGCGACCAAACCTCCAGGTCGGTGGCGTCACCGACCGTCACGGTGCCGGTCCGCGCGTCGATCGCCGTGACGTACCGCGGCCGCCCGTCCGGCCCGGGCCCGGGGATGCCGAGTCCCTTGCGCTGGCCGATGGTGAACGCGTGGATGCCGTCGTGCTCGGCGAGGACCCGACCGCCCGTGTCGACGACCGCGCCTCGCCGGAGCCCGATCCGCGCACCCAAGAACGCGCGGGTGTCACCGGACGGGATGAAGCAGATGTCGTGGCTGTCGGGCTTGTCGGCCACCGCAAGCCCACGCGCCGCGGCTTCCGCCCGGATCTGCGGCTTCGGGGTGTCGCCGACCGGGAACAGTGCGTGACGCAACTGCTGGGCGGTCAACACCGCAAGCACATACGACTGATCCTTCTCGCGGTCGACCGCATCGGCGCAACCGGCCCCCCGACAACCTGGCGTAGTGGCCGGTGGCCACCGCGTCGAAACCGAGCGCCAACGCGCGGGCGGCCAACGCGGAGAACTTGATTCGCTCGTTGCACCGCACACACGGGTTGGGCGTTTCGCCACGGGCATACGAGTCGACGAAGTCGTCGATGACATCCTCTTTGAACTTGTCGGCGAAATCCCAAACATAGAACGGGATTCCGAGGATATCCGCGACCCGCCGGGCATCGCCGGCGTCCTCCTTCGAACAGCAGCCGCGCGACCCGGTGCGCAGGGTGCCCGGCGCCGACGAAAGCGCAAGGTGCACACCGACGACGTCGTGGCCGGCGTCAACCACTCGGGCGGCAGCCACCGACGAGTCGACGCCGCCGCTCATCGCGACGAGTACCCTCATCGGACCCCCGCGCTGGCCAACGCCGCTTGACGCGCCCGCTCCACCGCGGGCGGCAACACGTCGAGCACGGCGTCCACGTCACCCGGCGCGTTGGTTCGTCCGAGCGACAGGCGCAGCGACCCGCGCGCCTCGGCCGGGTCGGCGCCCATCGCCAACAGTACGTGTGACGCCTGCGCCACGCCTGCCGTGCACGCCGACCCGGTCGAGCATTCAATTCCGTTGGCGTCCAACAGCATCAACAGCGAGTCGCCTTCGCACCCCGGGAAGGTGAAGTGCGCGTTGCCGGGCAGCCGCGGCGCGCGCGGACCGTTGAGCCGCGCCTCGTCGACCCGCATGAGCACACCGTCGATCAGCCGGTCGCGCAGTTGGGTGAGCTTCGCGCTGTGCTCCTCGAGCCCGTCGACGGCGAGCCGGGTCGCCACGGCCATGCCGACGGCTCCGGCGACATCCGGTGTGCCGGAGCGCACGTCGCGTTCCTGCCCACCGCCGTGCAGCAGCGGCACGCACTGCGTGTCGCGGCGCAGCAGCAGGGCATCCGACGCCGGTCGGGCCACCGTACTTGTGCGCCGCGACACTCATCGCCGACAAACCGCTGTCGCGGAACGACACCGGTAGCTGGCCGATCGCCTGAATCGCATCGCTGTGCATTGGAACGTCGAATTCGGCAGCGATTGCAGCCATTTCGGTGATCGGCATGACGGTGCCGACCTCGTTGTTGGCCCACATCACGGTGACCAGTGCGACGTCGTCGTGTTCTTGCAGCGCCTCGCGCAACGCCGCGGCCGGCACGGCGCCGTCGGCCGTGGTGGGCAGCCACGTCAGCTCCGCGCCCTCGTGCTCTGCCAGCCACGTGATCGCGTCCAGGACGGCATGGTGTTCGACGGCGCTGGCGACGATGCGCCGGCGGTGCGCGTCGCCGTCGCGGCGCGCCCAGTAAATGCCTTTGACGGCGATGTTGTCGCTCTCGGTGCCGCCCGCGGTGAAGATCACTTCTGATGGGCGGGCGCCGAGCTTGTCGGCAACGGTTTCGCGCGCCTCCTCCATTTGCGCCGCGCGGCGCGGCCCGCGGTGTGCAGCGACGAGGCGTTACCCACGGTCGCGAGCACGGCCGTCATCGCCTCGATGGCGTCGGGATGCATCGGGGTGGTGGCGGCGTGGTCGAGGTACACCGAGCGGGCCATAACTTGTCAAGGATAGCCGTCGCTATTCCGTTGACCCGCGGATCGCGGTGGGCTCAGGCGACGGCCGCAGCGTCGGCTCGCCACCGTGAATCGCTGCGGCGCCCCTCGGCGTGTCGTCGCAGCCATTTCACATTCGCGGCGCCCCAGCCGCTACCCCTTGCGGGCCTTGACCGCCTCGGTCAGCTGCGGGGCCACCTTGAACAGGTCGCCCACGATGCCGTAGTCGGAGATCTCGAAGATCGGCGCCTCTTCGTCCTTGTTGACGGCGACGATCGTCTTGGACGTCTGCATGCCGGCGCGGTGCTGGATCGCCCCGGAAATGCCGAGCGCGATGTACAGCTGCGGCGACACCGTCTTACCGGTCTGGCCGACCTGGAACTGACCCGGGTAGTAACCGGAGTCCACCGCGGCGCGCGACGCTCCGACCGCCGCACCGAGCGAGTCGGCCAGCTCCTCGATGACGCTGAACTTTTCGGCGCTGCCGACGCCGCGGCCGCCAGCCACCACGATCGCTGCCTCGGTCAGCTCCGGGCGATCACCCGAGACCGCAGGCTCGCGGGCCGTGATCCGGGTCGCGTTCTCCGGCGGCTGCGGCACCTCGACCGTGACCTGCTCGCCCGCACCCTCCTGCGGCTGCGCCTCGATCGCGCCGGGCCGCACGGTGATCACCGCGACGTCACCGGTCACCTCCGCCTCGACGGTGTAGGCGCCGCCGAAGATCGAGTGCACGCCCTTGCCGCCCTCTTGGATGTCGACGACGTCGCACAGCGTGCCGGAGCCGATGCGGGCGGCGAGGCGTCCCGCGATTTCCTTGCCGTCGGCGCTCGCCGCGAGCAGCACAGCGGCCGGGCCGGCCGACTCGACCAGCGAGGACAGCACGTCGACCTGCGGCAACAGCAGGTAGTCGTCGACGAAGTCGGCCTCGGCGACGTAGATCTTCTGCGCGCCCGCGGCCTTGAGGTCGGCGATCAGCGGTTCGGCGGTGCCGGGCTTGCCGACGACGACCGCGGACGGCTCGCCCAGCGCACGAGCGGCGGTGAGCAGTTCGGTGCTGACCTTCTTGACAGCACCCTCGGCGTGCTCGATGAGCACAAGTACTTCAGCCATGAAACGTCGCCTTCTCTAGATGAGCTTCTGCGAAACCAGGTACTGGGCGATCTTGTTGCCGCCCTCGCCGTCGTCCTCGACCTTCTCGCCGGCGGTCTTGGGCGGCTTGGGGGTCGACGACAGGACCTTCGAGCCGGCATTCGCCAGCCCGACCTCGTCGGACTCGACGCCGATCTCGGCCAGCGTGAGCGTCGTCACTTCCTTCTTCTTGGCGGCCATGATGCCTTTGAAGGAGGGGAAACGCGGCTCGTTGATTTTCTCGTTGACGCTGACCACGGCCGGCAGCGACGCCTCCAGCGTGAACACGCCGTCGTCGGTCTCCCGCACGCCGGTGACCTTGCCGTCCGCGACGTCGAGCTTGCGCACGTGGGTCAGCTGCGGCAGGCCCAGGTACTCGGCGATGATCGCGGGGACCGCGCCGCCGGTGCCGTCGGTGGCCTCGTTGCCGGCGATGACGAGCTCGGTGCCCTCGATCGTGCCGAGCGCCTTGGCCAGCACCCATGCCGTCTGCACCATGTCGGAGCCGTGCATGCCGTCATCGAGGACGTGTACCGCCTTGTCGGCGCCCATCGACAGCGCCTTGCGGATCGCGTCGGTGGCCCGCTCGGGGCCGGCGGTCAAGAGCGTCACCGTGCTCTCCGTCCCGGCGGCGGCCTCTTTCTCCTTGATCAGCAACGCCTCTTCGACCGCGCGCTCGTTGATCTCGTCGAGCACGGCGTCGGCGGCGTCCCGGTCGAGCGTGTAGTCACCCTCGGTGAGTTTGCGCTCCGACCAGGTGTCTGGGACCTGTTTGATCAGGACCACGATGTTCGTCATGGGTCTGCTTCGTCCTCCTCGGATGGGCCGACGGAACGGCCCGCAATGTCACGAATTCGCCAACACCGATGTTACTGGCGGGACCGGGTGTTACTCGACCGCGGTAACTTTGGGTGGTTCGCCCGTTCATCACCTCGGTTAATAAAGAGATCGCAACGTCTGCGTCGCCGTTCGGCTCGTATCTGATTGGTCGGTGTTGGTCGTGGTCGATTGAATGAAGCGGCTGCAACGCGTTTACCGCACCGGCCAGCAATGGCCGACTAGCGGTTAGCCTGCCTTGCGATGAGCGCACATGCGGGCTCGGATACCGAAACCGGTCGACAGGCCGACACGCTCGCCCTCACCGGCGAGCGCACGGTGCCGGGGCTGGACGCCGAGAACTACTGGTTCCGCCGCCACGAGGTGGTCTACCAGCGATTGGCCGGCTATTGCGCGGGTCGCGACGTGCTGGAGGCCGGCTGCGGCGAAGGCTACGGCGCAGACATGATCGCCGAGGTGGCCCGATCGGTGATCGGCCTGGACTACGACGAACTGACGGTGGCGCACGTCCGCGACCGGTATCCGAGAGTGGACGTTCGCCACGGCAACCTTGCGGCGCTGCCGCTGCCCGACGAGTCCGTCGATGTCGTCGTCAACTTCCAGGTCATCGAGCACCTGTGGGACCAACCGCAATTCGTCAGGGAGTGTTTTCGGGTGCTGCGGGGATCGGGCGTGCTGCTGATGTCGACGCCGAACCGAATCACGTTCTCCCCGGGCCGCGACACTCCCGTCAACCCGTTCCACACCCGCGAGCTCAACGCCGCCGAACTCGCCCAGCTGCTCGTCGACGGCGGGTTCAGGGTCGACGGCTGTACGGGGTGTTTCACGGCCCCCGGCTGGTCGCGCTCGACGCCAAGCATGGCGGCTCGATCATCGACGCGCAGGTCGCCCGCGCGCTCGCCGATGCGCCGTGGCCCGACGAGCTGCTCGCCGACGTGGCGTCGGTGACCGCCGACGACTTCGAGATGACGCCGCCAGAACTGCGACCGATTAACGACAGCCTCGACCTGGTGGCGATCGCGGTGCGGCCGTGACATCACACAGCTCGCGCGGCCTGTTCACGCTGGTGCTGCACACGCACCTGCCCTGGCTGGCTCACCATGGCCGCTGGCCGGTCGGCGAGGAGTGGCTCTACCAGTCGTGGTCGGCGGCCTACCTGCCGCTGATGCGCGTGCTGCGCACGCTGGCCGCCGAGGACCGGCGTGGACTGATCACGCTGGGCGTCACTCCGGTGGTCGCCGCGCAGCTCGACGACCCGTACTGCCTGGACAGCATGCATCACTGGTTGGCCAACTGGCAGCTGCGGGCGCTGGAGGCGGCGACGGGTTCGACCTTCCCGAGTTCGTTGCGGGAGTTCGGTGTTCGTGAGTACGACGAGGCGGGACGCGCGCTCGAGGACTTCGAGACGCAGTGGCTACACGGCGCCAGCCCGCTGTTGCGCGAACTCATCGACGCGGGCGTGATCGAGCTGCTCGGGGGGCCGCTGGCGCACCCGTTCCAGCCGCTGCTGCACCCGCGGCTGCGGGAGTTCGCGCTGCACGAGGGGCTGGCCGACGCCCGCCAGCGCTACGCGCACACACCCACCGGCATCTGGGCGCCGGAGTGTGCCTACGCGCCGGGCATGGAGCACGACTACGCGGCGGCCGGCGTCGAGCACTTCATGGTCGACGGCCCGTCGCTGCATGGCGACACCGCGCTGGGCCGGCCGGTCGGTGAGTCGGACGTCGTCGCGTTCGGGCGAGACCTGAAGGTCAGCTACCGCGTGTGGTCGCCGAAGTCGGGGTATCCCGGGCACGCGGCTACCGGGATTTCCACACCTACGACCACCACACCGGCCTCAAGCCGGCCCGGGTGACCGGACGCAACGTGCCGGCCGACAAGAAGGCGCCGTACGACCCGCAGCGCGCCGAGCGGACCGTCGACACCCATGTGGCCGACTTCATCGAGGTGGTGCGGGAGCGCCTGGCCGCCGAATCCACGCGGCTCGGGCGGCCCGCCCACGTCATCGCCGCCTTCGATACCGAGCTGTTCGGCCACTGGTGGTACGAGGGTCCGCTGTGGCTGGAGCGGGTGCTGCGGGCACTGCCGGAGGCCGGTGTGCGGGTGGGCACGCTGGCCGATGCCGCCGATGCCGGATTCGTCGGCTCGCCGGTCCAGTTGCCGCCCAGCTCATGGGGTTCGGGCAAGGACTGGACGGTGTGGGCCGGCGAGCAGGTGTCCGACTTCGTGCAGCTGAACGCCGAGGTGGTCGACACCGCGCTCACCGCGGTCGACAAGGCGCTGGCGCAGACCGATGCCCCGACCGCACGGGACGCCGTCTGCGACCAGATCCTGCGCGAGACATTGTTGACGGTGTCCAGCGACTGGCCCTTCATGGTGAGCAAGGACACGGCCGCCGACTACGCCCGCTACCGCGCACACCTGCACGCCCACGCCACCCGGGAGATCGCGGGCGCGTTGGCGTCGGGCAGGCACGAGGCCGCACAGCGCCTGGCCGAGGGATGGAACCGCGCCGACGGTCTGTTTGGGGCACTGGACGCACGAAGGCTTCCCACGCCGTGACCCTCCCCTTCTCCGCGAGCGTGCGTGTCTGCCACGCGACACGCCGCTGCGAGCGGCACGGGACGCACGCTCGCGCCGTTCGAGGGTGCGCTCATGAAAGTCCTGATGGTGTCGTGGGAGTACCCACCGGTGGTGGTCGGCGGGCTGGGTCGCCATGTCTACCACCTGGCCACCGCGCTCGCGGCCGACGGGCACGAGGTGGTGGTGCTGAGCCGACGGCCGTCGGGCACCGACCCGAGCACCCATCCATCGACCGACGGGATGCACCAAGGTGTGCGAGTCGTCGCCGCCGCGCAGGACCCGCACGAGTTCGACTTCGGCCGCGACTTGATGGCATGGACGCTGGCGATGGGGCATGCCATGATCCGCGCCGGGCTGGCGATGGGATTCACACCCGATGTCGTCCACGCCCACGACTGGCTCGTCGCCCATCCCGCCGTTGCGTTGAGCGAATTCTTCGACGTGCCACTGGTTTCCACCATCCACGCGACCGAGGCGGGCCGACACTCCGGCTGGATCAACGGCGCGATCAGCCGCCAAGTGCACGCCCTGGAGTCCTGGCTGGTGCGCGAATCCGACTCGCTGATCACGTGTTCGGCGTCCATGCGCGATGAGGTCACCGATCTGTTCGGCCCGAGTCTGGCCGAGACGCACGTCATCCGCAACGGAATCGACGCCACGCGTTGGCCATTCGCCCGCCGCACCCGGCACTCAGGCCCCGCGCGGCTGCTCTACGTCGGGCGGCTGGAATACGAAAAGGGCGTCCACGACCTCATCGCGGCGATGCCGCGAATCAGGCGCAGCCATCCGGGTACCACGCTGACGATCGCCGGCGACGGCACGCAGCGAGACTGGCTCATCGAGGAAGCGCGTCGGCATCGGGTGCTGCGGCCGACGACGTTCGTCGGCCGGCTCGACCACGACGAGTTACTGCGTGCACTGCACGAGGCCGACGCGGTCGTGCTCCCGAGCCACTACGAGCCGTTCGGGATCGTCGCGCTGGAGGCCGCCGCGGCCGGGACGCCGCTGGTGACGTCGAACGTCGGCGGGTTGGGTGAGGCGGTCATCGACGGGCAGACCGGAATGTCGTTTACCCCGCGCGACATTGGCGGGCTGAGCGCTGCCGTCCGCGCGGTGCTCGACGACCCGGAAGGGGCGCAGCAGCGAGCGATCGCGGCCCGCGAGCGGCTGACGTCCGACTTCGACTGGGGCACGGTGTCACGAGAGACCGCGCAGGTGTATCAGGCCGCCAAGCGCCGCGAGAGAGAACCGCTGGCGCGGCCGGTGATCGTCGAACGCGCGCTGCCTGACCGCTAGGTCACATCGCCTCGGCCACCCGCATGGCGCGCTGGCGCCTTCTTGAGGCACCCGATGCCGGTGGAAGAATTGAAGCGCCGTGAGGTGGCGGAATCGAGGGTCACCATGCTTCTTTACACACTCGCCGCGGTGGGGGGTGCCGGCCTGGCCTGGCTGGCGGCCAACCTCCGCGTCGTCAAGCAGTTCGAACGAGGCGTCGTCTTCCGGTTCGGCCGGGTGCAGCGAGGCGTTCGCGGGCCCGGGCTCACGCTGGTTGATCCCGATCGCCGACCGCATGCAGAAGGTCAACATGCAGATCGTCACGATGCCCGTTCCCGCTCAGGACGGCATCACCCGCGACAACGTGACGGTTCGCGTCGACGCCGTCATCTACTTCAAGGTCGCCGATCCGGTGCGGGTGGCCGTCGACATCCAGGACTACGTGTCGGCGATCGGTCAGGTGGCGCAGACGTCGCTTCGATCGATCATCGGCAAGAGCGACCTCGACGATCTGCTGTCCAACCGCGAGCACCTCAACGAAGGTCTGGAGTTGATGCTCGACAGCCCGGCGTTGGGCTGGGGCGTGCACATCGACCGCGTCGAGATCAAGGACGTGGTGCTGCCGGACTCGATGAAGCGGTCGATCGCACGGCAGGCCGAGGCGGAACGCGAGCGACGGGCTCGGGTCATCACCGCCGACGGCGAATTGCAGGCGTCCCAGAAGCTGGCTCAGGCGGCCGAGATCATGAGCGAGCACCCCGCGGCGCTCCAATTGCGGCTCTTGCAGACTGTCGTCGAGGTGGCGGCGGAGAAGAACTCCACACTGGTTCTGCCGTTCCCCGTCGAACTGCTCCGGTTCCTGGAGAAGGCAACGCCGCAGGCAACCGGGGAGGCGGAGGAGGCGCAGATTCCCGACGACCCGCGCAGCCTGATGCCGTAGCGTCCGTTCACTCTCCGTGCGCGAGGGTGCGCAAAGTGCTGTTCGAATACGGCGTGTCGTCCAGCAGACCCGCACGCTCGCGCAGATGGGGTTAGCGGACGGCCTTCTTGCGTTCGATGTCGGCCAGCGCCGCCGCCAGCTCGGCGCGCTGCGCTGCCGATGCCTCCCATGCCACCCTGCGGTTCTTCACCACCTTGGCGGGCGCGCCGACCGCAATGGAGTAGTCGGGGATGTCGCCCTTGACCACGGCGTGCGAGCCCAGCACGCAGCCCCGCCCGACGGTCGTGCCGCGCAATATCGTGACCTTGGTCGCGATCCACGTGTCGGGCCCGATCCGCACCGGGCTCTTGGAAATGCCCTGGTCCTTGATCGGCACGTTGATGTCGTCCATCTTGTGGTCGAAGTCGCAGACGTAGACCCAGTCCGCCATCAGCACCGAATCGCCCAGCTCGATGTCGAGATAGGTATTGATGACGTTGTCGCGGCCGAGCACAACCTTGTCCCCGAAACGCAGCGAACCCTCATGGCACCGGATCGTGTTCTTGTCGCCGATGTGCACCCAGCGGCCGATCTCCAACTGGGCGAACTCCGGCGTCGCCTGAATCTCCACGCCTTTGCCGAGGAAGACCATCCCGCGGGTGATGACGTGCGGGTTGGCCAGCTTGAACTTCAGCAGGCGCCAGTACCGCACCAGATACCACGGGGTGTAAGCGCGGTTGGCCAGCACCCACTTCAGCGAGGCCAGCGTCAGGAACCGGGCCTGACGCGGATCGCGCAGCCGTCCGCCGCGCCAACGCTTGTGCAACGGTGCTCCCCACATCGTCGTCATGGCCGGAAAGCCTACGCCGGGGCCATGCCCGGAGTTAGGTGCGGGCGAAGCGCTTTTTGAGCGAACGCTGGTCTCTCCAAAGTGTGAATTGATGCGATAGGTGTTACACTTGATGATGCGACCACCCACGCGCCACGCCATCACAGAAACGAAGACATCAGTAACGCGCTGGAGATTGCACGCAGAACATGGCCGAACTCGCGATAAGCCAGGTGCACTGTTGCGTCGGCTCATTCTCGTGGTGAAACACCGTTGCTCACGATCACGCTGCCGCCGACCAGACCCGACGACAAGCGGTTGAAGCGACCGCGGGTGTACTGGCGGAGTCTTCGGACCTAATTACCTGAGTGAGCTGCGGAGCTGGCCCGAGTGATCGTCCTCGACGCCAGCGTTTTGATCGGGCATTTCGAACCGGCCGACCCGCACCACGCTTACGCGACCGCACTACTCAAGGCCCATGTGTCGGACTCGTTCACCTCCAGCGTCATCACCCTCGCCGAGGTCTACGCCGGCGCCGCCCGGGTCGGACAGGCTGATCGACTCCACCAGCTACTCACGCAGCTGCAAATCGACAGCTCGATCTTCCCGCGGCGCGCATCCGCTTGGGGAGCTCGCGCGCAACAAGCTAGGATGCGATGCTGCGTGCTTTACAGCAAGCAACAAGCGGGGATGATAGAGAAGGTGGTGAGAGGGTGGGAATGGAAGTAACGGTTACCCTCACCAGGACCAGCTACGGAAGGACGTATGTACCCGCGACGATGGGCGGCGTTCGCGTCGACGGCCCTGCTGATTGCGGTGATCGCGGGCTGCGGCAACAACAACACCTGGGTCGACGCGGCGCCCGCCGAAGGCTGGCCGGCCGAGTACGCCGACGCGGCGAACTCGAGCTACACCGCTAAGGCTGGCGCCACCGAACTCGAGCTGCGGTGGAGCCGCTCGGTCAAGGGCAGCCTGTTTGCGTCGGTGGCGCTCGGATCCCCCAGCTATCTCGCCGTCAACGCGCAGACCGCGGGCGGTTGCTCGCTGATGGTGTGGGAGTACGACAACAACGGCAGGCAACGCTGGTGCGCGCGGCTGATGCAGGGAGGCGGGTTCGCGAGCGCGCTGGTCGACAGGTTCGACAACGTCTATGTCGGCGAACCCGGAACGATACTGTCATTTCCGCCGACACAGTGGGTGCGCTGGCGACATCCCGTGATCGGGATGCCGCAGACGCCACGCTTCCTCGGCGGCGGGAACCTGCTGATGGTCACTCACCTCGGGCAGGTGCAGGTGCTCGACGCGCACCGCGGCACGGTGGTCGGGCCTCCACTGGACCTGGTGCTCGGCATCGACCCGACCGATTCCTTCCAAGGACTGTCCGACTGCCAATCCGCCAAGGCCGGCTGCCCGGTCGCGGCGGCGCCGGCGTTCTCGGCGTCGACGAACATGATCGTGCTCGGTTTGTGGCGCCCGGGCGCCCAGGCGCCAATCCTGCTGGGTGTGCGGTACCAGCCGGGCGCCACCACACCGCTGACCACGCAATGGGAAAGCGACGCCGTCACTTCCGGCGTCCTGGGCAGCCCGGTGTTCGCCGCCGACGGCAACACGGTGTACGTCAACAGTCGCGACGGCAAGCTGTGGGCGCTGCGTGCCGACGACGGACGTCCGAAATGGTCTCTTCCGCTGGGCTTTTCACCGTCAACCCCGCCGTCGGTGGCCCCGGACGGCACGATCGTGTCCGGTGGCGGCCCCGACGCATGGCTGCTCGGCGCGCGGGATGACAGTGAGCGTGGGACGGTGATCTGGCAACGCACCGACGTGAAACCTCTCTCCACCTCGAGTCAAACCGGTGCCAGCGTGGGCTACAACGTCGTGCGCGAAGGCCCAAACAGCTTGACGCTGTTGGTGTTCAACCCGGCCGACGGCCGCACCCTCAAGACGTATCCGCTACCCGAGGCTACCGGCCTTCCGGTCGGTGTTTCGGTGGGACACAACGGCACCGTCATCACCGCGACCAGCGACGGGCAGGTCTACGGCTTCGCGCCCAAGTGATCTGACCGGGCCCGCGGCACCAACCTCACCAGCTGCGTGACGTGCGAAGCGTTGAGCTCCTCCAAAGCGCTGACCCCAAGTAGGCGCATGGTCCGGGTCACCTGCTCGGCGAGAATGGCAATGGCCCGGTTCACCCCGGCCTCGCCCCCGGCCATCAGTCCGTACAGATATGCGCGGCCGATCAGCGTGAAGCGGGCGCCGAGCGCGATCGCCGCCACGATGTCCGCCCCGGACATGATCCCTGTGTCGAGCAGGATTTCGGTGTGACGGCCCACCTCGGCGGCGACCTCCGGCAGCAGGTGAAAGGGCACCGGTGCGCGGTCCAACTGGCGGCCGCCGTGGTTGGACAGCACGATGCCGTCGACGCCCAGGTCCGTCACCCGCCGCGCGTCCGCAACGGTTTGAATCCCTTTCACGACAACCTTCCCCGGCCACTGCGCAGTGATCCAGGCGAGGTCGTCGAAGGTGACGGTGGGATCGAACATCGAGTCGAGCAGCTCGGCGACGGTGCCCGACCAGCGGTCCATAGACGCGAACGACAGCGGCTCGGTGGTCAGGAAATCGAACCACCACCTGGCGCGGGGCAGCGCGTCCAGCACCGTGCGGGGCGTCAAGGCCGGCGGGATCGTCATGCCGTTGCGCTTGTCGCGCAACCGCGCCCCGGACACCGGCGCGTCCACGGTGATCAGCAGCGTGTCGTATCCCGCCTTGGCGGCGCGTTCGACCAGCGCCATCGAGCCGTCGCGGTCCCGCCACATGTAGAGCTGAAACCAGTTGCGGCCCAGCGGGTTCGCCGCCTTGACATCCTCGATCGACGTGGTGCCCAACGTCGACAGCGAGAACGGGATGCCGGCACGCCCGGCGGCTCGCGCACCCGCCCGCTCCCCCTCGGTGTGCATCAGGCGCGTGAAACCGGTGGGCGCGATCCCGAACGGCAGCGCGACCGGGGCGCCGAGCACGTCCCAGCCGGTGCGCACCGTCGACACGTCACGCAGGATGCACGGATGGAACTCGATGTCGCGGAAGGCTTGTCGTGCCCGAGCGATCGAGATCTCGGCCTCCGCGGAGCCGTCGGTGTAGTCGAACGCGGCTTTGGGCGTACGCCGCTTGGCGATACGGCGCAGGTCCTCGATGGTCAGCGCCTTGTCGAGTCGGCGCCGGGTGCGGTCAAGCGCAGGCTTCTCGAACCTCACCAGCGACGCGAATGCGCGCAGGCTGGGCGGCTGGCGATCCATCGCCCTCAGGCGAGCATGGGGGCGACCGCGGTCCGCGGCACCCGGACGACATTGGCGCCTGCGACGGAGGGCAGCAGTTCGCCTTGCCCGAAGAAGAAGATCAGCTCATCGTTGGTCAGCGCGAAGTTCTGGTAGTGCGACGGGTCCAGCCCGTCCCCCTCCGGGATCACGCTGGGCTGCCCCGTCTCCTTCTCGAGTTGTTGCAGCACGATTGGGAAGATCACCGGCAGCGGCTTGGTGTCGGGCTTGAAAAGGTTGTCGAACGTGATCGGCTGGCGGGTGTCGAGGTTGTAGTTGAACGACTTGTACCAGGTGACCGGATGGGCACCGCCGACGTCCTGGAAGATTTCCAGGACGACGCTTTGCGTCCCTTGGCGGTCGGGGGTTCCGCTGCGATACGCCTGTGCGGTGATGTCGAGTTCGTACGGCAGGTTGCGGGAGCCGGGCATCTGAGAGACGTTGATGAACCCGTCGCGGGTTTGCTTGAGGTAGTCGGTCATCGGCTGCGGATCGGCGTAATCGACCGGAAAACTCGCGTCGATCGTGTACGCGTTCGTCGCCGCGCGGATCTGGCAAGCGCTGTCTTGTACGGCCCCGCCCAACTCCTCGCACGGCGACTGGGCATGCGCGACCGCCCCCGGCCACAGGACGAGGGCGACAACCGCTACCAGCGCGGCGATGTTGATCGTGCGCATTGTCACTGAGGGTACATGCGGGGCGATCGCGAGGAACGGGAAAACGAATGCAGTTGCCCGTGCGGATGCCTCATGCGTCCGACCTGGCGAGCTCCGGTGCTCGACCCCCCACCGAACTACCGTGGTGCGCAGCGGGTCGGTGTCGACGTGCGCGTGAGCTATCCGCAGTGCCGGCCGCCGCAAGCTGACAGCTGCGGCGCTTTGACCAACCGGCCGGCGCTTATGGTGAACGCGTGCAGGGGACGCCGTTCGGGCGATACCGGTTACAAGAGTTGTTGGGCCGCGGCGGGATGGGTGAGGTGTGGCGCGCGTTCGACACCGCGACCAACCGGATTGTGGCGATCAAACTGCTGCCGCCGCAGCTGGCGCACGACAACACGTTCGTGGCGCGGTTCCGCCGCGAAGCGGAGTCGGCGGCCGGGCTGAACAACCCGCATGTGATCCCGATCCACACCTACGGCGAAATCGACGGCCGGCTCTATGTCGACATGCGGCTCATCGAGGGCCGCGACCTGCAGGAGGTGCTGGCCGGCGGGCCGCTGCAGCCGGGGCGGGCGGTGCGGATCATCGAGCAGGTGGCCAAGGCGCTGCACGCCGCGCACAAGATCGGGCTGATACACCGCGACGTCAAACCCTCCAACATCCTGCTCGACGAGGACGACTTCGCCTACCTGATCGACTTCGGCATCGCCCGCGGCGCCGACCAGACCGGCCTGACCAGCACCGGGTCCATGATCGGCACCTGGCACTACATGGCCCCAGAGCGCCTGGGCGGGCGCGAGGTGGACGCCCGCTCCGATATCTATGCGCTGGCCTGCGTGCTGCACGAGTGCCTCACCGGCAGCCGGCCGTTTCCCGGCGACAGCATGGAAAGCCAAGTCGCCGCGCACCTGACCGCCCCGCCGCCGCGGCCCTCGATCGCCCGACCGGGGGTGCCGCCGGAGTTCGACGCGGTGATCGCCAAGGGAATGGCCAAACAGCCCCACGAGCGCTACCAGACCACGGTCGAGTTGGCCCGCGCGGCCCGCGACGCCGTGACTGTGCCAATACCCCGGCCACCGGCCACGCCGCGACAGCCATCAACCCAGCGGGCACCCGCTGCGATCACCGCGCCGGGCGAGCCTGCGCAAGAGCCGCGGCAGCCCACACCCGACGATGTCACCCGCCACCCACCCGGCGACGCCCACCACCGCCCCACCGACCCACCCCGCCCGGGACCGGCCGTCACCCACACCCCACGCACGCCGTAAACCGCTCATCATCTCAGCCGCCGCCCTGCTCACCGTCACCATCGTCGCGGTGGCCGTCACCTTCGCGCACCAACAACGCCAACCGTCATCCGCCGGCCAAACCACCCTGCCCTTCACCGACCTGAAGCCCGTGGGGCGTGGCGGTCGACGCCCAGGGCGCCGTCTACGTCACCGACTACGGGAATCATCGGGTGCTGAGGCTGGCCGCCGGCTCCACCACCCCCACCACTGCCCTTCACCGACCTGTCGGACCCCAGGGGTGGCGGTCGACGCCCAGGGCGCCGTCTACGTCACCGACACCGGGAATGCTCGGGTGCTGAGGCTGACCGCCGGCTCCACCGCTTAGGTTGCGGCGCTCACGCGGGGCGCACCAGCACACGACTGGCGCAGCCGCTTGGGCATGGCAAAGGCAGTGCAGCAGGACGTTTCGAACGCACTTGTTCTGGCCAACAACGTCGGGCCAGACCACCGCAGCTTGGCTAAGCGGCCGCGGCCTGCCTGACATCGCTGGCTGCCAGCTTCAGTACGCGGTTGTTCTCCCTGTCGGCGACCCAACACGGCTCCGTGGGCGTCGACCGCCATTCCCATGGGAAGTTCCGGACAGAGGGGACGTAGCTCTCACCGTAGGAATGGAAGCTTCGGGTGGGACAGCGAGCGCGGCCCGCGTCCACAGTGGACTCCAAACCCATGTCAGCCGGGTCGAAGTGGCTCCCAACTCGGGATCCTGCACGCACTTGTGTGGGGGTCCGGTCAAGGGCTCGGCATTGCCCGTGGTGCTCGGCCACCCGGCAAGCGCTGGGTGTCGGCGCCGTTATCGCGATGGGCGGCAGACGAATGCCGTTGCCCGCGCGGCTGATCCAACGCCGATGCGAGTGAGAACCACCGCCAGCGCCTGCGAACCGTGTAACCGCAGGCGCGGCCTCAGAACGGCGGGATCGACGTCCAATCCGCGCACGAGAATCTCGACAGCGCCGCAGTCCAGCGCCGCCAGCGCCGCCCGCAGCCGACGCTCGGAGTACGGCAACTGCTCGATCACCTCGAATCCGCGCCGGCCGGCGGGCAATCGGTCACCGGAGAGGTAGGCGATCTTCGGGTCGAGCTGCCACAGGTTGTGCCGGGCGGCGTAGTGGCGCACCAGCCCGGCCCGCACCACCGCCCCGTCCGGGTCCACGATGAACCGCCCGGCCGGCGCCACCGGGCACCCAGAAGGCTCGGTGTCGGTGATCTGCTCGACACCGCCGTCACCGCTGAGCACGCTGGCGCGCCGCGACACTCCCGGCTCCGCCAACCCGCCCGTCCATAGACAGGCCTCGCGGACCTCACCGGCCAGTGATGTCACCTCCACCTCGCCGTCGGCCGGCAACCGGTCGAAATCGATTCCCGGCGAGAGCTTTACGACGAAGTCGCGGCCACGGTACGTGTCGAGCAGCGCATCCAGCGGAGGTGTGTAGTCCCGCGGGTCGAAGCGGCGTCGGCCATCGCGGCGGCGTGCTGGGTCGGCGACCACGACGGTCCCGCGGGTGATCGGGCGCAGCGCGTCGGCGCGGCACAGCGGCACGCCCGGCACATTGTGGCGGGCCATCGCCAATCGGACCGGGTCGACGTCGCTGCCCAGCACATACGACGCGTGCCCGGCCAGCGCCGCCAGTTCCGTGCCGATCGAGCAGGTGACGTCGTGTACGACGCGGCCGGCCAGTCGGTGCGCGCGGTGTTGTGCCACGGCGGCGGCGGTGGCCTGCTGCAGCGCCTCACCGGTGAGCAGCCAGTTCCCGACGTCACCCAGCTTGCCCACCGCCCGCCGACGCAGCAGCACCGTCTCCACCAGCACCGGCGTGCGCGCCCCGAAGCGCGCCCGTACGGCGTCGATGTCGGCGATGCTCGTCGCCCCCGTCAGGTCAAACGTCGCCACCTCACGCAGCGCCTCCGCGCCCGCAGCGGAGCCAAGGTAGGCGACGTCGTTCGAGTGAAAACGCTACGACGGTTTGACCCCGGTCACCATCACGTTGTAGTACCAGCCCTTCGGCACGACGTGCCGCCACACGTTGGCGTCGACCCAGCTCAGCGCGGTCCAACTGCCGAACGCGAACCTCGCCCAGTTCCAGCCGAGCTGCCCGGCGGAACAGTCGACTCGAAGGTGCGCACCGGCCAGCCCAGCATCGCCGCGGTGAACTCCTCGGTGGCGGTGCGGACGTCGACCGCGCCGGCGTTGGTGGCCATCTGCTCGAGGTCGGCCGGGTCGAACGTATGCAGGTCGACGATCCACTCCAACGCGGCCGCCCGCGAGTTCTCGTCGAGCTCCTCCTGGGGGCGCCGCCAGCTCGCCAACCCCGGCAGCTTCATCGCCCGGACAGTCGCCTTCCAGGTCAGATCGGCCAACCTGCGGGCATACGCGTTGCCGACGATCGTGGGCTCGCCGGCGAACACGAACCGGCCACCTGGCCGTGAGCACCCGGACCACCTCCCGCAGCGACAGCTCCACGTCGGGGATGTGATGCAGCACCGCGTGGCCGACGACGAGGTCGAAGGTGTCGTCGTCGTAGGGGATGCCCTCGGCGTCGGCGACTCGACCGTCGATGTCGAGCCCGAGCGACTCGGCGTTGCGGACGGCGACGCGGACCATGCCGGGCGACAGGTCGGTGACCGAGCCGCGCCGGGAAACCCCGGACTGGATCAGGTTGAGCAGGAAGAACCCGGTGCCGCAGCCGAGTTCCAGCGCCCGCTCGTAGGGCAGGTTGCGCTGTTCGTCGGGTGGGACGATCGCGTCGAAGCGGCCGCGCGCGTAATCCACGCAGCGCTGGTCATAGGAGATCGACCACTTGTCGTCGTAGCCCTCCGCTTCCCAGTCGTGGTAGAGCACCTGCGCAAGCTTGGAGTCGTGCCGTGCCGCCTCGACCTGCTCGGCCGTCGCATGCGGTTGGGCAGCAGGAAGGTCCTGGGTGCTCGTCATGACGGCCTAGCCTAACGGTGCCGCGGGCCGGCGACGAACCGCCGGTCTGCGCCCGCGAAGGCCTCCGCGTAGAGCCGCCGCTCCCGATCGAGCGCGACGGGGTCGTCGACGCCATTCAGCGCCGCCTTGGCACCCGCCAGCGCGGCCGCGGACGAGTCGACGAACCGCCCCGCCCAATCGGCGGCCGCGTCGTACACCGCGTCGGGCCCCACCATCTCGTCGATCAGACCGATGCTCAGTGCTTCCGGCGCGTCGACGAACCGTCCCGAGAACAGCAGATCCTTGGCGTGGGCGATCCCGACGAGCCGCGGCAGACGCTGCGTCGCCCCGCCGTTCGGGACGAGTCCCGCCAGGACGTCGGTGCAGCCGAGCTTGGCATTGTCGCCGCTGATGCGTCGATCTGCGGCCAGGGCGAGCGCCAGCCCGCTGCCGAGGGCATAGGCCGTGATGGCGGCGACGGTCGGCTTGGGGATCGCGGCGACCGCGGCGGCCGCCCGCTGGCGCAGCTCTGCCGCCGCGGCGGCGTCAGCCGGGTCCAAGGTCCGAAGTTCGCCGAGGTCATCACCCGCCGAAAAGATGTCGTGCCCGCCGAACACCAGCACGGCCGCGATGTCGTCGCGCTGCCCTGCCTCGGCGCACGCCGCGATGATCTCCCGGCACACCTGCCTGGTCAGCGTGTTGCGCGGCGGCCGCGAGAGAGCGATGACGCCGACGCCGGGCCGGTCGGTGCCGACGTGAACGCTGACGAACTCGGTCAATCCCAGGACCGCCCGCCCAGCAGCTTGTTGTAGCGCCCGGAGTCGAAGAACTCCAGGCTCCAGTTTCCTTCGGTCCCAGTGACTTCCGTTCTCATCGCGACGATTTCGCGGTCGACCGCCAGAATCTCCTCGACGGTGCTGCCGAACGTCAGCAGGCTGTCCAGCTGTTTCCACGTCGGGGGCAGCAGGAAACTGCGGCCGGCGGCGAAGTCCTCGATCGCCGCGGCCGGCGACGACCACCCGAACGAAACCGCCTCGGTGGTCTTCCCGTCAGCATGCTGACCCTGCGGCAGCGCTGCGACGAAGAAGTAGGTGTCGTAGCGGCGCCGGTGTCCGGCGACCGGCGTCACCCAGTTCGCCCACGGCCGAAGCAGATCGGACCGCAGCACCAGATTCTCCCGGCGCAGGAAGTCACCGAACGCAAGTTCACCACTGGCCAGGTCGGCACGGGCACTGCCGTACGCCGCCGCGTCGGTGACGATCTCGGTGGGGTTCGCCGCCGGCCCGGCCAGCAGCACGCCACATTCCTCGAACGTCTCGCGCACCGCAGCGCATACCAGCGCCAGCGCCAGGTCTTCGTCGACGGCCATTCGCTGTGCCCACCAGGTAGGCTCCGGTCCGGCCCATGCGATGTCGGCGTTGCGATCTCGGTCGTCGACGCCACCGCCGGGAAAGACGGTGGTACCCGGCGCAAAATCCATCCGCGAATGCCGTCGCAACAAGAAGACGGCGAGCCCGTCATCGGTGTCGCGCAGCAGCATGACCGTCGCTGCCGGTCGCGGCGTCATGGGTGCGCTCATGCGCGCCTCCGGTGCGCGGCTCGGGCGCGGACCCGCCGCGCGAAGTAGCGACCGCCGATGCGCGCGAGGGCGATCGACTGGCCGAACGCCGCCGACAGGTTCTCAGCGGTGAGCACGTCGGCGAGCATCCCGGCGGCGATGACCTGGCCCTGCGATAACAGCAGACCATGGCTGAACCCCGGCGGAATCTCCTCGACGTGATGGGTGACGAGGACGATCGCGGGTGCGTCGGCGTCGGCGGCCAGATCGGCCAGCCGCGCGACGAGCTCTTCGCGCCCGCCGAGATCCAGGCCGGCGGCGGGTTCGTCGAGTAGCAACAACTCGGGGTCGGTCATCAGTGAACGGGCGATCAGCACCCGCTTGCGTTCGCCCTCCGACAGCGTCTCGTAGGTGCGGTCGGCGAGATGTTCGGCGCCGACGCTCTCCAAGATGTCGATGGCCTGGGCGTAGTCGATGTCTTCGTAAGACTCCCGCCACCGGCCGAGGACCGCGTATCCGGCCGACACCACAAGATCGCGGACCAGTTCCCCGTCGGGCACCCGCTGCGACAGTGCCGAGCTGCTCAGCCCGATGCGGGGCCGCAGCTCCGAGGTGTCGACCCGGCCCAGCCGCTCACCGAACACATAGGCGATGCCGGCCGACGGGTATTCCAGTGCGGCGGCGATCCGCAGCAGCGATGTCTTGCCGGCGCCGTTGGGGCCGATGATCACCCAGCGTTCGTCGAGCTCCACCGACCAGGTGACGGGGCCGACCAGCACGCGGCCGCCGCGGCGCAGGGTGACGTTGCGAAAGTCGATCAGCAGGTCGGGATCACTCGCGTTGCCGTCGGCCACTCGCCCATCCTCGCCTATCGCCGCGTCACCGCGGCGCACCACCCCTCCCCGTGATTTCGGCGCTCAGCGCGTCTCAGCGCGCCGAAATCGTCACGGGGGCGGGATCTCGACTCGTCGCAGCACCCCGTCGACGGCGTCGGCCGCCTCGATCTCACCGCGGGTGACGCCGAGGATGAACAGCACCGTGTCCAGATAGGGATGACTGAGCGACGCGTCGGCGACCTCACGCACCGCCGGCTTGGCGTTGAACGCCACACCCAGCCCGGCCGTGGCCAGCATGTCGATGTCGTTGGCGCCGTCGCCGACCGCCACGGTCTGCGACAGCGGCACCCCGGCCTGCTCCGCAAAGTCGCGCAGCGCCTTGGCTTTACCCGGCCGGTCGATGATCTGCCCGACCAGTCGGCCCGTGAGCAGCCCGTCGACGACCTCGAGCTCGTTGGCGGCGACGAAGTCGAGCATCAGCTCGTGGGCCAGCGGCTCGATCACCTGCCGGAAGCCACCGGACACCACACCGCAGTGAAAACCCAAGCGCCGCAACGTCCGTAACGTGGTACGGGCCCCGGGCGTGAGTTCGAGCTCCTCGCCGACCTCGTCGAGCACGCTGACCGGTAGACCCTTGAGCGTCGCCACCCGCTGGCGCAGCGACTCGGCGAAGTCCAGCTCGCCGCGCATCGCGGCGTCGGTGATGGCCGCCACCGCGTCGCGGGCGCCGACCCGGGCGGCCAGCATCTCGATGACTTCCTGCTGGATCAGCGTCGAGTCGACGTCGAAAACGATGAGCCGCTTGGCCCGTCGCTCCAGGCTGGTGTCCTCGAGAGCCACGTCGACACCCTCGTCGGCGGCCACCCCGGCCAACGCCGACGGCAGCTCACCGGCCCGTTCCGTCGGCACCGACACGCGCAGCTCCAGCCCGGTGACGGGGTAGTCGGACACACCGCGGATGAAGTCGATGTTGACCCCGAGCGACGCCAATTCCGTTGCCAGCGCGCTGAATGCGCTCGCGGTGATCGGGCGGCCAAGGACGACGATGGTGTGGGTGGACGGCTCGACGATGATCGGGATGTCGTCGCTGCGGTCGATCGACACCTCCAGGCCGACGCGGTGAATCGCGTCGGTGACCTCGTCTCGCAACGCCGTCCCGTCGGCCACCTCGGGCGAGCACGCCACCAGCACCCCGAGCGTCAGGCGGCCGCGGATCACCACCTGTTCGACGTTGAGCAGCTCGACCTGGTGACGTGATAGCACCTCGAAGAGCGCGGACGTCACACCCGGATGGTCGACACCGGTGACTGTGATGAGGACCGAGACTGGGCCGGCATTCGGCACCAGATCAGCCCCGTTCTGGTTGCAGGCTCCGATCCGGTTCCGGGTGACTTCGGCCGACATGAGACTCGGCACGCATGCGTGCGACCATGTGCGGGTAGTGCAGCTCGAACGCGGGCCGCTCCGAGCGGATGCGCGGCAGCTCGGTGAAGTTGTGCCGCGGCGGTGGGCAACTCGTCGCCCACTCCAGCGAGTTGCCGTAGCCCCACGGGTCGTCGACGACCACCGGCTCGCCGTACCGCCAGCTGCGGAACACGTTCCACACGAACGGGATCATCGACGCGCCCAGGATGAACGCCCCGATCGTGGACACGATGTTGAGCGCCTCGAACCCGTCGGTCGGCAGATAGTCGGCATATCGGCGCGGCATGCCCTCGTTGCCGACCCAGTGCTGCACCAGGAATGTGGTGTGGAAGCCGATGAGCGTCAGCCAGAAGTGCAGCTTGCCCAGGCGATCGTCGAGCAGCCGCCCGGTCATCTTCGGGAACCAGAAGTACACCCCGGCGAACGTGGCGAACACGATCGTGCCGAACAACACGTAGTGGAAGTGCGCGACGACGAAGTAGCTGTCGGTGACGTGGAAGTCCAGCGGCGGGCTGGCCAGCAGCACGCCGGACAGGCCGCCCAGCAGGAACGTCACGATGAACCCGACGCAGAACAGCATCGGTGTCTCGAACGTCAACTGGCCTTTCCACATGGTGCCTATCCAGTTGAAGAACTTGATCCCCGTCGGCACGGCGATCAAGAACGTCATGAACGAGAAGAACGGGAGAAGGACTGCCCCGGTGGCGTACATGTGGTGCGCCCACACCGCCATCGACAGCGCGCCGATCGAGATGGTGGCGTACACCAGCGTCGAGTAGCCGAAGATCGGCTTGCGGGAGAAGACAGGAATCACCTCGGTGATGATGCCGAAGAACGGCAACGCGATGATGTACACCTCGGGGTGGCCGAAGAACCAGAACAGGTGCTGCCAGAGCAACACGCCGCCGTTGGCCGGGTCGTAGATGTGCGCCCCGAGATGGCGGTCGGCGGCCAAGCCGAAGAGCGCGGCCGTCAGGAGCGGGAAGGCCAGCAGCACCAGGACGCTCGTCACGAGGATGTTCCAGGTGAAGATCGGCATCCGGAACATCGTCATGCCCGGCGCCCGCATGCAGATGATGGTGGTGATCATGTTGACCCCGCCGAGGATGGTGCCCAGGCCGCCGACAGCGAGGCCCAAAATCCACAGGTCCCCGCCGGCGCCGGGGGTGTGGATGGCGTCGGTCAACGGGCTATACGCCGTCCAGCCGAAGTCGGCGGCGCCGTTGGGAGTGATGAAGCCGGCGGTGGCGATCAACGCACCGAACACGAAGAGCCAGAACGACAGCGCGTTGAGCCGAGGGAAGGCCACGTCGGGGGCGCCGATGTGCAGCGGCAGCACGATGTTGGCGAAACCGAACACGATCGGGGTCGCATAGAACAGCAACATGATCGTGCCGTGCATGGTGAACAGCTGGTTGAACTGCTCGTTGGACAGGAACTGCAGCCCGGGCACCGCGAGTTCGGCGCGCATGAGCAGCGCGAGCAGGCCGCCGGTGAAGAAGAAGAAGAAGCAGGCGACGATGTACATGATGCCGATCAGCTTGTGATCGGTGGTGGTGACCAGCTTGTAGATCAGGTTGCCCTTGGGCCCCAGACGCGCCGGGAACGGTCGGCGGGCCTCGAGTCCTCCAAGTGGGGGCGCTTCGGCTGTCAAGAGCTCCTCCAAACAGTCATTTGGCTGCCAGCAATCCTAGCCCCCATCGGGCCTCCTGTTGGGGTGGGTCCTACAAACTGTCGTACGCGGCCTGAAGTGCTCGAGGTGTTAGCGTCGGCGGCGTGTTTCGACCCGGGATCGCGGCCGCTTCGGCGGCGATTTTCACCGCGGTCTGTCTCACCCTGCTGGCCGGTTGCGGTGAGACGTCGGGCGGCGGGGAGCCGGCGCAACCGAACCGGTCGTTGATCACCAGCACCACGCGGATCGCCGGCGCTGGAGTCTTGGGTAATAACCGCCGGCCCGACGAGTCGTGCGCCGCCGAGCCGGCAGCGCCGGACCCCGGACCGCCGACCCGGCCGGTCCGGCACGCCGCCGGGGAAACACAGGTGCCGGCCGATCCGCAGCGCATCGTGGTGCTCGCGGGTGATCAGCTGGATGCGCTGTGCGCGTTGGGATTACAATCGCGCATCGTCGCCGCGGCGCTGCCGGACGGCGCGTCGAGCCAGCCGTCATACCTCGGCACGGTCATTCACGGACTGCCCGGCGTGGGGAGCCGCAGCGCGCCCGACCTGACGGCGATCCGAGCGGCCAATCCCGACTTGATCCTCGGCTCGGCCGCCCTGACGCCCGAGCAGTACCCCGCACTGTCCGGGATCGCCCCGACGGTGTTCACCGGTGCACCGGGTGCGGCGTGGCAGGACAACGTGCGGGTGGTGGGCGCGGCCACTGCGCGATTCGGTGCCGCGAACGGGCTGATCGACGGGTTCGATGCGTTCGCTGCCCGGACCGGTGCAGAACACGATGCGACGCACTTCCAGGCGTCGGTGGTGCAGCTGACCGAGAACACAATCCGGGTCTACGGCGCCGACAACTTCCCGGCCAGCGTGCTGGCGGACGTCGGGGTGGATCGCCCGCAGTCGCAGCGGTTCACCGACAAGCCGTACATCGAGATCGGGGCGACGGACGTCGACCTCGCAGGCGACGCGGACTTCTCGCCGGCCGACGGCGACCTCGTCTATGTGTCGTTCGACTCCCAGGCCGCCAAGGACCGCGCCCCCAAGGTGTTCAACAGCAACCCGTGGAAGAAGCTGTCCGCCTACCGGGACTACCGGGTGTTCGCCGTGAACAACGAGGTGTGGCAGACGGGAGAAGGGATCGTGGCCGCGAGGGGTGTCGTCGCCGATCTGCGGTGGGTGAA
>CAWIDX010000028.1:0-274911 GCA_963834955.1 uncultured Actinomycetota bacterium
GTCGCTCGCACTTTTACCGCGGTTAAAACCGCTGGTCGGATCGATGGCCGGATCGCCGGGCGGCGGCCGGCTGCGGGTGGGAAAGGTTTGAAGTACTGGGTGATCGGATCCGGTTCGGATTGGCCGCCGGCGCGGGTGTCGGCCTTTTAGCCGCGGTTAAAACCGCTGGCCAACCGGGGTGTCCGGGTTGCCGTAAACGGGCCACCCGCACCGGGACCGGGGAGGGCCAAGCAACCAGGACCGGACCAGTCTTCCCGCGCAGTTCGTGCCGTGTCACCGAATCACCGTGTCACCGTGTGATTTACCGCGCTAAAAACGGGCGTGTCAGGCGGCCCGTCACCGCCGCCGGCCCGTACGCTACGACCCGTCGCGTCCGAAGTACCCCGCCGTCAGCGGGCGAAGCACACGGAAGGCCCTTCTCCTCATGGCAGTTCATGTCCTGCTCAACCAGAAGGGCGGTGTCGGCAAAAGTCACGATCGCCGTGAACCTGGCGGCGGTCACCGCTGATGTGCTCAACCACGACGACGACCCCGATGCCAGCTCACCGGTCGCGGCGGTCTCCGTCGACCCGCGGGATCCGCCATCTGGTGGGCCTCGCGAATCGACGACCTGCCGTTTCACATCGTGCAGGCCCACGACGACGTGACCGGGCTTCATCAGCTCAACGAGCTCCCCGGTATCGGCCACGTCTACGTGGACACCCCCGGTGGATCGACCTGGACGGCGGCGAGGACACCTCCGATCCGCTGGGCCGCGGGCCGGCCGCCGACGCGCTGCGCGCCGTCCTGGAGGTCGCCGATCTCGTGATCGTCCCGATGGAGACCCAGCCCGCTGACTTCGACCCCACCGCACGCACCATCCGCAAGGTCATCGAGCCGCACTTTCTGCCCTACCTGGTGGTCATCAACAACTGGGACCCCCGCGACGGCACCCACGACCTCGAGCAGACAAAGGAATTCGCCAAACAGGACAAGTGGCCGACCGCGCACACCGTCATCCGGCACTACAAGCTGCACGCCCGGGCCAGCGCAGACGGTCTGGTCGTTACCGAATACCCCCTCAACCGGGTCGCGCTGCAGGCCCGCGAGGACTTTACCGGTTCGCGCTGGAACTCAACATCGGGGGAGCGCGGTAATGGCACGCGGCCAGCGCACCAACCTGGCATCGCTCGCCGGGCTCGTCGGCGAGCATCGCCCGTCAATCATGCCGGCAACGGCCACGCGCAGCCCAGCGCCGCGGTGCTGTCCGAACTCACCGCCAACCCCCGCAATCCCCGCGACGACCTCGGCGACCTGGACGATCTGGCCTCGATCGTCGATATCCAGCTGCAACCCGCGGTCGTGGTCAGCCGCACCGCCTACCAGCGGCTGTACCCGGAGGACGCCATCGCGACGCGGTGGGTCGTGATCAACGGCTGCCGCCGGCTGGCGGCCGCGCACAGGTACGGGCGCGCCGACCTGGAGATCATCGTCAAGGACGAGCTCGCCCGCGACCGGATCACCCTGCTCACCGCCGCGATCTCCGAAAACGTCGACCGCGTCGACTTCGACGTCATCGAGGAGGCCCGCGCGGTCGAGGCGCTGGCGCGCGAATGCGGAAGTGCCGGCGAGGCGTCCGCCGGCTCCGCAAGACCGACGGCTGGGTATCACAACGCCGCAAGCTGCTGACCCTGGCACCCGAACTGCAGCAGAAGCTTCGCGCCGGCGAGCTCGCGCTGCGGGCGGCGCGATCACTGGCCATGTCCCCCTGGAGCGGCAGGTCGCGGCATGGCAGGCGCGGCTAGACAGGGCGCGCTCGGGTCCGGCGGGGGAGAAGAACGGCGAGAAGGCCCAGGCCGAAACGGCCTCCCGCGTCATCTCCAGGGCGCTGCGCAGCTTCGAGTCGCGGCCCGATCAGCTCGCCGAGGCGCTGCACACCGTGCTGGGGGAGCAGGGCGTCAAGACCCTGGTCGCGGCGCTGGAGCAGGTCGGCGACCGCACCGCTGGCTCCCACTGAGTCGCCCTGTGCCGCAGCATGATCGGCACAGCGGGGTGCAGCTAGAGGTCTCACGTTCAGCTCGCCGGGATGCCCAGGGGTCATCAACCAGTGACAGTGCGCGCCGGTACTTCTGGTTGGCCGAATCCAGCGCCGTGGCGCGCCACTGAGGTCGTCGTGGGCCTCGAGCAAGAGCAGATTTGTCTCGGTCAAACTGACAACGCGGAATTCTCGCCGGTCGCCACCGCCGACGCGGTCGACTCGGTGACATCCGCCCGAAACTCCTCGCGCGCCGCGTGCAGCACGTCGGCGACATCATCACGCATGGCCTTCTGCCTGCGACCTCGGCGACCTCCGCGCGGAGCTGGACGACCTCGGCGCGCAATCGGGCGAGCTCATCCGGCGCGCCGAGCGGTGCGGGCGGCGCCGGGGTTGGCAGTTGATCCTCGTAGACATACCACCGCAGTCGTTTTCGACCGGGACGTGCCCAAGACCCTGGATCTCGCCTGACACCAGCGCGGCGTGTACGGTGCGCCGGTCCATGTGCAGGCGGCGGGCCGCGTCGTTGAGCGCGACGTACGGTCGGTCGGGAGCAGGCTCGCTCGCCACCCCGGCGGGGGGGTGGATCAGCCCGCCCTCCATAGCCACCGCGACCCCTCCCGGCGCTTGCCCGGCCGCCCTTCGACGGTCTTATTGTATATAACGTACTTACTCGAGCCAACGCTTCGGATCAGCGTTTGCCCGTCGGCCTACGACACGAAATCGGCTCAAAGTACATAAGGTACAGAAAATTCCGTACGCACTCAAGGGCACTGACGGTCAGCCGGAAGGAGGGGAAGTGGCCAGGAGCGGTACGAGACCCGCCAGCTCACCGAGCAGGTGAAGGTGCGCTTCAAGGCGGCGGATCTGGACACGCTGAGGAAGGAAGCCTCGCGCCGCGGCATCACCGTGCCGGAGTTGCTGCGCGACAGCGCATTTCGCAGTTGCAGTCGTCGGGCGCTGACCGCCTAGGTAGATCGCGGGGTGCTGCGGCTGCTGCCGCAAAGCAGCGAGCGCTCAAACGGGAAAGCCGACCGACTGGATATGCGCGTGCCGGCATTGATGTTCCACCGCCTGCGGGAAGCGGTGCCCGAGCTCACCGAGGGCGCCAAACGGCCGGTGTGCGCGGTCGGCTGCTGAACGACACACCGTTAGAGCGCGACACCCTGGGCCGCACTGAGGATCCGCCCAAAGGCGAGGTCGGTGTGGTGCACGTTCTGCCGGCGCCCGATCGTGCTCGGCGGTGTGCCCGCGGCGTGCTCAGCCGAATCGGCCGCCACCACCGCCGGATCCTTCGATGTGACGCCCTCGCGCACCAACTGATCGGCCGTGGCCTTCCACCGCGAAATCGCCGCAGGATCCACCACCGGATGCTCACCGTCGCCGGATGCCCAGGCGCAGCGACCAATTCGGGCACCTCGGGCCCGGAACCCGGGACCGCCGCGCACACCGCCGGCGAGCCGATACGGCTCGAAACATCGGTGGGGGAGCGGGGGAGCGGGCGCGCCGGGTGCTCGGGCGGCGACGGCCGCTCCCCAACGCTGCCACGCTCGGGTTGAGCGGCCGGGGAACCTGCCGCACATGCTGGCGCATCCTGCTGGCGGGTCGCAGGCACAGTGTCAGCAACGCCAGCGTCGACTGCGCGATCGACACATCGATCGCCACCGGCCACAACCACGCCCGGTGGCCAGGCTGAAATCCAAGACTGATCGCCAAGATCCGTAACGCATCGAACGACAGCACGAAGGCGCAACCCGCCAGCGCCCACCGTCATACAGCGCGCACCAATAGGTGAGGCTTAACCGGCAGGCTTTGATCAGCAGGGCCACCGAATGGGTGGCGCCGACCAGCACCGCCGGCGGCACGACCGCCGCGGCGGCCGCCAGCGCGACGGTGCCGCGCGGAGCACTCATCGTCGCGTGCGTCACATTGCCGGCCACCGACATGGCGGTCGCCGCCGACAGCCACCCCAAAAGAACCGGGTCGCCGCACGCGTGGCCGCCGCCGGTGCACCCGTTGAGTCAGTGCTCATCACACCCTTCCGTCCCAGCAGCGCGAAAGTCATTGGCCGCGTGCATGAATCGCCACCCGCGATCAATCCAGCACCGCCTTCCCCGCTCGGGTGCTCTCAGGGTAGCCACCGGCCAGGGGTGGTCCGTGCACAGATTCCGGTGCCCAAACGCGCCGCACCAACGCCTACCCAGGACGCGGCGCTCACCCGAGCCCCGACGATCATCGCGGCTAGGAGGCCCCCGTCCGTGAGGCGGCCTGGCACCGATCGTCATCGGCAGCCGCCTCTCAGCTGTCAACGCCACATCAGCTGGAGCAGGTAGACCGCCGCGATGCCGCGGGGATCAAATCAGCACGTGGCCAAGTCGATACGCGGCTCCCGCCAGCTGCGAGGAGGGTTCGAAAACTGTTGCGTTTCAGGCCCATGAACGCTCGATGCCCGTCACCCCGTATTCCTCCAATGAGAGACGCAGCGCTCGCAAGCCATGGTGCAGGTACGACATCACGGTGTCATTTGCCACGAGGATGGGACCACCGGTTGGCCAGTAACTATGGACCACCTGTTTGGCTCATTGGGGATGATCGGTGGTCGTCGGACTGATGTCAACCGAGGGTTTCTGGCGGCGTCGGTAGGACGGGCCTTCGATGACGAGTTCGTGCGCTGTTGAGGTGATCCTGTCGACGGCGGATTGCGCCAGCAGTGGGTCGGTCATGATGGCCAGCCATTCATCGGGGCTGCGGTTGGAGGTCAGCACGGTCGAGGCTCGTTGGTGGCGGGCTACGACGAGTTCGTAGAAGTCGCCGGTTGCGGTGGCGTCCATGGGCTGCAGGGCGAAGTCGTCGATCAGCAGTAGCCGAATCTGGGCCAGGCGGCGCATCTCGGCTTCGGTGCTGTTGTCGAGCCGGGATGCTTTGAGCCGCTTGAACATTGCATCAGCACGCAGCATCAGGGTGGGGATGCGGCGGCGCACGGCGATGTGCCCGAGTGTGGTGGCCAAGTGCGTCTTGCCTACCCCAACGGGTCCCAGCAGCAGGGCGCCGTGGGGGCCGTCGAGGAACCGCAGGCTGGTCAGGTCGGTCCACAGGGTGCGGTCGTAGCGCACAGCAGCGGTGTCGTCCCAGGAATCCAGGCGCATGGCCGTGTCCAGGCCGGCTTCGCGGGCGCGTCGGGCCGCTGAGCTGTTGTCGCGGCGGCTGGCCTCATCGGCGAGGACCAGCTCCAAAAACGCCGCATGCGACAGGTGCTGCTGGCGGGCCAAGGTGAGCCGCTCGGGCAGGGTGTCGAGCATCCGCCCGAGTTTGAGTTGGCGCATCACATTCTTGAGGTCAGTCGAGATCGGATCGGTGACAACGGGTTTGGTGGCCATGATGGTCACCGCCCGTGAGGCTGGTTGTGGCCGGCGCCGGTGGTGCCGCCGTCGATCACGGTCATCCAGTCGGGCCGGTGCCTGCCGTGGCTGCGGTATTCACCAGGGTCGCGGGCGAACCGGGCCGGGGCCAGCCCGGTGGCCGCCCGCGGCGCCTCCACGGGGGTGTTCTCGGTGGCCTTTTGCAGCATCGCGGCGATCTTGGACACCGAGACCACGTCGAGTTCCAGGGCGCGCCCGCAGGCGGTGTTCACCGGGTCCGCTCCGTAGCGTTTGACCAGCCCCAACAATCGGTACACCTGCCGCATCCGTGTCCACGGCAGCTGGTGATCGAGCAGGCGTTCGGCGTAAATGCCGATATCGGCCCCATGGCCGGCGGCGGTGCTGATCAGCCGGGTCAGATCCCGCATGGCGTAGCCGGTCTTGTCGGCGGGCAGATCAGCCGGGTCGGTGGATCGCCCACCGGCGGGTTGGCGGGGATGGGTTTTGACCAGTTTGCCGCGGTGGAAAGCCTTGACCAACTCGCCGTCAGCGCGCACCGAAAGCGTTTGCCCGCGAAGGTGTTCGGGGATCGAATACAAGGCCCGATCGACTTGAATGTGATAGTCGCGGTGTACCTTGGCTTGGGCGTAGATCGGCACCTGGTAGAGCGCGGTCGGGGCGGGCAGCAACAGCGCGGCCTCGCACTCGGCGAACACCACCGCCGGGCGCGCACAGGTGGTGCCGTGGATACGCTGCCCGGCCTTCTCGGCGCACCACGCGTGCGCGCGAGCCTGGGCGTCAGTGAGGTCGGTGAATTCCTCGCCGGCGAAGAAGTTGCCCCGCACGTACTGGACCATGCGTTCCACCCGCGGCTTGTCGCACGGGTGGGCCACCCTGGCCGGGTCGGTGAAAAACCCGCGGGCCTGTGAGTACTCCGTCCAACCCACACTGAACCGCGGATCGGTCGAATCCGCTTCGGACACAATCGGTGTCATGTTGTCAGGAATCAACACCTTGAAGACGCCCTCGTAGAATCGCCAGGCCGCCTCGCAACCGGCGATGATCGCCTCCAGCGTCTGGGAGAACGTCAACCACACGAACATGTGCCGCGAGTACACCGCGGTGAAGATCAGCGCGTGCACCACCCGGTTACGCCCTGATTCGGCGTCGAAGATCTTGCCCATCCGGCCGAAGTCGATCTGGCACTCCACGCCGGGTTCACCGTCGACCACCGGCACAGTGCCGGCACTGCCACGACCCCGATAGTCGGTGTGCTGCGTGCAGTAGCGGTGCAGGGTCCGCTGCGGCACCACCGTGCCCTGCCGCGCCAACAGGTCACAGATCTTGACCACCGTCAGACCCTTTTCCACCCACTTGACGATCTGACCATGGTTGGCGCACAACACTTCCCACGCTGCCCCATGGCCATCTGGCCGGCCCGGACGCACCGCCTCGATCACCGAGCCGATCAGCTCATCGGTGAGCTGATCAAGATCGCCGCCGCGATCCAGCCCGGCCAGCACCGCCGCGTTCGTATAGTCGCGTGCGGTCTTGCGATCCACCCCGGCCAACACGCCCACCCGGCGCAAGCCGACCCCTGACATCCACACCCGCAACAACTCACGTACCTCGATCACCGAAACCTCCCGATACATTCAGCGGACCGCCTTCACATCGATTGACATGCAAGCGATCCGACCCAGTAATCGAGCGACTCCCGGCGACGACACGCCGGTGGTCCCATCACTGGCAAACGGGGTGGTCCAATGAAGCTGGCTAAACCCTGGTCAAAGTGGTCCCATCACCGTGGCGGTCGACAACGGTTCCGTCGTCGGTGTGGGATCGTCCGCGATTTGCGCAATCGTCCACGCCTCGTAATAGGAGTGGCCTATAGCGGCGCGCTGCGTGGCGGTCAGCCGTGCCACCGCGCCGAGGACGATTTCCCGGTTCGCCTCGACGCCGGCCATCGGCGCATTTCTGGAGTGCTGAACCGCTTGACCATGTCGGCAGGCTTGTGCGTGTCTATCAGCGTGCCGGAGGGCCGAACTTCGCCCGGGGTCTGGTCGAAGGCCGTTCTCGCCGGGGTCGGTCGAGTCTCGATTAACTGTGACGGTCACTCACGTTGCTATTCCCAAAAAGCCACCGTTGGAATCATTCTGTTGTTGTTAGCCGTCGCCGATGTCAGCTGCGCGACGTCATCCCCACCAGGCGGTGCACGAGCTTAGGGTGTTGCACGGACTCCAGTTGAGTGCCAAGGAACTCCACAGGTGCGGCACGAGACAAGTATGGGTCAAGAGGCCAGTCCGCCCGACAGCCAAGCGCGCCACCGTCGATTCCTATTGCTGCACAGTGGGAGTACGCAGGATTAGACGGATAATCCGCGGCATCCGATCATGGCGTATTCGCCTGCCGGCCGGCCCGGTATATACTCGAGCGAGCGGTAGCATATATCCAGGAGTGGGCGTGCCGAAGCGGCTCATCGACATTGATGACAACTTGCTCGAGAGTGCCCAACGCGAGCTGGGCACCAGCGGTGTGTCCGATACGGTTCGCGCGGCGCTACAGCACGCAGCGAATTGCAGCGGCGCGGGCGCGGCAGGTGGCCTGGCTGACGTCCGGCGGCCTGGGGGAGATGGCAGACTCCGAGCGGCGCGGGCAAGTGTGGCGGTAACGGCACGTTTCCTGATCGACACCAGCGCAGCGGCGCGCATGATCAATCAGGCCGTCGCACAACGCCTTACGCCGCTGATCGAGGGTGGTGTCGTGGCGACGACGGCCGCACTGGATGCCGAGGCGCTCTGCAGTGCCCGCAGGCCCGCCGAGTATGAGCAGTTGTGGCACGACCGCCGACGGGCCTACGAGTATCTACCCACCAACGACGAACATTGGCAGGCCGCGTTAAACGCGCAACGTGAGCTGGCCAGTACCGGCAGGCATCGATCCGTCGGGGTGCACGACCTGCTGACCGCGTCCATCGCAGCGGCGCACAACCTCACGCTCATCCACTATGACTCCGACTTCGACACCGCCGCGACCTCTTAATCTTCCAGCACCGCTGGGTGCTCGCGCGTGACGCGCTCTGACGACGTCGCCAGCCTGGCGTGCGACGGCGAAGCGGGGCTCGGCAAAGCAGTCAAGTGTGCGGCGACGTACCCGATGATGTGTTTCCGCTCAGGCCAGTTCGCCTGTCGACGAGCGGACTGCTCGTACTGATCGCGGCGCTGGCGGGGTTACCGGCCACATCGGTTCGCCATCAGATAGCCGCAGAGCCCCGCTCTGTCCTCCTAAACAGGACGGCGGTCTAGGGCAAACGTTTCGTTTCGTCTGTTTCGTTCGCTGTATCGTCTAGCAGCTTGCTAGGTGGTAACGAAACTGTTAGGTTGCAACCATGAGTAAAGGAAGCTCTGAGCCGGCCGCGAACGGCGCCGACAGGTGTCACTACCCGGGCTGTGAGCGGCCAAGCCGTCCGGATCCTGACACCGTACCTCCATCTCTGTACTGCGAGCAAAGCGATCCCGAAGGCAGCCCGGTGCACAATCGGGTCAACGCTTGGCGACGCCGCCGTGCCGAGAAGTCAGGCTCCGTTGTCACCGACGAATCCGTGGCCGCGCCCGTATCGTTGGCGCGCGCCTCCCTTGAGCAGCGCCTGACCGAACTGCCCGTGAAGTTCGCCGATCCGTGACTATCTCGACAAGCTCGCCGCCGATGTTCGTGCAGCGGGCGATCTGGAGGCAGCGGGCGCGGAAGTTGAAGACGCGCACCGCGACGCGCTCACCGAGGTGACTGAGGCCGACCGCCGCGCGGCCGCGGCAGAGCGTGCCAGCCGCCTGGCGGAGGAGCGCAGCGCCACCACGAGCGTGAACGCGAAGAGGCTGAGGCGGTCGCCGAGGAAGCCATTGCCGAAACGGCAAGGGTGCGAGCGCAGTTAGAGACCGAATTGGCCAGTGTGCGTGCCGACACGGATGTTGCCGTCGCACAAGCACGCGCCGCCCAACTTGATGCCGCCGGAGCCCAGGCAGCCAGGCAAGCCGCCGAGGAGGCCGCTCAGCGTGACCGCGGCACGGCTGCGCAACTGCGCCAACAGCTTGACGAAGCACGCCGCGGGCTTGAAGACGTTCGCCAGCAGATGCATTCCGAGTTCGATGGGATGCGGCAGTTCCTGCAGGTGGCACGTGATGAGGCCAGCGCAGCCAACCTAACGGTCGCGACCGCTCAGGCGGCCGCAGCGGCCGCTGAGCAGGCCGCCGAACGTGACCGCGACGCGGCGGACCGGATGTGGCGCGAACTCGATGAAGCCCGAGCCAGCGCCCAAGCTGATAGAGACACATTGCGCGCCGAACAGACAGAGCAACTGCGACAGATTCAGCACAGCACCGATGCGCGCGTCGCCGCACTTGAAACAGCCCTCGAGGTCGCCAACCGCGCGACCGAGACCTAGGGCGCAACTAGCTGCGCTGAGCCCAGGACAGGAACCGCCGACCGGGGGCGGACGAAGCCGCCGCGCGCCGAGGTCCGCGACAACCATGAGTCCACCGCCCGGATGAGGAATCGTAGTATCCTCCTGGCGCGCGACCAGTGATTAAGCGAATCGGTGTCTTGATCCCGCTGTGACTTGATCGCACCCGAGCCAGACTCGCGCCCGGCCGTATGTCGTCGTGGTGGGCGTCGTCTACAACCTGGCGGTCGCGTGGCCGCTGTTCGCCGTTTCCTCGCCAAGAACACCTGACCTGCGCCCGCGCCAGCCGGTTGCACCTGAACCGACCAGCGGTCGTTATATACCGACCAGTGGTCGGTATACCGTCATGGCTGCAGACGCGGAGGGGGAGCTCGTCGCTATGGTTCGGATTTGGGCTCGGCGCAACGAGATACAGGCAGCCACGAACTACGGTGCCCGTTATCTCTGCACGGCCCTAGCCGCCGCCGGTTTCGTGCTTATCAACCGCGCGCTGCAGGCGATCGAGCGCCGCGCGCAGTTCGGCCAGCGCCTCTCTCATCTCCGCCAGTGTTGCGGGTGAATCGCCCGGCGTCGGGGGTGCAGCGCCCGGCGCAGGCGGCGGCTGCTGCTGGGGGGTGGGCGGTCCTGTCTGAGGTGGTGGTGTGGCGGCGTCACCACCGGGGGCGGTGGCGGCGCGGCCGATGCCGGGGCCGAACACCTGATCGAGCGCCTCGGCCAGGGTGGGCGCGTAGCCGACCCGGACCCCGCCGCCTGCGCGGGGTTCCCGGACGCTCACCAGCACCCGGGAGAGTTGCGGGAATGTCGAGCTGTTCGGGGCCGTCGAGATCCGCTCGGTGTACAGCGGTTCCACATAGAGCATGCCGCCGTCGGCGATCGGCAGCGTCAGCAGGTTGCCCCAATGGATCCGGTTGGACCGCTCCAGCAGCGTCCGTTCGGACGCTACCCGGGTATCGGAGATCATCGAGTTCTGGATCTGCTGCGGGCCCTGGGTCAGGGTGTCCGTTGGCAGCTGCAGCACGGTGAGCCTGCCGTAGTTCTCCGGATCCGACTGCGCCGAGATGTACGCGGAGAGGAATTCCCGGTTGTAGCCGACCATTGCGGTGGCCAGCCGGAAGGACGGCTGTGCGGTCTGCTGGTCACCGACGAGGACATAGAACGGCGGCTGAATCGGGTTGGTTTCGTCGGTGGGGTCGCTGGGCACCGACCAGAAGGCGTTGGTGGTGAAGAACTCGCGCGGCTCGTCGACATGGTATTTCGCGAGCAGCTCGCGCTGAACCTCGAACAGATCCTCGGGATAGCGGAAATGGGCGCGCAGTTCGTCCGTGATGTCGTCCTCGGGTTTCACGCTGCCAGGGAAGGCACGCATCCACGCCTGCAGGACCGGATCGTCTCGATCAATCTGATACAGCGTCACCGTGCCGTCGTAGGCGTCCACGGTGGCCTTGACGGAGTTCCGCGCGTATGACACCTCTTTGCCGGTTCTCAGGGCGCCGGCGGCATTGGGCACCAGTCCCTCCAGCGAGCTGCGCTGCGCGTAGGGATAGGTGTCGAGGGTGGTGTAGGCATCGACGATCCAGACGATCCGTCCGCTCACCACCGCCGGATAGGCGTTGGCGTCGGTGGTCAGCCACGGCGCCACCCGCTGTACGCGGTCCTTCGGGTCGCGGTGGAAGATCACCTTCGAGTCGGAGCCGATGTCGCGGGAGAACAGGATCCTGTGCTCGGCGAACTTGGTGGCAAACACCATGCGGTAGAACCAGTTTCCGATGGGAACACCGCCCGCGCCGGTGTAGGTGTATTTCGAGGTGTCGGTGTCGTATTCGCGTGGTGCGGATCCCGGGGCGCCCCGAACGATCGCGTAGTCGGGATCTGCCTGCGCGATCACCTCACCGAAGTAGATGCGTGGTTGGTCGACCGGGATGATCTGTCGACCAGACGCCTGCGACGCGATGTCACTGACCGTGTAGATGGGGTACCCGCTGTTGCTTTCGGAGGCTTCTGCAGCGTCGCGGACCGCCGCGTTCACCCGGTTTGCGGGGGCGGCGACGAAGCCGTTGCCATGGGTGTAGACGGTGTGCCGGTTGATCCAGTCCCGCTGATTTCCGGTGAGGCTGTTCGGCGACAGTTCTCGAACGCCGACTACGTAGTCACGCAGCTCGCCGTCGATGCGATACCGGTCGAGGTCCAACCTGTCGGGAAAGTTGTAGAAGTTCTTGAGCTGCTGCTGCTGGGTGAAGGTTCGCGAGAGCACGTTTGGGTCCAGCAGCCGGACGTTGGCGATCGTGGTCAGGTCCGCCGGGAGGTCGCCGGGCGGTTTGGTACCGACGCCCGGATAGTCGCGGTATTCGACCCAGTCGCTTCCGAGCCGAAACGCTTGACGGGTTGCGTCGATGTTGCGCTGGATGTAGGGGCGCTCGACGTCGGCGGCGTTGGGACGTACGGAGAACTGTTCCATGAGCAGCGGCCACACCCCACCGACGAGGACCGCGGACAGCACGAGCAGTGCGGTCGCCATCGCCGGAATCCGCATGTCGTGCAGGAAGATTGCGGCGAAAAACGCCACGGCACACAGCACTGCTATCGCGAGCAGGACGAGCTTGGCGGGCAACCCGGCGTGGGTATCGGTATAGCCGGCGCCGGTGAATGTCGGTTCCTTACGGTTACCCGACAACAGCTCGTAGCGGTCCAACCAATACGCGACCGCCTTCAACAGGATCAGTGTGCCGGCGAGCACGGCGAGTTGAACCCGCGCAGCCTGGGTCAGCATGCCCTTGCCCGTCGTGAGTCGTAGGCCGCCGAACAGGTAGTGCGTCGCCAGACTCGCAACGAAGGCGAGGCACACGGCCACGAACAGCCAATTCAGGACCGACCGGTAGAAGGGCAGGTCGAAGACGAAGAACCCGATGTCGTGTCCGAATTCCGGATCCACGATGCCGAAGGAACCTCCGTGGATGAACAGTTGCACCGTCACCCAGTCCGTCTTGGCGACCAGGCCGCACAACACGCCGACGGTGACCGCGCTACCCCACCCGACCAGCCGCGCTCGGCGGATCACCTGGGTCCGGTACGGCGCGATCGGGTCGTTCGGCTGCGCATCGGGGATGAATGGGGGCCGCGAGCGATAGGCCACCAGCATGGCGAGAAATACCGTGCCGCCCACCATCAGCGCCACCGCGGCGAAGGTCGCGACCCTGGTCAGGAACACGGTCATCCACACTCGGCGGAAACCGACCTCACCGAACCACAACCAATTGACGTAGGTGTCCACCAGACGCGGGCCAACGACCATCAGCACGATGAAGGCGACGCCCACGGATATCAGGCGGCGGGCGCGCCTGGACAAGGATGGGAGTTTGTCGGGCGAACGTCTGCCCATGTGGACGCTCCGAAGCTTGGGTGGCACCGTGTGGCGGGCAAATCTCCGGCGATTAGCGTCTCGCCGCCGCGTAACCGATGTGCAAATTCTACTCTCAAGTCGGTCGATGTAATCGAGACGAGCGGCATCGCAGGTGTGGCGCCCTCACGCCGGAGCCGGGTGCGCTGCTAGGTTGGGTTTTGGTGTGCCGGGAAGTCTGGTCGGCAATTCGTTTCCAGCGACCAGGGAGCACATCGTGAACAATCCTGCCGAACAGACCGCGATTGGCCCGATGGTGATCGTCGCCGCCGATCAATACGAAATGTCGCCGTTGGTTGATGATCCGTGGGCGCGGCGGATATTGCCTCCCAGTGGCCGGTTCGCGGCATCGCTCGCACGGTTTGCGCCCGCCCGGCGGGTATTCGTCGCAGTGACGGAAAGGCGTATTCGCGGCGGCTGGGCCAACTTCCTGAGTCGGAAGCGTTACGTCGACGATCAGCTGGTCGATGCCGTGGCGAAAGGCATTGATGCCGTTGTTATTTTGGGTGCCGGTTACGACACCCGGGCGTATCGCTTACCGGAATTAGCCACAATCCCGGTATGCGAAGTCGATTTGCCCGGCAACATTGCGCGCAAGGCGGCGGCACTGCGGCGGTGTTTCGGCCGCGTTCCACCAGGCGTCAGGCTGTTGGCCGTCGACTTCGAGACCGACAGTCTGGCAGAGAGACTCGATCGAGAAGGGTTCGGCCCAGATAAGCGCATCTTCTACATCTGGGAGGGAGTAACCCCATATCTGACTGAGCCGGCAGTCCGCAAGACGATGAGCCATCTGGCCGACGCGGCGCCCGGCAGCAGATTGGTATTCACCTTTATTCGCAAGGATTTTCTGGACGGGCAGGAAATGTACGGTGCGCGGGGTGTCTACAAAGAAGTCGTGATGAAACGTGGCCTATGGCACTTCGGCCTGCACCCCGAAGAGGTCGCCGCATTCCTGGCCGAATTCGGCTGGCGCGAGGTCGAGCAAGTGGGACCCGACGAGTACGCAACCCGCTACCTCAAGCCCGCAGGCCGCGACGACGCGCTCGTTTCCGAGATCGAGCGAGCCGTCTACGCCGAGCGCTGAGACGTGGTCTACGAGACAAGGCGCGAGACGAGTTCGTAGAGCGCCCAGCAGAAGAGTGCCGTCATGAGGAGGATCTCCCGCCACGCCAGCCCGGGGTTGGCTTGGATCGCGTAGGACATGACTTTCCTTGGTGGAGCCGACGTTTCGGGAGCCTTGTCCTCGGATAGCGGTTCGCTGAAGCGGTGGAAGAAGATCTGGATGATCAGCATCCCGGCGACTAGACCGGTGATGAAGCTGAGTTCTTGCATATCGACCACGAACAGAAGTACGACGAGCACCGCGATGATGGCGAGGGTGACACTGTCGTAGATGCTGATGATGCGGCCGTCGCGCTCGTAGTAGCTCGCAATGCGGGCGATGCGCGTTCGGTACGGCACCAGAAATCCAACGGCGAACTTCACCAGGCCCTGTATGCAGAAGGCGATCAGCAACACCGTCAGCACTACCGACATTCGATTCCCTTCTACCCGAACACGAAATACCTCAGCCACAAGTACAGGGCCGACAGAACGATCGAAACCACAGTGATCAGCAGACCTTTGCGGGTGAACTCCCAGAACGAGATGGGATAGTCTGCACGGCGGGCGATCCCGAGCATCACGACGTTGGCACTGGCCCCGACAGCCGTCAGGTTGCCGCCGAAATCGGCACCCAGCGCGAGCGCCCACCACAGTACATCCGGGTGAGCCAGATCCGAGACACTCGCTGACAATTCGGCGACGATCGGTGTCATCGTCGCGGTGTAGGGAATGTTGTCGATGATGCCGGAAACCGGCGCGGAGATACCGAGGATCAGCATCGTCGTCAGTAAGCCGTTGCCGTCGGTGAATTCGGTGGCCGAACGGGCCAACTGTTCAACGACGCCGGTCTTCACCAACGCGCCGACCATGACGAACAGGCCGGCGAAGAAGAGCAGTGTCTCCCACTCGACACTGGCCAGGTAATCACGTTGTTCGAGCCGGGATATCAAGATCAAGATGCCGGCACCGAGCAACGCGACCACGGACGGTTCGATGTGAAGCACCGAGTGCCCGATGAATGCGGCGAAGACGGCCACGAGCACGACCCCGCACTTGACGAGCAAGCGGGGATCTTGAACGGCTTGGCGCTCGTTAAGGGTCATCACGTCGGCCACCCGCGCGGGATCGACATCGAAGGATCCGCGGAAGATGAGCGGCAGCAGCGCGATGAAGAAGACCATAACGATCAACACGATCGGGGCCATGTGCACCAGAAAGTCGTTGAACGTCAAGCCGGCGCGGCTGGCGATGATGATGTTCGGGGGATCACCGACGAGCGTGGACGCGCCGCCGATGTTCGAACGCGAGACACCTCCGCGATCAGGAATGGCACCGGGTTGATCGCCAGCCGGTCGCACACCAGCAGCGTGACAGGAGCGATCAACAACACCGTGGTGACGTTGTCCAGCAGGGCCGATGCGAACGCGGTGACCAGCACCAGCAGGATCATGATCCGCAGAGGTGAGCCTCCTGCGCGTTTGGCGGCCCAGATCGCGATGTATTCGAAGACGCCGGTTTGCCGCAGCACGCTGACGATGACCATCATGCCGAACAGCAAAAAGATTACGTCCCAATCGATTCCGGTCTCGTGGGAGTAGAAGACGTCGTCGGACCCGACGATCCCGAGAGCGACCACGATCCCGGCGCCAACCAGTGCGACGAGCGTCTTGTTGATGCGATCGCTGGCAATCAGCGCGTAGGCGACCACGAACACCGTGATCGCGATGACAGCCATCAATGGACTAACGCCTCATGGCCGCAGCCAGAAGACGCGATGCGGTGATGACGCCGTGCATCTTGCCTTCCTTCATGACGGCGATCAGCGGACTCCTGAAGCGCGCCATGATGGCGGCCACTTCGATGACTGTGTCATCCGCGTTCGCGCCCGGCACGTCGATGAGGTGCTCCGGCAACATGTCACGCACCGTCTTGCCGCCCAGCTTCTCGGCGGCGCGGTCGGCCATCGATTCGTTGATCACGCGGGCCAGTGATGGATCGTCCTGGACGTAGCTGGGCACTATGAATCGCACCACCTGCGATGCCGGCAATACCGCATACGGCCGTCCGGACGAGTCGGTGACGACGATTCCGGGCAGCCGGTGCTCGGCCAACATCCGGGCGGCCTCCAGTGCATTTGACTCAAGGGTGACCACCGGAAATTCCTCGGCGATGTCCTCGGCGTGCATATCAGCACGATACGACCGTGCTCGTCGAGTTAAACGTCATTGCCACCGTCTTCACGCTCTCCTTACGGTCGGGTCGGTCAGCATGTGTCATGTGGTCAGGTCCCTTCGCGAGTAGCCCAAAAGGCCCAGGGCCACAAGGACCGCGCCGATGACGGTCAGCGCCGCGACGGCCACCCAGTCCGGCGGTGCGTTGGGGACCGCGGCGAGGTGGACGAACGGCGAGAGGTTCACCACCCAGTCCGGTCCACCGGTGCTCTGGGTGATGACATTGAGCAGGAACCCCCCGGCGACCGGCAGAGCGCCGATGGCCCCTACGGCCGACGGCAGCCACCCGACGGCGAGGCTGGCGGCGCCGACCGAAAGCCACGCGATCGGCGCGGTGTTCAGCGCGCCGGCGAGTGCGTCGCCGATCCCGAGCGGCGCCCCCGTGAGCGTCGATCCCGTCCAGATCGCAAGGCCTGCCGCCGCATGCAGTACAAGCACGCCGGCGGTAGTCACCGCGATCTCCGTGCACGCCAAACGCATTCTCGAAGTCGGCGTCGTAAACAGCGGAGTCCAGCGGCGGGCTTTCTCGTCGGCGACCATCCCGGCCAGCCGCGTCGCCGCGTACAGGCCGGTGGGTATCGCTAGCAAGCTGAACAGCGCCGCGGCGAAACCATTCGCCGACTCCAGACCGGCGAACCCCGCGGCGCCGGCCAGCTCCGCGAAACGCGGATTCTTGTCGAAGAATTCGAGGATCGAGGCGATCAGCGCGCCAACAAGCAGGAAGTACACCGCGATGCCCGCGGCCCAGCCAATGGTCGGACGTATTGCGCGGCGTGCGGCGAATCCGCCGATCGACCCCAGCAGCGTGGTGCGTGGCGGCCGACGCGTCGCCACCGCCACCAAACCGCTGCCCACGTCGCGGTGTCGCGCAATCATCAGCCCGGTCACCGCGAACACGAACGGAAAGCCGGCCAGCACGAGCAGCGGGGCGACCCGGTTATCGGCGTACGGTGCCGCCTTCGCGGTAAGGCCGAACGGCGTTGTCCACGCGGACCAGGCCAGGCGCGGTACACCATCGGCGAGCATCCGCAGCAGCAGGCCGACGCCGAGTAAGCCGACGACGACACCGACGGCGGAGGATCGCGTTGGCATGATCTGGGCCGCGAGCACACCGGCGGTGCCGAAGGTCAGCGTGACGCCCAAGATCGCGGCGGCATAAACGGTGGCGCCGGTGGAATTCGTCCCCGCCACGATAAGACCGGCCCCGACCGCCACGCCGATCAGGACGGCGGACCCGGCAATGGCGGTGAGGCAGCGCAACACGACGTCCACCGTGCGCAGTCGGCCGGCGAGCAGGAGGTCCCAGCGTCCCGCGTCTTCTTCGCCGCGGGTGATACGGGTGGCGGCAAGCAGGATCCAGACGCTCGCCAGCGCCAATACCGGAAGACCGGTGCGCCAGACAGTGAAGCCCCCGGCGTCATCGAGCGCCACCGGCCGGCCGAAAAGGATTCGAATGGCTGGATTTTCGGTCAGTGCCTGCAAACCGGATTCAGCGATCGAGCCCTGGAACATCGTCTGGTACTGGGCGGCGACACCGGCCGACATGACCGCGCAGACTACGGCGACAATGAGTGCGCCGCGGCGGATTTGGCGGACGGCCAGCCGACCCACGGCCCAGCCGGCTTTCGTGCGCGGCACGGTGGGCGCAATGGACATCGGTAGCGTCCCCGCGGTCATTGTGCGGCCCGGCCGTAGTAGTCGAGGAAGATTTCCTCGAGCGTTGGTTCACGCATGGCGAGCGCCGTGACATCCGCCAGGGCCAACGCCCGCAGAGCGGGTGCCGGCGGTCCCGACAGGCTGAAGCGCAGGCGATCCCCGTCCACGCATTCGATTCCCGATACTCCGGGGATGTTGTCCAGCAACGGCTTTGAATCACGAAAGGACACTTCGACGACGGTCCGGCGAAGCCGCCGCAGGTCGGCAATGCTGTCAATCTCTACGAGCCGTCCCGCCCGCAGGATCGCGACCCTGTCGCAAACAGCCTCAACCTCAGCGAGCTGGTGGGAACTGAGGAAAACGGTCTGCCCGCGGTCGCGGGCTTGCATGACGCAACGCCGAAACTCCCGTTCCATCAAGGGATCCAGGCCGCTGGCCGGCTCGTCGAACACCAGCAGTGGTGCGCGGGTGGCAAAGGCGGCCACCAGTGCAACCTTCTGCCGGTTGCCGGTGGAGTACGTCTTGCCCGGTCTGTCGAGGTCGAGATCGAAACGCTCTACGAGCTCTCTGCGGTAATCGAGGTCGAGGCTCGGACCGACATTGCCTAGAAGCTCCAGGATTTCGGCGCCGGTCAATGCCGGCCACAGCGCGACGTCGGCCGGCACATACGCCAGGTGGCGATGCGCTCGTCGCACATCACTTGCAGGGACACCGAATACATATGCGCGCCCGGCGCTCGGACGAATCAGTCCGAGCAGCATGCGAATTGTGGTGGACTTACCCGCGCCGTTGGGGCCGAGAAAACCAAATACCTCGCCCGCAGCGACGGTGAGGGTCAGATCGTCGACGGCGACAATGCCGCCGAACCGTTTGGTGAGGCTGTCGATGCGGATTGCCACGTCGGAGGCGGTGCGGGCATGCACCGCGGGATACGCGTGCACAGGATGCCTTTCGAGAGTCGGGTTACTGACTGCCGACCCGACTTCCCGGCGCACCAAACGGGAATCTACTCCTCCGGGGCGTTGCCCACTAGTGATTAGCGAGATGAGTGTCTGCGACCGCTTCACTAGGATCGGGCCAATGCCAACCAATTTGCGACTGCTGACGCGCGGCTCGTGGTCGGAGTCGCAACGGTTTTCCGAGATTCTCCGCAAGAGAGACCGTCGGCGGCATGCTGCTGCTGGCGGCCGCCGGTGCGGCCCCCAGCGGTGTCGACGTCCTCGTTTATGGTTGCCGGCCTCATGAGCACCCAGGCGATGCACTTTCCAAATATCCGCAGTGGATGATCGCTGACCCAAGAGATGCTGCCGCCGAGACACTTCGGGTGATAGGCCGCAAACACATCATCGCGCCAGGTTGGATCAACCGGATGGTGGTCTTGGTTCAAACACGACTGCTGTCCCGCCGTCGGGCGGTTATGCAGATGGGCCGGTTCATGGCGGCCGGGCTGGGCAAGAACAAATCGTGAACCTGCCGATCAACACCGACCGTGATCGATCCCCGGGTGATCGGTTGCCTCGAATCGGGGGACGTTTCCGGCCGAGCTACTACCCATGGAGTCCGATTCGTCGCTGCCTAAACTAAACCACCTCTGGACCGAAGGTAAGAATCTAGGATCGATCCAACGCCCCCGCAACGGTGACCCGTCACGGAGGATGCAACCAACGGCTGCCTGAGCCCTTCCGCCTTTAGTCTCGTTGTTGTGACGGCGCTCGGAGCGCGACGCGCTAGCCCCAACCAGCTTTTCCCCGCACCACAGCAAGCTCGATCGCCTGCGCCTTGACCGCCTCGGTCACCTGGGCGATCTCCGCCCGTGCCGCCTCCAACTGCCAATCGCGTCGCGTACCAGGCCGTCCCAGTTTTGCGCGCCAGCGCGGCCAAGGCGGCGTCCTTCACGGTGCGCCGTATCCCGAGCACCGTCGACACGTCGACGCACCACTTGCGCGCGGCCTCGGCCTGGCTCAGCTCCCCGGCAGTGACCCCCAAGAAGATCTCCCATCTTCGTCTCCGCCGACAACACCGAGGGCGGCGTCGACAACTGCTGGTTAGTCGGCGAGCGCGACGCCGGCGTCGTTGCAATACCAATCGTCGTCATAGCACGTATACGGGTAAACGGGACCCGAGACGATGTCAGAAGGGGGGTCAGCCCTGTTACCGTCCCGGACATCACCTTGCCCGCACAAGGTGATGCCGCCGGCGTCAATGATGCAGTCGGCTACGGCTGGCGGAGCTGCGACGATTCCCACACTGGCCGCCGCCGTCGCCAACACCGGAATCAGATAACGCCGCATGACCTGACCGGGCATCTGGAGGAGCCTAGTCTTCGCGACCCGGGCGTGGGCACAAACAGAGACCCCGGGTGAAATTCGCCGGCTACGGAATCCTGCAGGCGGTGATCCCGGCGATGGCGTCGCTGCTGCAGCGCTCGTAGTTTGGCGGCGTGAAGCTACTGCTGATCGCAGACACACACGTGCCGAAGCGGGCCCGTGACCTGCCGGCGCCCGTGTGGGACGAAGTCGCGCACGCCGATGTGGTCATCCACGCGGGCGACTGGGTGGACGTCACGCTGCTCGACGCACTGGAGGCCCGTGCCGCACGGCTGGTGGCGTGTTGGGGTAACAACGACGGCCCGGATCTGCGTGACCGGTTGCCGGAAGTTGCCGAGGTGACCCTGGCGGGTGTGCGGTTCACGGTGCTGCACGAGACCGGCGCCGCCGCCGGTCGCGACGAACGGATGTCGCGCCGGTACCCCGGCACCGATGTGCTGGTGTTCGGGCACAGCCACATCCCGTGGGACACGACGTCGAGCACCGGGCTGCGGCTGCTCAACCCCGGTTCGCCGACCGATCGCCGTCGCCAACCCCACTGCACCTACATGACGGCGCGCGTCGACGACGGCACGCTCGTCGATGTCGTGCTGCACCGCCTTTAAGACGCAATCACTCGCCGAAAAGTGTCGGTTCCGCTAAATAAGTGGGCGAGCATCGCCACCCCGCGACTGCTCTGCGAAGTGTCCGCCGCACGCGCTGGGTCCAACCGTGCCCCCGGCGGCGGCGATAAGCAGTCATTGTGGGCCACTGCCGTCGGGTTACTCCGCTGATTCGCTCTTCGGCTTCGGCTGCCACGGCCACGCACCCGTCATCTCCAGCTGCAGCGAGAAGCTCAGGAAAGTCCGAATCAGCACTATGCCGCCGAGCAGGGCGACACTGTGCGGCGTCGGCTCGATCGCGACCGTCCTGATGATGTCGGCGGCGACGAGAAATTCCAAGCCCAGCAGGATGGAACCGCCGAGCTGCCGCCGGAAGAACTCGTATGAGTTCACGTCCGGCTGACGACGACGCATCACTGTCAGCACCGCCGCCAGCACCGCACCGACGCAGATCACCGCCACACCTGTCGCATCGATGACTTTGCCGGCCGTTTCGATGACTTCCACTAAAGCCATGCTCGGATGCTACGAGCTTGCGCGAAGATCACGTCAGAAACGCTCGAATGGAGTCGCAATGCAACAGAAACCGCCCACACCCGTGATCGAACGGGCGCACAAGGAGCACCTAGGGTCGCTGCCCTTCGACGACACCACCGATTTTGAGGATGCGGACCGTGGATTCATCGCCGCGCTGAACCCGTGCGTCGTGAAAACCACCGACGGCCGCGTGGTGTGGGACAACGACGTTTACGCGTTCCTGCGCGGCGATGCACCGCCCTCCGTTCACCCGAGCCTGTGGCGGCAGTCGATGCTGGCCGCCAAGCACGGCCTCTACGAGGTCGTCGAAGGGATCTATCAGGTTCGCGGTCTCGACCTCTCGAACATCAGCTTCGTCGAGACCGACCGCGGCGTGATCGTCATCGACCCGCTCGTGTCCACGGAGGTCGCGGCGGCTGCGCTCCGGCTCTACCGCGAGCACCGCGGTGGGGATCGTGCGGTGAGCGCAGTTATCTATACCCACAGCCACGTCGACCACTTCGGGGGCGTCCTCGGCGTCACCAACCAGGACGATGTGGACGTCGGCAAGGTCAGTGTGCTTGCGCCCGAGGGATTTACCGAACACGCCGTGCAGGAGAACGTCTACGCCGGCACCGCCATGACCCGGCGCGCCACCTACATGTACGGCACGTTGCTCGCGCGCGGACCGCAGGGGCAAGTCGGCTCCGGGCTGGGACAGTGTCCGTCAACGGGAGAGGTTGGGTTGATCGACCCCACCGTCGTCATCGCCACCACCGGTGAGACGCACACAATCGACGGCGTCGACATCGAGTTCCAGATGGCGCCCGGCACCGAGGCGCCCGCCGAAATGCACTTCTACTTCCCGCGCTACCGTGCGCTGTGCATGGCCGAGAACGCCACCCACAACCTGCACAATCTGCTGACGCTGCGGGGTGCGCTGGTGCGCGACCCGCACGTCTGGTCGGGCTACCTCACCGAGGCCATCGACCGCTTCACCGACAACGTCGACGTCGCGTTCGCCTCGCACCACTGGCCGACGTGGGGCCGGGAGCGGGTCGTCGAATTCCTGTCCACCCAGCGCGACCTGTACGCATACCTGCATGACCAGACGCTGCGGCTGCTCAACCAGGGCTACACCGGCGCAGAGATCGCCGAGCAGTTCCAGATGCCGCCCGCGCTCGAGAAGGCTTGGCACACGCACGGGTACTACGGCTCGGTGAGCCATAACGTCAAGGCGATCTATCAGCGCTACATGGGCTGGTTCGACGGCAACCCGGCCCGGTTGTGGCCGCACCCGCCGCAGGAACTGGCGAAACGCTATGTCGAGGCGCTCGGCGGGATCGACCGTGTCGTCGAGCTGGCGCGCAAGGCCTGCGGTGACGGCGACTTCCGCTGGGCAGCAACGCTTCTCGACCATGCGGTGTTCACCGACGCCGAGCACGGCGTGGCCCGGGAGTTGTACGCCGATACCCTGGAACAGCTTGCCTACGGTGCGGAGAACGCCACCTGGCGCAACTTCTTCCTTTCCGGCGCCACGGAACTCCGCGAAGGCAATTTCGGCACCGCGACCTCGGCGGCGTCGCCGGCGATGCTGTCTCGGCTGACTCCGGAGCAGATGTTCGACACGCTGGCCATCAGCGTCGACGGTCCGCGGGCATGGGACCTGGACCTCGCGATCGACGTCTATTTCGTCGACATCGCCACGAACTACCGCCTGACCCTGCGCAACGGCGTGCTCGTCTATCGCGAACGCCCGGCTGAGGAGTCCACGGCCACTGCGACCGTGCGGTTGGCCGGCAAGCTGCGGCTGCTGACGTTCGCGGCGGGGGACCGGGACTCACCCGGGGTCGAGGTCAGCGGCGACGCCGACGCACTGCCGACGCTGCTGTCGGTGATCGACCGGCCTGATCCGAGCTTCAACATCGTCACGCCGTAACACCTCTCGCCGAGATAGGCTGCTGCGGCTGTGATTTTGGGCTAAACCACGACCCTGGCGGCTATCTCGACGCGCCTAGTGCTTACGGCACGCCGCCGTCGACCCGCAGGATCGACCCTGTTGTGAAACTAGACGCGTCGGAGGCCAAGAACAAAGCGGCGCCGACGATCTCGGCCGGCTGCCCGCCCCGTTGCAGTGCATGAGCCTTGAACCGCTTGACGGCCGCCGGAAGGTCCCAGGCCCTGCTGATGTCGGTGAAGAACGGTCCCGGCACGATCGTGTTCACCCGCACCGACGGGCCGTAGGCGAACGCGAGGCCTTCCGTCAACGCGTTCAATCCGGCCTTGGCGGCGGCGTAGGGCAGCGAGTCCGGGCGGGGCCGCAGCGACGCGATCGAACTGACGTTGATGATCGATCCCCCGCCCGCGGCGACCATCCGCTCACCGACGAGAGCGCCCAGCCGGAACGGCCCCTTGAGGTTCAGGTTGAGCACCGCGTCGAACAGCTTTTCGCTCACCGCCGTCAGCGACTCGTACACCGGCGACATGCCGGCGTTGTTGATCAGCACGTCGACGCGGTCGAACCGCTGGTATACCGCGTCCACCAACCCGTCGAGCTGATCCCACCGGCCAACATGCACCGCATACGGCATCGCGGCGCGCCCGGTCTCACGCGAGATCTCCTCAGCGGTCGCCTCGCAGGAGTCGAGGCGACGGCTCGCGATCACAATGTCGGCGCCGCACCGCGCCGCGGCGAACGCTATCTCCCGGCCCAGGCCCCGGCTGCCGCCGGTCACCATCACCACCCGATCGGTCAGGTCGAACAAGTCGTCGGCGTATCCCATCAGGGCTCTATCGTGGCACGCGTGCAACTGCTGCTGATCCGCCACGCGCTACCGCAGCGCAGTGAGATCGGTGAAGGCTCCGATCCCGAGTTGTCCGAGGTCGGGTTCAAGCAGGCGAGTCGCCTGCCGGAGGCGCTCGGCCGTCACCCGATCGAGCGCGTCATCAGCAGCCCGCAGCGTCGCGCGCAGCAGACCGCCGCGCCCGTCGCCGACGGGCTCGAGTTGGCCGTGGAAGTCGACGATCGGTGGGCCGAGTACGACCGCGACCTCGCCCACTACCTGCCGATCGAGCAGTTGCGCACCGAGATGCCGCACGAGTGGGACCGACTGGCCGCCGGCCGGCTTCCGTCCGGCGTCGACGAGCAGGCGTTTCTCAACCGCGTGCTGACCGCGGTCGATGACGTCGTCGCCGCGGCCGACCACGAGCACACCGTCGCCGTGTTCAGCCACGGCGGCGTGATCAACGTGATCCTGCACCGCTTCTTGGAAACGCGACGCCTGCTGTCCTTTCCCATCGACTACGCCTCGGTCACCCGGCTGCGGTTCTCCCGGACGGGGGTCGCCACCGTCGCCGAGGTCAACGTCACGGAGCATGTGTGGGACCTGTTGCCGCGGAACGTGCGGTGACGCGCTATACAGGGTTCCGTGACTAGCGAGAGCCTGGCGGGGCTGGATCTCGCCGCGTTGGACCGACACCTGGAAGCCGTCGGCCTGCCGCGCAGCGGGCAGTTGCGCGCCGAGTTGGTTTCCGGCGGGCGCTCCAACCTGACGTTCATCGTCTGCGACGACGCATCGCGATGGGTGCTGCGCCGTCCGCCGCTGCACGGCCTGACGCCGTCTGCGCACGATGTGGCGCGCGAGTATCGGGTGGTGGCAGCGTTGGCCGACACGGCGGTGCCGGTGGCGCCGACGGTCACGCTGTGTGAAGACGACTCCGTGCTGGGCGCCCCGTTCGCGCTCGTGCAATACGTCGACGGACGCGTCGTCCGCACCAGCGAGGAGCTTCAGGCACTCGGCGGGCCGGAGGACCTCAAGCGATGCGTGGACGGGCTCATCCGGGTGCTCGCCGATCTGCACGCGGTGGATCCGGCGTCGGTCGGCCTGGCCGACTTCGGCCGCCCGGAAGGATATTTGGAACGTCAGGTTCGTCGGTGGGGCGGCCAATGGCAGTACGTCCGTAAGCAGGACGACCCGTGCGACGCCGACGTGCAGCGGCTGCATTCCGCGCTGGCAGAAGCGGTTCCGCGTGAGAGCCGAGCATCGATCGTGCACGGCGACTACCGCATCGACAACACGATCATCGACAACGAGGACCCCGCAGTGGTTCGGGCGGTCGTGGACTGGGAGATGTCCACACTGGGCGACCCGCTGGCCGATGTGGCGCTGATGTGCATCTACCGGGATTCGGAGACGGACCTCATCGCCGCCGCGTGGACGTCGCCGCTGTTACCGGCGGGCGACGAAATGGCACACCGCTATTCGACGATGTCGGACCAGCCCCTGTCGCACTGGCCGTTCTACATTGCGCTGGCGTACTTCAAGCTGGCGATCATCGCCGCCGGCGTCGCCTTCCGTGACCAGCTGGCCGGCGCGGGCGCGTCCGGCAAGCGCGTCGACCAGGCCGTCGCACCGCTGATCGCGGCCGGCCTACGCGCGCTGTCCTGAGACGGAAACCGCCCGTACGCGTAGGGGTTTCGCGTACGGGCGGTCCGCTCGGCAGCCGTCAGCTCTGCGGGGGCGTCAACACCGTGTCGATCATGTACACGGTCGCGTTGGCGGTCCGCACGCCGCCGCACACCAGGCCGGCGTCGTTGACCTTCAGCGCGTCGCCGGAGCCGGTGACGTTCACCTGGGCGCCCTGAACGGTCTTGTGCGTGCCGGGCACCTTGTCCGGGACTCGCCTGACCGGGCACCACGTGGTAGGTCAGGATCGACGTCAGCATCTCCGAATCGGTCTTCAGCGTCTCGATCGTTTGTGAAGGCAGCTTCGCGAATGCGTCATTGGTCGGCGCGAACACGGTGAACTCGCCGTTGTTCAGCGTCTCCACCAGGTTCACGTTCGGGTTGAGCTGGCCCGACAGCGCCTGGGTCAAGGTCTGCAGCTGCGGGTTGTTCGACGCGGCCACGGCGACCGGATCCTGCGCCATCCCGGCAACCGATCCCGGGCCCGTCGGCACCTGCTCGGCGTAGGCCGCGCAGCCGGCGCCGACCAGGCCGGCCGCGGGATCGGCCGGCATGTTCGCCGGTGCCACTGCCACCGCAGTGGTCACGGGCTCGGCGGTCTCCGAATTCGACGAGCCGCTCGAGCATGCCGACAGCGCGACGACCGCCGCCACGGACAATCCCGCCACCGCAATGGCCCTGTACTGGGGGTTCCGCATCATCCACTCCTTCGTAGTTATTGCTCGACGCCGGTCGCCGAACACTTCCTCGCCCAGTCATTCGGAATCGGTTGCGGGCCGGATGGGTGCCACTTGAAATCTGATGACGTCCGCGACGGGCTCGACTCCGAATACCGGTCATGTTGACGCTCGCGTTGGTCGGTTTCCTTGGTGGACTCATCACCGGCATCTCGCCGTGCATCCTGCCGGTGTTGCCGGTGATCCTGTATTCGGGAGCGAGCAGCGCCCGACAACCAATAACAGTGGGCGCCCCGACGACGGCGGTCGAGCCCGCGCGTTCGCGTGCCGAGGTGTGGCGCCCGTATCTGGTCATCGCCGGGTTGGTGGTCAGCTTCAGCACGGTCACGCTGATCGGCTCGACGCTGCTGTCGCTGCTGCACCTGCCGCAGGACACCCTTCGGTGGGCAGGACTCATCGCACTCACGGTGATCGGCGTTGGGCTGATCGTCCCGAAAGTCGAGCGGCTGCTGGAGAAGCCGTTCGCGCTGATACCCCAACGTCAGTTTGGCAGCGGCAAAAGCGGTTTCGGCCTCGGCCTGGCGTTGGGCGTGCTGTACGTGCCGTGCGCGGGGCCGGTGCTCGCGGCGATCGTCGTCGCCGGCGCCACCGGATCGATCGGGTTGCCGACGATCACGCTCACCCTCGCGTTCGCGATCGGCGCGGCGTTACCGCTGCTGGTGTTTGCGCTGGCGGGACGACGGGTCGCCGAACGGGTCGACGCGGTGCGACGGCATCAGCGCAAGATCCGCGTCGGCGGCGGCGTTGCGATGATCCTGCTCGCGCTGGCGCTGGTGTTCAACGTGCCGGCCGCCCTGCAGCGCGCCATCCCCGACTACACCAGCGCGCTGCAGGACAAGGTGGCGGCCGCACCGGAGGTGCAGGAGAAGCTGAACCTGGGTGGCATCGTCACTGACCAGAACCGGGCACTGTCCAACTGCACCAACGGGTCGCCCGAATTGCAGAACTGCGGGCCGGCGCCCGACATCCGCGGGATCGCGCAGTGGCTCAACACTGCCGGTGGAGCGCCTGTCGATCTGAAGTCACTGCGCGGCAAGGTCGTCCTCGTCGACTTCTGGGCCTATTCGTGCATCAACTGCCAGCGCTCGATCCCGCACCTCGTCGATTGGTACGACCGCTACTACGACTCCGGGTTCACCGTGATCGGCATTCACACCCCCGAGTACGCCTTCGAGAAGGTGCCGGGCAATGTCGCGAGCGGCGCCGAAAACCTCGGCATCACCTATCCCGTCGCCCTCGACAACGGATTCTCGACCTGGACCAATTACCGCAACCGATACTGGCCGGCAAGATATCTCATCGACGCCGACGGCACCGTGCGTCAGATCAAGTTTGGTGAGGGATCCTACGACGTCACCGAGAACCTGATTCGTGACCTGTTGACCCAGGCCGACCCCGGCGTCGACCTGCCGCCGCCCACCGAATCAGCCGACACCACACCGCGATTGGACCTCACGCGGGAGACCTACCTGAGCGTCGGCAAGCAGGTGAACTACGGCGGCGACGGCCGCTACGTCGAGGGCAACACGACGTTCGCCTACCCCGCGAACCAGGCCGAAGACACCTTCGCCCTCAGCGGCCCGTGGCTACTCGACTTCCAGGGCGCCACCGCGCTCAGCGACGACTCGGTCATCCGGCTGAACTACCACGCGAAGAACGTCTACATCGTCGCCGGCGGCACCGGGCGCATCGAGGTCACCCGGAACGGCATCACGACGACCGTGCCGATCTCCGGACCGCCTACGCTGCATCAGATCGTTGCCGACAATGACGTGAATCGCGGTCAACTCGAGGTTCGTCCGGATCAAGGGCTGCAGGTGTTCTCGTTCACCTACGGTTGAGGCTCTGAGTGACTCGTCAGCGCTTCCGCAGGTTGCGCTTGGCCGCCAATCGCAACTGCACCATGCGGGCGGTGCCGGTCAGGATTGTGATCAGCGCGCCGCCGATCGCGGCCACCAGGAACGCGATTCCCTTGGGCGCCTGCCACGTCCAGCCGAGGAAGCGGACGTCGACCGAATCGGTGTTCTGGCCGATGAAGACCAGCAGGATGATCAGCAGGAAGATCCCGACGATCAACGCCCACCACGCCGCGGCGGTCTTGGTGAACCCCACGGCCGATTTCGGTGGCACAGCTTGCTGTGGCGGCTTGGCATGCTTTGATGCCGGTGGCGGTACCGGCTGCCCGCCGGGCGGCGGCTGATCGGGCGGCACGTTCGGATCGCTGCTCATGACCTCATCCTGACGGTTTCCGGGCAAGAATCAAGCGTGCCGGGCCGTAACTCACCGTCTAAGACGCAGAAAAGAAGGGGCGTGACAACGGTTTCAATCAGCCGATTTCCGCGCGAGAGCTAAACACGCTGGGGCGTCACCCGATACTGTGCCTGCTAACCGGGCCGAGAGGACATGCCCATGCGACGAGGTCAGTGGAAGCCAGCGGTGGCAATGCTTCTGGCGCTGCTGTGTGCCGCATGCGGCAGCGCCAACCCTCTGGGCGGCGGGACGATTTCCGGTGATTTGAAGTCGATCGTGGTGGGCTCCGCGGACTTTCCCGAGTCGAAGATCGTGGCCGAGATCTACGCACAGTCGTTGGAGGCCAACGGCTTTGAGGTAAGACGCCAATTCGGGATCGGTAGCCGCGAAACGTACATCCCGGCGCTGAAGGACCACTCAATCGACCTGATACCGGAGTACACCGGCAACCTGCTGCAGTACTTCGACCCGAAGACCACGGTGACCACGCCGGAGGCCGTGGAGTTGGCGCTGTTCCGCGCACTTCCGGGTGACCTGTCGATCCTGACGCCCTCGCCGGCATCGGACACCGACACCGTGACGGTCACGCAGGCCACCGCGCAGAAGTGGAGTCTCAAGACCATCGGCGACCTCGCGGCGCATTCGGCCGAGGTGAAGTTCGGCGCACCATCGGAGTTTCTGAACAGAACCGAGGGATTGCCGGGGCTCAAAGCGAAGTACGGCCTGGACGTCGCACCGCACAACTTCGTAGCCATCAGTGACGGCGGGGGACCGGCGACTGTACGCGCGCTGAACGACGGCACCGTCACCGCCGCCGATATCTTCAGCACATCGCCTGCGATTCCGCAGAACAATCTCGTGGTGCTGGAGGATCCGAAGAACAACTTCTTGGCCGCCAACGTCGTCCCGCTGGTCAGTTCACAGAAGAAATCCGATCAGCTCAAGAAGACCCTCGACGCAGTGTCGGCCAAGTTGACCACTCGCGACCTGATCGACCTCAACACCGCGGTATCCGGGAACACCGGGATCGATCCTGACGATGCTGCTCGAAACTGGTTGCAGCAACATGGGTTCGATAAGCCGATCGGCGGATAGATGATCACCTTCGAGGACGTCACCAAAACCTATCCCGACGGCACCGTCGCGGTGGACCGGCTGAGCCTGGAAGTGCCGACAGGCACGCTGGTCGTGTTCGTCGGACCCTCTGGCTGCGGCAAGACCACGTCGATGCGGATGATCAACCGGATGATCGAGCCGACGTCCGGAACGCTCACCGTCGACGGCAAGGACGTGACCAAGGTTGACCCGGTCAAGCTGCGACTCGGCATCGGCTACGTCATTCAAAGCGCCGGCCTGATGCCTCACCAACGGGTCATCGACAACGTCGCAACGGTTCCGGTGTTGCGCGGCCAGTCACGCCGCGAGGCCCGTAAGGGGGCGCTTGCGGTGATGGAGCGCGTCGGCCTGGATCCCAAGCTCGCCACCCGCTACCCGGCGCAGCTCTCCGGCGGCCAGCAGCAGCGCGTCGGGGTCGCCCGCGCGCTCGCCGCCGACCCGCCGATCCTGCTGATGGACGAACCGTTCTCCGCCGTCGATCCGGTGGTGCGCGAGGAGCTGCAGGCCGAAATGCTGCGGCTGCAAAACGAACTGCGCAAGACCGTCGTTTTCGTCACTCACGACATCGACGAGGCCGTCAAGCTGGGCGACAAGGTCGCGGTGTTCGCGCCCGGCGGCGCGCTTCAGCAGTTCGACGAGCCGTCGCGTCTGCTGACGAGCCCGGCCAACGACTTTGTGGCCCAGTTCATCGGCACCGACCGGGGCTACCGCGGGCTGCAGTTCTTCGGCACGGCCGAGCTGCCGCTGCGCGACATTCGGCAGATCAGCGAATCCGAAGTCGGCACCGTGCAGATGCAGGACCACGAGTGGGTCCTGGTGTGTCGCCCCAACCGCTCGCCACTGGGCTGGCTGGACGGGTCAGGTGAGATGGTGGCCGGCGGGTCGCTGCTTCGCCTAAACGGCTCGCTGCGCCAAGCCCTGGACTCCGCGTTGTCATCGCCGTCGGGTATCGGGGTGGCGGTGAACGACGAGGGCGCCGTCGTGGGCGGTGTACTGGTCGAGGACGTGCTGGCGGCTATCGACGAACAGCGGCGCTAGCGCATGCGCTATCTGCTCACGCACCTCGACGACGCCTGGGCGCTCACCGTGATCCACCTGCGGCTGTCGTTGATCCCGGTGGTGATCGGACTGCTGATCGCGCTGCCGCTGGGCGCACTCGTGCACCGGACCACCGCGCTGCGGCGGCTCACCACCGTGACCGCGAGCATCATCTTCACGATCCCGTCGCTGGCGCTGTTCGTGGTGCTGCCGCTGCTCATTCCGACCCGCATTCTCGACGAGGCCAACGTCATCGTCGCGTTGACCCTCTACACGGTCGCCCTGCTGGTGCGAGCGATCCCCGAAGCTCTGGACGCGGTGCCCGCCGCCGTGCTCGACGCGGCCACGGCGGTCGGCTATCACCGGCTTGGCCGGATGCTCAAGGTCGAGTTGCCGCTGGCGATCCCGGTGCTGACCGCCAACCTGCGCGTGGTGGCCGTCACGAACATCTCGATGGTGTCGGTGGGCTCGGTGATCGGCATCGGCGGCTTGGGCACCTGGTTCACCGAGGGCTATCAGGCCGACAAGAGCGATCAGATCATCGCGGGGATCATCGCGATCTTCATCCTCGCGATCGTCGTCGATCTGCTGATCATGGTGGCGGGGCGGTTGGCCGCCCCGTGGGCGCGGGCCAGGGCGGGCGCGCGGTGAACTTCCTGCAGCAGGCGCTGGCCTACATCTTCACCGCCGAGAACTGGAGCGGCCCTGCCGGGCTTGCCGCCCGAATCGGCGAGCACCTGCAGTACACGCTTGTTGCCGTGGTGGCCGCCGTGGTGATCGCCGTGCCGATCGGCATGCTGGTCGGGCACACCGGCCGCGGCACCTTCATCGTCGTCACGGGCGTCAACGCGCTGCGCGCGCTGCCGACGCTCGGCGTGCTGCTGCTCGGCGTGCTGCTGTGGGGTCTCGGGCTGGTGCCGCCGACGGTGGCGCTGATGCTGCTGGGCATTCCGCCGCTGCTGGCCGGCACGTATGCCGGCATCGCCAACGTCGAGCGGGCGGTGGTCGACGCCGCTCGCGCGATGGGCATGACCGAGACGCGGGTGGTGCTGCGCGTCGAGCTTCCCAACGCCCTGCCGCTGATTCTCGGCGGGCTGCGCAGCGCCACGCTGCAGGTGGTCGCCACCGCGACGGTCGCGGCGTACGCCAGTCTCGGCGGGCTGGGCCGCTATCTGATCGACGGGATCAAGGTGCGTCAGTTCTACATCGCGCTCGTCGGGGCGTTGATGGTCACCGCGCTGGCGCTGATCCTCGACGGTCTGCTGGCGTTGGCGGTGTGGGCGTCGGTACCGGGCACCGGGCGGCTGCGACGGGTGCCGCAACCGCTGATCGATGACCTGGCAGCGATCTCCGAGCCACACACTTCCCGGACCCCTGACGCTCGGGGCGACCCGTCCCTTACGGTAGATGAGTGAGTGCTACCTCCGAAGCCAACGCGAGTGCCTGGCCGGCGATATTGACCTGGCGAGCCCACGACGTGCCCCGCATGGAGTCGGCGCGAGTTCACCTGTCTGGCAATCGGATCAAGGCATACGGGCGGATTGTCGCCGCTGCGACAAGCGTGCACCCGGCGTTCAGCGCGTCCTACGACCTCGTCACCGATGATTCGGGCGGGACGAAGCGGTTGTCGCTGTCGGTGTCGCTCGCCGAACGTGACCGGCAGCTCTCGATCGCACGCGACGAGGAAAATATGTGGTCGGTGACCGGTCATGACGGCCAGTCGCGAGGCGACGTTCGACGGCGCGCTCGACGTCGACGTGGTGTTCAGCCCGTTCTTCAACGCGCTACCCATCCGACGCACGGGCATCTACACGCGAAGCGATTCGATCTCGATTCCGGTGGTGTATGTGACGCTGCCGGATCTCGCGGTGAATCCTGCGACGATCAACTACAGCAGCGGCGCCGACGGCATCAAGGTGCGATCACCGGCGGCCGACACCACCATGAGCGTGGATGACGAGGGCTTCATCCTCGATTACCCGGGCCTGGCGGAACGGATATGATCACGCCGCCCGCGCGTCCCGCGGCCGCGTACTGCTCGCGCCAGTCCTCGTCGCCGACCCTGATCGCGAAGATCTCGTGGCGGGGGAACCCGTCGTAACGTGCCCGGGCGGCGTGGCCGTCGTCAGCGAGCTCGGCCACCGACTCGTGCCGGCTCAACGCCGCGCGGGCGTGGTTGAGCAGCTCGAGCGTACGGTCCAGCATCGGCAGCACCTGCTCGGTATTGCTCTCGCACATCGCGCGAACCAGATCCGGCGAGGTCGCCGCGACCCGCGTGACGTCGCGAAACGAGCTGGCAGCCAGCGCGAACGCCAGCGGCACCTCCGAGGCGGTCACCGCTACCGCCTCGGCGACCAGGTGCGGCAGGTGCGAGATCGCGGCGGCGGCCGCGTCGTGCTCGTCGGAGCGGGCCGGTACGACGACCGCGCCGCAGTCCAGCGCCAGCGTCACCACCTCGACAAAGCACCGGGGGTCGACGTGGTCGTCGACGCTGACCACCCAGGGTGCACCGACGAACAGCCGCGCGTCGCCGGCGGCCCACCCGGACTGCGTGGTGCCGGCCATCGGATGCCCGCCGACGAAGTTGGCTTCCAGTCCGGCCTGCTCAACTTCTTGCAGTACCGCGGATTTGACACTGGTGACGTCCGTCAGCGGGTTGTCGGGCGCCGTCTCGCGGATGTAGTTCAGCAGGATCGGCAGCGCGAACGCGGGCACGGCCAGCACGATGAGTGCCTCCCGCTTCGTGGCCAGCCCGAGCGCCTCGTCGAGGTGATGGGTGGCGTCGAACCCGTCGAACCGGGCGGCGTCCGCACCCTCGACGGAGCGGTTGTAACCGAACACCTCGCGTCCGGCCGCGGCGGCGGCTCGCAGCACCGATCCGCCGATCAGCCCCAGGCCGAGCACACACACCGGTGTTTTGGTCACGTTCCTAAGGTTTGCATATCGTCGACGCCCTCAACTAGTGGGCAAGGCGCGGATCGAGGACTACCGTAATCGGCCATGGGACCACAGCCCGGGCAGGTGAGGGAGCGGGCCGCCGACAGCCCGAACGGGTTCGCTGTGGCCGTGGTCCGTGAAGACGGTAAGTGGCGGTGCGCGCCGATGCGCCAGACGGCATTGGAGAGTCTCGCCTCTGCTCAGACGGAGCTCTGTGAGTTGCGGAGCTCGGGCGCGGTGTTCGGTTTGTTGGACGTCGACGACGAGTTCTTCATCATTGTGCGACCCGCGCCGTCGGGCGTTCGGCTGCTGTTGTCGGACGCGACGGCTGCGCTGGACTACGACATTGCCGCTGAGGCGCTCGAGCACCTCGACGCCGACATCAGGGAGGACGACCTCGAGGACGCCGAGCCGTTCGAGGAGGGCGACCTGGGACTGCTGTCCGACGTCGGGCTGCCCGACGCGGTGCTCGGCGTGATCCTCGACGAAACCGATCTGTACGCCGACGAGCAGCTGGGCATGATCGCGAGGCGGATGGGGTTCGCCGACGAGCTGTCGGCGGTGCTCGAACGCCTCAATCGCTAACCCCGCGGCGAAACAGAACCCATGGCTGTGAATAGCGCGAATTCACGACCTGGAATGCAATTTCGGCGCAGCGATGAGGACCTGATCCGCGTCGCTCTGGAGGCAGCGTCGACCGCAGGGCCGCGCGACGTGCCGGTCGGGGCTGCAGTGTTCACGGCCGACGGGGTCGAGCTCGCTCGTGCGGTCAACGCCCGGGAGGCGCTGGGCGATCCGACGGCGCACGCCGAGATCCTGGCGTTGCGGGCGGCGGCGGAGGCGCTGGGGGAGGGCTGGCGGCTGGTCGGGGCGACCCTGGCGGTGACCGTCGAACCGTGCACGATGTGCGCCGGGGCGCTGGTGATGGCCAGGGTCTCGCGGCTGGTGTTCGGGGCGTGGGAGCCGAAGACTGGCGCGGTCGGCTCGCTCTGGGACGTGGTGCGGGACCAGCGGCTCAACCACCGGCCGGAGGTGCGCGGCGGGGTGCTGGCCGACGAGTGCGCGGCGCCGTTGGCGGAGTTCTTCGCGCGGCAGCGGTGATGAGCGCTTGCGCGAAGAGCCAAAGGCGGCGTGGGTGACGGGGGTCCCCGCCGGTAAGCTTGCCCGCGGTGGCGTGTCCGAGCGGCCTAAGGAGCACGCCTCGAAAGCGTGTGACGGGTAACCCCCGTCCGAGGGTTCAAATCCCTCCGCCACCGCCAAGCTGGTCGGCCTATTCGCGCAGTTCAGAGACTCATTTCACGCTAAGTGCCCGAGCATCCGCGACAAGGCCAACATGTTCACCCCGGTGATGACGAGCTGCGCCTTGGACATGGCCGGCCTCGATCAAGCTGAGGTGCCAGCTATGTCGTGAGACAGCTGCCGACTATGTCCTGAAATCAGACACCCGTCTCGGCTCCAATGAAAACCAGCGTTGAGCTGTAAGGCTCAGCGGTAGAAGGACTCGCCAACGGTGGGGTATCCGCCTCCCGTTGTAGTGATGTGGACGTGGTCATAGTGGCCGTACCCAGATGCTTGCCCACCGGCGGGCGTGTAGTAAACGCCACGCCAAATTGCGTCTTGCAACCCGAATCGAGTCGCGTTGTTCAGCACGAACGCAACGATGTCGTTCCCGAGCGCGATGCCCTCGTCGGTGTCTGGGTTGGGGATCATCACGTCGAGCGCCATACCGTTGGGATGCCATCTCAGCGCATCCGGACGAACGCCGTCGATGTGTTCAATCTCGGGGTACGCCGCGCTGATACTGCGAGCAACCAAGATGGTTCTGACCTGTAGACCCTGCTCTCGCGCGACCCCAACGGGTAACAACTGAGGAGGAGGGGGGGCATCGACTATCCGCGATCTCGATGCCGACGCGTATTGGCTGGCGACGGTAATCACACTTGCCGGCCTAGGGGCCGGAGCCGACGAGAGTCCGATCGGCGGTGTCACGATCTCCACGCAGCACGACGCCGGGGTCTCGACAACTGGATCGGTGTCGCCGCCGGCGACGAGTGGATAGAGGTTTTTGCCAGCCGCGAGAACCACAGCGGCCGAGCCGAAGACCGCAACCAGGACTACTGACGACTTCCGTCGGTCCCTGACTACTCTATGGCGCGCCACAGAGGGCACTCTATGAGCAACCCGAAGGATTTGTCACGAAATTGTCACGACGTTGTCACAGAACAGCGATGGGCCGTCGCGGACCTCATCCTTTCCTACACTGACACATTTCCCCAGGTCAACGACCCCGACGTACTCACAGAGACACCCGCGAACCCATCGAAACGACTTCCCAAGCTGAATACGCCCCCACTGTGTCGTCCCCTGATTCAGGCTGAGGTAAGCGCGATCTTCCGCGGCGCTGAAGAGAAACACCAGGTACCAGCCGGCGGTGGCCCTTGGCGATCGAGACGATGAGTAGATGCGAGTCCATGGAACTTCCGTGACGCTTCAAAACTCCCAGAAGTCCGTGACCACGCCGATCGCAACCGGTCGGCGGCGCGAAGAACTACGGTCGAAGGGTGACGGATCTGCGTCGCGAAGCCGAGTTCGACGTCGAGGGCTGCATCACTGAGATTGCTGCCCGAATGAACGAACGACTGCCCGAATTGGCTTCGGACATCCAGGGTTTCGTCGAAGGTTCAGTTCCGCAGTTGCGCGGGGATGCGCTCACGATGGAGCTTCTCGGCGCCAGTGCCGCAGGCAACGTCGATACCTTGCTGAGGGCTCTGCGCTACCACATCGCGGTGGAGAAGGTCGAGGCGCCGAGCGCCGCGCTGGAACACGCGCGGCGGCTGGCACAGCACGACGTGCCGTTGAACGCACTGGTGCGCTCCTACCGAGTCGGGCAGCGCCGCATGAACGAACTGGTATTCGATGCCGTGCGAGCAACCGACATCCCGCCACCGGCGAGAGTTGCCGTGCTGGAGAGGATCACCGCCACTCTCTTCGAGTACATCGACCGAATGTCGGAGCAGGTCGTAGGTGTGTACGAGGAGGAGCGCGAACGCTGGCTGGAAACCCAGAACAGCATCCGCGCCGTCCGTGTCCGGGAGCTGCTTGCCGGAGCGAAGACCATCGACGTCGACGCGGCAACCACGGAGATCCGTTATCCGCTTCGGTGGCACCATCTCGCGGTCGTCATGTGGTACCCCGACGCCCGACCAGACGGGGATGAGCTGCCGCAATTGCAGCGCTTCCTTCGGGAATTGGGGCAAGCCGCGGGTGCTGCGGCGAACCCGTTGTTCGTTGCCGAGAACCGGGTGACCGGCTGGGGATGGTTGCCCTTCAAGGCGCCCGCGGCCGATGCAGTGACAAAAGTGCGAGGCTTCGCGGCAGGACGCGACGACGCTCCCAGTGTCGGCATCGGGACGACCGCGGCAGGCGTCTACGGTTTCCGCCGTTCCCACCACCAGGCGCAGACCGCGCGTGCGGTCGCGGTCGCTCGGCGTCAGCAGGGGCCCGCCGTGCTCGCTGCGAACGACCCCGGCCTGTCCGTGGCCGCGCTGTTGGCCGGCGACATCGGCGAGACACGCGAATGGGTTGCCGAGGTGCTCGGTGATCTGGCTGGTGACAACGAGAACGACGCGCGCCTGCGGGAGACATTGCGGGTATTCCTGCGCTGCGGGTCCAGTTACAAGATGGCCGCCGAGGAACTCACCCTGCACTTCAACACAGTGAAATACCGTGTCGGTCGGGCTGTTGCCAGACGTGGTCGGGCCATTGACGAAGATCGGCTTGACGTCGAACTGGCGTTGTTACTGTGCCAGTGGTACGGCACGGCGGTCCTGCAACCACCGCGATAACGCGAACAGCGACTGCGGCACACCGGTGATGTCGTCAACCGACCAACTCCCGACGAAGTCTTGTCTCCCAAAGACAAAGCGCTGATCAGCGCCTCGATGCGACAGTTTTCTCACTGTCACAACCAGAGAGGATCTGTCAATGGATTCCTACGATTACATTGTCGTCGGCGCAGGCTCCGCCGGAGCGGTCGTCGCCAGCCGACTCTCCGAGGACGCGTCCGTTCGCGTCCTGCTCATCGAGGCCGGCGGGTCCCACCGGCACCTGAGCGTGCAGATGCCGGCCGCGTTTCCCAAGCAGTTCAAGACCGCACTGGACTGGGAGTTCTACACCGAGCCGGAGCCGTTCCTGGAGGGCCGGTCGCTGTTCCAACCGCGGGCCAAGATGCTGGGCGGCTGCAGCGCGATGAACGCGATGATCTACATCCGCGGCAACCGGGCCGACTTCGACATCCTGGGCCAAGGAGGGGGCGACGGGATGGTCCTACGACGAGGTGTTGCCGCTGTTCCGCCGGTCGGAGGCCAACTCGCGCGGCGAGAGCACCTACCACGGTGGCTCGGGTCCGCTGCATATTGAGGACCCGCGATCCCCGAACGATCTGAGCCGCTCGATCGTCGAGGCGATGGTCGCCACCGGCATCGAGCGCAACGACGACTTCAACGGCGCAGAGCAGCTGGGTGCCGGCTTCTACCAGGTCAGTCAGCGGCGTGGCCGCCGCTGGACAACCGCCGACGGTTACCTGGTCCCGGCCCGCCGTCGGCCGAACCTCACGGTGCTCACCGACACGCACGTCCTCGCAGTGTGTATCTCGCAGGGACGTGCGGTCGGTGTCGAGGTCGAGCGTGGCGGCACGCGAGAGTTGTTACGCGCCGAACGGGAGGTCGTCCTCTCAGCAGGGGCGTTGAACACGCCGCAGCTGCTGATGCTCTCGGGCATCGGCCCGGCCGACCATCTGGCCGAGCACCAGATCGCCACGGTCGTGGACAACCCCCATGTCGGTGCGCACCTGATGGACCACCCGCTGTACACGATGAACTTCGAGACATCCGCAAAAGGCACCCTCGACGTGGCGGAGTCGCCCCGGCAGATGCTCGACTACTTCGTCCGCCACCGGGGGCTGCTCACCTCCAACGTCGGCGAATGCGGCGGGTTCTTCCACACTCGGGCCGACGACGCGGCACCGTCGATGCAGTTGATCGGCGCTCCGGGCTATTTCTTCAACCACGGGTTCGACACCCACGACCGTCCGGCCTTCACCATGGCGTGTTCGCTGGTCGGTTCTCTCAGCCAGGGCGTCGTGCGGCTCCGCAGTGCGGATCCCAAGGCGAAAGTGGCCACGACCTACAACTACTTCGCCGAGCGCGCCGACATGGAGGCGATGGTGGACGGCATCGAACGGGTTCGCGACATCGTGGCCGCGGCGCCGCTGCGGGGCCTCACCGGCCGGGAAATCCATCCCGGTGAATCCGCCCGCACCCGCGCCGAGCTCGAGCAGAAGGTGCGCCGCGAGGTGGAGCACACCTATCACCCGTCGTGCACGGCCCGCATCGGTGCCGAGGGCGACGGCGTGGTCGACCCGGAGCTACGCGTGTACGGCGTGGAGGGACTTCGGGTGGCCGATGCCTCCGTCTTCCCGACGGTGCCGCACGGCAACACGCATGCCCCCAGCGTGATGGTGGGCGAGAAGGCGGCCGACCTCATCCGCGTAGGTCATGAAGGTCTCAGGGCCGAGGCAACTGCTCTGCCCCGACTTGACGGGCACCTGCGTTGATGGTGTCGAGGTAGGTGCGCAGTTGCCAGAGGGCGGGCAACGGTGGCAAAGGCGCCGGGACTGTGGCGTCTGTCTTCACCCACGGCTGACATCCGGTGGTCTTGAACGCCGTGTCGCTCAGCTCGATCTGCACTACCTGCGGCTTCTTGGTCATCGCGTTGTCGATGATGTCGGTGCCCGTGGGGCCGCCCTGCCGCTTCCAGTAGCACGCGCCGTCGTCGACCGGACCCGCAGAGGTGTACGTGCCCGGCACGATGTCGGTCCCCACCGAATATGTGCCGTCGTCCTCGATCGTCGTCTTGGGTTCAGGAGGTGGCGGCGGCGCAGGCGGATCTGCGTAGGCAGTGCCGGCGGATGAGGCGCTGGCCGCGAGAGCAAGCGCCGCCGCGGCCATTGCTGTCCTTAGCGACCTCACGTTGAAGGAGCGTAGTAGAGTTCCGACCATGAAGATAGCCGGGCTAGCTATCGTTCTGCCGCTGGCCATTGCCCTGGCTGCCCCGGCCCACGCTGACGTCGACACCGACTTCGCCAACGAGTTGCACACGTACGGCATCTACGGACAGCGCGACTACAACGCATGGGTCGGCAAGATCATGTGCAAGCGACTGCACAGGGGCGTTGACTCCGACGCCTTCCAGTCCGCCGAGTTCGTCCGCACCAACCTCCCGAAGGGGTCGAGCATCGAGCAGTCGTGGCAGTTCCTCGGTGCCGCCATCCGCTATTACTGCCCCGACCAAATGTCCGTGCTGCAACGCGCGGCAGATCAACCCGGGTGATTAACATGCGCCGTGTGTTCGTCCAATCCACGCTCGCCACGATCGCCGCCGGGAGCATCCTGGCCGCCCTGCCCGGCATTGCGTCGGCCGATGCCACCGACGACTATCCGATCCCAAATCGGATGCTCCACACCACCTGCACCGCAGAGCAGATCATGGCCGCCGCCCGCGACGTGGAGCCCGTCTACTACGAGCGGTACATGATCGACTACAACAACCACTCGCCTGATATTCAGCGAGCGACCAGAGACAAGATGCACTGGTTCTACTCGCTGACTCCCGAACAGCGCAGGGCGTATTCCGAAGAGCTGGCGACGAACTTCGCGGACCCTCTGACCGCGGCGTGGCCCAATCACGCGAAGCTCTTCTTCAACAACAAGGGCGTCGCCGCGAGGACGACCGACATCTGCGCCCAGTACCCAGCCGACGACCTATCCGTATGGATCTGGTGAGCCGACGCTAGCCATACCGACGTTCTTCGGCTGAGGCCATGGTTGGGGAACCGGCCGGGATCCGGACTTTCTGCGGCCACCAGAACCACCGGCCCATGAGCGCGGCGATCGACGGCGTCATGAAAGACCGGACTACCAGCGTGTCGAACAGCAGGCCCAGGCCGATCGTGGTGCCGACCTGGGCAATCACGATCAGTGCGCTGACAGACATCGAAATCATGGTGAAGGCGAACACCAGGCCGGCAGAGGTCACCACGGAGCCGGTTCCACCCATCGATCGGATGATTCCGGTATTGATTCCGGCGTGGATCTCCTCCTTGAATCGAGCGACCAGCAGCAGGTTGTAGTCGGAGCCAACGGCCAACAGAATGATCACGGACATCGCCAGCACCAGCCAGTGCAGTTCGATGCCGAGAATGTGCTGCCAGAACAGCACCGAGAGCCCGAACGACGCGCCCAGCGACAACACCACGGTGCCGACGATGACAGCTGCCGCCACCATGCTTCGGGTGATGATCAGCATGATGATGAAAATCAATGTGAGCGCGGCGATTCCGGCGATCAACAAGTCGTAGTTGTTGCCGTCCTTCATGTCCTTGAAGATCGCGGCCGTTCCGGCGAGATAGACCTTGGATCCTTCCAGCGGCGTGCCTTTGATGGCTTCCTTCGCCGCTTGCTTGATCGCGTCGATGCGAGCGATGCCCTCCTCGGTCATCGGATCGCCGTCGTGCGCGATGATGAACCGCACCGACTTGCCGTCCGGCGAGATGAAGCTCTCCATACCGCGCTTGAAGTCTTCGTTGTCGAAGATCTCGGGCGGCAGGTAGAAGGAGTCGTCGTTCATCGAGGCGTCGAACGCCTCGCCCATGGCGCTCGAGTTCTCCTGCATCGCCGACTGCTGATCCTGCATGCCCTTTTGAGTCGCATACATGGTCAGCATCATGGTTTTCATGTTCTTCATGGTCACGATCATTTCGGGCATCATCGCGACCAGCTGCGGCATGAGCGAGTCCAGGCGTTCCATCTCGGGCAGGAGGGCCTGAATGTCGTCGGTCATCGTGTTGACGCCGTCGAGGGTGTCGAACACCGACCGCAGCGCCCAGCAGATCGGAATGTTGAAGCAGTGCGGTTCCCAGTAGAAGTAATTGCGGATCGGGCGGAAGAAGTCGTCGAAAACGGCGATGCGGTCGCGCAATTCCTGGATGTCGACGACCATCCCCTTCATCTTGGCGACCATGTTGTGGGTGACGTCCGCCATCTGCGCGGTCAGGCTGGACATCCGCTCCATGGTGTCGATGGTGTTCTGCATGTCCTCGGCCTGTTTCAACATGTTGGCCATGAGATCCTGGTTGTACTTCTCGTTCAGTTTCTGGGTCGTGCCCTGCATGCTGATCATGAACGGAATCGAGGTGTGCTTGATCGGTTTGCCGTCAGGGCGGGTGATCGCCTGCACGCGAGCGATGCCCGGCACCCGGAAGACGGCCTTCGCGATCTTGTCGATGACGAGGAAGTCAGCCGAGTTACGCAGGTCGTGATCGCTCTCGATCATCAGCAGTTCCGGATTCATCCGGGCCTGCGAGAAATGCCGGTCGGCGGCCGCGTATCCCTCGTTGGCCGGCAGGTAGTTGGGCAGGTAATTGCGGTCGTTGTAGTTGCTCTCGTAACCGGGTAGGGCCACCAGACCGACCAGCGACAGCGCGATCGTCGCGACCAGGATGGGACCCGGCCACCGGACTATCGCAGCGCCGATCTTGCGCCATCCGCGGACCCTCATCTGTCGTTTGGGTTCGAGCACTTTGCCGAACCGACTTGCCACGGTGATGACCGCGGGTCCCAGGGTGAGCGCCGCGAGAACGCCAATGGTCATGCCAATGGCCAACGGCACGCCGAGCGACTGAAAATACGGCAGCCGGGTGAAGCTCAGGCAGAAGGTTGCGCCGGCGATGGTCAGACCTGAGCCCAGCACCACGTGGGCGGTCCCGCGGAACATGGTGTAGTACGCGGATTCTCTGTCCTCGCCGGTTCCACGTGATTCCTGATATCGGCCTATCAGAAATATCGCGTAGTCGGTGGCGGCAGCGATCGTCAGTGTCACAAGCAGGTTGGTGGCGAATGTCGAAAGCCCGATGATCTCGTGATAGCCGAGGAACGCGACCACCCCGCGGGCGGCGGCCAACTGGAGCACGACCATGGCGAGGGTCAGGAGCAGCGTGATGATCGACCGGTAGACGAGCAACAACATGACGATGATCACGGTGAAGGTCACCACCGTGATCAGCTGCATGCTTCTGTCGCCGGCGATGTGCTGGTCCGCCATGAGCGCGGCGGGCCCCGTCACGTAGGCCTTCACCCCGTTCGGTGCCGGGGTGCTTTCGACGATGTGCTGCACGGCCTCGACCGACTCGTTGGCCAGTGCCTCGCCCTGGTCACCGGCGAGGTTCACTTGGACGTAGACGGCCTTGCTGTCGTTGCTCTGCGCGCCGGGTGCGGTCAGCGGATCGCTCCAGAAGTCCTGGATGTGCTGGACGTGCTTGGTGTCGGCCTCGAGTTTCCTGACCAGCTCGTCGTAGTATCTGTGGGCCTCGTCGCCGAGCGGGTCCTGGCCTTCGAGCACGATCATGACCGCGCTGTCGGAGTCGGACTCCTGGAATACCTCGCCGATGCGCTTCATCGCGATCATCGACGGCGCCTCGTCGGGGCTCATCGACACCGCCTGCATCTGCCCGACCGTTTCCAGCTGGGGCACGAAAATGTTAAGGACGGCAATGACGGCTATCCAGCCAAGGATGATCGGTATCGCCAGCCGACGGATCATGCGCGCAAGGAATGGCCGGGCGGCGTGCCTTGCCGGTGGCAAGGGGTCGGTGGGTGCCTCGGCCGTTGGTGTGCTCATGCGGACTTCACCAAGCAGAAGGTCTGAGCGTGAACGCCATCGGAGGTTCGTTCGTCCTTCACTTCGTCGTCGACGGTGATCCGGCAGGAGATGGTTTCGCCGTCGCCTTGCGCCACGATGATCGGGGCGGCCGACGGTGCCGTGGTCTCCAGCGTGAGCGACCAGGGCAGGGCCGCGCCATCGACGCGTTGCGGCTTGGCGTCGAGGTCAAGGTAGTTGATGTCCGCGTACGTTCCCGATCCGAAGATCTCGTACTTCACGACTTTGGGGTCGTACGGCTCGGGGTCGTCGGCGAAGACTTTGGGGGTGACGATGACGGGGTTGGCGCCGAAGAAGGTGCGGATTCGGTGGACGGTGAAGCCCGCGATGGCGACGACGACCACGATGACGAGCGGTATCCACGCGCGTCTGAGAACTCCCATCATCGCGGTGCCCGCCCACTCCTCACTGCAACGAAGCCCATTAAACAGATGCAGCTTCGCATTGTCGCAATAGATTAGCCCATATAACTTCTGGTTCAGCGTGTGTGCCAGTCACCCGTCCAAGTCACCGGCGACTCTGTGAAACCATCGCCGATGGGCACGCGCTGGCAAAGAACCGGTGCCCCACGCGGTGATGATTACGACGCGCGGTGGCGGTCGCTGGCCGCCGAAGGCCAGCAACGTTCACGGCGAAGCCGATCTCGTGGAGGCGCTGCTGCGCCAATCCGGCGGCACCCGGGTCCTGGACGCCGGCTGTGGTACCGGCCGCGTGGCGATCGAGTTGGCGCGGCGTGGGTTTTCGGTAGTCGGTGTGGACGCAGACGCGGGAATGCTGGCGGCGGCGCGGGCAAAGGCGTCCGAACTGCCGTGGATCGAGGCCGATCTAGCCGATCTCGGGGACAGTCTCGACGCGGAGTTCGACCTGATCGTGATGGCTGGGAACGTGATGATCTTTCTTGCTCCAGGGACCGAAGCGCGTGTTCTACGCGAACTCAGTGGGCGACTGGCGGCCGACGGCGTGCTGGTGTCCGGCTTTCAGATTCGGCCGGATCGAGTAGTCGTTTGAGGACTACGACCGGTTCGCAGTGTCTGCTGGACTCGAGCCCGTCGGCGCGGTGGGCGACTTGGGACCGCGAGCCCTTCACCGGAGGTGACTACGCGGTGTCGGTGCATCGCCGAAAATCTCTGGTGGCTCCCCGCAACCGTTGACAGATCTACGAAGGAAATCGAACACCTCATTGGCGCGGGCTCGGCGGGCGCTGTTTATCGATGCATTTCGGCTGCGCGCTTGATCCGGGCCAGTGTTTCGTCGATGCCCCGGTCCATTTGATGTCCCCGTGGGACGAAGAGCTCTGTGGCCCTGGTACGCAATGAGCACCACAGGAACTGAAAGGACTCGGTCAGAAGCGTGCCGTGTCTCGACGGCGTCATCGTGTAGCGCCACTGAGTCTCCTGGCGACCGGTCCGGTCGTCGACGGTCGTGAACGCGAATTGGCGGCCTCGCTCGGCAGCGTCGATCACCGCGGTTCTTTCCCATCGGTAGCGACCAAGCTTGTTGTATCCACGAAACCGCACGCCGGGAGCCGCTCCGCTGGCCCCGTCGAGCCATTCACATCGATAGCATTCCGGGCTCCACTCGCCCATGCGGGTGATGTCCGCGACGAGCTCGTAGACCAGTTCCGGATCGGCGGCGATCTCGATGCTCCGCTGTCCATGTTGAGGCGTCGGCATGATGACAAACCCGTGAGATAGCGGCTACAGCGATTCGGCCAGGGCCGCCAAGGTTTCCGCGGACGTGTAGGTCGGCTGCCAGCCCAGGTCGCGTTTGGCCCTGGTGGTGTCCATCACCACCGACGTGCGAGTCACGTGCAGCCACTCCAGTGCCGACGGGACGAACGGCAGTCTGGAGATGGCGGCCGAGGCGGCCGACGCCGCCGCAGCGGGAACCCGCACCGGCCGACCGCCCAGCGCACGGGCCACCTCCGAGACGGACACCACCCCGTCCGCGGCGATGTTGTATGCCCCCGGGGGTGCCGGCGCCGCCGCCGCCAGCGCGATCGCGGCGGCCACGTCGTCGTGGTGCACCAGTTGCAGCGGGATTCCGGGGTCGGGCACCACCGGCTTGAGGATCGGCACCGCCTCGGTGGCCATGCGCACGATGCTGGGCAACTGATTCCACGGCATCGTATCGGCGAGCGCGGGCGCTTGCGGGCCCGCCACGATGCACGGCCGCAGGATGAACACCTCCAGCGAGCTGCCCTCGGTGACTTGGGCGAGCATTTTCTCGCACGCGGCCTTCTGCTCGGAGTAGTAGTGCTCGGGCGAGCCGCGCGGCGGAATGTCTTCCGTGAGCGGCACCGGGTTGTCGGAGTGATAGCCGTAGGCGGCGACCGACGAGGTGTACACCAGCCGGCGGGGCCGCTCGGCCGCGACGGTCGCCTCGAACACGTTGCGTGTGCCCGCCAGATTGACGCGCGCGCTCTCCTCCCGAGAGCCCATGATGACGAACGCCAGGTGCACGACAACATCCGCGTCGGCGACGAGCGCCTCGACCGCCTCGCGATCGAGGATGTCGCCTTGCTGGTAGGTCGTCTTGACCCAACCGTGCATCGACGGGTCGAACGGCCGACGGGCCATCCCGGTGATTCGCTCCACTGCGGGGTCACGCTCGAGCGCCGTCACCGCCGAGATGCCGATTTCACCTGTTGGGCCGGTGACGGCCACGCTCAGTCCCACCCGATGAATCTTCCCACGATTGCCGGCGGCAACGCGGACAATGGTCGGCGGGGATAGCACAAGGGCTGACAGGACGAGGTGGCACGACGATGAAGCTGATTTCGCCCACCGACCAGATATTCCTGCTGCTCGAATCGCGCGAACACCCCATGCACGTCGGAGCCCTGCAACTCTTCAAGCCTCCCGACGGTGCGGGGCCGGAGTTCGTGCGCGAGGCCTATGACGCGATGCTGGAATGCACCGATGTGCAGCCCATGTTCCGCAAGCACCCGGCATTCTTCGGTGGAATCACCAACGTGGCATGGTCTTTCGACAAGGAAGTCGAACTGGATTACCACCTGCGCCAGTCGGCACTGCCCCGACCCGGGCGGGTTCGCGAGCTACTCGAGCTGACTTCCCGCCTGCACACCAGCCTGCTCGACCGCCATCGCCCGCTGTGGGAGGCGCACCTGGTGGAGGGGCTCGAGGACGGGCGGTACGCGGTCTACGTCAAGTTCCATCACTCGTTGCTCGACGGGGTGTCGGCGCTGCGGCTCTTGCAGCGCGCGTTCACACCCGACCCGAACGACCGCGAAGTCCGGGTGCCCTGGAACCTCGAGCCGCGGCGGTCGAAGAACTCGGAGCCGGGCCCGTCCGCGCTCCGACTGGTCGGGGATACGGTGGGATCCCTTGCGGGACTGGCACCTTCGACACTTTCGCTCGCCCGTGCGGCTCTGCTCGAACAGCAGCTCACCCTGCCATTCCGGGCGCCGCGCACCATGTTCAACGTCCGCATCGGCGGGGCACGACGGTGCGCGGGCCAATCCTGGTCGCTCGACCGCATCAGAAGGGTCAAGTCCGCCGCGGGTGTGACCGTCAACGATGTCGTGCTCGCGATGAGCGGCGGTGCCCTGCGCGCCTACCTGCATGAGCAGGACGCGCTGCCGGACGCGCCGCTGGTGGCGATGGTTCCGGTCAATCTGCGCACCGACAAGGACACCGACGGCGGCGGCAATATCGTGGGCACGTTCCTGTGCAACCTGGCGACCGACACCGACGATCCGGCGCGTCGGCTGCAGACCGTCAACACATCGATGAGCGACAACAAGAAGGTGTTCGCCGAGTTGCCGCGGGTGCAGCAACTCGCGCTGTCCGCGGTGATGAGCGGAGGACTGGTCACCGCGCTGGTTCCCGGCTACCTGCGGGCCGGGCCACCGCCGTTCAACATCGTCATCTCCAATGTGCCGGGCAAGCGGGAGCCGATGTACTGGCGCGGCGCCCGGATGGACGGCAACTATCCGCTGTCGATCGCGCTGGACGGGCAGGCGCTCAACATCACGCTGACCAACAACGCGGGCAACCTCGACTTCGGGCTCGTGGGCTGCCGTCGCAGCGTTCCGCACCTGCAGCGGCTGCTCGGCCACCTCGAGACGTCGCTGAAGGATCTGGAACGCGCCGTCGGCGTGTGAGCCCATGCCGAAACGCAGCGCGGGCCTGTTGCTCTACCGGGTGCGCGACGGCGTCGTCGAGGTGTTGATCGGCCATCCCGGCGGGCCGTTCTGGGCACGCAAGGACGACGGCGCGTGGTCGATCCTCAAGGGCGAATACATCGACGGCGAAGACCCCTGGGTGGTGGCGCAACGGGAGTTCACCGAGGAGACCGGTCTTGCTCCGCCGTCCGGGGCGCGCATCGACTTCGAACCGGTCCGCCAACCCAGCGGCAAGATCCTCACTGCGTTCGCCGTGCACGCCGACCTCGACGTGACGGACGCGCACAGCAACACCTTCGAGATGGAGTGGCCCAAGGGTCCGGGACGCTGCGTGAGTTCCCGGAAGTCGATCGAGTGCAATGGTTTTCAGTCGAGCAGGCGAGGGTCAAGCTCTTGACGGGACATCGTCCGATTCTCGATCGGCTGATGGCACACCCCAACCTCGCGGGCTTCGCTACGGGCAGGTCACTTTGATCTCGAAGGGCTTGCTCACGATCTGCAGCGGATTCGAGGTGTCGATGCCGGTCGCGGTGCCCGTGATCGTGTAGGTATTGCCGTCCTTCGTGGCTTCCGCGTTGCCCTCACCGACGCCAGACTCATAGCCGAGAATCGCCCCGTCGACATTGCCCAGGCCAACCCTCCGCACCTGGGGATCATCGCCCTGGCTGACCATCGCGGCGATTCCCGTGGTCCCCTCGCCGATCGCGATATTCACGTTGTCCACCGCGTTTACACAAGAGATTGTGCCGCTGACGTCTTGGGCCTTGCCGTCGATGGTGACGGTGGCCGCGCCCGCGCCGCTCTGAGCGGTGGTCTCCGAGGTTGTGGTCTCCGAGGTTGTGGTTTTCTCAGCTGTCGTTGTCGCACTCCGGTCTGAGCTTTCGCCTCCACACCCTGCCAGAGTTGCGGTGACTACAGCCGCGCCGCCGATCGCAACTAAGAACTCACGTTTCACCACTGTTCTCCTTCATGTCGGTGATTTGACGATACGACGACAAACGGCGGCGCCCCTCGTGAACAAGAGCGCCGCCGCCGTCTTGATGTCTGCCGCTACGGGCAGGTCACCTCGATCTCGAAGGGCTTGTTCACGGGCTGCAGCGGATTTGCGGTGTCGATTCCGGTCGCGGTGCCCTTGATCTTGTAGGTATTCCCGTCCTTCGTGGCTTCCGCGTTACCCTGACCGTCTCCCGCGGCGTAGCCGAGCTGCGCGCCGCCGACGTTGCCCAAGGCGACCGACTGGACCGTCGGGGAATCTCCCTCGGTCACCACGGCACCGATCCCCTGGGTCGGATTGCCGATCGCGATGTTGACGGTGCCGCCCTGCGAGGTGCAGGCGATGGTGCCCTCGACGTTCTGGTCGGCGCCGTCGATGACGACCTTGGCCGTTCCCTCGCCGGCCGCGGCCGTCTGGGTCGCAGAGCTGGACTCTTTGTCCGAGGAACACCCAGCCAGTCCTGCGATAACGATGGCCGCGCCGCCCACGGCGGCTAGGAACCCAACCTTCACCACTGCTCTCCTTCGTGTCCTGTTCCGCCGGCATTGACGGATCGTCCTCAGGCAGTATGGTGGGCCGCCGCCAACGATGATGGCATTTTGCGGAATTGCCGAACTCACTTGCCGCGACGATTTGACGCAAATGCATCCGTTCCGCAACTCGCCGAGGCTCAGCAGTTCGCTTTGATCTCGAACTTCCCGTCGGTGGTCTGGGTGGGCTCGTCGGCGTGGACGCCCGTGGCTGTGCCGGTCACCGTGTAGGTCATGCCGACGAGCTTGACGTCGGCCTTGCCCGCCAGCCCGCTCCAGAAGCTGCCGGTGAAACCCCCGACATTGTTGAGCACCACCGAGTTGACTGACCATTCGTTGTTTGCGCTGCTGACGATGACCTGGGCATTGCTGTTGTCGTCACCGATTTCGATGGTGTGTGCCTGACCGACCTGCGGGCAGGACACCCGATCCGTAACAGCGATGCCTTTGCCCCCCACGGTCGCCTGTCCGGTGCCCGGAGCCAGCGACCCAGCGGGCCGGGGTGACTCCGTCGGCGACGACGAGCACCCAGCGATCGCGCCGGCGGCTACCACCGCGGCTGCGGCCACGGCCACGATTCGGTTATCCACGAGCGCACCTCGTTTCGTTTACGACACCTTAGAAAATCTATCCGCGCACACGCCCGAGCGTGTCAAGAACCCCCGGATTGATTGAATACCTCCGTGCGCTCCCCGCCTCCGGGCTTCTTCAACCTCACCGGGCAATTGCCTGGCCGGCTGGGGCGCACCGGCGTCATGCGCACCCCGCACGGCGACATCCACACCCCGTCGTTCATTGCCGTAGGCACCCAGGCGACGGTCAAAGCGGTCCTTCCCGAAACCATGAAAATGCTTGGCGCGCAAGCTGTCCTGGCCAACGCGTATCACCTGTACCTCCAGCCAGGCGCTGACATTGTCGAAGAAGCGGGTGGATTGGGCGCCTTCATGAACTGGCCCGGGCCGACGTTCACCGACAGCGGCGGCTTCCAGGTGCTGTCGCTGGGCGCCGGGTTTCGCAAGGTGCTCGCGATGGACGCGACCCGGGTACGGGCCGACGACGTGATCGCCGCCGGCAAGGAGCGGCTGGCCATGGTCGACGACGACGGGGTGACGTTTCGCTCGCACCTCGACGGATCGACTCACCGCTTCACCCCCGAGCTGTCCATGCAGATTCAGCACAAGCTCGGCGCCGACGTGATTTTCGCGTTCGACGAGCTCACCACGCTCGTCAACACCCGGGGCTATCAGGAAAAGTCGGTCCGGCGCACTCACGAGTGGGCGGTGCGGTGTCTTACCGAGCACCGTCGGCTCTGCGCGAGCCGACCCGACAGGCCGCCGCCGGCGCTGTTCGGCGTGGTGCAGGGCGCCCAGTACGAGGACCTGCGGCGCGCGGCGGCCCGTGGACTGACCACCATCACCGGCGAGGACGGCAGCGGTTTCGACGGCTACGGGATCGGTGGCGCGCTGGAGAAGCAGAACCTCGCCGCGATCGTCGAGTGGGTGAGCACCGAGCTGCCCGAGGACAAGCCGCGACACATGCTGGGTATCAGCGAACCCGACGATCTGTTCGCCGCGATCGAAGCCGGCGCCGACACTTTCGACTGCGTTTCGCCGTCGCGAGTCGCGCGCAACGCCGCCGTCTACTCGGCAACGGGCCGGTTCAACATCACCGGTGCGCGCTACCGTCGCGACTTCACCCCGATCGACTCCGAGTGTGACTGCTACACCTGCGCCCACTACACCCGCGCCTACCTGCATCACCTGTTCAAGAGCAAGGAGATCCTCGGCAAGACGCTGGCCACCATCCACAACCAGCGGTTCGTCATCCGCCTGGTCGACCAGATCCGCGACGCCATCCCCGCAGGTCGGTTCGACGAGCTGCGCCAGGACGTTCTCGGCCGGTATTACTCAACGCGTGCACAATAAAGACATGACGACTCTGGCCGAATCCCAGTCCTTGCTGGTGCAGCTGCTCAACCCGGCGAGCCGGGCGGAGCCCTATCCGCTGTATCAGCAGATCCGGGAGGGCGGGCCGGTGCAGATGCTGGACGCGAACCTCACCGTGTTCAGCTCGTTCGCCGACTGCGACGAGGTCTTGCGGCACCCGTCGTCGGCCAACGATCGGCTCAAGTCGACGGTGGCGCAGCGGGCCATCGCGGCCGGAGAGGCGCCGCGGCCGTTCGGCACACCCGGGTTCCTTTTCCTCGACCCGCCCGATCACACCCGGCTGCGCAAGCTGGCGAGCAAGGCGTTCGCGCCACGTGTGGTGAGAGAGCTGGAACCCGACATCCGTGGGCTGGTGGACGGACTCTTGGATGAAGTGGCCGCTGCCGGCCGGTTTGATGTGATCGGTGACCTCGCCTATCCGCTGCCGGTGGCGGTCATCTGCCGGCTGCTCGGCGTGCCGATCGAAGACGAGCCGAAGTTCAGCCACGCGTCCGCGCTGCTGGCGCAGTCGCTCGATCCGTTCATCACGTTCACCGGAGAGGCCCCCGACGGGTTCAAGGCACGCATGGAGGCCGGCCTATGGCTGCGCGGCTACTTGCGCGAGTTGATCGAGAAGCGACGCGGCCGGCCCGGCGACGACTTGATGTCGGCGTTGATCGCGGTCGAGGAGTCCGGCGACCAGCTCACCGAAGAGGAGATCGTCGCCACCTGCAACCTGTTACTGATCGCCGGGCACGAGACCACCGTGAACCTGATCGCCAACGCGATACTCGCGCTGTTGCAGCACCCCCGGCAGTGGGCCGCGCTGGCAGGCGACCCCAGCCGCGCGGCGACCGTGGCGGAAGAGACACTGCGCTATGACCCGCCGGTGCAGTTGATCGGGCGGATCGCCGGCGATGACATGACGATCGGTGAAGTTACCGTGCCAAAGGGCGACACGATGATGCTGCTGTTGGCCGCCGCACAACGCGACCCCGGCGCCAACGAACGCCCCGACGAGTTCGATCCGGACCGCCAAGCCATCCGCCACTTGGCTTTTGGGCATGGTCCGCACTTCTGCCTCGGCGCGCCGCTGGCGCGGTTGGAGGCGAGCGTGGCGTTGTCGGCGCTCACCGCGCGATTCCCCAACGCCCGCCTCGACGGCGAGCCGGTGTACAAGCCGAACGTCACGCTGCGGGGCATGTCGACGCTGGCGGTCGCGATCTAGTCAGCCGGTGTCCACCTCGGTCAGTACGACGGCCTTGGGCTGGCCGACCAGTGCCGGCGAGGCCTGTGGTGACGACCAGATGTGTTCCCGGAGGAAGTCGCGGAAAGCGCTTGCCGCGTCTACGGTTTGGAACGTCAAGTTCACCACGATGTACTTCGGGTCGTCGGCGGGCTGGAATACCGCCGCCGCGGTTACACCGGCCTGCTCGCGAGCGGGCGCGAATCTCGCGAACGCCTGTAACCATGTCTCGAGGTCACTGATTTCGTGCTCTATGTGCAATACGGGCATTTCACGAGTGTGGCATCGCTACGTTCTAGCGCATGCGAATTCTGGTGATCGGCGCGGGCGGTGTCGGCTCGGCCTTCTGTTCCATTGCCGCACGGCGTGATTTCTTCGACCAGATTCTGGTGTGCGACTACGACCTAGCGCGTGCACAGCGCGTAGTAAACACCGTGGGCGGCGAACGGTTCTACACGGCGCGGGTAGACGCGTCGTCGGCGGCCGATGTCGCGGAACTTGTTCGCGCACACGGGATCACCCATGTGTTCAACGCGGTCGATCCGCGATTCGTGATGCCGATCTTCGACGGAGCTTTGGCCGGTAACGCCGACTACCTGGACATGGCGATGAGCCTGTCGCAGCGTCATCCCGAGAAGCCGTACGAGCTCACCGGTGTCAAGCTCGGCGATGAGCAGTTCGCGGCCGAGGAGCAATGGCGGGACGCCGGGCGGCTGGCATTGGTCGGCATCGGGGTCGAGCCGGGCCTGTCCGATGTGTTCGCCCGGTACGCGGCCGACCACCTCTTCAGCGACATCGACGAACTCGGCACCCGCGACGGCGCGAACCTCACCGTCGAAGGATATGACTTCGCGCCGTCGTTCTCGATCTGGACCACCATCGAGGAATGCCTCAACCCACCGGTGATCTGGGAGGCCGACCGCGGCTGGTACGTCACCGAACCCTTCAGCGAGCCAGAGGTTTTCGACTTTCCGGAGGGCATCGGACCCGTCGAGTGCGTGAACGTCGAGCATGAGGAAGTGCTGCTCATGCCGCGCTGGGTCAAATGCAAGCGGGCCACCTTCAAGTACGGCCTCGGCACCGAGTTCATCGACGTGCTCAAGGTTTTGCACAAGCTGGGCCTGGACCGAACAGACAAGGTGAAGGTCGGTGGCGTGGAGGTCAGTCCGCGCGACGTCGTCGCCGCCTGTCTGCCCGACCCGGCCGCGCTCGGGCCAAGCATGAAGGGCAAGACCTGCGCCGGTCTATGGGTCACCGGTACCGGGAAGGACGGCAGTCCACGGTCGACGTATCTGTACCACGTCGTCGATAACCAGTGGTCGATGGACGAGTACGGCCATCAGTGTGTGGTGTGGCAGACCGCCGTCAATCCGGTGGTCGCCTTGGAGCTGCTCGCCAACGGCACGTGGAGCGGAACGGGCGTCCTCGGTCCGGAGGCTTTCGACTCGGTGCCATTCCTCGAGCTGCTGACGGCCTACGGCTCCCCCTGGGGACAGAAGGAACTCACGCCCTAACCCCTTGCGCGAGCGTGCGTGTTTGTCCACGACACGCCGCGGATTGTCGGCATTTAACGCACGCTCGCGGACGGGTGGTGGACCCTGGTCAATCGAGCTGATATGTCCATGGTTCGCGCGGCAAGCTCGCGAGGTCGAACTGCGCAAGCAGTTCGTCGAGAGTGCGTGACGGCCAGCCCAGCGATGCCGAAATCTCCTCCAGCGCACGCGGCATGCCGATCTCGCTCAGTGTCACCGCCCCGTCGCGCTTGGCCAGCCGCGCGCCGTGGGCATTGACCACCAGCGAGACGTGCGCGTACATCGGCTGCGGGTAACCGAGCACCTCGGCGAGATAGGCCTGCCGCGGCGACGAGGAGAGCAGGTCGTCGCCGCGCACCACCTGGTCGACACCCTGCGCGGCGTCGTCAACCACCACGGCGAGGTTGTAGGCCGGCACGCCGTCGCCGCGGCGCACCACGAAGTCATCGACCACCCCGGTATAGGAGCCGTGCAGCAGGTCGTCGACCGTGTACGTCGTCACCTCTGACCTCAGCCGCAGCGCAGGCGGCCGGCCGATCTCGCCGCGGCGCACCTCCCGCTGGTCCTCGGTCAGATTGCGGCAGGTGCCGGGGTAGGCACCGCGAGGGGCGTGCGGGGCTCGTGGTGCCTGCTGGATATCCCTTCGGCTGCAATAACATTCGTACAGGAGCCCGTCGGCGGCGAGCTCCGCGACGACGTCGTCGTAGCGCTGCCGATGCTGCGACTGCCACTCCGCGGGCTCGTCCCACGTCAGTCCGATCGCGGCCAGGTCACGCAACTGGCGTTCGCCGATGTCCGGACGGGTGCGGTCGTCGAGGTCCTCGACCCGCATCAGAAAGCGCCGACCGGTCGACCGGGCGAACAGCCACGCCAGCACCGCGGTGCGCAGGTTGCCGATATGCAGATCGGCCGACGGGCTCGGCGCGAATCGACCGGCTGGGCTCATGCCGCCCGAATCTAACTGACCCCATTGTGAGCAAGATCGGCTAGCTGCGTTCCCAGGGGGCAGTCTCGTCCATCTTCTTGTAGTACTTGGCCAGGTGGCTCTTCACGCGGTCGATATCGTCCTTGGGCAGGTCGACTCCGCCGCGTGAGCCCTGCATGATCGCGCCCGCCGCCATCACGCCCCTCGGTACGGCTTCAAGCTTGCCGTCGATGATGTCGGCGATGAGCAGCTTGTAAGCGGTGAAGTTGTCTTTGTTGTCGCTGTCGTACCAGACGTGGGCATCCCGGTACTTCTGGTTTGGTTCGTCCTCGGCACCCGCCCATTTGCGGACCCGTTTCTCCGCGGCGTCGCCGTCCCAATTGCGGTCCCGGTCAGCCAACGGAAGATCCTGGAATGCGGTTACAGACATGTGTTCCGCGTGCCCGGTCTCGGCCGGCGATAAACCTGACCGAGGTGCACCCACGCCGCGACCGCCACATACGGCAGAGCCAGCAATGCGAATGCACCGCATGCCCTGCGACGTCGGCCAACGCCGGTGTCACCGAACAACAGGGTGTACACCGGGTAAAGCAACACGAAGTCGTCGAGAAACTGGTACGCGTACAGCGCGCCGGCCAGGCGGCGATGAGTTTCGGGGCCCGCTAGCGGTCTAAACCAACATCGCCAACTCATGGCGTCGAGATCAGCCGATGACAGGATGGAGAGCGTGCAGCTTCCCGTGCAGCCGCCGATCGAACCGATGCTGGCCAAAGCGGTGACGACAGTGCCGCAAGACGAAGGCGTCTGGTCGTACGAACCCAAGTGGGACGGCTTTCGCGCGCTGGTGTTCCGCGACGGCGATGACGTCGTCCTGCAGTCACGCAACGGCAAGGAGCTCGGCCGCTACTTCCCTGAACTTCTCGATGCCGTGCGTGACGAGACCGCCACGCGATGTGTTCTCGACGGCGAGGTCGTCGTTCCCCGCGAGATCGGCGGTCGGGTCCGGCTGGATTGGGAGTCGCTGAGCCAGCGCATCCACCCCGCGGCCAGCCGCGTCAAGATGCTCGCCGAGCAGACCCCGGCGCACTTCATCGGTTTCGACGCACTCGCCGCAGACGACAGGTCGCTGATGAGCGAACCGTTCCGCATCCGCCGCGAGGCGTTGGCCGAACTCGTCAACGAGAGGCAGTGGTGCCACGTCACGCGGACCACCGAGGATCCGGAGCAGGGTGCGCACTGGCTCACCACTTTTGAAGGCGCCGGCTTGGACGGGGTGATCGCCAAACGCCTCGACGGGCCGTACGTGCCCGGGAAGCGGGAGATGGTGAAGGTCAAGCATCACCGCGATGCCGACTGCGTGGCGATCGGCTACCGGATTCACAAGAGCGGCGAGGGGGTTGGCTCGATCCTGCTCGGGCTGTACGACGACGAGGACGAGCTGCACATGGTGGGCGGCGCCGCGTCGTTCACCGCGACGGCGCGGCTGAAACTGCTGGCTGATCTGGAGCCGCTACGGAAGGGGGACGTCATCTACGACGGCGAGCCGAGCCGGTGGAACAACGCCGCGGACAAGCGGTGGATCCCGGTGCGTCCCGAAAAGGTGGCCGAGGTGGCGTACGACCAGATGGAGGGCGACCCCTCCGGTGTGCGGCGATTCCGGCACGCGGTGCGGTTCGTGCGATGGCGGCCGGACCGCGACCAACGCAGCTGCACCTTCGAGCAGCTCGACGTGCCGCTGCGCTACGACCTCTACGACGTGCTGGAGTCATAGCCGTGGCCACCGCAGCTGAAGAGATCGACGTCGACGGAGTCAAGGTCCGGCTGACCAATCCCGACAAGGTGTACTACCCGAAGCTGGGCCGCAACGGCACCAAGCGCAAGTTGGTGGAGTACTACCTGGCTGTCGCGGATGGGCCGATGCTGAATGCGCTGCGTGACAGACCCACCCATCTGCAGCGGTTTCCCGACGGCATCGACGGCGAGGAGATTTACCAGAAGCGGGTGCCGCAGCATCATCCCGACTATCTGGAGACGTGCCGGGTGACGTTTCCGTCCGGGCGCACCGCCGACGCGCTGAAGGTCACGCATCCGTCGGCGATCATCTGGGCCGCGCAGATGGGCACGATCACGCTGCATCCGTGGCAGGTGCGCTGCCCCGACACGGAGCATCCCGACGAACTGCGCATCGACCTGGACCCGCAGCCGGGTACCGGGTTCGCCGAGGCGAGCAGCATTGCGGTCGATGTGCTCAAGCCGTTGCTCGACGAGCTCGGGTTGATCGGATTCCCGAAGACATCCGGCGGGCGCGGCGTGCATATCTACCTGCGCATCCAAACCCGTTGGGATTTCATCGAAGTGCGTCGTGCGGGCATCGCGTTGGCGCGCGAGATCGAGCGGCGCGCGCCAAAACTGGTGACGACGTCGTGGTGGAAAGAGGAGCGGGGCCAGCGGGTGTTCATCGACTTCAATCAGAACGCGCGCGACCGCACCTTCGCGTCGGCCTACTCCGCGCGCCGAACCCCGATCGCGACGGTGTCCACGCCTTTGACATGGGACGAACTGGTCGACGCCGACCCGGACGACTACACGATCGCGACGGTGCCGGATCTGGTGAAGCGGCGTGGTGATGCGATGGCCGATCTGGATGCGCTGGCGCAGTCGATCGAGCCACTGCTGGACATGGTGAAAGCGGACGAGGAGCGGGGACTGGGCGACATGCCGTATCCGCCCAACTATCCGAAGATGCCGGGCGAACCCAAACGGGTGCAGCCGACGCCGGGATACGGATCGGAAGAGGGATTGAGGCGTTACACCGCGCGCACCAGCCGTTATTTGCGTAACTGCCATCGGCAGCGATAACGGCTACCTATCATCGACGGATGAACATAGCCGTGGCGCGACCACGTCCGATCGTTAGTCGCTTTTGCGCCGCGATAGGTGATGGCCGGCGTCAATGTTCTGGCGCACCTATGGGCATTCCCTCCGCCGCGGCCCAACCGTGCCCCGATATCGATGTGGTGTTCGCGCGTGGCCTAGGAGATGCGCCAGGCCCGGGCCCACTGGGCGATGCCTTTATCAACTCGCTGCGTTCGAAGGTGGGCGGTAGGTCAGTCGGGGTGCATGGGGTCAATTACCCCGCCTCGTCGAACTTCCTTAGGGTCTCCGACGGCGTCGCCGATGCGACCAACCATGTCAATTACATGATCGCCAATTGTCCGGCCACCAGGTTAGTGCTCGGCGGCTTCTCGGAGGGCGCGGTTGTCGTCGACTTCCTCGTTGGTGCCGCGCCAAGCGTTCCCGCCATACCGGGCGTTCCTGGCCTACCGGCCGGCCTTCCGCCCCTACCTCCTATACCAGGCCTTCCCATTCCCCTACCTGGACTGGACATCCTTTCCGGCGTCGGCCCCACCAATCCGCTGCCCCCGGCGGCCAACGACCATGTGGCGGCCGTTGCGGTCTTCGGCGACCCTCTGAACAAGGTGGCCGGTCCGCTGAATGCACGTAGTCCGGCGTACGGGCCCAAGACGATCGACTTGTGCCACGCGGCCGACCCGATCTGCGGTGGGGGCGGCGACATGAACGCGCATCACGAGTACGTGCCCGGGCTGACGGACCAGGCCGCGACATTTGTCGCGGGCCGGCTCTAATGCGGGCTGAGAAGGACGAATCCCGGGCTCAGTCCCCGGTGCGCTCAACCCGAGAGTCGAAGTCGCTGTTGAACGGACAATCGCCGGTGACCGTGTAGTGGCCACGTCCGGTCAGGAGAGTGATCGGATCCTGCTCGGGCTGTGGCAGTGGGTACTCGAGGGTTGTTTCGCGGTGAGCGCGGCCGCCGGCACTGCACTGGGTGTCGCTTGATGTGTTCGTCAAGACCCACTTGCCCTGTGAAAAGACCAAAATCTTGACGTCGCTGGGGTTCTGCCAAGCGCTGAGGCAGCGATCGCCAGAACGAAGGCAGTAGGTCTTGATGTCGAAGTCCGCGTTGGCGCTGCGACGGTCTGAAGCATAGGTGTCCGTCTCCCGGTACTTGCCGTGGAGCGATTGGGCCGGCGACGCTACCCGAGGCGACTGCACTGCGGGGTCAGCGATTGGCACGTTGGGTTGCACGCCTCCCGTGCGGGTGAACGTCACTTGCTGGGTGTAGCCGCAGCTGCTCGTCGACCGAAGATTGAATTCGCCCGTGAGCGACCCGTCGGGCCGTTCTTGCAGGGACATCGTCTCCCAAACCTCGGTCTGGGCATTCTGGCATGTCCCTTGCGTCACGCTCACAGCCATCCAGCGGCCGCCAATCCTGTCGAGCACCATTGTCGACGGCGTGGCCCCGGATCCGTCGACCTTCGATGCAGTCGCCACACACCTGTTAGCACCGCATGCCGACTTGAACACCCATGTCTCACGTCCGGCCGGTGCGTCTTCGGATGGCTGGCCGTCAGGCGCTGTCGCAGCGGCGAATTCGGCAGCGAATGTGCCGTCGAGCGGCCCACTCGGGGGTTGACCCTTGTCGCCTCCGCTCAAGACGACGAGGACGGTGACCGTGGCTGCGATGATCAGGATGAGGGCGGCTGGGATCACTATCGCCTTGCGTTGCCACCATGGCAATGACGGCGGCGCGGCGTCCGGCAACTGGTCGGGGGTGCCGCGGTCAGGCGGAGACGGCATGCGAGGGTGGTCGCCGGCCGGACGACGCTGCGTGGGTGGCGAGGGCTGGCCAACAACCTCGGGTGGACGGGCCTGTGTTGGCGCCCACGGCTGGTCGCCGCGACGGGCTTGGTAGGCGCCAAGGGCTCGTCGACACCCTCGGGTGGACGCGCCCGTGTAGGCGCCCACGGCTGCTCGCCCGGACGGGCTTGGGTAGGCGCCAGGGCCCCTATCCCGGCGGCGGTGCGCTGCGGATCAGGCGGTGACGGTGGCTTTGGGATGGGACGGGTGAGCGCCGATCGGGCCGCGCGGGCCAATTCCGTGGTCGTGCCGTAGCGCTGGTCGGGGTCTTTGGCCATGCCGGCGGCGATTACCGCATCCAGTTGCGGTGAGACCCCCTGGCGGGAAATCGACGGTCGCGGCGGCGGAGTCGTCAGATGACCGGCGATCTGCTGCTCCACACTCTCACCAGGAAACGGTCGGCTGCCGGTCAGACACTCGTACAACACACACGCCAGCGCGTAGATGTCCGAGCGGGTATCGGCTAAGCCCTTGGTGAACCGCTCCGGCGCCATATACGGCCAGGTGCCGACCACGTTGCCGGTACCGGTCAACCCGGTGTCTTCGGCTCCGCGGGCGATCCCAAAGTCGATCAGATAGGCGAAATCTTCCTCATCGAGCAGAATGTTTGAGGGTTTGACATCGCGATGCACCAAGCCGGCCCGATGCGCGGCATTCAACGCCGAGGCGACCTGCTCGATGATCTTCACCGCCCGCCCGGGATCCAGGGGACCGCGGGCTAGGACGTTGTGTAGGTCTTCGCCCTCGATCAGGCGCATGTCCACATACAGCCGGCCCTCGATCTCGCCGAAGTTGTGGATCGGCACCACGTGGGGGTTATTCAGCGACGCCGCGGTAAAGGCTTCACGCCGAAACCGCCGCTCAAACACCGGATCGGCGGCGAGCTGCGTCGGCAATACCTTTACCGCCACCACTCGCTGGGTGGCCGTGTCGAACGCCTTCCAGACCTCACCCATGCCGCCGCGGCCCAATAGCTCGATCAATTGGTAGCGGCCGAACGGCGTTTCCTTCACGACGCCTCCCGCCAACAGCGGCAAACCGGCAGGTTCACAGCCATCACCATAAGCCGCTGCGGCGCCTCGCGTTTGCCATTGCAGACGGCCCTCAAACACGGGCAGACAAACGGGGTCGAAAACGTGCTCGCCGCCGTTCAGGCTTGTGTGGTGCCGGCACCGCGACGAAAGCTGTTGGGGTCGGCGGTTGCCGTTTTGTTGATTCCGTGACGTTCGCCGTCGGACGCTGAGACAATGCCATGGTCCGAACGCGTAGCTGAAACTCCAGGTTGAAGGAAGGTTCCCATGACCTTGCCCCGCCGACTGCGAATGGCCATGCTGGTCGTCATTGCGACAGGCACCGCTGTTGCTGCGCTTTGCAGCGTGCCCGCACCGGAAGCGAGAGCGTTCTACATCTTCAACCACGACCGCGTCGTGCGCCAGGCGCTTCCGCCGGGCGAGGTCGACGAGGCCGCCATACTCCAAATACTTCTCGGCGCACCGCCTGCGGCCGGCGCCGTGGGAACCGACGCGTTCATGGGCGATGACTTCCGACATATCGACAACGCGAACAATCCGGCCGAGATCTGTGCCCAAACGCAACAGGCGTGGAATTTCTTCATGCCGATCGTGTTGGGCGGGGCGCAGCCCGTCGGCCCGGGAGGCACAGATCTGGCGAATGGACCAGCGGCCCGCGCCGCGTTCGGTGGCCTGGTTCACGCACTTGAGGACTTCTACGCCCACTCCAATTGGGTCGAGGACAACATCGCCGTGGGCCAGATAGACCGGCTTGCGCCCCAACTCATGCCGACGTGCGACCCCGCCACCCTCCCGGCTGGACTTCACACCGGATACTTCGACTTGGACCTCGGTCTTCATGAGGACCTTTTGACAGGCTGCCCGCCCGGGGGTCCCCCGCCCGGTTTTGTGGAGTGCCACTCGATGTTGAACAAGGACGGGTGGAACACCCCCCGCGGTGGAGTCCTGTTGCCCGCTGGTGTCGGGGTACCCGGGGTACAGCTTGTGAACTATTTCGATCTAGCGGCGTTTCTCGCCACCAGGGATAGCACGGAGCTGTTTTGGCAGGTCCGCGACGTCGTCGTCGGCAACGCCGTCACGCAGAACCCTGGTGTGGACGGGCAATGCGTCGCAGCCAATCTGTTCCAAGCCGACCGACGCCAACCGTGTTTTTAATGCGGTAGATCGTGAGTATGAGGGGGAGATGAACCACGATGAGTGGACCATTTGATATATGGCGTTATCGGGGGATAGCGGTTGTTGTGGCTTCGGGAACCGCAATAACGTTGACAGCGGTTAGCGCAGGAATCATTCCGGCTGTTGCTCAGCCGGTAGACGAGACGACAGAGCCGACGATTGCCGTCACTGAACCGGAGGTTCCGCAGACGGTTGTAGAGACTCCGTTGCCTCCGCCGGAGACGCCTGTGGTTCCGCAAGTCCCGACGATCGTGGCACCCCCGCCGCAGCCGACGGTGGCGCCACCACCGCCGGAGGAGCCGCACGGTCAGTGCCGACGACGCAGGCTCCGGTAGTCACCGAGGATCCTCAGGTCGTGACGACGACGCAGGCCTGCGCCGAGGACCACCCTGCCGGCAGCGGTCACGACAACGGCACCGAGTCCTGCCACTCGGCGCCCGACACGACCTCTGCATCGGTGACCACGAGCGCGCCGGCAACGACCACCGATACCTCTGCGCCCGCAGACACCACTACGGGCTCGGCGCCAGCGACCACCACATCCGGTACGGCAACCACAAGCCCGACAACCACCGACGTGAGTACCCCGACATCACCTACGTCTACGACCGGGTTAAGTCCTTCCGAGACTACGGGCACTGCAGGCTCGACATCCGACGCCGTGTCGCCCTCACCGACGACCACTGTGCAGCAGGCCGCGCAATCAACGCCGCTGGTTGAGCCCGACAGGCTGCAGGCACCCCCGGAGGATCTCCAAGCTGCCAAGGCGGCGGTACCAGTCGAAGAGAACCCGGATCCGGCGCCCCAGCAGGAAATCGACGACATCAGGAACACGCTTAACGTCCTGGCGAAGCCGAGTCTCGATGCGCCCACTGCCGCCGCGGCCGATGCTGGTGATGCTGTCTTGACCAGCAACGTGCTGCAATGGCAGCCGGACTGGGTGCAGTACGACGAGTTCTACAGGCCAGTGATCTTCAATCCCTTCCGTGAACCCCTTCAGGTCGTCTACCTCGTCGATGGCGCGCCCCGGATCTTGCTGATCCCGGCGTTGGCAAGTGCTGTCACGGAAGTGGCCACACTCGGCGCGTACAACTTCACGGCGATGGTGCTCAATGCCGCTGGCATAGCCACCAACGTGGCGGTAGGCAACTTCTTTGGTGGCGGCTATCTCCCAGCGCCGGGGCTGCCGCCTCCGCCTCCGCCGCCGCCGGTGGTGCGCTACCCGACGTCCCCGTCGTGGTCAAGTACACAAACCAGACGTACAAGCCGTTCCGGGTCAACCAGATCGTCGATGTCGGCGACGACCCAGTTGTGGGTGGGCGGAAGGTGCTTCTCGACGGCGCGACGCCGGCCTGGGGCAAGCTGGGTGGAAGGCCCGAATGGGGAACGCACCTTCGAGATCAACAAGACCCAGCAGTTCCCCGGCGTGGATGCTCCGGGGGAGGGACCGCTGCCGGGCGACTACCAGCTGCTGGCGGCCGAGTCGCCCATTTCAGGCGGCCTCAGCACCAGAGATGTCGTTCTCATCGGAGGTGCAGCCGTTGCAGCGCTGTTGGGCGTCGGTGCGATTGTTCTGACGGTCTTCTTAGGGCGTCGGCGTCGACTCCACTGACATCTGGTGACGAGCCGACTGCCTCAGTGAATGTGTCGGTCCATCTGATCGGCGTGCCGGACCATGCGCTCCGACAATTCAAGGAACAGGTTCTCATGCCCGCCGGCGACAGGCGAGTAGCCCAGCCTTCGTACCTCCGTCGCGAACCCCCGCACGTCGCGGGCCAACTGCTCCAACTCATTCATGGTGGAAACCACTCCTCTCTAGGCGGGCGGGGGATTACCCGCTGACAAAACGCGCCAAACATCGACGAGGTCGCCGGTTTACTTCGACGCCCACCGATCGATTTCGTCGGCCGCCTGCATGACGATCGCTGCGAGGACCCGAGCCTGGTCGCTCGTGAGTATGTTCTTCCACTCGATGTCGACTGAAATGCCCGGAGGCTCAACTCGGCCCTCCACGTCGATCGTCCCGTCTGCGAATTGAACTGCATGAAAACACACGATGGCCTGCGGCGCGTCCGAGGCGTTTCCAAGCGCAACTTCGCGATGTGGCCCGCTAATCACCCGATACGGCGTTTTTGGATGTGGGCGCCAGTCATCGCCGAACTCCGCGCCCTCGGGCAATGGCACGTCGAAATCCCTAGTCGCTTCGATGGTCATGGTGCGCTCGTTCCAGAGCAGACGGACCTGCACCGGTTGACGTCGCTGAGCGTGCGTCGAACGATGCATGATCACCTCTTTCACGAAGTTCGACTTGATGAGTGAACTTTGAAGAGGTGGCCTTGGAGCTTTCTAAAGACCCCGGTTGGGGAGCCGCCCCGCCGCAACACGTACACCACTGCGACGCCGGGCGGACCTGACGGACGCTTGGATCAGCCGTTCGGGCCGGCCGCCAGCGTCACCTTCTCGGCTCGCGGCGCGCCTGAGCGATCCACCCAGGCCACCGTCACGACGTTGCCGGGATAGAAGCGGTCCAGCACGTTTGTCAGCCTCGTCGGCGAGTCGATCGGGAACTCGTTGATCGCCGTGATCCGGTCGCCCGGCGCCAGGCCGGCCTCGTCTGCGGGCGTTCCGACCAACACATCACGCAGGACGATGCCTGGGGGAGCACCCGGCGGCGGGGCTGCGGTGCTGACGCCCACGCCGAGCATCGCCGGACCGCCGATGTGGACCGTATCGGACGGGGTGCGCGTGCGGATCTGGTTCGCGATGCCCAGCGCCTTGATGATCGGGATCGAAAAGCCCTGGCCGCCGCTCAGCCGGTAATTCGCCGACGCTGCCACGTTGACGCCGATGATCTGCCCGGCGCCGTTCACGAGGGCCCCACCTGAGTCGCCCGGCATGATTCTGGCGCTGCTCTCGATCAGCCCGGTCAGTTGCTCGGTGGCCCCGGTCAGCTCATCGACAGCCTCGATGTTCTCGTTGAGACCCGTGATGGTGCCGGGCTGGCGAGTAGGCGGCGCGGCGGTGCCGTCGGCGTTGCCGAGGCTGACGACCGGTTCGCCCAGCGAGAGTCGACTGGAATCGCCATAGGGTGCCGTCGGCAACCCGCCCGCACCGAGCAGTTGGATGACCGCGATGTCGGTCTGACGGTCATAGCCCAGCAGTTCAGCGTCGAAGGTGCGGCCCCCGACCGTCGCGGAGATGTCATCGGCGCCCGCGACGACGTGGTTGTTGGTCAACACCGTGCCGCCCGGGTCGAGGACGATGCCGGCGCCCGTGCCGATGACGCCCTGGTAGTTGGTCCGGGTGTCGATCTGCACGATTGCGGGTAGCACCTGTTCTTCCGAGCCGGTCGGGCTGATGGGTTGCTGACCGATCAGCTCGAGTTGACGGGTCGCCAGCCCGACCTCGGCCGTCTGTGAAGCCAGCAGGTAGCTCGGCGCCAACACGGTGAAGATCGCGGTCAGCACCGCGACCAGCGCCCTCCATGGCGCGCGTAGCCTTCGGCTCCCAAAGGCGTGCACGTCCGGCATCAAATGCCTCCTCGAAGTCCAGAGAGAGCGCGGGCCTAAAGGTCTATCTTGGCCCACGGCAACGTTCCCTTGTCGAAAATCGGTTACCCGGCTCCCGTCGTTACGAACCCGCACGGCTTCGGGCAAACCGCACACCCCGATGACCGTCACCGGATGCGGCGGCCGAGAATTGCATGACGGGTGCCCGGTCCATAACGTCACAGATACGTCGCATCGCACCGAACCAGCTCTCGTGGGAGGACGAACACCATGGCCACACTTCGCACCAAGGACCGCGCGCCCCGCGAGGACGTCGGCCCGCTGTTGGACGCGCTCGCCGGCCGGGTGCAGGCGGCCGACGGCAGTCGTCATCGCGAGATCACCAACGCGATGACCGGGGAACCGCTGGGGCGGGTGCCGCACTGCACCGCTGACGACGTCGCCGCGGCTGCGCGGCGAGCCCGCGCCGTCCAGCGGGAATGGGCGGCACGGCCCATCCGTGAACGGGCCGAGGTGATGGTGCGACTGCACGACCTCGTGCTGGACAAGCAGGACGAGGTCCTCGACTTGATTCAGCTGGAGAACGGCAAGGCGCGTCGCCACGCCTTCGAGGAGGTCATGGACGTCAGCCTGACGTCGCGCTACTACGCGCACACCGCCGATGCGTACCTGAGCCCCAAGCGGCGCCAGGGTGTGCAGTTGATGCTGACCGAAGTGTGGGAGCACCACCACCCGAAGGGTCTGGTCGGCATCATCTCGCCGTGGAACTACCCGCTGACCCTCGGCATCAGCGATGCCCTCCCCGCGATCGTCGCCGGCAACGCCATACTGGCCAAGCCGGACGATCGCACCCCGTTCTCCGCGCTGTGGGCGGTGCGGCTCCTGGAGGAGGCCGGCATGCCGCCCGGACTGGTGCAGACGGTCACCGGACCCGGCTCCGAGCTCGGCACGCCGATCATCGAGCAGTCCGACTACCTGATGTTCACCGGCTCCACCAGCACGGGGCGGACTGTCGCCAAGCAAGCCGCCGAGCGGCTCATCGACTTCTCGATGGAGCTCGGCGGCAAGAACGCGCTGCTCGTGCTCGACGACGCCGACGTCACCAAGGCAGCGAAAGGTGCTATCCGAGCTTGCTTTTCGAATGCCGGGCAGCTGTGCATCTCTATCGAGCGCATCTACGTGCCGACGACGATGTGGGACGAGTTCGTCGGGAAGTTCGTAGCCGCGACCAAGGCGATGACGCTCTCGGGGGCGTTGGACTACTCGGCGGACATGGGGTCGCTGATCAACGAGACGCAGCTCAAAACCGTCATCCATCATGTCGATGACGCGGTGAGCAAGGGTGCGAAGGTGCTCGCCGGCGGCCAGCCTCGACCGGACATCGGGCCGTTCTTCTACGAGCCGACGATCCTGTCGGGCGTACGGGAGGGCATGACGGCCTTCGCCGACGAAACGTTCGGGCCGGTCGTATCGCTGTATCCGGTCGACACCGAGGAGGAGGCGATCGCCAAGGCCAATGACAGCGACTTCGGATTGAACTTCAGCGTGTGGACATCCGATTCGGACAGGGGCCGACGGGTGGCGGCGCGGCTAGAAGCGGGCACTGTGAACGTCAACGAGGGATACGCCGCGGCCTGGGGCTCAATCGATGCGCCGATGGGCGGACGGAAGGACTCTGGCGTCGGCCGACGCCACGGTGAGTCCGGGATCCTCAAGTACACCGAACCGCAGACCATCGCGATCGAACGGCTGCTGCCCGTCGGGGCGCCGCCGTGGATCCGCGCCGACCGGTACGCCCGTGTGATGACCGCGGGCCTGAAAGCGCTGCGCCGCGTGCCGGGCGTGAAGTAGGACGCGTCACTCCTCGACGGCGACGCCGCCGCGCAGCCGTCGGCGACGCCGCAATGAGCCGCTCTTGCCCGACGGGCGGCGGTTGCGCAAGCCGCCGGCGGCCGGCTCGTCGTCGGTCGGCTGCTCCTTCGGCAAGCGCTTCGTCTGTCGTCTCCTCGGCAGGTGTCTTTTCGGCCGCGACCTCTTCGGTTGCCTCCTCGGAGACGGTGACCTCGGTCGGCTGCTCTGCCTCTGCTTCGGCTTCGGTTCGGCTTCGGCTTCGGCTTCGACGTCGGCTTCGGCTTCGGTTTTGACTTCGGTCTCGGTCTCGACCTCGGCTTCCTCCTCAGCCGCAGCCTCAGCCTTCCCCTTGCGCTTGCGGCGGCGCTGCTTCTTGGCCTTGGTCTTCAATTGCCGCGGCGGAGGTGGCGGCAACTCGGCGACGAAGGCGAGGTAGAAGGCGAAAACACCGAGCAGGAAGATCGCGGCCGCGGCGCCGTAGACGCCGAATAGCCAGCGTCCGACGTCGTCGAGGCTGAGCCAGATCTCGCTGATTGCGGTGCCGATGATCAACACGCCACCGAGCACGTGCAGCGCGATCGACCACACCCGCAGCCTCAGCGCCAGCTTCGGCGTGCCGAATTCGGGTTGACGCGTGCGTATCAGCGTGAACACGACCGGCAGCGCCGCGAGCCCGATCAGCGCGCCCGCGACGATGCGCATCACCGTGCCCAGCGTGTGTGACGTGTCCCCGACCAGTTCCGGCCAGCGCGGCAGCACGAAGAAGAAGTACAGGACGCCCGCGGCGATCGAGAACAACGTGTGCCAAACCATGGCGACAGTGCGGCTCATACCCCTCCTCAGAAGCGGTTGTGGGCCGGGGCGCGACCACAAACGGATCAGTTGCCCCGAGCCGACGGCGGAGGATGCGGGATTTGAACCCGCGAGGGCGGTTAACCCAACCCGCTTTCCAAGCGAGCGCCATAGGCCACTAGGCGAATCCTCCGCGGGCCATGGTAACCGACCGCCCTGGTAACTCGGTGGTCGCCGCGGACAGAGGTACTACACTGCCCGGTGGACCCCGTGCGGCGTCTATCCTGTGAACTCCCCCAGGGCCGGAAGGCAGCAAGGGTCAACGGGCTCTGGCGGGTGCGCGGGGTCCCCAGAATTTGTGGTTCCGGCTGTGCTCGATCCACACCCACCCACGCTCCAGTTGAAAGGGCGCATGGTGTCGTTTGCTTCCCTCGGCCGCGACGAGCTCATGGCGGTTCACGAGCAGCAGCAGCAGAACTACGCCGCGCTGCGCGCCAAGAAGCTGGCACTCGATCTCACCCGGGGCAAGCCGTCACGTGAGCAGCTGGACTTGTCGAACGCGCTGCTTCACCTGCCGGGTGACGACGACTACCGCGACGCGGAGGGTGTAGACACCCGCAACTACGGCGGACTGCACGGGCTGCCTGAACTGCGGGCGATTTTCGGAGAGCTCCTCGGCATCCCGGTGGCCCACCTGATCGCAGGCAACAACTCCAGCCTGGAGTTGATGCACGACATCGTCACCTTCTCGATGCTGCACGGCGGCGTCGACTCGCCGCGGCCTTGGATGAAGGAGCCGGTGGTCAAGTTCCTGTGCCCGGCGCCCGGCTATGACCGGCATTTCGCGATCACCGAAACCATGGGCGTCGAGATGATCACCGTGCCGATGCGCGAGGACGGGCCCGACGTCGACCTGATCGAGGAGTTGGTGGCCGCCGACCCCGCGATCAAGGGCCTGTGGGCGGTTCCGGTGTACTCCAACCCGACTGGCGTCACGTTCTCGTGGGAAGTCGTGCGCCGACTGGTGCAGATGCGCACCGCGGCAGGAGACTTTCGGCTGTTCTGGGACAACGCGTACTGCGTGCACACCCTGACCCATGACTTCACGCGGCAGGTCGACGTGCTCGGGCTGGCCGCCGCGGCCGGCAATCCGAACCGGCCCTACGTGTTCGCGTCCACGTCGAAGATCACCTTCGCGGGGGCCGGGGTCAGCTTTTTCGGCGGGTCGCTGGGAAACATCGCGTGGTATCTGCAGTACGCCGGCAAGAAGACGATCGGCCCGGACAAGGTCAACCAGTTGCGTCACCTGCGCTTCCTGGGTGATGCCGACGGTGTGCGGCTCCATATGCAGCGCCACCAGCGACTGCTGGCGCCCAAGTTCGCACTTGCGTTGCACATCCTCGAAGAGCGGCTCGGCCACTCGAAGATCGCCTCGTGGACCGAGCCGAAGGGCGGCTACTTCATCAGCCTCGACGTGCTGCCGGGCACCGCCCGCCGCACGGTCGGGTTGGCCAAGGACGCCGGCATCGCGCTGACGGAAGCGGGTGCGGCGTTCCCGTACAAGAAGGATCCCGACGACCGCAACATCCGTCTCGCGCCGACCTTCCCCTCGATGTCCGATCTCTCCGAGGCCGTCGACGGGCTGTCCACCTGCGCGCTGCTGGCCGCGTCCGAGTCGCTGCTGCTGCGGGGCTAGGTCCTCGGTAACAACATGCTCTTCAAGATCCTCGCGACGCCCGAGCGGTAGCAAAGTGTGCGGTCCTCACCCACGTCTACGCCCGGCGCGACCTAAACGACACCCTCAAAGGCCAACGACCACCTCGGCCAGAGCGTCCGCCGCTCACTGACCGCCTACGACCACTAACCCCTTGGGGTCATTCATCTAGTCACCCGTCCTCGGTACCCTGCTGACCGTGGCCCTGTACCGCAAATACCGTCCGGCGACGTTCGCCGAAGTGGTGGGGCAGGAGCACGTCACTGAACCGCTCTCCACCGCGCTGGAATCCGCTCGGATCAACCACGCCTACCTTTTCTCGGGCCCGCGCGGCTGCGGCAAGACCTCGTCGGCGCGGATTCTGGCCCGCTCGCTGAACTGCGAGAAGGGGCCCACCGCACACCCATGCGGGGTGTGCGAGTCATGCGTGGCGCTGGCGCCGAACGGACCGGGCAGCGTGGATGTCGTGGAGCTCGACGCGGCCAGCCACGGCGGCGTCGACGACACCCGCGAGCTTCGCGACCGGGCGTTCTATGCGCCCGCCCAATCGCGCTATCGCATCTTCATCGTCGACGAAGCGCACATGGTCACCACGGCCGGCTTCAACGCGCTGCTGAAGATCGTCGAGGAGCCGCCGGAGCACCTGATCTTCGTGTTCGCCACCACCGAGCCGGAGAAGGTGCTGCCGACGATCCGCTCCCGCACGCACCACTACCCGTTTCGGCTGCTGGCACCGCGCACCATGCGGGCATTGATCGAAAGGGTGAGCGCGGGCGAGAACTTCGTCCTCGACGACGCCGTGTACCCGTTGGTGATCCGCGCCGGCGGCGGTTCGCCGCGCGACACCCTATCGGTGCTGGATCAACTGCTGGCAGGCGCTGACGAAAACCGCATCACGTACCAACATGCGTTGGCGCTACTGGGAGCAACCGACGTCGCGCTCATCGACGACGCGGTCGACGCGCTGGCCGCCGGTGACGCGGCCGCGTTGTTCGGTGCGGTGGAGTCGGTGATCGACGCCGGTCACGATCCGCGTCGGTTCGCCACCGACCTGCTCGAGCGCTTCCGCGACCTGATCGTGCTGCAGGCGGTTCCCGACGCCGCGGCGCGCGGCGTGGTGGACGCTCCGGGCGACGTGCTCGAGCGCATGCGCGATCAGGCCTCCCGCGTCGGCGCCGCGACACTGACCCGCTACGCCGAGGTGGTGCACGCCGGCCTGGGCGAGATGCGCGGCGCCACCGCGCCGCGGCTGCTGCTGGAGGTGGTGTGCGCGCGGCTGCTCTTGCCGTCGGCGAGCGACACCGAAGCGGCGCTGCTGCAGCGGATCGAGCGCATCGAGACCCGGCTCGACATCTCGGTTCCCGAGGCTCAGGCTTTCCAAGTCCAGCCGCCCCCGCGCGTGGTGAAGCCGCCGGCCAAGGCGCCGAACCCGCCGCCTCAGGCCGCCGACCAGCCACCCGCGCGGCCCATCGAGGCGCCCGCTCCCTCAGGTCAACTCGACGCCGGCCGCTGTGCGTCGGCAATGGTCCACGGTGCGCGACCGGGTCAGCGAGCGCAGCAAGTCTGTCAACGCCATGCTGAGCGACGCCGTCGTGCGGGCGGTCCAAGGGGACACGCTCGTGCTCAGCCACTCCTCAGCGAGCTTTGGCCAAACGGCTCTGCGAACAGCGCAACACCGACCTGATCCGGGATGCACTCAAAGACGCGCTCGGCGTCGACTGGAAGGTCCGCTGTGAAGCCGGTGCTGCTCAGGCGGACCCGTCACCGGCAGCTGAGTCCGACGAGGAAAGCATGATCGAGGAGGCCGGCCGCGACAACGGCGCAAACGCACCGCGCCGCGACCCCGAAGAGGTCGCGCTGGAACTACTGCAAAACGAGCTCGGCGCCCGTCGTATCGAGAACTCCTGATGGCTTAAGGCTGCCACCACGGGCGCAATGGCAACCCGCCGTCGCCGCCCCGCTCGTCGAGCTTGACGGCCAGCACCTGATGTAACTGAATTTCATCGCGCTCGAAGCCGACTCGTGAGCCGGCCATGTACATGCCCCACACCTTGGCCGTCGCAAGGCCCACGTCGGCGACGGCTTCGTCCCAGTGTTCGACCAGATTTCGGCACCAGTCGCGCAGCGTCAACGCGTAGTGGTGCCGCAGGTTCTCCTCGTGGATCACCTCCAGGCCGACGTTCTGAGCCTCGGTGATGATGCGGCCCGACCCGGTGAGCTCTCCGTCGGGGAACACGTAGCGGTCGATGAACCCGCCCGCGTTGGCCGGGGCCAGGTTGTCGTGGCGGGTGATGCAGTGGTTGAGCAGCAGCCCGCCTGCGCGCATCTTGGATTTGAGGAACGTGAAATATGCGGGGTAGTTGGCGACGCCGATGTGCTCGGTCAGCCCGATCGACGACACCGCGTCGAACTGCGTCTCCGCGATGTCGCGGTAGTCGCCGTGACGCACCTCGCCAAGCTCGCTCAAGCCCTCGTCTGCGAGCGCCTCCTGAGCCCAGGCGGCCTGCTCGCGCGACAAAGTCACGCCGATCGTTTTCACGTCATGGCGGGCCGCGTAGCGGACCATCCCGCCCCAGCCGCAGCCGACATCAAGCAGCCGGTCGCCCGGCTTCAGCCGCAGCTTCTCGAACACCAGCCGGTACTTGTTTTCCTGTGCCTCTTCGAGTGTCGCGTCGGCATCCGGGTAGCAGGCGCAGGTGTAGGTCATCGACGGGCCCAGCACCCACTCGTAGAACCTGTTGGACACGTCGTAGTGATGGTGGATCGCGTCAGCGTCGCGAGTCTTGCTGTGACGCAGGCCTTCAGCGATGCGACGCCATCGGGGCAGCGCCTCCTGGGGCGGCGGTGCGATCGGCTTGAGGTGTTCGAAGCCGATGGACCGGGCGATGTTGGCCAGCACCCGCGCCGGCGGGCGCTTGAACTCCAATCTGTCGGCGAGCACGTTCAGCAGCTCATACGGGTCGCCGGGGTGAACCCCGTGGGGCCCGAGATCACCCGACACGTAGGCCCGTGCCAAGCCGAGTTCGCCCGGTGCCGTGGCGAGATATGTGGTGCCCCGCGGGGTCAGCAGGTTCAGCCCGAGCTTGGCGTCCTCGGGTCCGGCGCTGCTGCCGTCGTACGCGGTGAACCGCAGCGGGACCTGCCCGGCGGCCAACACCTCGAGGATCTCCGCCAGCGTCATCTTCTGCGACTTAGGAGTCGTGCGCGCAGTGTTCTCTTTGAACGTAGTCATCGTCGTTGCACCGCCTTCGCGTAGAGGTCGAGGAAGCGTGAGTCAGGATCGTAAGACTTCTTCAGCGTCTTGTAGGCCTCTCCGCCATAGAGTTCGTCGAACTCGTCGGCGGAATAGTAGGCGTCCGAATACAGCGACTTGTGGCCGTCGAGGTCGCTGACCTTGCGCTCGATCTTCCGATTGGTCTCCCCTTCAGTGGATCCGACCGGCACCGACGACCAGAACCCGAGGTTGACGTACGTGTGCCCGGGCCGGATCGGGTACAGCGGCCAGCCTTGCGAGTCACGCAGCCGCAGTGGGCACAGCCAGATCGGCTCGATCGGGACGTTGGCCAAAAACCAGTCCAGGAACTCGGTGCAGCGTCCGATCGGCACCTCGACGTCTTGCACCACCCGCTCCTGCGGTGGCCGCCCATGCCGCTTCTCGATGCGGTCGCCGATGCCGAAGCGCTGGTCGTAGGCGATCAATTTCCAGTAGAAGCTGCTGCGCCGGTACCGCCGCGGCCAGAACCGCCGGATCCGCGGGTTCTGGGCGCCGAATGCCCGCGAGCACCAGAACCAGTCGGTGTCCCAGCGCCACAAGTAGTCGTGGATCGTCAGGCGATCGTCCTTGGCACCATCTGCATGCTGGATGGAGCGGTAGTAGATGCGTTGGCCGGTGTAGTCGCTCGCCGGGCCGGGGGTGGCGGTTTGCATGCCCAGGCACAGATAGCTCTCGTCGGCGGAGAACACCACGCCGTCGAGGTAGTCAACCGGCGTGCCGTCGAGGCCGCCCGTGTCGACGATGCGGTCCATCGTCGCGATCAATTCCTGCAGCGAATGGAAACGCAAGTGCCGCAATGCCACAAACGGCTTGACCGGCTCGAGCTCGATCTTGAGCCGCACCGCATAGCCAAGCGAGCCGTAGGAATTCGGGAAGCCGCGGTATAGGTCCGCATGCTGGTCGGGCGACGCGGTCAGCACCTCGCCGGTGCCGGTGAGGATGTCCATCTCGAGAACCGACTCGTGTGGCAGCCCGTTGCGAAACGACGCTGACTCGATGCCCAACCCGGTGACGGCGCCACCGAGCGTGATCGTCTTCAGCTGTGGCACGACAAGAGGCGAGAGCCCGCAGGGCAGCGTCGCGGCCACTAGATCCTCGTAGGTGCACATCCCTGCCACGTCCGCGGTGCGTGCGTCGGGATCGACGGCGATGACGTCGGTCAGCCCGGAGGTGTCCAGCCCCGGCGCGTCACGTTTGGCTCGGGCACGAAACAGGTTCGACGTCGGCTTGGCCAGCCGGATCGCGGCCGCATCCGGGATGGCGCGGTAACTGGCGACCAGGCGGCGTACGCCCTCGGTATGCGCCTCGGCGGCGGGAACGGACACGCGTATACGCTAATCCGCGGTCGCGATCGATGCGACCGCACACCCGAGCACTCGAAGGAGCCGCAACGAGATGGGACAGGTCAGCGCGTCGAGCAGCGTCCTGATCAACGCCGAGCCGGCCGCGGTTCTCGCGGCGGTGGCGGACTATCAGAACGTGCGGCCGAAGATTCTGTCGTCGCACTTCAGCGACTACCAGGTGCTGCAGGGCGGCCACGGCCAGGGCACGGTGGCCAGGTGGAAGCTGCAGGCCACCAAGTCGCGGGTGCGCGACGTGCAAGCCAGCGTCGACGTCGCCGGGCATGCGGTGATCGAGAAGGACACCAACTCGACGATGGTCAACAACTGGACCGTTGCCCCAGCGGGCACCGGCGCGACCGTGACCTTGAAGACCAGCTGGAACGGCGCCGGCGGTGTGAAGGGCTTCTTCGAGAAGACGTTCGCGCCGCTGGGTCTGAAGAAGATCCAGGCCGAGGTGCTGGAGAACCTGAAAAGCGGAAGTCGAGCGGTCTTAGCGCGCGCCTCCTTGGCTTGCGAGAAAGCCGGCGATGCCCTTGACCACGGCGGCGGCGTACTTCTGCCGGCCGTCGGGTGTGGTGATCAGCCCGACGTCGGCCGGGTTCTTCATGTTGCCCAGCTCGACCAGCACCGCCGGGAACTGCGCGTGGTTGAGCCCGGCCAGGTCGGGGCGGCCATAGAGGCCGTCGCTGCCGATGTAGTTGGCCGGCGGGATGCCCGTCGCCTGCAACTGGTCACGCATGATCTGAGCCAACCGGTTCGAGGGACCGGCCTGCGCGGTGTTGAGCGGCGGTGCGGAGTAGTTGACGTGGAAGCCCCGGCCGGACGCCGGGCCGCCGTCGGCGTGGATGGAGACGCACGCGTTGGGCCGCACTGAGTTGCACATCGCCGCGCGCTGGTCGACGCACGGACCGGCCGAGTTGTCGTCACCGCGCGACATCGCGGTGCGTACGCCGAGTTGGGTGAGCATCGCGCGAATCCGGAGCGTCGTGTCCCACGTGAAGGCGTGCTCGGCATAGCCGTCGTTGGTGGAAGTGCCGCTGGTCTGACATTCCTTGGTGCCGCCGCGTCCGTTGGGCACCTGACGACTGATCGACGCGTCGTTGACGGCGTTGTGGCCGGGGTCGAGGAACACGATCATCCCGGCAATCGACGTGGGCTGGGCGGCGGCCTGGGGCGCAGCGATCACCGACGCGGCCGCGATCATCGAGGCAGCGGCAGCGGCGCCGACACGCAAGGCGAGAGGGTCTCGCACCGCGTCAACCTAGCTTGCTCGCGACTACCCTGTGGAGGGTCGAACACCAGACGAGATGAACTCGAGACCAACAGGCAAGAGGACCGTGATGCAACCGGAAGACGCCCCCGATATGTCGGCGTTGCTGGCCCAGGCTCAGCGCATGCAGCAGCAGCTGATGGAAGCCCAGGAACAGCTCGCCAACACCGAGGTGCACGGCCAGGCCGGGGGTGGTCTGGTGCAGGTCACGGTCCGCGGCAGCGGCGAAGTGGTGGCGGTGTCGATCGATCCCAAGGTGGTCGACCCGTCGGACGTCGAGACTCTGCAGGACCTGATCGTCGGCGCCTTGGCCGACGCCGCCAAGCAGACCACCATCCTGGCGCAGAGCAAACTCGGGCCACTGGCCGGCGGCATGGGCGACGCGCTGGGGATGCCGGGGTTCTAGCGTTTGTTTGAAGGCCCCGTCCAAGACCTAATCGACGAGCTGGGCAAGCTGCCCGGGATCGGGCCGAAGAGTGCGCAGCGGATCGCCTTTCACCTGCTGTCGGTGGAGCCGCCGGACATCGACCGGCTCACCGCGGCGCTGGGCAGGGTGCGCGACGGGGTGAGGTTCTGTGCGGTGTGCGGCAATGTCTCCGAGAGCGAGCGGTGCCGGATCTGCTCTGACCCGCGCCGCGACGCGTCGCTGGTGTGTGTCGTCGAGGAGCCCAAGGATGTGCAGGCCGTCGAGCGCACCCGCGAGTTCCGCGGTCGCTACCACGTACTGGGTGGGGCTTTGGACCCGCTGTCGGGTGTGGGACCGGATCAGCTGCGGATCCGCGAGCTGTTGACTCGGATCGGCGAGCAGGTCGACGGCGTCGAGGTCGCCGAGGTGATCATCGCCACCGACCCGAACACCGAGGGCGAGGCGACCGCGACCTATCTCATGCGGATGTTGCGTGACATCCCGGGCCTCACGGTGACCCGGATCGCGTCAGGCCTGCCCATGGGCGGCGACCTGGAGTTCGCCGACGAACTCACTTTGGGTCGCGCGCTGTCCGGCCGTCGCGCAATGGCCTGATCCATCGGGTTTGCGCCGAAACTGACGTTTTGCCGTCCGGCCTCGGCGTGTCGCCTGCAAAACGTCGATGTCGCGGAATGTCGGTGGTGGCTGCCACCATGCTCGGCATGGGGGAGGTATTCATCGGAAGCGAGGCGGTGGCGCCGCGCGCCGTCTCACCCGACATGAACTACAGCCGCTGGTATCGGCCGATGTATCGCGGTGTGGATGTTCCCCGGTGGCAAGACGTTTCTCTGCGCGACAGGATCGCTGGGGCAGTGGTTGACGTCGCAAGGGCGGGCGGTGATTGGGGGAGTCGCCGCATCGGCGTTGCACGGCGCGCGGCTGGGTGGGCGTCGACGCGCGAATCGAGTTGATTTCAAACGCTCGGCCGCAACGGGGGCTCATCGTGCGGCAACGAGGCGCTCAGCGACGACGAGATGACGAGGGTTGGAAAGCTTCGGGTCACGACTCCCGCCCGCACCGCATTCGACTTCGGCCGGCATCTTACCGCGAGACGAAGCCATCGCTCGGATGGACGCCCTGATGTACGCGACACCATTCGCGCTCGAGGACGTGCTTCTGCTCGCCAAGCGCTACCGAAGGAGCCCGAGGCCTCACGGCAGCTGCAGGGTTGCTTGCCGCTTGTCGACGGCGGCGCTGCGTCACCAAAGGAATCCTGGTTGCGCTTGCTGCTGATCGATGCGGGATTGCCGAGGCCTACGACGCAGATACCCGTCGTGGAACACCGACGGGTGGAAGCTCATCGCGAATGCTCGACATGGGTTGGGAGGAGTTCAAGGTTTCGGCCGAGTACGACGGAGATCAGCACCGCACCGACCGCGCAGCAGTACGTCAAGGAGTCCGCGCCCTGCCCAAGGTCGAGCGGCTTGGGTGGAAGGTGGTCCGAGTAATCAAAGAGGACCGCGATGACGAGGTCATCCGCCGCGTACGTGAGGCGTTGGTCTCCGCGGTGGCGACCCTAGTTCGCGAAACCGACGTTTTGCAGACGGTTCTCGGCGTGTCGTTGCAGAACGTCGATGTCGCGGCTGGAGGTTCTCAGTCGCGCGGAGGCGGCCAGGCGTTCCCGACGCAGCAGCGCCACCTCGGGCAGCTCCAACGGCGGCAACTCACCCACCACGCGCGACAACAACAGATCCGCAAGCCCCGGATTGCGCGCCAGGCAGGGGCCGTGCATGTAGGTGGCGACGACGCTGCCCTGCACCGCCCCGTCACCGGCGTCCCCGGTGCGGTTACCGGCGCCACGAGTCACCGCGCCCAAGGGACGCGCCTCCGGACCCAATACCGTTCCGCCACGGTGGTTTTCGAAGCCCGTCAATGGCTCCGCCAACCCGTCCAGCAACGGCCTGCTCACCAGCTCACCGATCGTCCGAACCTGCTGCGGAGACGTCGTCAAATCAAGCAACCCGACCCCGTCGACCCGTTCGCCCGCCGACGTCTCGTACCAGTGACCCAAGACCTGGATGGCCGCACAGATCGCCAGCACCGGCGCGCCGCGCGCGGCGGCCTGCTGCAGCCCGGGATACCGGATCAGGTGCCTGGTGGCCAGCCGCTGCGCGTAGTCCTCGGCACCACCCAGCGTGTACAGGTCCAGGCCCGACGGGACCGGATCGGCCAACGTGATCTCGACGATCTCGGCGGCGATGCCCCGCATCCGCAGCCGCTGCCGCAGCACCACGGCGTTGCCGCCGTCGCCGTAGGTGCCCATCACGTCGGGCAGCACCAGGCCGATCCGTACCGTCGAGTCAGGCACGGCTCAACGCCCGGTTCAGCTGCAAGAAGGCCGTGTAGTTGGCGATCACCTCGACGTGTCCGGGTGGACAGGACTCGATCGCGCGCACCGTGTCGTGCACCAGCGTGTGCTCGACGCCCGCGTACGTCAGCCGCACCGCCAGGTCAGTGCCCGCGCTCACCGGCCGCCACCACCGCCGTGTCCTCGAAGTGCTCGAAGCGCACATCCCATAACCAGGACAGGTCTTCCCCGTCGGGAACCTGGCCGTTGACGGAGATCACCACGCCGGCGCCCTGCTTGTCGATCATCGACAGCGCCTCCTGCCAGCCCGCCGGGTTCTTGGCGAGCAGGATCCGCGCGGTGTGCGAGCCGATCGTGACCGTGCGATACCGCCCGGCGACCTCGGAGACACTCGACACCGCCGCCACGGCCGCCGCCGGATCCACCCCCAGTACCACCGCCGCCGCGATCGCCTGAGTGGCGTTACCGCGGTTCACCGCGCCCGGTAGTGAAAGCGACATCGGCAACGCCAGCCCGTTCGGGCCGTACACCATGTCGTCGTCGAACCACCACTGCGGCGTCGGCCGTTTGAAATCCGTGCCGGTGGAATACCAGTGCGTCGGTTCACGGACGATCACCTCACCGGACCGCGGGCAGCTCACCGAGTCGTTCGCCCAACCGCCGCCCGCGGCCACCCACACCACATTGGGGCAGTCGTAGGCAGCCGAGGTCATCAGCACGTCGTCGCAGTTGGCCACCACCACGGCATCCGGATGCTTCGCCAGCCCGGCCCGCAGTGTGCGCTCGATCGTGTTGATCTCGCCGACTCGGTCGAGCTGGTCGCGAGACAGGTTCAGCAGCACCATCACCCGCGGATTCACCGCGTCGGCGACGTGCGGCAGATGCATCTCGTCGACCTCGAGCGCGGCCAGCTCGGCTTCGCGTGCGCCGGCCAGCGCCGCAATCAGCCCGGCGTCCATGTTGGCGCCCTCGGAGTTGGTGGCCACCGGGCCCAGCGTCTCGAGCGCCGCCGCCACCATCCGGTTGGTGGTCGACTTGCCGTTGGTGCCCGTCACCAGCACGGTGCGACGGCCGGCGCCCAGCTGGGACAGCAACGTCCTGTCGAGCGTCATCGCGACCAGCCCGCCGATCATCGCGCCGGCTCCGCGGCCGGTCGCGCGCGAGGCCCACCGCGCGGTCAATCCGGCTGCCAGCGCCAGACGTCCACGGGTAGTGATCACCGGGGCAGTTTATGTCGACCCGCGACAGCGCTCGGCGGGGGAGAGCGAAGCGACTCGGGGAAATGAAGAGCGACACGCGGACGGCCTCAGGCCTTTGGTCAGCGGTTTTGTGGGTCACGCGTGGGATTCTGAGGGCGTGACCGCGCCGGCGAAGACACGCAGCGGCGCCACCCCGTGGGGCCTGCCGACCGCCGAGCACGACGCCGGCTGGGCGGTCATCGACGTCGAAACGTCGGGATTCCGTCCCGGTCAGGCACGCATCATCAGTGTCGCCGCGCTGGCGCTGGACGCTGACGGCAACGTCGAGGGGTCCGTCGTCAGCCTGCTCAACGCGGGCGTCGATCCAGGACCCACCCACGTTCACGGCCTGACCCCCGACATGCTGGCCGACCAGCCCGAGTTCGCCGACATCTCCGCCGAACTGATCGAGCTGCTCCGCGGACGCACCCTGGTCGCGCACAACGTCGCGTTCGACTACGCGTTCCTCGCCGCCGAAGCCGAGCTGGCCGAGGTCGAGCTGCCCGTCGACACCGTGATGTGCACCGTCGAGCTGGCCCGACGGCTCGCGCTGGGCACCGAGAATCTGCGGCTGGAGACCCTGGCCGCGCATTGGGGAGTGACGCAGTTGCGGCCGCACGACGCGTTCGACGACGCGCTCGTGCTGTCACGGATGTTGATGCCGACGCTGGAGCGGGCCCGGGAACTCGAGGTGTGGCTTCCGGTGCGGCCAGCCACGCGGCGGTGCTGGCCGAACGGCCGGGTCACGCACGACGAGCTCCGCCCGCTGAAGATGGTGGCCGCTCGGGTGCCGTGTCCTTGGCTCAACCCCGGCCGCTACGTGCCCGGTCGGCCGCTGGTGCAGGGCATGCGGGTGGCGCTGTCCAGCGAGGTGCGTCGTACGCATGAGGAACTCGTCGAGCGGATCATGCATGCCGGTCTGGCCTATTGCGACATGCTCGACGCCGAGGCCTCGGTGGTGATCTGTAACGACCCGAATGCCCAGCACGGCAAAGGATTTCACGCACGCGAACTCGGCGTACCCACCATCTCTGACGTCGATTTCATAACCGCGCTGGATTCGGTGATCGGCGGGACGAGCGTCGAGGAGTTCACAGACCCGGCGGTGGCCGGCGAACAATTCGCGCTGTTCTGATCAAACGCTGCTGGAAGCCACCGCCGCGCGGACTGTCGAACTGCATTGGCAGCGCGTCGAAGCGTTGCAGTCGGCCATCGGGCCAGTGACGCGCGAAGGGTCGCGCGAAGGCCTGAAAGCCCTGATGACTCAGATGCTCTCACCGGGCGACTAACGCGACGCCCGATTCACCGCCGACACCACGGCCCGCAGCGACGCGGTGGTGATTGACGTCGCGATGCCCACGCCCCATACCGTTCGACCGCCGACCGAGGCCTCGACGTATGCGGCAGCCTGCGCCTCCTCGCCTGCGGACATCGCGTGCTCGGAGTAGTCCAGCACACCGACGTGCAACCCGACCGCGCCGAGTGCGTCGACGAAGGCCGCTAGCGGCCCGTTGCCCGCGCCGACGATCTCGACCTCCTCGCCATCGATCTTCACCGTCGCCGTAATCGTGTCGGTGCCACCGTCGATTTCGGCGGCGTCCACGCGTTGCCGGATCCGCTCGAGCGGTCGCACCGGCGTCAGATACTCGTCGGCGAAGACGTCCCACATCTCCTTCGACGACACTTCGCCGCCCTCGCCGTCGGTGATCTTCTGAATCACCTGCGAGAACTCGATCTGCAGCCGCCGCGGCAGCACCAGGCCGTGGTCCGCCTTCATGATGTAGGCCACCCCGCCCTTGCCGGACTGCGAATTCACGCGGATGACGGCTTCATAGGTTCGGCCCACGTCGCGTGGATCGATCGGCAGGTAGGGCACCTGCCACAGGATCTCGTCCACATCCGCGTCGGCCTCGTCGGCGGCGATAAAACTTCATCGCGTCCAGGCCCTTGTTGATCGCGTCCTGGTGGCTGCCGGAGAACGCGGTGTAGACCAGGTCGCCGCCGTAGGGGTGACGTTCGGGGACGGGCAGCTGGTTGCAGTATTCGACCGTGCGTCGGATCTCGTCGATGTTGGAGAAGTCGATCTGCGGGTCGACGCCGCGGGAAAACAGGTTCAGCCCCAGCGTCACCAGACAGACATTGCCGGTGCGCTCGCCGTTCCCGAACAGGCAGCCCTCGATCCGATCGGCTCCGGCCTGATAGCCCAATTCCGCTGCGGCAACAGCGGTTCCGCGGTCATTGTGCGGATGCAGGCTCAGAATGATGGAATCGCGACGAGCCAGGTTGCGGCTCATCCACTCGATCGAGTCGGCGTATACGTTCGGTGTCGCCATCTCGACCGTCGCCGGCAGGTTGACGATCAGCGGCCACTCCGGGGTCGGCGCAATCACGTCGGCGACCGCGTCGCAGACCTCCTTGGCGTACTCCAGTTCGGTGCCCGTGTAGGACTCCGGTGAGTATTCGAACCGCCAGTGTGTGCCGGGGTATTTCGCCGCCTCCTCGACGCACTTGCGGGCGCCGTCGGTGGCGATGGCCTTGACCGCATCCCGCTCGGCGCGGAACACCACCCGCCGCTGCAGGATTGACGTCGAGTTGTAGAAGTGCACGATCGCCCGCGACGCGCCCTCGCATGCCTCAAATGTCCGCTCGATCAGCTCGGGCCGGCACTGGGTCAGCACCTGGATGGTGACGTCGTCGGGGATGGCGCCGGCCGTGATGATCTCGCGGACGAAATCGAAATCGGTCTGGCTTGCCGACGGGAAGCCGACCTCGATCTCCTTGTAACCCATGCGGACCAGCAGGTCGAACATGCGCCGCTTGCGGGCCGGGCTCATCGGGTCGATCAGTGCCTGGTTGCCATCGCGCAGATCCACCGCACACCAGCCGGGTGCGTGCTCGACGACGCGGTCGGGCCAGCTGCGGTCGGGCACGGTGACGGGCTCGACTTCCTCGGCGAAGGTGCGGTAGCGGCCGACCGGCATCGACGATCCGCGCTGGGTGTTCCAGCCCGGCTGGCCTGCGTATCCGCCGCCGGACGGTGTGGTGATGGTGCGTACCGATGCGAATGCGTCGGCGGAATCAGAAGTAGTCACGATAGTTGCTCCGGATGGTTGGGGACCCCGAAAGGTCGCGACCGGCGCATCGCGAAACACCCGCGACGGGAAGCCGGTCTGGATCAGACCCCGTCGCGGCGTCCGAGAAGGAGCACCCGCTGCACGTTGGCGACTTTACCGCATCGCCGAAGTCCTCCACCAGCGCGGTCTGTGCCACACTGTGCCGGTGGCGGTGCTGGTCAGGACGCTGGCCGTGGCACTGATCGCCGCGATGGCCCTGGCCGGATGCGCACAGCGGATCGACGGTCGGCCGACCATGGGCCCGCGGGACGTCGACCAGTCCTACTTCTTCGCCGGCGACATAGCAACGTACGGGCAGATACTCGGCGCCGACGAGACGATCACGTTGGCCTACCTTCGCGCGATGCGTCGCATCGACGTGTGCGGCCTCCTCTCCCGCGACACGTTGGCCAAGGTCGGCGAAATTGCCGCGTTCGGGACGATGTTCGCCTTCAACGAGTGCGACCTCGACGTCAAGGTTTCGGGCACGAGTGCGCGGAAGTTCGTGGCCGTCGAGCTCTTGATGTCTCGACCGCCCGTGACGCAACCGGATCCCTGTGAGTGGCTCTCACCACTGGATCTGACGCGCCTGCCCGGGGCGCCGCGCCTGCATCAACCCGAGCAGCCCTTCGTCCAGGTGGAGATGCTCGCCGAGCAGGATTGCACCGCCGTTCGTCGGATTTCCGACGCGCTCGCCGATCGGTTGTCGACGGTGCCGTTGCCGCCGCGGGACGGTGTGGCGGCCTATCCGGCGTGGCTGGCGGAGCAGGATCCCTGCGAGGTGCTGTCGGTACTCGGCGATCGGGTCGAAAACTGGCAGGTTGACGGCGTGCAGCCGTATCAGTGCCGCTTCGGCGTCGACGGGTCGCCACTACGGCTGACTATCGCGCCGCAGCTGGTGGAATACGCCACCGAGGGTCGCGATCGTCGTGAGCAGGGCGGTGTCGAGGTCTACGTGGATCCGGTGTCTTGTTCGGCGGTGTCGTTCGTCGGACCGCGGATGCAGCGCAAGTTGGCCGGCGCCGGGTACGTCGACCTGTACGACCTCGAAATCCGGCCGGCAGTGTCGGTGGACAGCACCGAACGCGACTGCGAGACCGTCGCGGACGTGACGAGCAAAGCCGCCGCGCTTTACGGCTGAAACGACCGGCCCCAACTGCCGGCGAACGCGACCTCGTCAAGCGGCAGTCGGCCGCGGCCTTGCGCGTCGCGTTCGAGGATCTCCGGCGGCGCCGTGTCGTAGTCGCCCAGCGAGCCGGCGGCTACGACCGCCAGCGGCCGGACCCCGTGCGGAATGCCGAACACGTCGCGCGCGCCGTCGGCGTTGAAGCCCGCCATCGGGTGGGCGATCAGCCCGCGCGACACTGCTTCGATGGTCAATTGCGCGATCGCCGCTCCCGCGTCGACCGCCGCGTACCGGGCGGTCCGTTCGTCCTCGCCCTCATCCGCGCATACCAGGATCAGCGCCCCTGCCGCCTTCGCGTAGCTGTTGCCGCGCTTCAGCAGTTCGGCGATCTTGTTGAACGTCTCGTCGTCGCGCAACCCGACGATGAATCGCACCGGTTGGCGGTGCCCCCACGTTGCGGCCCACCGCGCAGCCTCCAGGACCGCGACAAGCTGCTCGGCCGTCAGCACCGCATCGGCGTCGAACATCCGCGGGCTCCAGCGTGCAGCGATGTCCGGGTGGATCGGCACCCGGGTTCGCGCGGACCGATCAGCGTGGATATCGGGCACTCGTCGACGCTACCGGCGGATAAATGAAATGCGCGAACCCCTTATTCTTGGTGGGATCTTCTTCAATACCCGAAAGGTTTGCCCGTGGCGCTCGTCGTGCAGAAATACGGTGGATCGTCGGTGTCCGACGCCGCCCGTATCCGTCGCGTCGCCGAGCGGATCGTCGAAACCAAGAAAGCCGGTAACGACGTGGTTGTCGTCGTTTCTGCGATGGGCGACACCACCGACGACCTGCTTGACCTCGCCAGACAGGTGTGCCCCGCGCCGCCCCCGCGAGAGATGGACATGCTGCTCACGGCAGGCGAGCGGATTTCCAATGCGCTGGTGGCGATGGCGATCGCTTCGCTGGGCGCGCAGGCCCGCTCGTTCACCGGCTCACAGGCCGGCGTGATCACCACGAGCATTCACGGCAACGCCAAGATCATCGATGTCACCCCGGGCCGGTTGCGCGCGGCGCTCGACGAAGGCCTGATCGTGCTGGTCGCCGGGTTCCAGGGAGTCAGCCAGGACAGCAAGGACGTCACCACGCTGGGCCGCGGCGGTTCCGACACCACCGCTGTCGCGCTCGCCGCCGCCCTCGGCGCCGATGTGTGCGAGATCTACACCGACGTCGACGGCATCTTCACCGCCGACCCGCGGATCGTGCCGAACGCCCGCCGGCTGGACAAGGTCAGCTTCGAGGAGATGCTCGAGATGGCCGCGTGCGGCGCCAAGGTGCTGATGCTGCGGTGCGTGGAATACGCCCGCCGCTACGAGGTCCCGATTCACGTGCGGTCGTCGTACTCGGAAAAGCCTGGGACGTTCGTGATCGGATCGATGGAGGACATACCCATGGAAGACGCCATCCTGACCGGAGTGGCCCACGACCGCAGCGAGGCGAAGGTGACCATCGTCGGCATCCCCGACGTTCCCGGCTACGCCGCCAAGGTGTTTCGCGCCGTCGCCGACGCCGACGTGAACATCGACATGGTGCTGCAGAACGTGTCGAAGGAGGAGGACGGTAAGACCGACATCACGTTCACGTGCTCGCGCGAAAGCGGGCCTGGTGCGGTGGAGAAACTCGACTCGCTGCGCGAGGAAATCGGTTTCACCCGAGTGCTTTACGACGACCACATCGGCAAGCTGTCACTCATCGGCGCCGGCATGCGCAGTCACCCCGGCGTCACGGCCACCTTCTGCGAGGCGCTGGCCGGCGTCGGGGTGAACATCGACCTGATCTCCACCTCGGAGATCCGAATCTCGGTGCTGATCAAGGACACTGAGCTGGACAAGGCCGTCGCGGCCATCCACGAGGCGTTCCAGCTCGGTGGCGACGAGCAGGCTGTCGTCTACGCCGGGACGGGGCGCTAGATGGTCAATATCGGAGTGGTCGGCGCCACCGGGCAGGTGGGCCAGGTGATGCGAGCGCTGCTTGAGGAGAGGGACTTCCCCCCGGGGGATTCTGGGTCGGTGCGGTTCTTCGCGTCGGCGCGTTCGCAAGGCCGCAAGCTGCCGTTCCGCGGCCAGGAGATCGAGGTCGAGGACGCGGCCGTGGCTGATCCGAAAGGCCTTGACATCGCGCTGTTTTCAGCGGGCGCGACCATGTCGCGGACACAGGCGCCACGGTTCGCGGCGGCCGGGGTGACGGTGATCGACAACTCGTCGGCGTGGCGTAAGGACCCCGACGTGCCGCTGGTCGTCAGCGAGGTCAACTACAACAGAGATGTCGCCCGCCGGGCCCGGTTTCTCAAGAAGGGCATCATCGCCAACCCGAACTGCACGACGATGGCCGCGATGCCGGTGCTCAAGCCGCTGCACGACGAGGCCGGGCTGGTGCGCATGATCGCTTCGACGTATCAGGCGGTGTCGGGCAGCGGCCTGGCCGGGGTGGACGAGCTCGCCACCCAGGTGCGCGCAGTGGTCGACGACGTCGAGCAACTCGTGCACGACGGTTCGGCGCTGGAGTTCCCGGCGCCGGAGAAGTACGTCGCGCCGATCGCGTTCAACGTGCTGCCGCTGGCAGGGGCGCTGGTCGACGACGACTCCGGCGAGACCGACGAAGACCAGAAGCTGCGCAACGAGAGCCGCAAGATCCTCGGCATCCCGGACTTGCTCGTCAGCGGCACCTGTGTGCGGGTGCCGGTGTTCACCGGGCACTCACTGTCGATCAATGCCGAATTCGCGCGGCCGATCTCACCGGCCCGCGCGACCGAGCTCCTGGCCAACGCACCGGGCGTGAAGCTGGTCGACGTGCCCACCCCGCTGGCCGCGGCCGGTGTCGACGAGTCCCTGGTGGGCCGGATCCGACGCGATCCCGGAGTGCCTGACGGACGCGGGCTGGCCCTGTTCGTCTCCGGCGATAATCTGCGCAAGGGCGCGGCGCTCAACACGATTCAGATCGCCGAGCTGCTCGCGGCGGAACTCTAGAACCCGCGCCCATCCGCCGCTACGCTGTGCGGCGATGAGTGGCCGCGCTAGATCGATTGGTGTGGCGCTGTTCGCCCTCATCGTCGTCACAGTGCCGCCTGCCCACGCCGATCCGGCCGACCCCGCACCGCGGCCCGTCCTGGAACCGCTCGCCCTGGGCCAGGTCGTGCTGATCGGCCCGACCGCCGGTACCGGCACCGGCACCCGCGACTACGGCATCGGCGCCACCGACCTGTGCGAGTTCATGGAGTTTCCGACGGGGATCCTGCAGGTTTGCGGCGACAGCTTCGCCGGACAGGGTGTCGGCTTCGGCGGCTGGTTCTCGCCGATCGCGCTGCACGTCGAATCGGGGTCGGTCGACGACCCCACCGGCGTGCGCTACGACGGGGTGATGGGCGTCGACAGGCCGTTGCTGGCCGACGCGGCGCCGTCGGGAACGTCGCAGTTGCCGGCCGGTGTGGTGCAGATCAACCGCGACAACTACCTGCTCATCACGACCACCAGAGAACTGATCCCGCAGGCATCTCGACTGGTGAAGGCCGACCCGATCCAGCCCGGCTGGCAGACAGTGCCGGATTCGGCGCGCGACGCCGACTACCGGGGCGGCCGCCAATCGCAGATCAGCGGCTACTACGACCCGATCCCTACGCCCGACTCACCGACGGGGTGGGTGTACGTCGTCGCGAACGACTTCGACCGCAGCGCACCGGTCGAGCTGTACCGGTCGCGTCCGGAAGCCTTCACCGATCGGTCAAGTTGGCAGGGGTGGTCGGCGGTGACCGGACCTGAGGGCGGCTGGGCGAAGCCGCCAACGCCGTTGTGGGCGGACAGAATCGGCGAGATGAGCGTCCGCCAGATCGATGGCAAGACTGTGCTGTCCTACTTCAACGCCACCACCGGCAACATGGAGGTTCGCGTCGCCGACGGGCCGACCGCGCTGGGCACCGCCCCCGTCACCACTGTCGTCTACGCGTCCGATTGGCCCACGCCGGCCGAGACACTCCCACCGCCGCACGTCAACCGGCTGGCACAGCCCTACGGCGGATACCTCTCACCAGGCTCGACGCTTGACGAGCTGCGGATCTTCATCAGCCAGTGGAACAACATCGATCCGCGCGCCCGGGCGCCATACCGGGTGATCCAGTTCGCGGTCAACCCATTCAAGCCTTGACCAGAGCCCTAATTCTCGCTCTCAGTCCGCAGTGCGTCCGCACCGCCGATGTGGTCGATGTCGAAGTGGGTGATCACGATGTGTCGGACATCGTCCCGCCGATACCCGAGCCGCTCACACTGATGGGCGGCCGTCTCGTATCGGGGCTGAACACCGGCCGCAACAGATGCCGGATCGGGTCGATGCGGCGGGCGGGGTCGGCGATGTCACGCAGGACGAAGCCGGTGTCGACCAGCAACAGACCACGGTCGGTCTCGAGGAGCAAGACGTGGCAGACGATGGCCGGTGCGGCGGGCGGATGCATGGTTCCGCAGTTGAGGTGGTGAACCTTCATACTGTAGGAGCGTGCCGCGAATTTGCAGGGGATGTGAGAGTTCCGCCCGGGTGACCTAAGCTGAACGCAGCAAAGTCTGTTTTCATCTGCCGATCGAGGTTGAATAGTGTCGGAGCCGGGCAACATACGATTCGCGGAGCGCCGTCGCAGTAGGCACGACAATCCATCACCGATTGCCACGCTCCGGGAGATGCCTGCACTCATTGTGCTGGGACGACTTCCGGTGCCCGTGTTGGCGGTGGCGCATGAAGGCACAATCTTGTTCGCCAATCCCGCATTCGCTGCGATGCTGGGCCACGCGCGCGAGGAAGTGCTGGAGATGAAGTTCGTCGAGATCTTCAAAACGCTGCCGGTAGACGACAGCGTTGTCTCCGTGGTCCGCTCACACGCCGACGACATCGTCGAGCTGGCGCACCACGACGGCTCGACGGTGCGAGCCAAGATGAGCAAGTCGGCGCTGATGCGTGACGACGATCGGGTCGCCCTGGCGACGTTTCAAGACCTCACCGAACAACTCTGGGTGGACGAGCCTTAACTCAGGTGACGCAACGACTCGCGGGCAAGGTATTCACGGAAGTACGGCACCGACTCATCGGCAACCACTGCGGGTAACAGAATTTCCCACACCGTGGTGATGCGCCGCACCATGTCGCCGGCGGCCGGCGTCATCGGCGACAGCTCGCGCGCGCCCAGCATCGCAGCGACGACAACTTCTGCCACGGATGCGGGGTCCAGTTCCGGGCGGATATCCCCTTCGGCGCTCGCCTTTCTGGTCTGATCGGTCATCACCGCGAGCCAGTGGCGGTGGATGGCGGCGACGTCGTCGTCGGCACCGAGGGCTGTGATCAACCGCCCGCCGGTGCGCACCAGAGGGTCCGTATTGGAGATGTCCACGGCCGCGAACACCCCGTGGATGATGTTCTCCAACGCGGGCGACAGGGATTGACAGACGGCGTCGAAAGTGCGCATCAGAGCGGCGGACGCCTCGTCGACGATCGCGGCAGCCACCGCTTTCTCCGAATCGAAGTGGTAATACAGGGCGCCCTTGGTCAGCTGCGCACGCTCGAGGATTTCGTTCAATCCGGCGGGGTAGCCGTCGCGTTGAAACACTTCGACGGCGGCATCGAGGATCCTTCGGCGAGTGAGCCCCGACCGGGCCTGGCGCACCACCGCCGTCTCACCTCCCGCGGTTGCGTGCTAACTGGACGATGCCGGTGGCTCGCCAGCATCGGAGCAGCCCGCGATCCTGTTTAGCACGAGCGTGTTGCGGCGGCGGATGAATTGATCAAAATAGGCGGTACGGCCTTGTGGCACAAGGCCCGGCAGCACGAGCAGCCAGACGTCCCGCAGGTTGCCGAGGAATTCGTCAGGCTTGTCCGGGTCGCTGACCTGACGCACGCCGGCATATAGGGAAGCCAGCAGTCTGCCGATCACCTCGGGGTCCTGCGTGGGGACTACATCGCCCTCGTTCACCGCGCGCCGCAACAACCGGGTGTAGAAGAGACTCCATTCGTCGGCGAGCTTGATTACGAGGCCGTCCGTGCGGCCTACCGACTCCACCAGGTGCATCACTGAGCGCGCGACACTGTCGACAATGGCCTGGTAGGCGAACAGGTATGAGGCATCGATGATCGTTTCCAGGCCGGAAAGCTTGCGGCCGAGCAATTCTTCGAGCGCGGTACGCGTTCTGGCTTTGAACTCGTCGATGATCGCGAGCGCCAACGCCTGCTTTGAGCGGAAGTGAAAGTACATGGCGCCCTTGGTCAGTTGTGCCGCGTCCAAGATGTCATCGAGGCTGACCAGGCTGTAGGACTTGCGCGCGAACTGATGGGCCGCGGCCAAGATGATCTGCTGCCGTGTCGTCTCTTTGGTGGCTGGGCCGCTCATGCCGGGGCCTCGCCGTCGCTTAATTCGCCGACGTTGCTCTTCGCCGGCGAGACCGTCGCCGCGGCCAGTGGACGGCGACCGGACAATCCACAACCCATCAACTGACCAGTGTCCCAACCCAATGCCGATACTAAAAGTTATCAATTAGCTGCCGAATCAGGCAGAAAGTATCAAAAATCTCCATCGTGTCTAGCTGCGGTATGTGTGCGCCCGCTGCGATCGGAGGACCGAGATGATCCCCCTGCCAGCGGAGGGCCTGTGCGGCGTCGCCGCGATCGGCGCACATTGCGACGACATCGTCGTCGGCGCCGGCGCGCCGCTCATGGCGGATCGCCGAGCACAACCCCGACGTTGTCATCCAGTCCTGGTGTTCACGGGCGGCGGCACCGAGCGCGAGATCGAAGAGAAAAACGCCTTCGCCGTGCTGTGCCCGTCGATCGACGTGCGGCTGATGTCGCCGATCTCCCCACCGGCGCGGGTACCAGAACGGTGGCCAGCATCGAGGATTGGTTCGGCGCCCGACGCGAACTGCGGATCATCGACCCGCTGGTGCAGGAGCTGGGCCGGCGCCAGCCGGTCGTGGGTGTCGGCGTCCGCCCACGCGGACCGCTGGTGTATCAGGTCGCCGAGCGGATGTCGCTGATTTCTGATGCGCTGTTCCTGGAGGCGACCAAGGCGGCGCGGGCCACCGGTGCGGTCAAGGCCCACGCCGACACGGCCGAGCAGGTCGCCGAGGTCATCGCGGACGCCGACGCACCGGATGTCGATCCGCCCGAGCAGGCGCGGGCCATCGCTCGTTGGCTGCACAGCACCCGGGCCGGGGCCGATCCGGTGGCCGGGTTTCCGGGTTTGGGCTGGATGCGCCAGCCCGACACGCATTCCGACCGGGAATGGATCCTCGAGATCGCACAGCGATACCGAGACTTGACCCGTGACCCCGAAGCGGGGTGGGCGGACGAGTTCTCGAGCTCCCGCCCATCGGCGGCGTGACACACCGGCGCGATCCGGGCGCCCGCGCGGTCAGACCTCGAGATGCTCGCGGCGGCGCAGTTCCTCGACCTTGGCGACCAGGTCGTCTTTGGCCTCGTCGGACAGCCCGATGGTGCGAGCGGCGATTCGGCGGACCCCCTCGTCGCGGACGCCGGCCAGGAAGGTCAACTCCTTGTCGAGCTTTTCGAAGTACTCGTCGTCGGTGAAATACGCCGGCTTGATCCGGAAGAAGTTCGCCAGCGCCGCCATGGTCGCGGCTGACGGGTTGGTGCGATTGCCGGACCGCAACTGAGACAGATAGGGCGCGGACATCCAGATGCCCTCGGCCTTGAGTGCGGCGATGACCTCCGCCGAGGTGTGCGATCCGCGGCCCGGCGGATACACGGTGTCGAATAACCGATTCAGGCGGGCGGCGAAAGTCTTGCTCATCGAAACTACCTCCAGGGGCTGATAGAGCGGTCGAATTGCGGGGTCGTATTTGCTGTCCATCCTAACCAGCCTTTTGGTAATAACCAAGTGCAAATGGCAAAAAATTTGCGCGTGTGTAGAACCGACGACAGTGAGTACTCCGCTGATCGGGATTCTGCCGGGATTCCGAACGGGTTGTATGGTGCCCTTATCAGGCAATCTTGCGCTCAGGACGACGGCGAGCGATGCTTCTGGCCCTCTCGTCATCGGTGCCCACGGCGGGTGGCTGAGGCTCGTCGTTGGCAAGCTTGGCTACAAATTCGGACAGGGTTGCTGGTCTGCTTGCGCCGATACTAAAAGTTATCAACTAATGGTTGAATCAGGCAAAAAGTATGCAAAATTCCCATTGTTTCTAGCTGCGGTATGTGTGCGCCCGCTGCGATCGGAGGACCGAGATGATCCCCCTGCCAGCGGAGGGCCTGTGCGGCGTCGCCGCGATCGGCGCACATTGCGACGACATCGTCGTCGGCGCCGGCGCGCCGCTCATGCGGATCGCCGAGCACAACCCCGACGTGTCATCCAGTCCTGGTGTTCACGGGCGGCGGCACCGAGCGCGAGATCGAAGAGAAAACGCCTTCGCCTCGCTGTGCCCGTCGATCGACGTGCGGCTGATGTCGCCGATCTCCCCACCGGCCGGATACCAGAACGGTGGGGACGGGCCCGGCAACTGCTGGCCGACTTTCGCCGCAGCTGCCAACCCGAAGTCGTGATCGGTCCGCGACGTCTCGATCACCACCAGGATCATCGCCTGGTCGCCGAACTGATACCAACCGAGTTCCGGTCAAACCTGGTCCTGGGTTACGAGATTCTCAAGGGCGAATCGGATCTGCCCACGCCGTCGCTCTACTTGCCGCTATCCCCGGAGACTGCCCGTCGGAAGACGGCGGTGCTGGCGCAGTGTTACCCCTCTCGGTCGGGTCACGACTGGCTTGACGACGAGGCCTTCCTCGGTCTGATGCGGGTGCGCGGGGTGCAGTGCAACGCGCGGTACGCCGAGGCCCTTCGTGGTAGAGAAGGCGGTGCTCGACACCGCCGACATCTGTTCGTCCAATTAGCAAGCGTTAGTTGCCCGCCGAAAGCGCGGGAACCGAGACGCGCATCGGTATCCAGCGCCGACGAAGAAGAACTTCCATCACGTTGGGCGGGACGGGCCGCGACAACAGGAAGCCCTGGCCGCGGTAACAGCCGTGCTCAATGAGAGTCGCCATAGCGGCGTCGGTCTCCACGCCCTCGGCGACAAGCTCGAGCCCGAATGCCTCCGCGAGCGCGATGATGGCTCGCACGATCGCGAGATCGCTCGCGCTCTGCCCCAGGTCGCGTACGAACCCCTTATCGATCTTGAGCGTGTCCACCGGCAGTGACTTCAGATGGGACAACACGCTGTAGCCCGTCCCGAAGTCGTCGATGGCCACTTGAACGCCGATGTCCTTCAACCCGGCGAGGGTGATCCGCGTGGCGTGAATGTCTCGGACCACCACGCTTTCAGTGATTTCGAGGCACAGGGACCTGCCATCGATCCCGAACTCCTCGATGGTGTCGGCAACAACGTCAACGAAACCGTCGGCCACCAGCTGAACCGGTGACACATTGATGCGCAGTACGGTGTCGTGGCCGACCTCGTGCGCATGCCAGCGGCTGAACTCCGCGCACGCCGAGCGCATGACCCAGCGACCAAGCTCCCCCGCGAGATTGATCGACTCGGCCACTCCGATGAAGGCATCGGGTTGCAGTAAGCCGCGAGTCGGATGCCGCCAGCGGACCAACGCCTCGACCGCCAGGATCTTGCCGGTCCGCATGTCCACCTCGGGTAGATAGTGCAACAGCAGGGCACCGTTCTCGACGACACCTTGAAGGTGAAGTTCGATGTCAGTCCGGAATGCGGCGTGCATCGCCATGTCTTCCGAGAACAAGGCGATGTGGTTGCCGCCGTGGTTCTTCGCCGAGAGGACCGCTTGATCGGCCCGGCTCAACAGGTCTGACGAGTTGTCACGACCCGGAACACCCTGTGCCACACCGATACTGACGGTGCGCGTCAGCAACTCGCCGCCGAGCCGAACCCGCTCCTTGAGCTTGGCGAGAAGTCGGCGTGCGAGATCCTCCGCGGTGCCGGCCTGCATCGGGTTTTTCGGCACGACGACGAACTCATCACCGCCGAGCCGGGCGATCAGTCCGTCCCCGCTGATCTCTTCGCGGAGTCGATCGGCGAGCACACGGATGAACCAGTCACCGGCGGTGTGGCCAAGATAGTCATTGACCGCCTTGAGCCGATCCAAGTCGAGGAATAACGCCGACACCGGTCCGGGCCGACCCGCCATCAAGCGATCATCGAGGTACGCAACCAGGGCACGACGATTCGGCAGCCCAGTCAGATCGTCGTGTTCGGCCAGGTGCCGCAACTGCTGCTCGGCTTGAACGCGCGCCTGCACCTGTGCGAAAAGTGACGCGATCGCCTCCAAGGCGTTGAGTTCGTCCTGTGTCCACTCGCGATCACCGAACTTGACGAATCCGATGACCCCGGTGGTGACGTCACCAGACACCAAAGGAGCAGCCGCCATGGACGTTTGGGGAATGTGGCGGGCCTGTTCGATCCGGCGTTGATAATCCTCGGTGTCCGGCTCCGGGCGGAAGACATGCGGGTGCTTGGCGTGTTCCGACAGGGCGAACACCGGGTCGGCATCGGCGAAATACACCACGCCGAGCGGATCGGGGTCCGGAATATCTGGCCTCGGCGGCCACTCGGCAATCAACCTCGACGCCCGCACGGAGTGGTCGTTGTAACGCAGAAAGCTGACGTCGACGCCGAAGTAGTCGACCAGATCCGCCAACACCCTCCTGCTCACCTCCACGGACGTGGCGGCGTTGGCCGGCATCAGATGGGTGGCTGCGGCGGTGACGACAAGGTCAAGGCCGGGTTGCATCATCCTCTCCCTGGTCATCCGGTGTCGCCGATGCCGCGACGCCGGCTCCGAACCGAGGCCGGAGGCGCGTCACACAGCCTGAGCACCAGCACATGGGACTCGTCGCGGCCCGTTTCGGTCAAGTCGACGAACCGGCGCTGCAGGCGGTGCAGTTCCGGGGCGAAATCCGGCGACAGTTCCTTTCGCTCCTCGTCAGTATGCGCGTAGAGGAACAGCGGCGAGATGGGTTGCACCGCGAATCCCCGCTGCTGAGCGATCGTCCACACCGCCTCCGCGGCCGAACCGCCACGGGCGTAATCAGTGAGCGCGGTGCCGCGCACGCTGATGACCGCGACGGCCGCGCTGGCGGCCACCCGGCTGCGGGTGTCGGCGCCGAGAGGCTGGCCGGCGTCCCAATCGGCCAGCCGCGCCATCACGTCCGGCCGTCGCAGAATCTCCAGCCGTGCGAATTCACCGGTGTTCAACTCGAGGCTGCGCACATCGATACCGGACTGCATCGGATCGCGCCCGGGCCATCGCAGCTCCGAGATCATCTCTGCGTGTAGCTGCGGCGTGAGGTACCGAAGGCGGTCAGCAGCGCCGAGGATGTCCGCGGCCTGCTCGGTGTCGTCTCGATCGGAAAGCAGCGCCAGCCGTGCCCCTTCCTGTTGGGCCGCGTGCGCCAGCTCGGCGGCGGTGTCGGCGCTGACGGGCTTCGGTGCCCCGCGGTGGCGGCTGGTCTCCCTCTGCAGTACGGCTGGAAACAGGCGCGCGAGCTGGGGGTCGGTGTCAGCGGCGAGATGCACGGTCGCGACGAGCGGACATCCACCGTCGGGTTCGTTGATCTCGGTGGGGCCGAGCACGCCGTGCGCCGCCGCGGCCACCCGGGCGTTGAACACCGCCGCGCCGATCGCCACGGCGCTGGCGCGGAAGCCGACGTCCATGGTGCTGGTGTGCTCGGGCGCGAGGCGCAACGTGATCGCATCCGACTGGACCTGCACATGCCATGGCTGCGAATTGCCGCCTGACGGTGCCCGAGTCGCCGCGGACGCGACGAGTCCGGCGATGCCACCGCCTTCGTCAAGCTGGTTGGCGTTGTCCGTTAAAGCGGCTTGGGGCAGCCTAGAAAGCTCTGCAAGCTCCGGCACTTCAGGCTCTTCAAGATGGTCGAGAATGTCCGCGACGTCGATACGTATCCGACCCGAACGCAGTGGCTCGTGAAGACCGATTCTGCGCACGGCTTCGCACACCGCCGACGCGCCGACGGCGACATCGCCCGCCAGTTGAGGCCACGTCGAAAGGGTGTGTCCGACCTCCACAAGCGACGCCGCACCACGCGGCGACAGACTCGCCGCATCGAGAACACGAAGAACGTAGGGCACCTTCTCGCGAGTGGTGAGTTCCGACAGCCTGGCAACGTCGACGTCCCGCAACAAGCCGTGCAGGATCGGGCGCTGCGGTTCATCGTCGAACCGCTCGACGTCGATCAGGCCACGGTCACTGGTGGCCATCAACACCGGTATCCGGTGCGTCCGGGCCGCCTCGCGGACCAGCATTTTCATCTCCAGCGAGTCGCATTCCTCGACGACCACGTCCAAGCCATCGAGGAACGGCTCCATCGTATCGGGCGTCAGTCCGGACTCCCACACCCGGACCGGGAGGTAGGGGTCGAGCTCGGCGATCCGGCGGGCGGCGACGACCGCCTTATTAACCCCAACATCGAAGACTGTGGCGGGCACCCGATTCAGGTTCGACAGCTCAAGGGCATCGAAGTCGGCGAGGCGAAGCTCGCCGCAAACACCCTGGGTCGCGAATGTATGGGCGATGGCGTGGCCCACGCTCAATCCGACGACGCCAATGCGGAGTTTGGCGAGCCGATCCTGTTCTGCGGCGGTGATGAGGTTGCGGTTGCGATCCAGTCGAAGCGTCCGGAATGCCTGCGGGCCCACCAGGCCCACCACGACTCGGCGCCACGGGTAATGCACCCAGCGTGTCGGCTGGCCATCCGCTTGTGCGGGCCGTTGATCGACGAACTCCAGCCGCGGGTCGGCGCGAAGCTGCGCCAGCACGCGGGCATCGGCTTCGTCGTCGGGATCGAGAATCTGGGCGGAGTGATGATGCCCGGTGCTCATGCCAGGCTCCGATGCAGCCGGTCGCTGTGCAGCAGCGCGTACTGACTCACGCTTTGCCGGGTTTCGGCGACTATTCTCGACAACTGTTCTGGCTCTGCGTGTTTGGCGTACGTACAGCGATCCCACCACAGCATCCTGGTTTGGTAGCGGTGGTCGGGGTACGGGGTCGCGGGAATCGCCGCTGCCACCACGCCTCCGGAGGATTGCCAGCGTTGGAGTACATGTGCGGCCGAGGTTGCCATGCAAAATTGGATGTCCATCAATGCCATTGCGTGTGCAGCGCTACGGGCGAGGGCCCTGGTCAACGCGCGGTTTCGCTTCCCGTCCTCGATGACCCATGCCGACTTCATTTCGAGCACACCGAACGGCAGCCGATCCGTGATTATTTTTCGCACCAGGTCTTCGCCCGGCCGCCGGTGCCACTCGACGACGGCATGCGAGTCCTCCGCGCTGCGCAGCGGCCCTTTCGCGCGAACGCCGGCCAGCATCCGACCGGAGTCGTCCACGGCAGCCATGAACAGAACCGTGTCGCTTCCTGTGCGCAATGCCTCGAGATCAAGGGCACATTCGACGCCATGCTTGCGGTAGCTGCGCCGTGCTCCGTCGGCGTATTGCGCCCACATCTCAGGAGCAGTTCGTGGCTGTGACAAGACCAGATGGCATTCGGCCTCGCGGTCCCACCACTGCAGGCTTGAAATTAGGTGAAACTCCTGTTCACCGGCGCCATTGAGTGGGGTCATTGTCATAGGTTGTCCAATCCGTGGTGGCCGGGCATTAGAGCCGATGAAGATGGCACCTGTCATGCGTACCCTGGGCGTGTCGCTTTACCCAAGCCGATTATCTCTTAGCCGGTCTTCCAAATTCCAGGCCCGGTCATGAATGCGGCGAGCGCCAACATGAGTGTCGGAGCAGAATTGCTTGTGCCTCACTGTAATGAACCGCGGTAACGCAAACCCGTTCAATTCTATTTTGTGGCGGCACATCAGTTGACGGGGAAGAGAATTCGGTCATCCCGACTTGGATTCAAGTATCCGATCGAATTGCAGTGCTATGTAACTGAACTCAGATCAATCGCTGTGGTTCGCCACGAAATTGTAGTCAAATCGACATCTTTCATCGCAACCTGTCAACTCAGCCAGCAACTACTTGAGCGCCGCGCGTGCTGAGCGCGCCAAATCGGCTGTGGCGGCACGCAGTTCATCGGCAGAGTCCAGTCGGGATGGGAAGCCCACGCGGGTGTAGGCGATTCCCCGTTGCGTCGTCACCTTGAGGTCAAGGCCGTAGCGGTCTATGCCCGTGCATGACGCCGACGCAGTGTCGGGGTATCCGCCCAGCGCGCGCGCCATCTGGCGAAGCGACTCGGCGTGATCGGTGTTGAGATGTGCGATGGCCGGTCCACTGCGCGGCCGCACCGGGTCCGGCGCGGCGGCCGCATAGTCGTCGGCGGTCGCGGAGTCCATGCGTCCATATCCGCCGACCCAGCGCACCCGTCGCACTCGCACTACCCACACCGTGAAGTCGCTGTAGTCGACGTAATACTTCGCGGCCGGCACGGCTGCCAGATGCGCCTCGTACGCAGCCGTCCGTTCGGCGGCCTCCGGTTGCTCGACGATGCCCGCCAGGGTGATCCGTCCGGATGCCAGCGGGTCGGGGTCGGTGCTCGGTCCGACGATGCTGAGACTGGTGCGAGGATCAGCGCCCAGATTGCGGCCGTGCTCGGCGAGCTGGGACACGCACAACACGGGTGCGCCGCCCAGCAGACCGTAGGTGACCAACGAGGCCCAGGGGTCCCCGGCGGCCGTCAGGCTCGCCAAGGTTGCGGTGTTGGTCGAGGCGGCGATGGTGCGCGCCTCCTCAGCGGCCGACGGATGTCGCGGGGTGCGCCACGTCGGTCAGCGGAGGCGGCATCGACGGCGCATCGCCGGGGTCGCCGTGGTCGCGCGGCTGGCATGGGCGGCCGGCGGATCGGGATGCCACGGCCGCACGAGACTTCCGAGGGCGCCCGCTGATCGTCGTCGTACGGTACCCCGGAGTACCGCACAGTGGTACCTGTCAGTGCCACGCGGGCAACCCGGCACCCAGCGATGACCAGTCGCTGACCGTCGGCCCTGACGGCCCGATTCTGCTTCAGGATCACTACCTCATCGAGCAGATGGCCAACTTCAACCGCGAGCGCATCGCTGAGCGCCAGCCGCACGCCAAGGGCGGCGGCGCGTTCGGCCACTTTGAGGTAACCAACGACGTCAGCCGGTACACCAGGGCCGCGGTGTTTCAGCCCCGCACGAAGACCGACACGTTGATCCGGTTCTCCACCGTGGCCGGCGAGCGTGGCAGCCCGGACACCTGGCGTGACCCGCGCGGATTCGCCCTCAAGCTCTACACCACCGAAGGCAACCTCGACATCGTCGGCAACAACACGCCGGTCTTCTTCGTCCGCGACCCGATGAAGTTCCAGCACTTCATCCGCTCGCAGAAGCGCCGCCTCGACAACAACCTGCGCGACCACAACATGCAGTGGGATTTCTGGTCGCTCTCACCGGAATCGGCGCATCAGGTGACCTGGCTGATGGGCGATCGCGGAATCCCCAAGTCGTGGCGGCACATGAACGGCTACTCGAGTCATACGTACAGCTGGATCAACGCCGACGGCGAGATCTTCTGGGTGAAGTACCACTTCAAGACCGATCAGGGCATCGAGTTCCTAACCCAGGAGGAGGCCGACCGGATGGCCGGCGTCGACGGAGATGCGCACCAGCGGGACTTGTACGACGCGGTCGAGCGCGGCGAGTTTCCGAGCTGGACGCTGAAGATGCAGATCATGCCTTTCGAGGACGCGAAGACCTACCGGTTCAACCCGTTCGACCTCACCAAGGTGTGGCCACACGGCGACTATCCGCTCATCGATGTCGGCAGGCTGACATTGGACCGCAACGTCGCCGACTACCACACCGAGGTGGAGCAGGCCGCGTTCGAGCCGAACAACCTCGTGCCCGGCACCGGCCTCAGCCCGGACAAGATGCTGCTCGCCCGTGGCTTCTCCTACTCCGACGCGCACCGTGCGCGACTGGGGGTCAACTACCGGCAGATCCCCGTCAACACCCCGAAGGTCGAGGTACACAGCTACTCCAAGGACGGCGCGATGCGCGTGAAGAACGCATCCGATCCGGTATACGCGCCAAACTCGTACGGCGGCCCACAGGCAGATCCCGCCCGCGCCGCCGAGATCAGGTGGATGGCCGACGGAGAGATGGTGCGCGCCGCGTACACGTTGCGGGCCGAGGACGACGACTGGGGTCAGGCCGGCACGATGGTTCGCGAGGTTCTGGCTGACGATGCCCGGGAACGCTTAGCCGGCAACATCATTGGCCATGTGTCCAAGGGTGTGCGCGAGCCTGTGCTGTCGCGGGTCTTCGACTACTGGAAGAACGTCGACCCGGATCTCGGCAAGAAGGTCGAGGAAGGCGTTCGCTCCAACCTCGGCATTAGTCAGGGGCGCGTTGCCGTCTGAGGCGAGGCTGGCATGATCGAGCCATGAGCATCGAAGTCCTCTACACCACCGAATCCACTGCGAGCGGCGGCGGTCGCGACGGCCATGTGAAGTCCGCCGACGGCCAGATCGATCTCGAGACCCGGCCGCCGAAGGCGGTGGGCGGCAGCGGCGAGGGCACCAACCCCGAGCAATTGTTCTCGGCGGGCTTTGCGGCGTGCTTCCTCGGTGCGCTGCGGCTGGTGGCGCGCAACGACAAGGTCGACCTCGACGACGCCACCGGCGTGACCGTTCGGGTCGGCTTCGGTAAGGACTCCGCGGGTGGCTTCGGCATCAATGCCGACCTGGTCGGTTACCTGCCGGGCCTCGAGCAGGAGCAGGCGGACGAGTTGATGCAGAAGGCGCATCAGGTCTGCCCGTATTCGAAGGCCACCCGGGGCAACATCGACGTCAGCCTGTCGGCCAAGATCTAGTGCGCGCCGCCGCCGCAGCTGTCGCCGTCGGTCTGGCATTCGCGCTCGCGGTTCCGGCGCATGCCCGGCCATCTGACCCCGGTGTCGTCAACTACGCCGTGCTCGGCAAGGGGTCCGTGGGCAACATCGTCGGCGCGACGATGCGGTGGGAGCACTTCTTTGACGCGCCGTTCCAGGCGTATTGGGTAGACCTGGCGGCATGCAACAACTACGCGGACATCGGGCTGCCCGAGGTGTACAACGACCCGGACCTGGCGTCGTTCAGCGGTGCCGAAACCAAGGAATCGGCCACCGACGAAACCCATTTCGTCAAGCAGGCGGTCGGGGTGTTCGCGACCGTCGAGGCCGCCGATCGGGCGTTTCACCGTGTCATCGACCGCGCGGCCGGGTGTCCCGGGCAGACCACGGCAATGCACCTGTCCAACGGCGTGACGCAGGTCTGGTCGTTCATCGGCGGACATGTCACTGCGACCGACGCGGTGTGGGTCAAGCAGCTCGCCGGGACCGACCGTCGATGTTTCGTCCAGACCCGCAAGCGGGAAAACGTTCTGCTGCAGGCCAAGGTGTGTCAGTCCGGCAACGGCGGGCCGGCAGTGAACGTGCTGGCGGGAGCCATGCAGAACACCCTCGGGCAGTAACGGGGCAACGCGTCGCCGACACGTCATCAAGGTGTCAGGAGATAGTCATCGGGACTTGTCGGCGCTCTCGCCCAAGATGGAAGGCGATGGGGACCACCGCACAGGTGTACCGGGAGGGATGGTCGACATGACATTCGCCGCGACCCCTGGGGTGCACCGGCCACCTCCGGGGTTCGCCGATGGCGAGCCGCTGACCACACTGGCCGCGGCCGCCAACCACATCACCACCCAATGTCTGGCCGACACGACCGTCGGCAAGGTCGGCCTGGAACTCGAGGCGCACTGCTTCGATATCGACGCCCCCATGCGCCGACCCGGGTGGGACGAGCTGTGCGACGTTATCTCGGCCCTGCCTACGCTGCCCGGCGGCAGCGTCGTCACCGTGGAACCCGGGGGTGCCGTTGAGCTGTCGAGTCCGCCGCTGATGGGCGCCATGCCCTCGATAGACGCGCTTACCGGCGACCGCGCCGTGCTGCGAGCGGAGTTCGCGAAGGCACGACTCGGGCTGGTGCTGCTCGGCGCCGATCCGCTGCGCCGCCCGCAACGCGTCAACCCGGGGCCACGGTATCGGGCGATGGAGCAGTACTTCGAGGCCGCCGACACCGGCGCCGCCGGCGCCGCCATGATGACGTCCACAGCGTCGATTCAGGTCAACGTCGACGCCGGGCCGAAGCACGAATGGGCCGCGCGGGTACGTCGCGCACATGCACTCGGTCCGACCATGATCGCGATCGCCGCCAACTCGCCGTTACTGGCGGCGTCCTTCACCGGGTGGCGCAGCACCCGACAGCGTGTCTGGGGACAACTCGACACCGCCCGGTGCGGCCCGGTGCTGACCGCCAGCGGCGACGAGCCGTCCAGCGACTGGGCGCGCTACGCGCTACGGGCGCCCGTCATGTTGTTCCATGGGCCCGACGCGGTGCCGGTCACCAGCCATGTCGCGTTTGCCGATTGGGTCAACGGCCAAGTGCCCCTCGGCGGGCGACGGCCCACCGGTGCCGACCTCGAATATCACCTGACGACGCTGTTTCCGCCCGTGCGGCCGCGCGGCTGGCTGGAGATTCGATACCTCGACAGCGTGCCCGACCCGCTCTGGCCGGCGCTGGTGTTCATGCTGGTCACGTTGCTCGATGACCCGACGGCGGCCGAGATCGCCGACGAGGCCACCGAGCCGGTCGCCACGGCATGGGACACCGCCGCGCGCAAGGGGCTCGACGACCGCCGGCTGCATGCGAGCGCAACCCGATGCCTGGATGCCGTTGCCGAGCGGGTGCCGGCCGCACTGCAGGATTCGATGCAGCGGCTGGCCCGTATCGTGGAACAGCGCGGTTGTCCCGGCGACGAGTTCGCGGAACGGGTCATCCGCCACGGGGTCGCCCAAGCGGTGACACAGCTGGCCAGGGACGAAGGATGAACGTGCGGGAAACGCTGGCACGCGACCTGGCCGCCGCGCGCCGGCGGACGTTGACGTTGACGGACCTCGACGACGCCGAACTACACCGTCAGTACCACCCGCTGATGAGCCCGCTGGTGTGGGACCTGGCACACATCGGGCAGCAGGAGGAGCTGTGGCTGCTGCGCGGTGGCAACCCAGATCGGCCGGGCATGTTGCCGCCGCCGGTGGAGTCCCTGTACGACGCCTTCGTTCACTCGCGGGCCAGCCGGGTCGAGCTGCCTCTGATGTCCCCCGCCGAGGCTCGCAACTACTGCCGCATCGTGCGGGCGAAGGCACTTGATGCGTTAGACGCGCTGCCCGAGGACGAGAACGCCACGTTCTCGTATGCCTTGGTGATCAGCCACGAGCACCAGCACGACGAGATCATGTTGCAGGCATTGAACCTGCGCACCGGAGAACCGCTGCTGGCCACCGGCGTGCCGTTGCCGGCTGGTCGGCCCGAAACGGCCGGCACGTCGGTGCTGGTCCCCGGCGGCCCATTCGTCCTCGGCGTCGACGCTGCCACCGAACCGTCCTCACTGGACAATGAGCGCCCGGCGCACGTCGTCGACCTGCCGGCGTTCCGGATCGGTCGGGTGCCGGTGACCAACGCCGAGTGGCAGGCCTTCATCGACGACGGCGGTTACCGGCAGCCGCGGTGGTGGTCGCGGCGGGGCTGGGAGCACCGGCAGCGGGTGGGCCTGCAGGCACCTCACTTCTGGAACGGCGTAGATCTCGCTGGCACCCGGTCCCGGTTCGGCCGTGTCGAAGACATCCCACCCCACGAGCCCGTTCAGCACGTCACGTATTTCGAGGCCGAGGCGTACGCGGCGTGGGCCGGTGCGCGGCTGCCCACCGAAGTGGAGTGGGAGAAGGCGTGCGCCTGGGATCCGCGCACGGAACAGCGCAGGCGCTACCCATGGGGCGACGCGCCGCCCGGCACCGAACTGGCGAACCTCGGGGGCGAGGCGCTGCGGCCCGCCCCGGTCGGCGCTTACCCTGCGGGGGCGTCGGCGTACGGGGCCGAACAGATGCTCGGCGACGTCTGGGAGTGGACATCGTCGCCGCTGCGACCATGGCCCGGCTTCACTCCGATGATTTACCAACGCTATTCGCAACCGTTCTTCGAGGGCGACTATCGAGTACTGCGGGGCGGGTCGTGGGCGGTAGCCCGGGAGATCCTGCGGCCCAGCTTCCGCAACTGGGACCATCCGATCCGCCGACAGATCTTCGCCGGTGTCCGCCTGGCCTGGGATGCCGAGGCCTCTTGATGTGCCGCCACTTGGGCTGGTTGGGTGAGCCGCGCTCGTTGGCGGAGTTGATGCTCGACCCTCCCTACGGGTTGCGGGTGCAGTCGTATGCTCCGCGGCGGCAGAAGCACGGGCTGCTGAATGCCGACGGCTGGGGGGTGGGTTTCGTCGCCGAAAATGAAAGCCGGCGGTGGCGTAGCGCGGCGCCGCTGTGGGGCGACGCGTCGTTCGCGTCGGTGGCGCCCGTGTTGCGGAGCGGCTGTGTGGTCGCCGCGGTCCGTTCGGCCAGCATCGGGATGCCCATCGAGGCGACCGCCGTGGCTCCGTTCACCGACGGGCAGTGGCTGCTCTCGCACAACGGTCTCGTCGACCGCTCGGTGCTGTCGCACTCGGCGCGCGCCGAGTCGACGGTGGATAGCGCACTTCTGGCCGCGATGATCTTCGACCGTGGGATGGACCACCTCGCCGCCACCGTCACGCAGGTCGGCGCGGCCGATCCGGCTGCCCGACTGAACATCCTCGCCGCCAACGGTTTTCGGATGCTTGCCACCACATGGGGCGACACGCTGTCGATGCTGCGTCGTGACGACGGCGTGGTGCTTGCCAGTGAGCCCTATGACGACGACCCGGCATGGGACGACGTGCCCGACCGCCATCTCGTGGAGGCCGTTGGTGATGCCGTCACGCTGACCCCCCTGGAAGGACACCGATGAGCGCTTGCGCGAAGAGGAGACAACGGCGTTGAGCGTCATGCTGGCCAACCACCTGGCGGCCGACTCCGCCGCCAAGGCGCTGCGCCAAGACGTACTGCACGGGCTCACGCAGACGCCGAAGTCGTTGCCGCCCAAGTGGTTCTACGACGATGTCGGCAGCGACCTGTTCGACCAGATCACCCGGTTGCCGGAGTACTACCCCACGCGCACCGAGGCGGCCATCCTGGCAGAACGCGCGCCGGCGATCGCAAAGATCAGCGGGGCCGACACGCTGGTCGAACTGGGCAGCGGCACGTCGGCAAAGACCAGGATGCTGCTCGATGCGATGCGGGACAGGGGAGCGCTGCGCCGGTTCATCCCGTTCGATGTCGACGCCGCGATCCTGCAGACGGCGGGCGCGGCGATCGTGGCGGAGTATCCGGGTGTGGACGTCGACGCGGTATGCGGCGACTTCGAGGAGCACCTGAGCGAAATACCTGCCGAGGGACGACGTTTGGTCGTCTTTCTCGGGTCGACAATCGGCAATCTGACCCCTGGCCCGCGGGCCGAGTTCCTCGCAGAGCTGGCTGACGTGCTGCAACCGGGCGACAGCCTGTTGTTGGGCACCGACTTGGTCAAGGACACCGGGCGACTGGTGCGTGCCTACGACGACAGCGCGGGCGTCACCGCGGCGTTCAACCGCAACGTTCTCGCAGTGATCAACCGAGAGTTGGACGCCGACTTCGACCTCGACTCCTTCGAGCATGTGGCGAAATGGAATGGCGCCGAAGAGCGAATCGAGATGTGGCTGCGGTCGGCACGGGCGCAGACTGTGCGGGTTGAGGCGCTCGACCTGGCCGTCGACTTCGGTGCCGGCGAGGAAATGCTGACCGAGGTGTCGTGCAAGTTTCGCCCCGAGACAGTCACGGCTGAACTAGCGGCGGTAGGGCTGCGTCAAACCCATTGGTGGACCGATCCGGACGGCGACTTCGGGCTGTCGCTTGCGGTGAAGTGAGGCCCGCAGACTGGCGTGCGGCGCGTCCGGCCGTCAAGGGCCTGCATCTGGACAGTGCGGCGTGCTCGCGGCAGAGCTTCGCCGCGATCGACGCCGCGGCCTCGCACGCCCGGCGAGAGGCCGAGGTCGGTGGCTACGTCGCGGCTCAAGAGGCCGAAAGCAGCCTCACCGATGGCAGATCCGCGGTGGCCACGCTGACCGGCATGTCCGCCGAGGACGTGGTGTTCACCACTGGCGCCTGCCGCGCCCTGGACCTGTTGCTGAGCAGCTGGGCCGGCGACCGTCGGTTGATTGCCTGTGTGCCAGGCGAATTCGGTCCGAACCTGGCGGTGATGGACGTCAACGGGTTCGGTATTCTGCCGCTGCCGGTCGACCCACTGGGGCGTGCACGGGTGGACGCCGTCGACGCCGCACTGGCGGCCGATGCGCCGACGCTGGTGCACCTCACGGCGGTGCCCAGCCATCGGGGAATCGTCCAACCACTCGCGGAGATCGCCGAAGTGTGTCGCGCGCAGCGCATTCCGCTGGTGATCGACGCCGCCCAGGCGCTCGGCCAGATCGACTGCGCGGTCACGGCCGACGCCGTCTATTCGACCTCCCGCAAATGGCTGGCCGGACCGCGTGGAGTCGGCGTGCTGGCGGTGCGTCCAGGGCTGGCCGACAAGCTGCGGCCGCGAATGTCCGCCCCGGAGTGGATGCCGGACATGTCGCCGCTACAGCGTCTCGGTCTCGGGGAGGCGAATATCGCTGCACACGTGGGCTTTTCAGTCGCCGTATGCGAGCATCTGGCCGACGGACCCGAAGCGGTGCGGGCCCGGCTGGCCGAGGTGGGCCGACTTACCCGCGAAGTGCTCGCCGATGTGCCGGGATGGCAAGTCGTCGAGCCGCATGACAGCCCCACGGCGATCACGACGCTAGCGCCGACCGCGGGCGCCGACGTCGAGTGGGTTCGCGCCGAACTGATCGCGCGGCACGGCATCGTCACCACCGTCGCCGGTCCCGACCGCGCGCCGTTGGAGTTGCCTGCCCCGGTGCTGCGGTTGTCGCCGCACGTCGACGTCACCGAGGAGGAGTTGCGTCGATTCGCGGAGGTGCTCAGCTCGCTTTGTGAGCCTTGAGGAAGAACGCCGGCATCTTCTGCCGGCCCTTCTCATCACGTTCGAAGTTGGCCAGCGGAATGCCTGGAACATCGGGCATATTCGCGTGGATGTAGGCGGGACGGATCTCGTCGACGTCCCAGTACTTCGAAACCGCTTCGCGCAGCTCGTCTTCGGTCACACCTTTCGGCAGCGGAAGGTCGGTGTCCGTCGGGAACACATCCGCCGTGAAGACCAGTACGAAGTACGACGCGCCGGGCGCCGCGGCCCGGTGGATGGACCGCAGGTAGTCGTCACGCGCCTCGACCGGCAGTGAATGAAACAGCGTGCTGTCGAGGATCGTCGCAAATCGGTCGTCGTAACCGCTGAACGACGTGATGTCACCCTGGACAAACGTCGCGCGGTCGCTCAAGCCCCGGTCCTGCGCCGCCTTGGTGGCCGCCGCCACCGCCGTCGGAGTGAGGTCGATGCCCACCACCGTGTGGCCCTGTGCCGCCAGCGCGAGCGACGCCTCGGCGACCCCGCAGCCGGCGTCGAGCACGTCGCTGCGGAATCTGCCCGCATCGATGAGCGCGGCGATCTCCGGCTGCGGCTCACCGATGTTCCACGGCGGCGGCCCCTCGAACACGCCCTGTTCGCGGTAGACGCTGTCCCAGTCCATGTCTTCGGTCATGAAGTGGACCTTAGCCCGGCAGCTCCCAGGTGTGCACGGGCTCGTTGCTGTGCATGTGCTGTGCGTATCGGCGCAACATCTCGGCGAGGGCCTGCGGCCTCGTGACGCCGTCCTGCTCTTGCAGCGCTCGAACCGTCGACACCTGCCAGGACGAGCCGGTCACGCCGGCTTTCGCCCGGCCTTCGATGACACCCAGGTAGCGGTCGCGCACAGAGGCGGCCACGCCCCAACGTCGCAAACCCTCGTCAGCGATCGGCAGCAGCCGGCGCAGCACAAGCTCGTCGGGAGTGACCTCGCCCATCGCCGGCCAGTACAGCCGCGCGTCCATGCCGTGCCGTGCGGCGTTCATGAAGTTTTCTTGTGCCGCAGGGAAACTCATCTGCGTCCACAGCGGCCGGTCCTCTTCGGACAGTGTCCGCAGGGCGCCGTAGTAGAACGCCGAATTGGCCATCATGTCGATCACCGTCGGCCCCGCCGGCAGCACCCGGTTCTCGACCCGCAGGTGTGGGCGACCGTCGACAACGTCGTACACCGGTCGGTTCCACCGGTAGATCGTGCCGTTGTGCAGTCGCAGCTCCGAGAGCCGAGGCGCGCGTCCGGCCGCCAACTCGGCAACCGGATCCTCATCGGACATCTCCGGCAGCAGCGACGGGAAGTAGCGCACGTTCTCTTCGAACAGGTCGAAGATCGACGTGATCCAGCGCTCCCCGAACCACACCCGTGGCCGTACGCCTTGCGCCTTGAGCTCCTCGGGGCGGGTGTCGGTGGCTTGCGTGAACAGCTCGATGCGGGTTTCGGCCCACAGCTGGTGCCCAAGGAAGTAGGGCGAGTTGGCCCCTATCGCTATTTGCGGACCGGCCAGCACCTGGGCGGCATTCCAGTTGTCCGCGAACTCGGCCGGCGACACCTGCAGGTGCAGCTGCATGCTGGTACACGCGGATTCCGGTGCGATGGAGCCGATTTGCAGGCACAGCCGTTCGGGGCCCGAGATGTCGATCAGGATGTCCTCGCCGCGCGCGGTGAAGATCGAGTCGTTGAGCGCCTGGTAGCGGATCGACTCGCTCATCCACTCGCCGGTGAAGTGCTCCGGCATCAACGTCGGCAGGATGCCGATCATCACGATGTGCGCGCCGTGCTGAGTCGCCTTGGCCTCGGCGGCATTCAAGCTCGCCCGCACGTCGGACTCCAGCTCCAGTGCCGATTCGCCCGGCAACGGCCGCGGCGGGACGTTGAACTCGATATTGAACGCGCCCAGCTCCGTTTGGTATGCCGGGTCGGCGATCGCCGCCAACACAGTTCGATTGGCCATCGCGGGCTGGTAATCGCCGTTGACGAGGTTGCACTCGATCTCCATGCCGGTCAGCGGCCGCTCGAAGTCGAAACTGGACTGGGCCAGCATCGTCTCGAACACGTCGAGCGACAGCTGCACCTTGCGCCGGTAGTCCCGGCGCTGCGCGCCGCTGAAGGCGGTGGCTTTCACTTCCTCGCCCACATCGCCGATGCTATTCCCCCAGCGCGAGCTGGGGGCACCACCCGCTTGCGGGGGAGCGTGTTTGTACCGCGACGCGCCGCTGCCGACTGGCACTGCGCGCACGCTCGCGACGACCTACCTCACGGACCGCGGGAGTGACGGCTCGCCACCACCACCTCTGGTCCACAGAGCGGACCGATGAATCGCAACTCGATCGCCGGGTCGGCGTGGGCCGCCATCGCCCGAAACGCTGAGCGGCTGTACGTGCGCAGCGAGGTGATGAACCCGTCGTGGGCGAACGGGTGCAGCGCGACGAACGGCAGCATGGTCGCCAGCCGCACCAGGTGCAGCGGCGACGGCGGCCGCGTCATGTCGATGATCATGAACGTGTCGGCCACACGGGTGCCCTCGGCGATTGCCCGCGCGGCCAGCGACGGCGGCAGGTGGTGAAACGACAGGGCGAACACCGCGAGGTCGTAGCTGCGATCCGGGGCGTCGATCTCAGTCGCATCCATGACGCGGACGGTGGCGCGACGGTGGCTACCCAGGTCGCCGGCGACGATGCCGGCCACGGAGGCGGCGTCGAGATCGGTGACGGTAACCCTGGCGGTGGGATGTTCGGTGAGCAGGACGCGGGAGAGGCCACCGTGGCCCGCGCCGAGTTCCAGAATGCGCGGGTCGGGAACGTCGGCAAGCTCGTGCAGAACCAGGTGCGCATTGCGCTCGTGCTCCTTGAACAGCTCGCCCACCCGGTTCAACGTCCGCACCACTTTGCGCTTGACCGCGTCCTCGACGTCATCGCGATCGAGGTACTCCGGGCGACTGGTCTGAAGCAGCCGGTCCAGCCACGATGCATCCGGCCCGCCGCGCGGCATCCGGTCGATGTCGGTGCCTGGCATCCGCTCGGCGTTCATTGTTGCCATCATTGACCATCGGACGCGTTCACGGACCTGACAGGAGCACCCGTTGGCTGACTTCGTCGCCTCGATCGACCAGGGCACCACCAGCACCCGCTGCATGATCTTCGATCACGACGGCGCCGAGGTGGGCCGCCACCAGCTCGAACACGAACAGATCCTGCCGAAGGCCGGGTGGGTGGAGCACAACCCGGTGGAGATCTGGGAGCGCACCCAGTCGGTGCTGATGAGCGCGCTGAACAAGACAGATCTGGCGTCGACGGACCTCGCCGCGCTGGGCATCACCAACCAGCGCGAGACGTCGGTGGTGTGGAACCGCCGCACCGGCCGGCCGTACTACAACGCGATCGTGTGGCAGGACACCCGCACCGACCGGATCGCCTCGGCGCTCGACCGCGACGGCCGGGGTGACGTGATCCGGCGCAAGGCGGGGTTGCCGCCGGCGACGTACTTCTCCGGCGGAAAGCTGCAGTGGATCCTGGACAACGTCGACGGGGTGCGCGAGGCCGCCGAGAAGGGTGATGCGGTCTTCGGCACCACCGACTCGTGGGTGCTGTGGAACCTCACCGGCGGCGCGCAGGGTGGGGCGCACGTCACCGACGTCACCAACGCCAGCCGCACGATGCTGATGAATCTCGAGACCCTCGATTGGGACGACGAGCTGCTGTCGTTCTTCGGCATTCCGCGGCAGATGCTGCCGCAGATCCGCCCGTCGTCGTCTCCGGAGCCGTATGGCGTGACGCACCTGTCTGGGCCGTTCGACAACGAGGTGCCGGTGACCGGCATCCTCGGCGATCAGCAGGCGGCGATGGTGGGCCAGGTGTGCTTCTCGCCGGGCGAGGCCAAGAACACCTATGGCACCGGCAACTTCCTGCTGCTCAACACCGGTCATGAGATCGTGCGGTCGTCGAACGGCCTACTGACCACGGTGTGCTACCAACTGGCCGGCGCCAAGCCGGTGTACGCGCTGGAGGGCTCGATCGCCGTCACCGGTTCGGCCGTGCAGTGGCTACGCGACCAGCTCGGCATCATCAGCGACGCCTCCCACAGCGAGGCGCTGGCCCGGAAGGTCGACGACAACGGCGGCGTGTATTTCGTGCCGGCGTTCTCCGGCCTGTTTGCGCCGTACTGGCGATCCGATGCCCGCGGCGCCATCGTCGGGTTGTCGCGTTTCAACACCAACGCGCATCTTGCGCGCGCGACGCTCGAGGCGATCTGCTACCAGAGCCGCGACGTGGTGGATGCGATGGAGGCCGACTCCGATGTGCATCTGGAGGTCCTCAAGGTCGACGGCGGCATCACCGCCAACGACCTGTGCATGCAGATCCAGTCGGACGTTCTGGGTGTCGACGTCGTGCGGCCCGTGGTGGCCGAGACCACGGCATTGGGCGCGGCCTACGCGGCGGGTATCGGGGTCGGGTTCTGGACGGATCCGCAGGAGCTGCGCAACAACTGGCGCGAGGATAAGCGCTGGTCGCCGAACTGGAGCGACGAGCAGCGATCGGCCGCCTACGACGGTTGGCGCAAGGCCGTGCAGCGCACGCTGGACTGGGTCGACGTCGACGGGGATTAGTCGGTTTCGCCGAGGATGCCGTAGACGTCGCGCCGTGCCGTGTTGACGAGGTCGACGATCCGCTTCTGCTGTTCGGGTGTCGCGGCGTGGGCCGCCTGGAAAAGGGCAGCGGCCAACTGCCCGAACGCCGTTCGCAGATTGGCTTCGTTCGGGTCGACGAAATCGGCGATCTGCTCCCACGGTGGGGTGCCGATCTTGCCGGCCGCCTCGCGGCCCACCTCGGTCAAGGTGAAAAGCCTTCGGACGCCGTCGGTCTCGGCAGCGACGATCAGTTCCTCGTCGACGAGGAGCTGCAGGGTCGGATATACCGAGCCCGGGCTCGGACGCCACAGACCGTTACTGCGTTCCACGATTTCCTGGATCATCTCGTAGCCGTGCATCGGTCGTTCCGATAACAGGGCGAGCAGTGCGGCTCGGACATCGCCGCGCCGGCCACGTCCGCGGCGTCGGCCGCGCGGACCGCTGGGGCCGAAGCCGACACCGAACCCGGCGGCTCCTGCGGGTCCGTAGCCGAACTCGAAGGGCTGCCCGCCGCGCCGTCCGCCGGCCTGGGCGCGCGGCTGCCGGTGCGGCTTGTACGCGCGGCGGCTACGCGGTGTGAAGCCGAAGCTTTCTGATTCTGGCCCGCCGTGCGGGTCATTGAAGTGGGTCATGGGAAGTCTTTTCTCGATGGGCGACAGCATCTTGAACTATCGCGATGCAATCACGATATATCGTAAACTATCGACAACGCAACCTGCCCCGGCGCCGAAATCGCGTCAGCGCCGACGCCGCTTCAGGCCGTCGATCACCCAAGTCGCCCACTCGGACTCCATTCGGGTGCGCCGCAAGCCGTGCTCCAACGCCGCTCGGCCGAAGAAGTCCGCGTCGCTGCTCGACCAGTCGTAGGAGTCACGAATTTCCGCGTAGCGAGCGTGCTCCTGGTCCGCCCACGACCGCATTGCCTCGAGGTGCTCGCGCGCCTGGGTCTGGCTGAGCTGGCCGAGCAGGAACACACGTAGCAGTGCAGCGCTGCGAAATGCCGGATCGTCCTCGGGTGAGGTCATCCAGCGGTGCAGTTCGGTGCGGCCGGCGTCGGTGATCGCGTACTCCTTGCGGCCGCGCGGGCCGACGTCGGCGGCCTTGATCAGGCCGCCATCGGCCAGCTTGTTCAGCTCGCCATAGAGCTGGCTCTGGGTGGCCGGCCACACGTTGGCCATGGAGAGCTGGAACTTCTTCAGCAGGTCGTATCCACTCGCAGGGCGCTGGGCCAACAGGCCCAGGGCGGCATGTCGCAGGCTCATGGCAACAGCCTAATAGTCCACTATTGACATGTCACTACCGAAATGACATGCTGCACATGTCAGAAGTGGAATGTCATCCGAGGAGAAGTCATGACCCAGGCCGCCGACACCGTCGCCCCGTTCTTCCGCGCCGGAAACTATGCGCCGGTGGACGACGAATTCACCGCCTTCGACCTGCCCGTGTCGGGCGCGATCCCGGCCGAGCTCGACGGTTGGTACCTGCGCAACGGACCGAATCCGAGGCAATCCACCGACCACTGGTTCACCGGTGACGGGATGATCCACGGCGTTCGGTTGGAGAACGGCCGCGCCGCGTGGTACCGCAATCGCTGGGTGCGCACCGAGAGCTTCGAGAACCCTTTCCCCGTCTACGGCCCGGACGGCACCCGCAACCTGCACTCCAGCGTCGCCAACACCCATGTCGTGCGCCACGCCGGACGCACGCTCGCGCTCGTCGAGTCCTCGTTGCCGTATGAGATCACCAATGAACTAGAGACTTTGGGCGCCTACGACTTCAACGGCAAGCTCGTGGACTCGATGACCGCCCATCCGAAGATCTGCCCCACCACCGGAGAATTGCACTTCTTCGGCTACGGCAGCCTCACCAGCCCGCATGTCACCTATCACCGCGCCGACGCGGCCGGCGAACTCACGATCAACCGCGGGGTCGAGGTGCCCGCGTTGACGATGATGCATGACTTCGCGCTCACCGCAAGGCATGTGGTGTTCATGGATCTGCCGATCGTCTTCAACCTCGACACCGCCATTGCCGGTGAGGGCCTGCCCTACCGATGGGACGACGCGTACGGTGCACGCCTGGGCGTGCTGCGCCGGGACGACCCCTTCGGGACCATCCGGTGGTTTGAGATTGACCCGTGCTACGTGTTCCACGTCGCCAACTCGTACGATGACGGCAATTCACTTGTTCTGCAGGCGGTCCGGTATCCAGAGCTGTGGCGCAACAACGGCGGCTTCGAGGTCGACGGGGTGATGTGGCAGTGGACGATCAACCTGGAGACGGGCACCGTCGACGAACGGCAAATCGACGACCGCAGCGTCGAATTCCCCCGTATCGACGACCGGCTCGCCGGTCTGCCTGCGCGTTACAGCGTCACGGTGAGCAATGGCAGCCTGATCCGCTACGACCTGACTACCGGTGCGGCGCAGGAGCATCGGTTCGACGGTGAGCCCGGCGAGGCGGTGTTCGTTCCCGCGGCGTCGGGCCACGACGAGACGTCCGGCTGGTATATGGCCTACGTCTACGATCCTTCCCGCAACGGCAGTGACCTGGTGATCGTCGACGCATCCGACTTCACCGGGAAACCGGTTGCCCGCGTGCAGCTTCCGCAGCGCGTACCGCACGGTTTCCACGGCAACTGGATCGGCGCCTGACCGTCAGTCGGCCGGCGTGAATGCCAGTACCGGAATCTTGCGTCGGCCGGTCGTTCGCTCATAGGCGGCGTAGGTGGCGAGATACCGCTTCGACCTCGCGAATTCCCATCCCGTGATCGTAGAGTCGCTCGTTACGACGGTGGCGCGAATTCGCCCGGGCCGGACGGCCGGTCCACGGGTGCGGCGACGGTGGGTTGCGGCCACTGCGCCGGCGGTCCCACGGGTACGGGAGCAGGAGGCTGCAGGCGGGCCAGCGAACGACGGTGCCGCTCGGCCAGCACCGCGGCCAGTACATACTGCGGCGGTGCGCCCGGTGGGGGTGGCGGTGAGATCTTCGCCACCACGTCGGTGGCAATGCGATACGCCATCTGGTCGCGAATCTCAGGCCGCAGTTCATTTGCGCGAGAGAGGAATTGCCGTGCCCGGTCGGCTTGCTCGGCAGTCAGGCCGGACAGCTCCAGTGTCGACGCCCACCACGCCAGCGGCGGCGGCATGATCAGGGGCGGCGCCAGCCGCGGCGCGCGCTCGACGATCACCACCGTGCCGGCGAAGACGTCGCCGATTCGCTTGGCCCTCGGCGACAGGATGCTGCAGATCACTGCCGGACCGCCGAGGAACATCCAGATCTCGATGACGGCGGCCAGCGCGCGAAAGAACGCTTGGCGGAACCGCTCGGGTCCGCCATCGTCGGACACCACCCGCAGGCCCACCGCCATCTTTCCGAGCGACCGACCCCGGGTGGCCATCTCGAACACCATCGGGTACCCGAGCAGCGCCAGAACCGTGAAGATGATCAGCACGGCGGCGCTGAACGCCGGGTCGAACGGCAACACGGTCACCGCCCACAAACTCAGGCCGAGCATGTACAAGACGAACATCACCGTGATGTCGATCAACGTCGCCAGCGCGCGCACTGGCAGTTGAGCGATCTGCACGTCGAGCACAACGGCGTCGCCGGTCACCACCTGACCGGGCCCGTCCCCCGCCCGCGGGTGGTACCCCCAGTGCTGTTGCCCTCCGTAGGCCATAGAGCGAGACGCTACGCCGTAAGCTCCAGGGGCTGGGGGTACTCCCCTGCGAGCGGGGTACCCCACCGCTTGCGGGGGAGAGCGATGGGGGCACTCCCCTGCGGAGCGGGGACCCCACCCGCCCGAAGGGCAGGGGGACGACTCGGGAAGGGGTTGCGTCCAGTGGACGTTGACGCGTTCGTGCTGGCACACCGCCCTACCTGGAACCGGCTCGATCACTTGGTCAAGCATCGGCGGAGCCTGTCGGGTGCCGAGATCGACGAACTGGTCGACCTGTATCAGAGAGTGTCCACCCATCTGTCGGTGGTGCGCTCGGCATCCGGCGACGCAGCGCTCGTCGGCAGGCTCTCGAGCCTCGTCGCCAGGGCGCGCTCGGCAGTTACCGGTGCCCATGCGCCGCTGTGGAGCGAATTCGTCAGATTCTGGACGGTCTCTTTCCCCGTGGTCGCCTACCGCGCCTGGCGGTGGTGGTTGGCCTCGGCGGTGGCATTCTTCGTCGTCGCCACGGTGATCGGATTCTGGGTGGCGGGCAATCCGGAGGTGCAGGCCGCGCTGGCCACGCCGAGCGAAATCGATCAACTCGTCAACGAGGACTTCGCCGACTATTACAGCGAGAATCCCGCGGGCTCGTTCGCCCTGCAGGTGTGGGTGAACAACTCGTGGGTCGCCGCGCAGTGCATCGCGTTCTCGGTGCTGCTCGGTATCCCGATTCCCTATGTGCTGTTCCAGAACGCCGCCAACCTGGGACTGGTCGGCGGGCTGATGTTCGACGCCGGCAAGGGGGATGTCTTACTCGGCCTACTCACCCCGCACGGTCTGCTGGAGTTGACGGCGGTGTTCCTGGCCGCCGCCGCGGGGATGCGGCTCGGCTGGTCGGTGATCTCACCCGGACACCGACCGCGCGGCCAGGTGCTGGCCGAGCAAGGGCGGGCCGTCGTGTCGGTGGCGGTGGGTCTAGCGGTGGTGTTGCTGATAAGCGGCCTGATCGAGGCGATGGTCACCCCGTCGCCGCTGCCGACGTTCGTCCGCATCGCCATCGGTGTGCTGGCCGAGGGATTGTTCCTGGCATACGTCGTCTACTTCGGCAGGCGTGCCGTCGCGGCCGGTGAATCGGGCGATGTGGCCGACGCGCCCGATGTCGTACCGACCCGCTGACGCGCGGCCTGCCCGGCCCGAGAACTACAGGCGGCCAGCCGCTTTCATCGCCAGGTAGCGGTCGGCCAAAGCGGGAGCCAGCTCGTCCGGCGCGGCGTCGACCACGTCGACCCCGTGTCGGCGCAGCCGGGCCGCGATCGCGCCTCGTTCGTTACGCGAGCGCTCGGCGGCGGCGGCGTCGTACACCGCGGCCGCGTCCACACGACCGTCGGCAAGGGAATCGACCCGCGGATCCGCGACTGACGCGATGAGCACGTGGTGCTTGGCCGACAGCTGCGGCAGCACGGGCAGCAACCCCTCCTCGAGTGCCGATGCGTTGAGGTCCGTCAGCAACACCACCAGCGCGCGCCGTCGGATTCGCCGCCGTACCGCCGCCACCATCGCGGTGGCGTCCGACTCGACCAGGGCGGGTTGCAGCGGTGCCATCGCATTAACGAGCAATGCCAGTAGCTCCGTTCTCGACGCGTTGAACAGTCCCGCCCGCGATACCCGGTCATGGGCGAGGAAGTCGACGTGGTCGCCGGCGCGGGACGCGAGCGCGGCCAATAAAAGGGCGGCATCCATCGACCAGTCCAAGCGGGGCCAGCCGCCGGGATCACTGGCCGTCGGGTCGACGCCGACGCGACCCGCCGAGGTTCGCCCGGTGTCGAGCACCAGCACCACCCGCCGGTCACGCTCGGGACGCCAGGTCCGCACGACCACGTCCGCGCGGCGGGCGGTGGCTCGCCAGTCGATCGAGCGGACGTCGTCGCCGACGACGTACTCGCGCAGCGAGTCGAACTCGGTCCCCTGACCACGGGTCAGCACGGGCAACGCGCCGTCGATCTCACGCAGCTTGGCCAGCCGCGACGGCAAATGCTTGCGCGACAGAAACGGCGGGAGCACCCGCACGCGCCACGGCACCCGGTGCGAGCTCTGCCGGCCGGCCATCCCCAACGGGCCCACCGAGCGCGCGGTGACGACCGCCGCCTGCTGGTCGCCGCGCCGCGTTGGCCGCAGCCGGATGAGCAAGGTCTCGCGTTCACCGGCCTCGATCCGCACGGCATGCACCCGTGGCTCGGCTCGGGCGCTGGGCGGCCATGCGTCTCGGAGCTGCCCACGGAAGCTGCGCCCGCCGCCGTTGGTCACCGTCAGCACCGCATCGACCGATTGCCCCAGCCTGACCGACGTCGCCCCGTCGCGGCTGAACTCCAGCCGGCGGGGACTGGCCGCCAGCGTCACGTCGACCGCAACCAAAAGCACCACCACCGTCAGCAACACACCGAAAACCATTGCGGGCCAGGGCGAGAACGCCACTGGCACCACGCACAGCAGCGCCACCAACGCGGTGCGGCCGGTGAGAACCACTAGCGGGGCACCGGCACCGAGGACAGGATGCCGTCCAGCACGGCATCGGGGCTGGCACCCTCCAACTCTGCCTCCGGCCGCAGCGCCACCCGGTGCCGTAGCACGGGTCGGGCCATCGCCTTGACGTCGTCGGGGGTGATGTAGTTGCGGCCAGACAGCCACGCCCAGCACCGCGCTGTCGCCAGCAGTGCGGTCGCGCCCCGCGGCGAGACGCCGAGTTGCAACGACGGGGATTGCCGGGTAGCGCGCACCACGTCGACGATGTAGGCCATCACCTCGTCGGCCACAAACACCTCGCGCACCGCCGCGCGGCCGGCCGCCAGGTCTTCTCCCGAGGCCACCGGCTGCAAGTTCGACAGGTCGCGCGGATCGAAACCCCGCGCATGCCGATCGAGGATCTGGATCTCATGATCACGCGGTGGCAGCGGCACATTGAGCTTGAGCAGGAAACGGTCCAGCTGCGCCTCTGGGAGCTGGTAGGTGCCTTCGTATTCGATGGGGTTCTGGGTGGCCGCGACGATGAACGGGTCCGGCAGCGGACGGGCGTCGCCTTCGACACTGACTTGGCGTTCCTCCATGGCCTCCAGCAGCGCGGCCTGCGTCTTGGGCGGGGTGCGGTTGATTTCATCGGCGAGCAGCAGGTTGGTGAACACCGGCCCGCGGCGGAACTCGAACGCGGCAGTGCGCGCGTCGTAGACCAACGAGCCGGTGACGTCACCGGGCATCAGGTCGGGGGTGAACTGAACGCGTTTGAACTCCAGTTGCAGCGCCGCCGCCAGCGCCCGCACCAGCAACGTCTTCGCGACGCCGGGCACGCCCTCCAACAGCACGTGGCCGCGGCAGAGCAGCGCGATCACCAGCCCGCTGACCACCGCGTCCTGGCCGACCACGGCTTTCCCGATCTCGCCGCGCAGCGCCATCAACTTGGTGCGTGCCACGTCGGGGGCGTGCGTTTGCTGTGTCACGACTGTGCGACCTGCCTTTCGATGTTGTCGAGTTCGCGCGCCAGGCTTACCAGATCGTCGTCAGTAGCAGGCGGTGGCCCGTACAAGACATGTTGCACCGCCTCGGGCTGCCGGCCGCATCGTGCGCTCACCGCAGCTACCACGGCCGGTGGCGCGGCGCGGGCGGGCAGACCGAGGCGCGGCAGCATCCGTCGCAGCGTGGCGGTGCGCAGCGCGTCGGCGGCCCGGTCACGGGCGCGGTGCGACCGGTAGAGGCGACCTCGGCCCTCGACGGTCTCCGACGCCCGCACCACCACCGCCAGACGCTCGGCGACCAGCGGGCCCAGCCGACGGCCCTGCCAAATCGCCGCGAGCAGCACAACCAGGCACAGCTGCCACACGATCCAGCTGACGTTCTCGGGAATCAGGTCCCCGATTTCAGCGCCACCCGACCGCTCGCCCTCGATCCGCTGCGGCGCGTACCAAATCAACCGTGGCCGCTGGCCGGCCAAGTTCATCGCCAGCGCGGCGTTGCCCTCCCGCAACAAACCGGAGTTGGTCATGAAGTCGGCGCTGCCGGCCACGGTCACGGTGCGTCCGCCGTCTTCGTAGCGCACCACTGCGCCGTCATAGCAGCGCACGAGCGGATAGTCGTCGACGGCTGCGTATACGTCGCTGAACCCGAAATAGGCCTCCCCGGCCCGATTGGCTTCGGGCAGTTCGCAATCCGGGTCCCCACCCATCGTGTTGTCGTTCTCGATGCTGATCCGCGGCGCGAGCGCCTCGCGGGTGCCCGACACCGGCTCGACCAACAGCCGGTCTCCCGGCACGGCGGCGATGCGATCCATCAGGTCCTCGTCCACCGCCAAGTACGTCTGGGCGATGAGCAGCAGCGCATCGGGCCGGGCCGCTCGCTCGACGTCGGAGACCGTCTCGGCCACCACCACGTCGACACCCCGCTCGCGCAGCAGCGTCACCAGCGCATGAGCCCCGTCCTGATCGGTGGAATCGGCGTCCATCCGACCGCCGGTGCGCGGCGTGGTGAGGTAGGTTGCGACGGCCGCCACGATGACAAGCACGACAACGGCCAACACCACCCACCGCCAGGTGCGCAAGCGTCCGCCAAGCGTGGATGCCGTGGTGCTCATTGAAGGTGTGCCCATGAGTCGGAACCGTCCGGATGGACCGCTGCGGGTGCGGCGCCCATCCGTCGAGTTCCGAGTCTCTCGTCGAGATCCGCGACCGTACGGTAGGCGGGTTCGGTACCCGGCCGTTCGCCGTACGTGACGTCGTTGAAAATTGTTGCAGCGTCGGCGAATTCACGACGCAGATCCGGCAGCGACGAGCCGGCGTTCCGAGCGAGTTCGGTAGCCGTGCGGCCCGGCACCGGGCTCAGCACTCCGTTCTCCTCCAACTGGCGCGCCACCGCGCGCAGCCGGTGCCGGATGGCAGCGGCCCAATTACCCTCGGCGGCAAGGCGTTCGGCCGTAGCTCGGTGTTCCGCAGCGCTCAGATCAGCCGTGTCGAACAGCGGCTGGGCGATGCCGCGGCGTGTTCGGATCGTGCGTCGAGCGATGCGGATCGCGATCACCAGCGCGATCGCGAGCAGAGTCAACAGCACGGCGACGGTGAACCAGCCGCCAGGCACATCGGCGCCATGCGAGAGCAGCTTGTAGATGAGCTCGTTGAGCCAGTCGTTGAAACGGTCGCCGAGCGATTCTTTCGGATAGATCGGCTTGCCCAGTTCCCGCTGCGCGGCATCGTGCGCGGCGTCGCGGTCGATGACTACCGTGGCCATGTCAGTGGCGAATCAGCCACAGATGGTCGGTCGCGTCGGCGGGCTGCCCCGGCTGCGACCTTGCGCCGCTTTGCAGCACGAGGTCGAACGCCTCGGCGCGAATTCTGCGGTCGGTGTAGAGCAGCACGACCACGCCCGCCCCGAACGGTGCGGTGATGATTTCCCCGATCGCCCCGCCGACCGCGCCCGCCGCCACCCCGACCAGCGTGAGCGCGGCCGATTCGCTGACGAACAGCAGGATCTGGCCGCCGACCGTGAACGGAACCGCCACCGCGGCCGCGACGAAATAAGCGACCAGCGCGGCGAGCACGCGAATGCCGAGAACTCGCCAAAACGCACCTCGTACAAGGGCGAAGGACCGCTTGATGGCCGGGATTACCGGCATGCGCTCCAGCACGATGAGCACCGGCGCGAAGCTCAACATCGTCCAGAGGTACACGAATACGGCGATGAGCCCGATCACGAGCGGAAATCCAAGCAGGATCGCCGCAGCGCTGTTCACCGCCGACAATCCCACTAGGACAACCGCCACCACCGCCACCACGAGCACCGCGCCGAGCAGCTCTAGTGCGGTGAGCCCGAACAGCGCGGGCAATCGTCCGCGCACCTTGGTCCATGCCTCGCCGATCGTGATGTTGGCCCCGAACACCGCGCGGCCGACGATCACGGTCAGCATGCCGCTGAGCAGAATCACGGACAGTGCGGTCGCGATCACCCCGACGAACTGGGACAGCGAGGACGCCATCATCGCCCCTTCCGATGCCATCTCGCCGCGCAGGGCGGCGAGGTCACCGGTCATCGCCAACGGCACCACCTGCAGGCACAGCGACAACACCTGGGCGGCGATCACGACGATCGCCGTCAGGCCGAGTGTTGCCTTCGGATTAGCCCGCACATAGTTGACTGCGGCGTTGAAGATTTCGGTCAATGTCAACGGGCGCAGCGGGATGACGCCGGGCCGCAGCGCCGACTCGGCGGGAAAGGCGGGTTCTTCCGGGAACGGAGCGGCCGAGGCGGGCGCGTACCCCGGCGGAGCGGGATAGCCGGATCCGGCGAACGCCGGATAAGGCACGGGCGGCGGGACCGCCTGTTGAGCTTTCCCGTCGTCGGTGGCCATGGCGACCATCCTCGCTACCGGCCTGACAATTGGCAAACGTGCGATGCGGACCGCAGCGGGCGTAGCGTCGGTGGCCATGGCGGAGTTGACGGCGCGGCTGCGCTCGGATCTGACGGACGCGATGCGGTCTCAGGACCGGCTGCGCATGGCCACATTGCGATTGTTGCTGGCGGCGATTCGCACAGAAGAGGTTTCGGGCAAGCAGCAGCGCGAACTGAGCGACGACGAAGTGTTGAAGGTGTTGTCCCGTGAATCGAGGAAGCGCGGCGAAGCCGCGGAGATCTACACCCAGAACGGTCGTGGGGAACTAGCCGCCAACGAACGCGCCGAGGCACGGGTCATCGACGAGTACCTGCCCACTCCGCTGACCGAGGCCGAGTTGGCCGACGTTGCCGACACCGCGATCGCCCAGGTCGCCGAGGACATCGGCGAGCGCCCGGGTGTGCGTCAGATGGGCCAGGTGATGAGGGCCGCGACGGCGTTGGCGGCGGGCAAGGCCGACGGCGCTCGGATAGCGGAGGCCGTCAAGGAGCGGCTCTAGCCGGTTTCTCGGACCGCGTCCGCGGGTAACCGACCGGACATGACGCGGTTCGGTTACACGCTCATGACAGAGCAAAGCGGCCCGAAAGAGCTTGTGCGATACGCAGTTTCGGCTGAGAACAAGGGATTCGACTTCCTGGTGTCCAGCGATCACTACTCGCCGTGGCTGGCGTCGCAGGGGCACGCCCCCTACGCGTGGACAGTTCTGGGTGCCGTGGCCCACGTCACCGAGCGAGTGGACCTGTTCACGTATGTCACGTGCCCGACGATGCGGTACCACCCCGCCGTCGTCGCCCAGAAGGCCGCCACGCTGCAGATCCTGGCCGACGGGCGGTTTGTCCTGGGACTGGGTGCCGGGGAGAACCTCAACGAGCACGTCGTCGGACGTGGCTGGCCGACGGTCGACCGCCGCCACGAGATGCTTCGGGAGGCCATCCAGATCATCCGCGAGCTGTTCGGCGGCGAGTTGGTCAGCTGGAAGGGCCAGTACTACGAGGTCGATTCGGCTCGGCTGTGGGACATACCGCAGACACCCGTAGGCATCGGTGTGGCGGTGTCGGGGGAGAAGTCGGTCGGCATGTTCGCCCCGCTGGGCGATCACTTGATCGCGGTGGAGCCGAACAGAAACCTGGTCTCCTCATGGCACGACGCCCGCCAGGCCACCGGGCTGCCACACGGTGGCCGGGTCGTGGGCCAGATTCCGGTGTGCTGGGATCCCGACCGCGACGCGGCCGTCGCGCGTGCCCACGAGCAGTTCCGGTGGTTCGCCGGCGGCTGGCACGTGAACTCCGATCTGCCGACGACCGCGGGGTTCTTCGGCGCCACGCAATTCGTCCGCCCCGACGATGTGGCGCAGAACATTCCGTGCGGTCCGGATCTGGATGCGATCGTCGAGGCCGTGCGAGCGTACTGGGAGGCGGGGTTCACCGACATCGCGCTGGTCCAGATCGGTGGTGACGCGCAGCAGCGATTCTTGGACGAAGCGGCCGAGCAGTTGCTGGCCAAGCTGCGCGATGCCGCGAGCTAGCGGACCACGGCGGACCGCGGATCCCCACTGCCAGGGGCGACGTTTGGCCTGCGTCCACCCAGGGTATTCCTATGACGGTCTCACGACATCGAGGTCGAAGGGTAAACATGAACTTCGTGCGTCCGTGGCTCATGGCTGTGAGCATCCGATGACGATCGCGTACCCGGACCTGTGCGAGAGCATTGTCACAGCAGCCGGAGTGTATGCGCCGCAACACGATTCCTGCCTGCTCAGTCAAGCGTTGCAGCGGGCGGGCATTGCGGAGGATCGGCGTGTCCTTGACCTGTGTACCGGCAGTGGCGTGCTCGCGGTTGCCGCCGCCCGACTCGGAGCGTCCGCGGTGACGGCGTTCGACATCTGCCCCCGAGCGGCGCGGTGTTCGCGGGCAAATGCTCGTGCGGCCGGCGTCGACATCGATGTGCGCGTCGGGTCGCTTGCAGATGCGTTGGCGTGCGGCCCATTTGACGTTGTGGTGTCCAACCCGCCGTACGTTCCGGTGAGCCCGGACGCCGACATAGAGTTGATTCCTCTGACCGCCGGGCCGGCATGGGCCTGGAACGCCGGCGACAACGGTCGCCTGGTGCTCGACCCGTTGTGCGCTGCCGCCGCAGAGCTTCTGGTCCTCGGCGGCACAATGCTGCTGGTGCAGTCCGAGTTCTCCGGTGTCGAGGAGACGTTGACTGCGCTGAGGTCGACCGGCCTGGATGCGGAAGTCGTGATGTGGCAATGGGTTCCGTTCGGGCCGGTGCTGTCGGCACGCGCGCGCTGGCTGGAGACGACCGGTCGGTTGCATCGGGGCCGTCGTGAGGAGGAGCTGGTCATCATCCGGGCGGATAAACGGCCATGACCGATTGCCCCGGTCGCCGGGTGGTGCGTGTCGTTCCGGCCGGGCCGGTCCTCGTCGAGGGCCCCGTGCGTATTGAGTTGCCGGACGGCGGCGTGGTTGAGTCCGACCGCTTCATGGTCGCGATCTGCGCGTGCCGGCGCAGCAAGACTTATCCGCTCTGCGACACGAGCCACCGCCAGCGTCAACGGTCGTCAGATCAACGGTCGGCGTAGCGAACAGCGTCCGGCGGTCCAGCTGGCCATCATGTGGTCGGCGAGCCGATCTTCCACCACATCGCGGGCGCGGATGCCGAACACCACGTCGCGGTCCAGGTGCGGTTCCCTGGCGACGAGGTCGCCGACGACGTCGGTGCGCACCACCTGCTCGTGCACGGCGTCGGCCTCGACGTGCTCTTGGTAGAAACCGATGCACGCCTGCGGTGCGCCCATCCGCTCCAGGGCCTCGGCGAGCCGTCGCGACCCCGGCGAGGAGGTGATTTCCGTGGCGGCGAAGTGACCGATCGCCGCGCCGCGCATGGCTCGATGCAGCCCGAAGTACGACATCAAGTTGACCGCGGCCAAGGTCTCCCCGGGCACGTCGCAGAGGTAGCCGAGGTAGCTGTGGTCGAGGCCCGCGGCGGCCATCAGGTCGGCGTACAGCTGTTGATGCACCCGTTCGCCACGGCCGCCGCCGTACTCGTCGAACTCGACGGCGACGAACGACGCCTTCGCCTGACCGATCAGGCGCGGGATGGCCCAGGCATGCGGGTCGGCCTCCTTGAGGTGGTACAGCGAGCGATGGACGAAGTACTCACGCATCTGCTCCCAGGTGCCGGAGTCACGCAGGTAGTACGACGGGCCCTCGCCCTCGACGGGCTCGATCGACTGCGCATCCATCTCCGCTGCCGCGGTTTCGTCGGGACCGATCTCGCCGACCTCGTCACGGACCGCTGCCATGAAGTGCCGCTCGAGCTCCCCACGCAGGCGCAACAGTTCCGGGTTCCATTCCCAGTCGGCGGTTGCTTCGGCGAAGCCGCGGTAGTGCAACTCGTAGCACGTGTACAGGGCCAACTGCAGGTCCAGGCCATACGGGTCGCAGTCGGCAAGCGAAACCGCCGGCACGGCCGTGGTTCGGCCGGCGAGCAGGTCACAGACCGCGGCGGACAGCGGGCCTTGCGCCCGGGGAAGGGCAGGCTCGACCGCGGCACCGGCAAGCATCATAGGACTGTGTTTACCCGAATCTTCGCAATGGCCAACCTATGCGGCGGCGCACACCGCCATGAGCTCATGCGGACGCCAGTCCAAGCCTCCAAACCCGGCGTTACGGTCGGGGTGGCGGGATTTGAACCCAGGCCTCTTCGTCCCGAACGAACCCACCTGGACGTTTGCAGGCGTTGGCGGCGGCACAGCACCGTCCAGACGGCGCCGCGCCAACGCCACCGGGCCGTCGTTTGTTGCCACCGGTTGGCAGGCTACCCGCTAACCGGACCGCAGTCCGATAAGACCACACAGCCCCGGCAGGCGCAGCCCGCCGGGTGTGGATCTGGTCGTGTTCGGGTAACCAATTTCAGTGATGGATGTGTTCAACGGACTTACGATCGTCGGCCTGCTGGCCGCAACGGTGTTGATTGGCGTTGCGTCGTCGTTGGATGCGCGTTCACGGTGGTTGGAGATGTCTTGGCGGGCGCGTCGATTCGTGAGATCGGAGCAGTTCATGCCGTGTGCGCGCCGTCGTCGCAACCGGTGACGCGGTTAAGGATACGCGGCGCAGCCGCGCCCGCGCGGCTGTGAGCAGTCCGGGGTTTGACGAGTACTTCGGCCCTTCCGGCGCTTGCGGACGGACTGACCGATTAGGGGTCTGACGTGCTCTTATATGGGTCGGGGTGGCGGGATTTGAACCCACGGCCTCTTCGTCCCGAACGAAGCGCGCTACCAAGCTGCGCCACACCCCGTGTAAAGCCACGCCACTGTATCGCAAACCCGTAACACCTTGCCAAACACGCCGGACGGGATGAATCGCTTTGTCGGTGGCGTTGTTCACACTGGAGCAAGGAGCGAAGGAGCGCTGATCATGACGGGGTTGGGAGCCGCGCTGTACGGCGGGTTTCTTCACGCTGGCGGCGCTGTGGCTGTTGCTCACCCCAGACGACCCGGAGCCAGATCAGTCCCAGCGGCCGGAGCGCTCGAATTCGGCCAACGCCTCGGCGGACTCGCTGGTGTCCAGGCCCTGCTCCGTCAGCCAGGCCTCGCAGAAGTAGGTGTCGGCGTAGCGGTCACCGCTGTCGGCCAGGAGGGTGACCACCGACCCGCTGCGCCCTTCAGCCACCATCTCGGCCAGCAGCCCGAATGCTCCCCACAGGTTGGTGCCTGTCGATGGCCCGACCCGCCGGCCGAGCGCCACGCTGGCATGGCGGGCCGCCGCCACCGATGCCGCGTCGGGCACTGACACCATCCGGTCGACGACTTCCGGCAAGAACGACGGCTCCACCCGCGGCCGTCCGATTCCCTCGATTCGGGATGACCGTCCGGTGGTGATGCCGGCACGGCCGCTGACGTATGCGGGGAAGAACGCAGAGTTCTCGGGGTCCACCACGCACAACCGGGTGCCGTAGCGGCAATAGCGGATGTAGCGGCCGATCGTTGCGCTGGTTCCCCCGGTGCCCGCACCGACCACGATCCACCCCGGCACGGGGTGCTGTTCCTCGCACATCTGCGTGAAGATCGACTCGGCGATGTTGTTGTTGCCGCGCCAGTCGGTGGCCCGCTCGGCGTTGGTGAACTGGTCGAGATAGTGACCGCCGGTCTCGCGGGCCAGCCGCTCGGCTTCGGCGTAGACCTGTCCCGACTCTTCGACGAAATGGCAACGCCCACCCTGCGACTCGATCAGGGCGATCTTGCTCGCGCTGGTCGAAGCCGGCATCACCGCGATGAACGGCAGTCCCAGCAGTTGCGCGAAATAGGCCTCCGACACCGCAGTTGACCCCGATGATGCCTCCACCACGGTGGTGTTCTCGGTGATCCAGCCATTGCACAGCGCGTAGAGGAAGAGCGAGCGTGCCAGTCGATGCTTGAGGCTGCCCGTGATGTGAGTGGACTCATCCTTGAGATACAGCTGCACGTCGACCTGGCCCGACCAAGCCGCCGGCAGCGGGTACCGCAGCAAGTGGGTGTCAGCGCTGCGGCGAGCGTCGGCTTCGATGAGCCGAACGGCGTTGTCTGCCCAGTCCCTGGGCCGGTCGTGAGTGGCGATGTGGGTCGGGCTGGCCGCTCGCTGTGTCACCGCAGGGCGGCGGTCGGCTGTGACTGTCCCTGATGGGTATTGGCGCCGCGGCCGCCGGTCGGCGCGCCCACCAGCGTCAAGAGCGTCGCCTCCGGCCGGCAGCAGAACCGCACGGGCGCAAACGGTGACGTGCCGATGCCCGCTGACACGTGAAGCTGCATCGACGTGCCCCAGCGCGACGGGCCCTTGACTCTGGAGCGGTCCAAGTCGCAGTTGGTGACGAGTGCACCGTAGAACGGCAGGCAGAGCTGGCCGCCGTGGGTATGCCCGGCCAGCACCAACTGGTATCCGTCGGCGGCGAAGCGGTCCAGCACCCGCGACTCCGGCGAATGCGTCAGCCCCAGCCGCAGGTTGGCCGCCGGATGCGCGCGCCCGGCGATGGTGTCGTAACGGTCGCGCTCGATGTGCGGATCGTCGACGCCGGCCGCCGCGATGTGCAGCCCCCCAACCTCGAGCTCGCGTTTGCTGTGCGTCATGTCGAGCCAGCCCCGCTCGGTGAACGCCGCACGCAGGTCCTGCCACGGCAGAGGGCGGCCGTAGATGCGGTGATTCGGGTTCGTGACATAGTGCGCCGGGTTCTTCAGCCGGGGCCCGAAGTAGTCGTTGCTGCCGAAGACGAACAGCCCTGGGACGCTGAGCAATTCGCCCATCGACTGCACCACGGCCGGCACCGCCTTGGGGTGAGCCAGGTTGTCGCCGGTGTTGACCACCAGGTCGGGCTCCCAGCGGGCCAGCTCGCGCAGCCAGGCCTGCTTGTGCAGCTGTCCGGGACGCATGTGGATATCGCTGATGTGCAGCACCCGCAGCGGCGTGGAACCCGGGCTGAGCACCGGCATCGTGACCTCACGGACCACGAACGCGTTGCGTTCGATGATCGAGGCGTAGCCGATCCCTGCCAGCGCCGAGCCGACGACGACGGCGGCGGATCGCTTCAGGACGGGCGGTGCGGCCATGGTGGCAGCCTACTGCCCGATCCTGGGTGTGTCGGCCGAAAGCCCACCGGCCGGGGTAGCACCCGCCGCGGTTACGGCGGCGGCGGTGGTGGCGGCGGCGGGGGCGGTGGCGGTGGTCCGAGCACCGGGATGGTGATCGGTGGCAGACCAGGGATCTGAATGACCTGCGTCCCGACCTGCGGCAGAGGTGGTGGTGCACCGAGCGCCGGCGGCGGAGGCGGCGGTGCCGGTGGGATGCCATTGCTGACGTTGATGGTGATGATTGCTCCCGGCACGGTCTGCCCGCTCGGCGACGTACCGACGACGGTGCCGAAGCGTGCGCCGCTGTTCACCGGTGAAGTGTGGTCGGAGACGGTGAACCCAGCGGTTTTGAGTCGCTGCCGGGCAGCGTCCTGACTCATTCCGCTCACGCTCGGCACCCGTGAGTTCGGGCCGCCGTCGACGTAGCGGGGATCTGTGGGTGGCAACCGCACGTCGCCGAAGTCGTTGGCGATCGGCATCATCGCCTGGAACCACGTCCGCGCCGGCTCATTGCCGCCGTACAGGTCGCCGCCCCCACACTTGCGCAGCGGGAACGAGCACAATCCGCTCGGATCGGTTGAATCATCGAAGATGTAGCTGGCCGCTGCATAGTTGTTGGTGAACCCGACGAAGCCCGACGACCGGTGCGCCTCGCTGGTGCCCGTCTTGCCGGACATCGGGAGGTTCCAGCCCACCGAGCCGGCAGCGCCCGCCGCGGTGCCGGCGCCCTTGTCGTCCTGGCTCATCGCCACCGCCAGCGTGTTCGCCAGCCCCTCGGGAACCGCTTGCTCGCACGTCTCGGTGGTGACGGATATCTCGGTGCCGTAGCGGTCGACGACCTTGTCGATCGGGTTGGGCGGGCACCAAACACCGCCGGAAGCAAGCGTTGCCGCGACGTTGGACAGCTCGAGCGCGTTGAGCTCGATCGGGCCCAGGGTGAACGAGCCGAGGTTCTGGCGCTTGATGAAGTCGGCCAGGCTTTCGTTGCTCTGCGGGTCGTAGGCCCGTGCGGTTCCCGGTTGGGCGTAGGACCGCAGCCCCAGCCGGACCGCCATGTCCACGGCGCGGGGCACCCCGATCAGCTGGATCAGCCGGGCGAACGCGGTGTTCGGCGAGGTGGCCAGCGCGTCGGTGACATTCATCGACCCTCGGTAGCCGCCCGCGTTTCGCACGCACCATGTCTCCGCCGGACAGCCCACCGCGCCGCCGCTGCCCATGCCCTTGGCCTGGAAGAAGCCGGGCACCTCGAGTTGGGCGTTGATGCCCATCCCCATGTCAAGAGCGGCGGCGGTGGTGAAGATCTTGAAGATCGACCCCGCGCCGTCACCGGCCAGGGTGAACGGCTGGGGCTGCATGGTTTCTTCGGCGTCGGAATTCAGCCCATACGTCCGGTTGCTGGCCATCGCGATCACCGGGTGCGAGTCCTTGCCCGGCCGGATGACGCTCATCACGCTGGCTACCCCGGTGAGATCGGGGCTGGCGATGCCGTCGATCGCTCCCTTGACCGTGTCTTGAATGTGGGGATCCAACGTGGTCTTGATCAAGTACCCCCCGCGGGCCACCTGCTCCTTGCTGATCCCGGCACGGCCCAGGTATTCGAGCACGTAGTCACAGAAGAACGCGCGGTTGCCCGCGGCGATGCAGCCGCGCGGCAATTCTTTGGGTTGCGGCAGGACGCCCAGCGGCTGCTCCTTCGCCGCCCGCAGCTCATCGGTGTACTCGGGCAGGTTCTCGATCATCGTGTCCAGCACGATGTTTCGCCGCTGGAGTGCACCCTCTGGATTCGTGTAAGGGTTCAGCGAACTGGTGGACTGCACCATGCCCGCCAGCAGCGCGGCCTGCTGCCAGTCGAGTTGTGACGCATCGACACCGAAATACGTCTGCGCGGCGTCCTGCACCCCGAACGCGCCGTTGCCGAATGACACCAGATTGAGATACCGGGTCAGGATGTCTGGCTTGGCGAACGTCCTGCTCAACGTCAGCGCCATCCGGATCTCGCGTAGCTTGCGCGCCGGCGTGGTCGCCACTGCCGCCCGCTTCTCCGCGTCGGTCTGGGCGACGACGAGCAGTTGATAGTTCTTGACGTACTGCTGCTCGAGGGTCGAACCGCCACGGGTGTCGAGGTCGCCGCGGAGGTAGCCGCTGAGCCCGGTCAGCGTGCCCTGCCAGTCGACGCCGTTGTGCTCGGCGAAGCGCTTGTCCTCGATCGAGACGATTGCCAGCTTCATCGTGTCGGCGATCTGGTCGCCGGGCACCTCGAACCGGCGCTGCGAGTAAAGCCACGCGATCGGGTTGCCAGCGGCGTCGACCATCGTCGAAACCTGCGGCACCTCACCCTCGAGTAGCTGCGCCGACCCATTGGCCACCACGTCCGACGCCCGGTTGGAGATCAGCCCGAACCCGCCGACGAACGGAAACATCAACCCGGCGACGAGCACGCTGGCCAACAGACAGCACCAAACCAGGCGGACCAGTGTGCTAGCGGTCGGCGGGCGCTCTGGCATGGATACAGGGTACTGATGTCCCACGGCCGGGTGACTTAGTGTCCCCGGGACGAATCAGATATTGGCGAAACCGCGTCTGAGCAGCATAATTGTCTGGCGCGTCAGTCGTTGGCCGCCGCGGCGGCAGGTTTTCGCGACGCTGAAGGCTACGCCATCGGCTCGGACGGCACGGTCGTCCCAAAATTGCCTTTGCCAAACTGTTGCGCAAACGATACCTGACCACCTAATTTAGACGCACGGTGCGATGTAGGTAACACCGGTCTGGGGAATGTGGCGTAGATCGCATTTGCGGTTAACCGCCCGGGCACCCGCCGTTTACGGCGGCCGGACGAAGGGGAGCTCTGGTGTCAGCACTACGGCCTGCCGTGCGGAGGACCGCAACCACTACAGCACACAACCCGGTTCAAGGCGCAGCGGCCGAGGCTCGGATCGCCTGGGTTTCCCAAGCGCGCTGTCGCGCAACCGACCCCGACGAGCTGTTCGTTCGCGGTGCTGCCCAGCGGAAGGCGGCCGTGATCTGCCGGCACTGTCCGGTGATTCTCCAGTGTGGGGCCGACGCGCTGGACAACCGCGTCGAGTTCGGCGTCTGGGGTGGCATGACCGAGCGCCAGCGCCGGGCGCTTCTGAAGCAGCACCCAGAGGTTGTTTCCTGGTCGGAGTTCTTCGCCGCGCAGCGCAAACACCGCAACGCTGTTTAGGCGATTTCCTACGCGGCGGGGACGCCGGTGATCTGATCAGCGATTGCGCGTAGCGCTTCAAGGTCTGACACGTCGAACGGCAACGACGGCACTCCCACCAAAGGGACGTGCGGATTGGCGCCGGTGAACCGCGACAGCAGTCGAACCTCGCGCTTGGCGGTCAGCCCGCGGTCGGCGTGGATGCGCAGCACCGCCACGGTCAGTGCGTCCGGATCCTTGGCCTCGAGTTCCTCGGCACCGTCGACCGCACGCTCCACCGTCAGTTTGCACAGGGTCGGGTGTGTCCGGTTGAGGATCAGTCCGGCCAGCGGCATGCGCTCCTCCGATAGCCGGTCCACGAAGAACGACGCCTCCCTCAGCGCGTCGGGTTCTGCGGCCGACACCACGACGAACTGGGTGCCCCGCCGCTTCAGCAGCGCGTACGTGCGTTCCGCCTTCTGCCGGAACCCGCCGAACGTCGAATCCAGCGACTGCACGAAAGCGGCTGCATCGGAAAGCATGTGAGAGCCCAGGATGGTCGACAGCGCCCGCATCGCCAGTCCCACCGCTCCGGTGACCAGCCGCCCGACGCCGCGCCCCGGGGCCAGCAGCAGCCGCCACAGCCGGCTATCCATGAAGCTGCCCAGCCGTTTTGGTGCGTCCAAGAAGTCCAGCGCGTTGCGCGACGGCGGGGTGTCGACCACGACCAAGTCCCATTTGTCCTGCGAGAGCAGCTGTCCCAGCTTCTCCATCGCCATGTATTCTTGCGTCCCGGCCAGCGACGTCGCCACCGTCTGGTAGAACTGATTGTCCAGAATCGCCTGCGCTCGTTCGGGTCCGGAGTATTCGACCACCATTTCGTCGAACGTGCGGCGCATGTCGAGCATCATCGCGTAAAGCTCGCCGCGGACCTCGGGCCCGAGCGTCACACGCTGTGGTGAGTTGCCCAAGTCGGTGATACCGAGGGCCTGCGCCAGCCGGCGTGCCGGATCTATCGTCAGTACCACGACGGTGCGGCCGTATTCGGCCGCCCGCAATGCCATCGCCGCGGCGGTGGTGGTCTTGCCGACGCCGCCTGCGCCGCAGCACACCACCACGCGGTTGGCGGTGTCGGCGAGGATGGCGCCCATGTCGAGCTTGGGTGGAGTGGTGCTCATCGAACTCCCTGTCTGGCAAGTGTTTCGGCCAGTTCGTAGAGGCTGCCGAGATCGACCCCGTCGGCCAGCTGTGGCAGTTCCAGACGCGGCACGTGGATCTCATCAAGCTGCTCGGCACTTTCCGCGCGGGCCTGCAGCCGGGTGGCATGTTCGATCGTCTCGGTGAGCAGACCCGCGAAGTCGTTGTCTTCTAACGTAATTCCCGCCTCACGCAGTCCTGCCCGCACGGTGTCGGCGTCGACGTCACCCTCGGCCGCCTTGGCGAGGTCGTCCGGCTGCAGGTACACCGGCAGGCAGCGGTTGACGATCACGCTGCCGATGGGCAGCCCCATCTTTTGCAGCTCGTTGATGGCTTCGATGGTTTCCTGCATCGGCAACGCCTCCAGCAGGGTGACCAGATGGACGGCGGTCTGACCGGAATGCAGCAGCTTGACGACGCCTTCGGCTTGGCCGTGTACGGGTCCGCCCTTGGCCAGGTCCGATACCGCCTGGGTGACGTCGAGGAATCGCGCGATGCGTCCGGTCGGGGGCGAGTCGACCACCACAGCGTCGTAGGCGGGCAGCTTCGACTTGTCGGTGCGCACCACCGTTTCCTTGATCTTGCCGGTCACCAGCACGTCCCGCAGACCGGGCGCGATGGTGGTGGCGAATTCGACCGCGCCGATGCGTCGCATGGCCCGGCCGGCCAGCCCGAGGTTGTAGAACATGTCCAGGTATTCAAGGAAGGCGGCCTCGATGTCGATGGCCAGCGCGTTGACGTGCCCACCGCGCTCGGCGGTGGCGATCTTGACCTCCTGATACGGCAGCGGCGGAACGTCGAAGAGCTGGGCGATGCCCTGACGGCCCTCCAGCTCGATCAGAAGAACCTTGCGTCCGCCGGCGGCCAGGGCCAGCGCGAGCGATGCCGCGATCGTCGACTTGCCGGTGCCGCCTTTGCCGGTGACGAAGTGCAGGCGGGTATTGCGCAAGCGTGCGGGCCAGCCAACGTTTTTCCCGACCTCGGGTCCGGTTGCCACCGTTGCATGCTAACCAACAGCTGTGCAGGTACCGACCGCGGTTAGGGTGAGCCTATGACTCAACCGACGACCGGACCGGCCAAGTGGGAATACGCGACGGTCCCGCTGTTGACCCACGTAACCAAGCAGATCCTCGACCAGTGGGGCGACGACGGATGGGAACTGGTGTCGGTGTTGCCGGGACCCACCGGCGAGCAGCACGTCGCCTACATGAAGCGTCCGAAGTGAGCGCCTCGCAGCGGCTTGCCGAACTCGGCATCGAGCTGCCGACGGTGGCCAAGCCACTGGCGGCGTACGTACCGGCCGTGCGCAGCGGCAACCTCGTATTCACGTCCGGGCAGCTGCCCCTGGCGAGCGGCGATCTGCTCCTCAGCGGCAAAGTGGGCGCCGCGGTGAGGCCCGACGACGCGAAAGCGCTTGCCCGCGTCTGTGCTCTCAACGCGTTGGCCGCCATCGACGAACTGGTCGGCATCGACGCGATCGTGCGGGTGGTCAAGGTGGTGGGGTTCGTCGCGTCGGCACCCGGTTTCACCGGTCAGCCCGGCGTCATCAACGGCGCGTCGCATCTGCTCGCCGAAGTGTTCGGCGATGCCGGGACGCACGCGCGATCCGCGGTCGGCGTGGCCGAACTGCCGCTCGACGCGCCCGTCGAGGTCGAGGTCGTCGTCGAGGTCAAGTAGCGCCCATGAGTCAAGAGCACTGTGATTGAAGAGCTGAGCCATCCGGCCTACGGACGGCTGCGCCGCGTCACCGAGTCCGCCTCTGTGCTGCTAGCCGACAACCCCGGGTTGATGACGCTCGACGGCACGAACACGTGGGTTCTCGCGGCGCCCGGCAGTTGCCGAGGTCGTCGTCGTTGACCCCGGTCCCGACGATGCCGAGCACGTACAGCGCGTCGTCGGCGTCGGAAAGGTGGCGCTGGTCCTGATCAGCCATCGCCACGGCGACCACACCGGGGCGATCGACCAGATCGTCGAGCTCACCGGTGCGCCCGTGCGTGCCGTCGATCCCGAGCATCTGCGCGGCGACGGTGTCACCCTGACCGACGGCGAGGTGATCGACGCCGCCGGGCTGCGAATCACGGTGCTGGCTACCCCCGGCCACACCGCCGACTCGGTGTCGTTCGTGCTCGACGACGCGGTGCTGACCGCTGACACCGTGCTGGGCCGAGGTACCACCGTCATCGACACGACCGACGGCAGCCTCGCCGACTACCTGGAATCGCTACGACGGCTGCGCGGGTTGGGCGAGCGGGTGGTGCTGCCGGGGCACGGGCCGGATCTGCCCGATCTGCTCAGCGTGGCCGACGAGTACCTCGCACACCGCGAGCAGCGGCTCGACCAGGTCCGCGCGGCGCTACGGCAGCTGGGCGACGACGCCACCACCAGGCAGATCGTCGAGCACGTCTATACCGATGTGGACGAGAAGTTATGGGAGGCGGCCGAGTCGTCCGTACAGGCGCAAGTGGACTATCTGCGCCAATCCTGACGCCGAGACTGCATCCTGTCAGGAAAAGTTCGGAGAAGACCCCTGCAGGATTGCAGTTTCGGCGCGAGAGCCGCTAGCGCGCTCGTCTCGCGAGGCGCTCCGAGTCGGAGATGAGCACGCTCTTGCCCTCCAGTCGGATCCAGCCGCGGTGGGCGAAGTCGGCCAACGCCTTGTTCACCGTCTCCCGCGATGCTCCGACGAGTTGGGCGATCTCTTCTTGGGTGAGGTCGTGGGTGACCCGAAGCGCGCCGCCTTCTTGGGTGCCGAACCGCTGCGCCAATTGCAGCAGTTGCTTGGCCACCCGGCCGGGAACGTCGGTGAAGATCAAGTCGGCGAGGTTGTTGTTGGTGCGCCGCAGCCGCCGGGCCAACACCCGCAGCAGCTGCTCGGCGATCTCCGGGCGGTCGGCGATCCACTCGCGTAAGGCTTCTCGGTTCATCGACACCGCACGGACCTCGGTGATGGTGGTTGCGCTCGATGTCCGCGGGCCGGGGTCGAAGATGGACAGCTCACCGAACATGTCGGAGGGTCCCATGATCGTCAGCAGGTTCTCCCGTCCGTCGGGTGACCGACGGCCGATCTTCACCTTGCCGGAGATGATGATGTACAGGCGGTCACCGGGCTCGCCTTCTGCGAATACCGTGTGCCCGCGCGGGAAGTCGACTGGCTGTAGTTGCTTGGTCAGCGCGGCTGCAGCACTGGGCTCTACCCCCTGGAAGATTCCGGCCCTGGCCAGGATCTCGTCCACATTGCCCCTCTAGCTGTCGGGTGGACACGCGGCAATCGACCACTTGGTGGTCAGTGTGTCGACATCGGAGTTGACGCTACAGCGAATCAGCGTGCCGAGTCGGTCGAAATTGCGGATTCGGCCGACTGTGCGCGCCGTTTCGGCGGATAGCACGCCGCGCGGATCGCGCGCCGCTGATGGAACGAATCCAGCGCCGTCGGCATGCCGTCTCGCGCCAAAGTGTCGACCTCGGCCCGGTCGGCCTGCTCCAAGAACTCCTCGACATCGTCAGCGCGCACGGTGTCGCGATTGAGGCTGCTCTCCAGCCGCTCCAGCCCGAAGGTCGCCAGCATCAGCAACCCAGGAATGAACACGACGAGCAGCCAGGACACAGGCGAAAGTAAACACCCGCAAGATCTCAGCCAGATTACGAATTTTCACCGGATCAGTACCCTGGCAGCGTGACTGTGGGCCAGGAAACTGTGAGCCGCCGATGGGCCAACGAGACGCGGCTCGGTCTCGTCAGACGGGCTCGCCGCATGAATCGCAACCTGGCGCACGCCTTTCCACATGTCTACTGCGAGCTGGACTTCACCAACCCGCTCGAGCTCACCGTCGCGACGATTTTGTCGGCGCAGAGCACCGACAAGACAGTGAACCTCACCACGCCAGCGCTGTTCGCCCGGTACTGCACCGCGCTCGACTACTCCCGGGCCGATCGCGCCGAGCTGGAGGAGCTCATCCGGCCGACCGGGTTCTATCGCAACAAGGCCAGCGCCTTGATCAAGCTCGGTCAGGAGCTAGAGGAACGTTTTGACGGCGAGGTGCCGGCGACCATGGAGGAGCTGGTCACGTTGCCCGGTGTCGGCCGCAAGACGGCCAACGTCATCCTCGGCAACGCGTTCGGTGTGCCCGGCATCACCGTCGACACTCACTTCGGTCGGCTGACGCGACGCTGGCGCTGGACCGAAGAGACCGATCCGGTCAAGGTGGAAAAAGAAGTCGGTGACCTGATCGAACGCAGCGAGTGGACGCTGCTCAGTCACCGGGTGATCTTCCACGGCCGGCGGGTCTGTCACGCCCGGCGCCCGGCGTGCGGGGTGTGCGTGCTGGCCAAGGACTGTCCGTCGTTTGGTTTGGGCCCGACCGATCCCCTGGTGGCCGCCCCGCTGGTCAAGGGCCCAGAAACCGAGCACCTGCTGGCCCTCGCCGGTCTGTAGCACCGATGAGCAGGTCGACCCGGTGGACGGTTGCCGTATTGGTCATGGTGGCCGCGATCGTCGCGGGTTTGGTGCTCGAACTGCGCGACGACGACAGTTCCCAACGGACGCCTGTCGGCACCGGCCGACCACCCGGCAACGCCGACGTGATTGAACTGCGTCGGCGCGCCGACCTGCCGCCATGCCCGGCCGGCGCGAACGAACCGGGTCCGTCGCGGCTGCGGGATGTGACCGCCCAATGTCTTGCCGACGGGCAGGCCGTCGACACCGGGCGTGCGGTGGCCGGCCGCGCCGTGTTGCTGAACCTGTGGGCGTACTGGTGTGGGCCCTGCGCCGACGAACTCCCCGCGATGATGGAGTACCAGCGCCGTGCCGGCACCGACGTCACGGTGATCACCGTGCACGAGGACCCCGACGAGGCGGCGGCATTGTCAATGCTCGCCGACCTCGACGTTCGGCTGCCGGCCTGGCAGGACGGCGACCGCCGCGTGGCCGCCGCGCTGGGCGTGCCGAACGTGATGCCCGCGACCGTATTGCTGAGGCCGGACGGTAGCGTTGCCGCCATCTTGCCGCGGGCGTTCGCCAACGCCGACGAAATCGCCGCCGCGGTCGACGACCGGATAGGAGCACCGCGGTGAGGGCAGCGGATCCGACGGGCGCACTGACCCCGGAGGCCGCGCCCTCGTGGCTCAAACCGCTGATCGACAACGTCGCGCATGTGCCCTCCGCGTATCGGCGGCGGTTACCTCCCGATGCGCTGGCCCTCTTCGCTGCTGCCAACGCCAAGGCCGCGCTGGGCGGAACCAAAAGGGACGCGGCGGTCCTGGTGCTGTTCTCCGGTCCAGAGGAGCACGCCGGCGGCGTGCCGAATGACGCCGACCTGCTGCTGACGGTTCGCGCGTCGACGCTGCGTCACCACGCCGGTCAGGCCGCGTTCCCGGGCGGTGCGAGTGATCCGGGAGACGCGGGACCGGTGGATACCGCGCTGCGCGAGGCCAGCGAGGAAACCGGCATCAACCCGACCAGGCTGCGGCCACTGGCCACGCTCGACCGGATGTTCATCCCGCCCTCGGGATTTCACGTGGTGCCGGTGCTGGCGTACTCGCCGGATCCGGGACCCGTCGCCGTGATCGACCACGGCGAAACAGCGCATGTGGCGCGGGTCCCGGTGCGCGCGTTCGTCAACCCCGAGAACCGTGTGATGGTGTACCGGGCTCCGTCGGGTCGGCGCTATGCCGGCCCGGCGTTCTTGCTCAACGAGATGCTGGTCTGGGGTTTCACCGGGCATGTCATCGCGGCGATGCTCGACGTGGCCGGCTGGGCGGTGCCGTGGAACACCGAGGACGTGCGTGAGCTGGATGAGGCGATGGCGCTCGCCGGAGGGCTGGAGCGATGGGGGCGGGGGGGGAACCAACATCGCTGATGACGCGGATACCGGCACCGGCCGCTACGGTGAGGCGCAATGACTTCCTCGCAGTGGCTCGACCTCGCGGTGCTGATGGTCGCGTTCGCCTTCGGAATCTCGGGCTGGCGGTCGGGTGCGCTCGGCTCGCTGATGTCGTTCGTCGGCGTCATCCTCGGCGCGGTGGCGGGGGTGCTGCTCGCACCGCACATCGTCAGCCACATCAACGGCCCGCGGACCAAACTCTTCGTCACCCTGTTCCTGATCCTGGCGCTGGTGGTGGTCGGCGAGGTCGCGGGGGTGGTGCTCGGTCGGGCCATGCGCGGCGCCATCCGCAACCCAACCATGCGCACCGTCGACTCCGTGATCGGCGTCGGGATACAAATGGTCGCGGTGCTGGTGGTGGCGTGGCTGCTGGCCACGCCCTTGACGTCGTCTGATCAGCCGAACCTCGCCGCGGCGGTGCGCGGTTCCAAGGTGCTGGCCCAGGTCGACGAGGTCGCGCCGAGCTGGCTCAAGAACGTGCCGCGGCGGTTGTCCGCGCTACTGGACACCTCCGGTCTGCCGGATGTGCTGCAGCCGTTCGGCCGCACGCCGATCGTTGACGTGAACGCACCCGACCAGGCGCTGGCGACGTCGCCGGCCGTCGTCACCGCGCAGCCCAGCGTGGTGAAGATTCGCGGCGAGGCTCGTTCCTGCCAAAAGCTGCTCGAAGGCAGCGGATTCGTAGTCGATCCGAACCGGGTGATGTCCAACGCGCATGTGGTCGCCGGGTCGGACACCGTCACGGTGGAGGCCGGCGGCAACACCTACGAGGCGCATGTGGTGTCTTACGACCCGAGCGCCGATGTCTCGATCCTCGACGTGCCGGACCTGCCGGTCGCGCCGCTGCAGTTCGCCGAGATGCCGGCGAAGACCGGCACCGACGCGGTGGTGCTCGGCTATCCCGGTGGCGGCTCTTTCGTGGCCACCCCGGCCCGGATCCGGGAGATCATCGAGCTCAGCGGCCCTGACATCTACCACAGCACCACGGTCAACCGCGAGGTTTACACAATCAGAGGTACTGTGCGTCAAGGCAATTCGGGCGGTCCGCTGATCGACGCCAACGGCGACGTGCTCGGCATGGTGTTCGGTGCGGCGATCGACGACGCGGAAACGGGCTTCGTACTGACGGCCAAGGAGGTCGAACGGCAGCTGCAGCGCATCGGCAACACGCAACCGGTGGCCACGGGCAGCTGCGTCACGTGAGGTTGGGCCTGTCGTAGACGTGCGACAGAAAGCGGGTCAGTTGCTCGTTCACCACATCGGGTGCTTCCTCGTGAGCGAAATGCCCTGCGCCCGAGATCGATACGAATCGTCCGTGCGGCGCGTAAGGCTCGGTGCGGTGGACCGGGTCGGCGAGCACGTACGGGTCCGCCTCGCCGTGTAGATGCAACATCGGCACGGCTACCTGGCGGTGCATCGAGCGCATGAAGCGGTGGCCCTCGCTGCGAAACTGGCTGCGCACCGCCCAGCGCTGGTACTCCAGCGCGCAATGTGCGGCGCCTGGGATCTGGATGGCGCGGCGCATGTGCCCGACGGTCTGCCGAAAATCTTCAGTCGCAACCCATTTCGCCGCTGCACGGCTGTGCACCAGCTTCTCGAGCGCGGCGGCGTCGTGACGGGTCAGCCAACGTTCCGGCCACATCGGGACCTGGTAACGCAGCAGCGACGGAAGCAGCGCGCGGCGCTGGTCGCGCCGGCTCAGTGCCGACACCCGCAGTGCCGCCGGATGCGGTGAGCTGACCACGGCGATCGCCCGGACCAGCCGCGTGTGCAGCATCGACGTGGCCCAGCAGACCAGCCCACCGTCCGCATGACCCACCAAGGTGGCCGACGAATGGCCCAGCGCCCGGATCAGCCCGGCGGTGTCTCCTGCCAGCGTCCAACCGTCGTAGCCGCGCGGCGGCTTGTCGGTGCCGCCGTAGCCGCGCAAGTCGACCGCGACTACCCGAGCACCGGTCAGGCCCCGCAGCTGGTGGCGCCACGACCACCAGAACGACCCAAACCCGTGCAGCAACACGACGAGCGGGCGCGCCAGCTGGCCGGCAACCGTGGTGCTGGACGCATCCGCCTCGTTCGGTTGCGCCTCGACGACGTGAAACCGGATCCCGTTGGCGTGCACCTCGATGTGACGCCACGGGCCGTCGATCCTGACGACCGAGGGATCGGGTGGTGGCACTACCAGCCCGACGGGTCAGTCTGGGTGGCTGGTGCCTTGGGGGACGGCGGGGTGGCCGCTCCGCTTTTCGCGTGGTCGTGTGAGGTGAGGGCTTCGCGGGTTTCCTTGACCGACTCGATGGTTTCGCGCGGACCGCGAATGCGTCGCACCTTGAAGTAGCCCAACAGGGCGAGCAGCGCGGTGGTCACCAACATGAACCCGAAGACGATCAAGTAAGAGGCCCACTGCGTCAGCCAAAGGTCGAGCAACGTGGCGATGAAAAAGAACAAGAAAAACGTCGAATAGAACAGCACCACCAGCGCGGCGATGAAGAACACGCTGCCCGTCAAACCCCGCTTGACGTCCCGGGTGATCTCGGCGCGGGCCAGCTCGACCTCGGCGCGCACCAGCGTGGACACCTGACTGGTGGCGTCCTTGACCAGGTCGCCTATCGACGGGTTGGCGGGCACAGCGTGTGGATCCGTGAGTGGGATCGACGTGATGGTGGTGGGCACTCCGTTTTTGCGATTGCCGTTGCTCACGCCGCTTCCTCCCATTCCTTCCCCGAGTCGCTGCGCTCCAGCCCACGGGGATAGTTCGGCTCGTTGATGCGTTATGTTGCCACGGCTCCCGCGGCTGGACGGGGCGAACCCTGCTCGCCGGTATCCTGGTCGGGCGGAGTCGGGGAATTGCGACAGGAGCTTTGGATTGAGAAGCACGCGCTGCCCCCTGCTCGCGGCCGTCGTTGCGGTGCTCGTCGCGGCGAGCCCGTGGCCGGCCTTCACCGCCGCCGCCGCACCACCCGTCGTGCTGGGTGGCGGCGCCGGCATCGTCGTCAACGGCGAAACGTTCTGCACGCTCACCGCGATCGGTCGCGACAACACCGGCCGTCTTGTCGGCTTCACCTCCGCGCACTGCGGCGGGCCCGGCGGCCAGGTGGCCGCCGAATCCGACGAAGCCGCTGGAATTCTCGGTGTGATGGTGGCCGGCAACGACAATCTGGATTACGCCGTCATCGAATTCGACCCGGCCAAGGTGACACCGGTGAGCAACTACAACGGCTTCTTGATCACCGGTATCGGCCCCGACCCGGGCTTCGGTCAGATCGCCTGCAAGCTGGGTCGCACAACTGGCCACTCGTGCGGCGTGACCTGGGGTCCAGGGGACGAACCAGGGACCATCCTCAATCAGGTCTGCGGCCGCCCCGGCGACTCCGGCGCACCGGTGACCGTCGACAACCGGCTGGTCGGGATGATCCACGGCGCATTCATCGAGGAATTGCCCGAGTGCATCGTGAAGTACATCCCGCTGCACACCCCCGCGGTCACCGTGTCGATCAACTCGGTGCTGTCGGACATCAGCGCGAAGAACCGCGCTGGGTCCGGCTTCGTGCCCGTCGTGTAGGCCCCGACGAGTTAAGCATCCGCCTTGCTGGCGCGGATCGCCTCGAACACACCGGGATCCAACAGCGTCGAGGTATCACCAAGTTCACGGCCCTCGGCGACGTCGCGCAGCAGTCGGCGCATGATCTTGCCGCTGCGCGTCTTCGGCAGCTCAGGCACCACATGGATCTCCCGCGGCCGCGCGATCGGTGAGATCTCCTTGACCACCTCGGCGCGCAGATTCTCGACCATCGAGTCGCGAGGTTTGTCCACCGCGTGCGCCTCGAGGATCACGAACGCGCAGATCGCCTGGCCGGTGTCCGCGTCCGTCGCGCCGACGACGGCCGCTTCGGCCACATTCGAATGGCCGACCAGTGCCGACTCGACTTCGGTGGTGGAGATGCGGTGGCCGGACACGTTCATGACGTCGTCGATGCGGCCCAACAACCAGATGTTGCCCTCGGCGTCGTAGCGGGCGCCGTCACCGGCGAAGTACCAGCCTTGCTCGGCGAACCGCGACCAGTACGTTTCCTTGTAGCGTTCGGGGTCGCCCCAGATGCCGCGCAGCATCGACGGCCACGGCTGATCGAGCACTAAGTAACCGTTGGGCTGCTCGCCGTGGTCGGTGCCGGGCTTGAGCTGGTTGCCATCGTCGTCAACGATCCTCGCCGAGATGCCGGGCAGCGGAGCCATCGCGGATCCCGGCTTGGCCGCGGTGACGCCGGGCAGCGGGGCGATCATCGCCGCGCCCGTCTCGGTCTGCCACCAGGTGTCCACGACCGGTGTCCGGTTCCCGCCGAACACGCCGCGGTACCAGCGCCACGCCTCCGGATTGATCGGCTCGCCGACGGATCCCAGCAGCCGCAAGCTCGACAGGTCGTGCGCGTCGGGAATGTCGCGACCCCACCTCATGAACGTGCGGACCAGCGTCGGCGCCGTGTAATAAATTGTTACGCCGTATTTTTCGATCACCTGGAAATGTCGGTGCTCGTCGGGTGAGGCCGGCGTGCCCTCGTAGACGACCTGGGTCACGCCGTTCGACAGCGGCCCGTACGTGATGTACGTGTGCCCGGTGACCCAGCCGATGTCGGCGGTGCACCAGTAGACGTCGGTCTCGGGCTTGACGTCGAAGACGTGGTAATGCGTGTACGACGCCTGGGTCAGATAACCGCCGGTGGTGTGCATGATGCCCTTGGGCTTGCCCGTGGTGCCCGACGTGTACAGCAGGAACAACGGATGCTCGGAGTCGAACGCCTCGGGCGTGTGCTCCGGTGAGGCCTGCTCGACAGTGTCGTGCCACCACAGGTCGCGGCCCTCGGTCCACGGCACGTCGATCCCGGTGCGTCGCACCACCAGGACGTGCTCGATGCAGTCCTGGCCCCTGACCGCTTCGTCGGCCCCTTCCTTGATTGACACCGCCTTGCCGCGGCGATACTGCCCGTCGGTGGTGATCAGCAGCTTTGCCTGCGCGTCCTCGATGCGTGCGCGCAGCGCCGGTGCCGAGAAGCCGGCGAACACGACGCTGTGCAACACGCCGAGCCGCGCGCAGGCCAGCATCGCGACGATCGCCTCCGGCACCATCGGCATGTAGATGGCCACCCGGTCGCCGGCCTTCAGCCCGAGGTCGGTCAGCGCGTTGGCCGCTTTCGATACCTCGGTGAGCAGATCGGAGTACGTCAGGGTGCGGCTGTCGCCGATGGGTTCGCCCTCCCAGTGGATCGCCACCCGGTCGCCGTTTCCGGCCTCCACATGCCGGTCGACGCAGTTGTAGGCGACGTTGATCTTGCCGCCGACGAACCACTTCGCAAAAGGCGCCTCTGACCAGTCGAGCACCTCGGAGAACGGCGTCTGCCACGAAAGGCGGTTGGCCTGGTCGGCCCAAAACCCCAGCCAGTCAGCCTCGGCGGCCTTGTACAGGTCTGCGGTGGCGTTGGCTTGGGCCTTGAATTCTTCGGATGGCGGGTACGTCGCCGGTGCCTGGGCGTGCGTCTCGGTCATATTTTGGAGCCTAGTCACTTGGCCGTCGGCGGTCCGGTGTCCCCCGGTGGCGAAATACCGGGGCTAACCCGGGACACGGCGTCGTAAGGCCTTTATTGTCTGCTTCGATGGGGCGAATGCGGCGGATGGCGGTGGCTAGGGTGATCCGGCTGGCCGCCATCGTCGCGCTGCTGGCCGGATGCACGGTGATCGCAGGGTGCGGCGGTGGCGGCGGCACCACCGACGTCGTGACCGTCAACGGGGGCGAGCCGCAGAACCCGCTGATTCCCACCAACACCAACGAAACCAACGGCGGACGCATCGTCGACCGCCTGTTCGCCGGGCTGATGTCCTACGACGACAGGGGCAATCCGGCGCTGGAGGTGGCGGAGTCGATCGAGACCACGGACAACCTCAACTACCGGATCATCCTGAAGCCGGGGTGGACGTTCACCGACGGCTCGCCGGTGACGGCCCGTTCGTTTGTCGACGCCTGGAACTACGGCGCCTTGACCACCAACGCTCAACTGCAGCAAAGCTTCTTCAGCCCGATCGAGGGTTACGACGCGGTCGCCGGCGGAGGGACCGGAGCACAGCCGGCGTCCAAATCAATGTCCGGGCTGAAGGTCGTCGGCGACCGGGAGTTCACCGTCAAGCTCAAGGCCCCGACCATCGACTTCAAGCTGCGGCTGGCGTTCACGCCGTTCTATCCGCTGCCCGACGTGGCGTTCAAGGACATGGCCGCGTTCGGCCAACGACCGATCGGGAACGGCCCATACCAGCTGGCCGACGGTGACGCGTGGCAGCACAACGTGAAGATCGACCTGGTGCCCAATCCCGGCTACCGCGGCAACCGGGTGGCCAAGAACAAGGGCGTGCGGATGGTCTTCTACGTCAACCTCGACACGGCCTACGCCGACCTATTGGCCGGCAACCTCGACGTTCTCGACACCGTTCCGCCCAGCGCGCTGCCCACCTACCGCCAAGACCTCGGCGACCGGGCGGTCACCGGGCCGGCGGCGATCAACCAGACGCTCGACACGCCGCTGCGCCTGCCGCATTTCAGCGGTGAGGAGGGCCGGTTGCGGCGGATGGCATTGTCGGCGGCGATCAACCGGCCGCAGATCTGCCAGCAGATCTTCAACGACACCCGCGCTCCGGCAAGGGATTTCACGGCCCGTTCGCTCCCGGGCTTCGATCCGAACATCCCCGGCAACGAGGTGCTCAACTTCGATCCGCAACGTGCGAAACAGCTGTGGGCGCAAGCAGACAGAATTTCGCCGTGGAATGGCCGCTATGTCATCGCCTACAACGCCGATGGCGGCCACCAGGAGTGGGTGGACGCGGTGGCCAACAGCATCAAGAACACTCTCGGCATCGACGCGGTCGGCTCGCCGCAGCCGACCTTCGCCCAGATCCGCACGCAGGTCACCAACCGTTCCATTCAGACGGCATTCCGGGCCGGCTGGCAGGGCGACTACCCGTCGCTTGTGGAGTTCCTCGACCCCCTCTACGTCACGGGTGCCGGATCCAACGACGTCGATTACACCAACCCTGAGTTCGACCGTGCCGTGCTGCGCGCACAAGCGGCGCCGACGCTGCCCGACTCGTATCGGCTCGCCAACGATGCCCAACGAATCCTGCTGCAGGACATGCCCGTTGTGCCGCTGTGGGACTACATCGTCGCGGCCGGCCATTCCACCGCCGTCAGCAATGTGACGATCACGTGGAACGGCCTGCCCGACTATGAATCCATCGTCAAGGGCTGACGCCCGTGGGCATCTACATCGGCCGGCGCATGCTGAGCATGATCCCGGTGTTTCTGGGCGCCACCCTGCTGATCTACGCAATGGTCTTCGCGCTGCCCGGCGACCCGATCGCCGCGCTCGGCGGTGACCGCCCGGTGAGCCCGGCGCTGGCCGCACAGCTTCGGGCCCAGTACCACCTCGACGACCCGTTCTGGACGCAGTATCTGCAGTACCTGCAGGGCCTCTTGCGGGGCGATCTCGGGCGCTCGTTCTCCGGTTTACCGGTGAAAGACGTTCTCGCGCAGGCCTTCCCCGTCACATTCCGGCTGGCGTTGGTGGCGTTGGCCGTGGAGGCAATCTTCGGCATCGGGTTCGGCGTGATCGCCGGTCTGCGCAAAGGCGGCGTCTTCGACGCGACGGTTCTGGTGGCCAGCCTGGTCATCATCGCGATCCCCATCTTCGTCCTGGGGTTCCTCGCGCAGTTCGTGTTCGGCGTCAAGTTGGGAATCGCACCGGTCACGGTCGGGGACCAGGCCACCTTCACGCGGTTGCTGCTGCCCGGCTTCGTCTTGGGCGCAGTGTCTTTCGCGTACGTGGCACGGCTGACCCGCTCGGCCGTCAGCGAGAATGCCGGTGCCGACTATGTGCGCACGGCCACCGCGAAGGGACTGTCGCGACCGCGGGTGGTCACCGTGCACATCCTGCGCAACTCACTGATTCCGGTGGTGACGTTCCTCGGTGCCGACGTGGGCGCGTTGATGGCGGGCGCGATCGTCACCGAGGGCATCTTCAACATCCACGGGGTTGGTGGAGCGTTGTATCAGGCGGTCGTGCGGCAGGAGGCGCCGACGGTGGTGTCCATCGTGACGGTCATGGTCATCGTCTACCTGATCGCCAATCTCGTTGTCGATGTGCTCTACGCCGTACTTGACCCGCGCATTCGCTATGGGTGAGCAGCATGGATGAGCAGCGTCCCGGTCAGCGACGGTTCGTCGCGGGACTGGTTGCGGTCGACCCGGGCGCATCGGAACCGGTTGCCCCGGGGGGATTTTGGCAAGAGGCGTGGCGCAATCTACGCACCCGCCGGCAGTTCGTCGTGGCGGCGGTCCTGGTCGCGCTCGTCCTCACGATCGCGGCCCTGCCGGGGCTTTTCACGGAAGCCGACCCCACCTACGCCGATCCGGATCAAAGCCTGCAGCCGCCGTCCGCCCACCATTGGTTCGGTACCGACCTTCAGGGCCATGACATCTACGCCCGTACCGTCTACGGCGCCCGTGCGTCGGTCGCGGTGGGGCTGGGCACCACGGTTGGTGTGCTGTTGATCGGCGTTGTTCTGGGCGCGCTGGCCGGCTTCTACGGCGGGTTTCTCGATGCGGTGGTTTCCCGAATTACCGATGTATTCTTCGGAATTCCGTTGCTTTTGGCGGCCATCGTCTCCGCACAGGTGGTCCACGAGCGCTCGGTGTGGACGGTGATCGCGGTGCTGACAGCATTCGGGTGGCCGCAAGTCGCGCGGATCACCCGCGGAGCGGTGATCGCCCAGCGCGACGCCGACTACGTGGTGGCGGCAAAGGCTTTGGGACTCAGCCGGTTCGGCAGTTTGGTACGGCACGTGATGCCGAACGCGCTCGGTCCGGTGATCGTGGTGGCGACGATTTCGTTGGGAATCTTCATCGTCACCGAGGCGACGCTGTCGTATCTCGGTGTCGGCCTGCCTCCTACCACCGTGTCGTGGGGTGGTGACATCAACGTTGCCCAAAACCGGCTGCGCTCAGGCTCACCCATTCTGTTCTATCCCGCCGGCGCGCTGGCGCTGACCGTGCTGGCGTTCATGATGATGGGCGACGCACTGCGTGACGCTCTGGACCCGAGCAGGTTTCGGCGGATATGACGGATCCGCTGCTGGCGATCGAGGACCTCGAGGTGCGGTTCGGCGATGACCCGCCGGCCGTGCGTGGCGCCGCGGTCACCGTCTATCCGACTCAGACCGTCGCCCTGGTGGGCGAGTCGGGATCGGGCAAGTCGACCACGGCCGCTGCGGTGCTGGGCCTCCTGCCGCCTGGCGGACGAGTGACCGGCGGACGGATCGTGTTCGCCGGCGCGGACATCACACAGGCCGACCCTCGCCGCCTCCAGGCGATCCGCGGGCGACGGATCGGTCTGGTCCCGCAAGACCCGCTGTCCAACCTCAACCCGGTGTGGACAGTCGGCTTTCAGATTCGGGAAGCCCTGCGCGTCAATGGGATTAAGAGGCGGCAGGCCCTACGTGAGCGCGCCGTCGCTCTGCTCGACGAGGCCGGGATGACCGATTCGGCGGACAAGGCGCGACGTTACCCACACCAGTTGTCGGGCGGCATGTGTCAACGCGCGCTGATTGCGATCGCGCTGGCCGGCCGGCCCCAGCTGTTGATCGCCGATGAACCGACCTCGGCCCTGGATGTGACCGTGCAGCGCCAGGTCCTCGATCACCTTGACGGTCTGGCGGCAGAGCTGGGCACCGCGGTGCTCCTGATCACCCACGACCTCGCGCTGGCCGTCGAGCGGGCCGAGCACCTGGTGGTGATGTACCGGGGCGCAGTGGTCGAATCCGGGCCGGCGGCCGAGATCGTCGACGACCCGCGACATGAGTACACCCGCAGGCTGGTGGCGTCGGCACCCGCGCTGACGATGCGGTCCCGTGCGCCCTCCGATGCGCCGAAGAAATCGGCCGACGACGTCCTGGTGGTCTCCGATCTGAGGAAGGTGTTTCGCGTGTCGGCCGGCGCGCCGTGGCGGCGGCGGGAGCTCGTTGCCGCCGACGGTGTGTCGTTCGCCGTGCGGCGCGGCACCACCACCGCCGTGGTCGGCGAATCGGGGTCGGGTAAGACCACGGTGGCGCGGATGGTGCTCGGCCTGCTTGCCCCGACCTCGGGCAGCGTGACGTTCGACGGCCGAAATGTCGCCACGCTGAACCGCGGGGAGATGGAGCGATTCCGGCGCCGTGTCCAGCCGGTGTTCCAGAACCCGTACCGCAGCCTGGATCCGATGTACTCGGTGCATCGAATCGTCGAGGAGCCGCTGCGCATTCACGGGATCGGGGACCGCGTCGAGCGCCAACGTGCCGTGCGGGAGCTGATCGACCAGGTCGCCCTGCCGTCGACGATTCTGAGCCGCTACCCCCGGGAGCTGTCCGGCGGGCAGCGTCAGCGGGTGGCCATCGCCCGGGCGTTGGCTTTGCAACCGGAGCTGCTGGTCTGCGACGAGGCGGTGTCGGCGCTCGACGTCCTGGTGGCCGCGCAGATCCTCGAGTTGCTGGGCGACCTGCAGTCACGGCTGGGGCTGACGTACCTGTTCATCAGCCACGACCTCACCGTGGTCCGCCAGATCGCCGACGATGTGGTGGTGATGTCGCAGGGCAGGGTCGTCGAGCACGCACCGACCGGGGAGGTGTTCGCCCGGCCGCAAGACCCCTACACCCGGCGGCTGCTTGACGCGATCCCGCTGGGGGCACCACCCGCTCGCGGGGGACGGCGAGGGGACGATCAGGAATGACCTCTGCCGATCCGCTCGCCCCGTTGCTCGAGTTGCCTGGCGTCGCGCAGGCCAGCGAAGCCGCCCGCGACGCGCTGGGCAAGGCGCACCGCCACCGCGTCAACCTGCGGAAGTGGCGGGTGACCTCGGTCGAAGCGGCGGTGCGGGCGGCCCGGGCGTCGTCCGTGCTGGACGGCGGCGCCCCAGGATGGCCGGCAGACGGTTTGGCCAGCGGTCCCATCCTGGCCGGCGCACTGCGCGTCGCGGAGGCACTCGAAGGCGGCGAGAAGGCGCTCGTCGGCGTGTGGCAACGTGCGCCGCTTCAGGCGCTGGCGCGGCTGCACACGCTCGCGGCGGCCGACCTGGTCGACGAGGACCGGTTAGGGCGGCCGCGAACCGACGACGACGTGGCACATCGACTCGAACTGGTGACTCTCCTGGTGACCGGCGGCAGCGCCGCGCCGGCGCCTGTGCTGGCAGCGGTGGCGCACGGCGAGATCCTCACGTTGATGCCGTTCGGCAGCGCCGACGGTGTGGTTGCGCGAGCGGTGTCGCGGCTGGTGACTCAGGCGACGGCGTTGGATCCGCATGGACTCGGCGTGCCGGAGGTGTATTGGATGCGCCGCGCCGGCGAATACCGCGCGGCCGCGACAAGGTTTGCTGGCGGCACGCCGGAGGGCGTGACCGAGTGGCTTCTGCTGTGCTGCCGCGCGCTGCAGGCCGGGGCTCGCGAAGCGTTGTCGATCGCCGATTCCCTGACCAAGGAACCCAAGAAAATGTGAAGCGGGCGGCGCTCCGAAGGGGCCTCGGCTCGCCACCCGCTAGCACGGATCTCCAGCTACCAAGCGTGCAACAGGGGATGCGTGGGTTGGTCTCGGCGATGTTGCGATGCGCTTCAACTGCAACCCCACCCAAAGGGTCGTCTAGTTATCCGCTTCTCGCAATTACGCAGGCCCGCAACACTTCTGCCTCTCTGCGGCGTGCTCCGCGTGGGTACTGGATCCGCGCTGGGTTGTCCGGCTCGGGAGATCGAGTCTTCTCTTCCGATTCGATCTTGGCCTCACCGGGCTTCCGTGGTTCCTTTGTACTCCGTGAGCACGATCACAGCAAGGGTTAGCGCCGTGGTTCGTTTCCCGCTCAACAGACTCACAGGACAAAGCGGCGCAGTAGCGAATACGTCAGGGCACCCGCCGCCAACGCGCTCACCCCGACAGCGGCGGTGGTAGCCAACGCCGCGCTCGACGGCGCCGGGATCCGGTCGCGCAGCGATACCGGCTTGGAGAAGGTCAACGCCGGCCAGCCGCGAGCGGCGGCCTCCTTGCGCAAGCCCCTATCGGGGTTCACCACAGCGGGATGACCAACGGTCTCGAGCATCGGCAGATCGGTGATCGAGTCGGAGTACGCATAGCAGTGTTCGAGCGCATAGCCCTCTTGCGCCGCGAGCAGGCGGATCGCCTGGGCCTTGCCGTCGCCGTAGCAATAGAAGGCGACCTCGCCGGTGTACTTACCCTCGTCGACCACCATCCGGGTGGCCATGACGTGGGACGCGCCCACCGCGCGCGCGATCGGCGCGACGATCTCCTCGCCCGAGGCCGACACCACGACAACGTCACGGCCGCACAGTTTGTGGTCGGCGATCAGATCGGCCGCCTCGGCGAATACCAAGGGGTCGACGATGTCGTGCAGGGCCTCGCCGACGATCGACTTCACCTGCTCGACGTCCCAGCCGGCGCACATCGTGGTGAGATACGAGCGCATCCGGTCCATCTGGTCATGGTCGGCGCCCGACATCAGGAAGAGGAATTGCGCGTAGGTGGATTTCAGCACCGCGCGACGGTTGATGAGGCCCTGAGCAAAGAATGGTCTGCTGAACGCCAGGGTGCTGGATTTGGCGATTACGGTCTTGTCGAGATCGAAGAACGCCGCGGTTTTTATGCGTCCGTTCAGCGGTTTCTCAGGCGACTCTAAGGCGGTCACGAACTTCAGCATAGGTGCCCTGACCTGACTGGAAAGTGGCAGACCGAGTCAGGTGGCACCGACTGCAATTCCGGTTTGTCCCTATTGTTTCCGAAGGCAAGCAGGATTGCCCCCGCGCGATGATTCGTGTGTATAGTGAGCGTTACTCGGCTATGCCGGGTGTGCATCAGCCCGACCCCCCGGGGCTGATACACGACGACCCTCGCCTCCTCCCCCCCTGGCGGGGGTCGTCCCTTATGTATTGGGCGCGTTGGCCGTTCGTCGTCTCCTGTCAACATGCGCCATCCACAGCCGCGGCTTCGTCCACAAATGTCACACAGACACTGGCGCTAGTGGGTTCGGCACCGACACGCTGGGCAAATGGATTCGCCAAGCGGCGTTCTGGTAGTTGCCGACGACCCCGCCATTCGTGCCGAGGTCGACCGTGTCGCGGCCGCCGTCGGCGTGCGGATCGTGCACGGTGCCGCGCCCGGACCACCCGGTCGACGGGCGTGGAACGCCGCCGCTGCCGTCATTGTGGACAAATCGGCGGCCGGCCGCTGCGCCGACGAAAACTTGCCGCGCCGGGCCGGAGTGCTTCTGCTCGTCGGCTCCAAACCGGGCGAAGACGTCTGGAAAGCAGCGATATCCATTGGAGCGGAGCGCGTTTTACATGTTCCGAACCATGACGACGAGCTGGTGGCGGCCTTGAACGACGCGGGCGATCCGGCACCGGGCTTTGCCTGCCGTGGCGTCGTCGCCGTGATCGGTGGTCGCGGCGGGTCGGGAGCCTCGATCTTCAGTGCTGCGTTGGCCGTCACCGCCGCCGACGCGCTGCTGATCGACGTCGACCCGTGGAGCGGCGGAATCGACATGCTGGTGGGAAGTGAGAAACAGCCCGGACTTCGCTGGCCCGACTTGTCGTTGCAAAACGGCCGGCTGAACTTCACCGCGCTGCGCGAAGCGCTGCCCAGCCATCGAGGCATCTGCGTGTTGTCGACGTCCCGACACGGCGCGGAGATCGGGGCTGGGCCGTTGCAGGCAGTTGTCGACGCCGGCCGACGGGGCGGCATCACCGTGGTGTGCGACTTACCCAGACGATTGACGGCAGCGGCGGAGACTGCGCTCGATGAGGCGGATCTGGTCGTGGTGGTGGGGCAGTGCGACGTGCGATGCTGCGCCTCGATTGCGGCGATGGCCTCGGCGCTGACCGCCGTCAATCCCAACGTCGGGTTGGTTATCCGCGGGCCATCCCCGGGTGGCCTGCGGGCGGCCGAGGTGGCGCAAGCGACGGGATTGCCGCTGCTGACGGCGATGCGAGCCGAACCGGGGTTGGCCACCAGTCTGGAGCGCCGTGGCCTGCATTTGCGGCGCCGCTCGGCGCTGGCGACGGCGGCTCGGCGAGTGCTCGCGGTGCTGGATCGCCGCTCGGCGGTCGCGGCATGAACCCGTCCCTGATCGATCGGGTACGTGAACGGCTTGCCACCGAGTCGGCGCCGCTGAGGCCCGCCGTGGTGGCCGCGGCCATTCGGGCCGAGTCCGGCGGAGTCCTCGGTGACACCGAGGTGCTGAGCAACCTACGGGTATTGCAGACCGAGCTGACCGGCGCCGGTGTCCTGGAGCCACTGCTGCGCGCCGACGGCACCACCGACGTGCTGGTGACGGCGCCCGATGCGGTCTGGATCGATGACGGAAACGGCCTGCGGCGCAGCGATATTCGATTCTCCGACGAGGATGCAGTCCGCCGACTGGCGCAGCGCCTCGCACTGGCAGCCGGGCGTCGACTCGACGACGCGCAACCATGGATCGACGGTCACCTGCCGGGCGCGGGGGACTTCGCCGTGCGGCTGCACGCGATCCTGCCGCCGCTTGCCGCGGCCGGCACATGCATCTCGCTGCGGGTACTGCGGCCCGCAAGCCAGGGTCTCGACGCGCTCATCGAACGCGGGGCCATCGCCCCGCCCGCCGCGTCTCTGGTTCGCCGCATCATTGCCGCGCGGCTGGCCTTCCTGGTCACGGGCGGCACCGGAGCCGGCAAGACGACACTTCTGGCCGCCGCGCTCGGCGGGGTGTCGCCCGACGAACGCATCGTCTGCGTCGAGGACGCGGCTGAGTTGGCGCCTGCGCATCCGCATCTGGTCAAGCTGGTCGCTCGCGCCGCCAACGTGGAAGGCGTTGGCGAGGTCACGGTGCGCGACCTGGTGAGGCAAGCCCTGCGCATGCGGCCGGACCGGATCGTGGTCGGGGAGGTGCGCGGCGCCGAGGTGGTGGATCTGCTGGCGGCGTTGAACACCGGCCACGACGGCGGGGCCGGCACGGTGCACGCCAACAGCCCTGCCGAGGTGCCCGCCCGGATGGAGGCGTTGGCCGCGCTCGGCGGGCTGGATCGGTCCGCCTTGCACAGCCAGCTGGCGGCCGCTCTGCAGGTGGTCTTGCACGTCGCCCGAGTCGGCGATGGCAGCCGCCGGCTCGAGGAAGTGGCGGTGCTGCGGCCATCCGTCGACGGCCGGGTATACGCCGAGACGGTGTGGCACGCCGACAACGGAACAGGTAGCGGCGCAGAACATTTCGAGTTCATGCTGCATGCGAGGGGCCCGAGGTGACCGCCGCGCTGGCTTCGGCGCTGCTGGCCGTCGCGCTGCTCATGCTGCCGCGGGCAGTGGGAAGCCGGCTCGTCACGGCGGGGTTGGCGGTCTCTGGGCCCCGAACCGTGGCGCGCGTCCAGGTTTCGCTGATACCTGTCGTGGCGGCGGGTGCTGTCCTGGCTGCGGTGGTGCTTCCGCTCGGTGTGGTGTTGGCCGCGACCGTGGTTGCCGTCACCGCGGTGCTGCGCGCTCGGCGGCGCACCCGTCGACGACGCATGGAGCACGAGTCGAGGGCGCTGGAGACCGCGCTGGACGTGCTCGTCGGCGAGCTGCGTGCCGGCGCGCATCCGGTGGCGGCGGTCGAGGCGGCCGCGAGCGACACCGACGGGCCGGTGAGCGCATCGTTACGCGGGGTGGTGGCAAGAGCGCTACTTGGCGCCGACGTGCCGGCCGGTCTACGGAGCGTGTGCGCGTCGTCGGCTTTACCCGCGCACTGGGAGCGGCTCGCGGTGTGCTGGGAGTTCGCGCAGGTTCACGGCTTGACCATGGCGACGCTGCTGCGCGCGGCACAGCGCGACATCGTCGAGCGGTCCAGGTTCGCTGCCAGAGCGCACGCCGGGATGGCCGGGGCACGGGCCACCGCGGCGGTACTGGCCGGCTTGCCGATCGTCGGCGCCGCGCTCGGTCACGCCATCGGCGCGGACCCGATCGGCTTCTTGTTCTCCCGCGGACCTGGCGGTTGGTTGCTGTTCGTCGGTGTGACGCTGGCCTGTTGCGGACTGCTGTGGTCCGACCGCATCACCGGCAAGGTGCTGCCGTGACGTGGGCGGCACTGCTATTGGCGGCCGCGGTGCTGATCCTGCCGCGAACTGTGCACGTGCGGTTCGGCGCGGGGGCCGCGGTGCGACGACCGCGCCACGTTACATCCAGGCCTTCTGCCGCGGATCCGTTGGACGTTGCGTCGAGTCTGGACTTGCTGGCCGTCTGCCTGACCGCCGGCATGGCGGTCCCGGCGGCGGCTGCGGCCGCCGCGCCCGCCGCGCCGCCGCGATTGGATGCGCTGTTGCGCCGGGCCGCCGACATGCTGGCGTTGGGCGCCGATCCGTCCGCGGCCTGGGCCGACACGCACAGCAACGCAGACCCGCACTGCGAGTCGCTGTTGCGGTTGGCTCGGCGGTCGGCGTCTTCGGGCGCCGCGCTGGCCGCCGGTGTCGCCGAACTGGCCGAAGCGATCCGCCACGACGCCGGCGATGCAGCGCGTGCGACCGCCGAGCGGGCGTCGGTGCTCATTGCCGGCCCACTGGGGCTGTGTTATCTGCCGGCGTTCGTCTGCCTCGGCATCGTTCCGGTCGTGGCTGGCCTGGCCGGCGACGTGTTGGGGTCCGGACTGACATGAAAAGCGGAAAGGGAAAGGGTGACGATGAAGGCAGTTCGCAGGGTGCAGGCACGGCTGATGACGCTGGCCGCCGGCGAGGAAGGCATGTCGACGGTGGAGTACGCGATCGGAACGATCGCAGCCGCCGCCTTCGGCGCGATCCTCTACACGGTCGTCACCGGCGACTCGATCGTCGGCGCGTTGACCAACATCATCAGCCGTGCGCTCAACACCAACGTGTAGACGCCGGTGGGGTCACCGTGGAGGCGGCGTTCGCGGTCGCGGCTCTGGTGACGGTGCTGATGCTGTGTATGGCCGCCGTGACGGCGTTGTCCATGCAGGTGCGGTGTATCGACGCCGCCAGGGAGGCGGCGCGGCTGGTGGCACGAGGTGACGACGCGGCGGCCGCAGCGGCGGCGCGTCGCATCGCACCGGAGGGCGCGGTGCTGGCGACACGCCGAGACGGCGACTACGTCGTCGCGCGGGTCAGCGCCCCCGTGGTCTTGCCGGGTGTCACGATCGCCGCGGAGGCGGTCTCGTTGGCGGAGCCATCGGGCGGGTGACCGAGGCTCTGCCAGCATCGTCGCGGCGACGATCATGGCCGTCGTGCTGGCCGTTACGGTGGGAGCCGGATATGTCGGCTCAGCGGTGATTGCCCGACATCGTGCGCAGGCCGCCGCGGACTTGGCGGCGTTGGCCGCCGCGACGCTCCTGCCGAGCGGGTTGCAGACGGCGTGCAGGGAGGCGTCGACGCTGGCGAGCAAGATGGCCACCGCCATGACGTCGTGCAACACGGAGAACCTCGACGTCATTGTCAGCGTCGAAGCGCCGGTCGGATTTGCGCCGTCGGGTGTGTCGGCGGCCCGGGCAATCGCCCGCGCCGGCCCCGGTGATCGCTAGTTGTCCTCGAGCGAGGCCTCCGACAATTCCGCCGGAGTGGGCCGGCGAACCGAGACAAGCCCCGCCACAGTGCGTTCGTCCAGTTCCACTCTGTGGGCGGTGATATGAATCGGGACCCAACCGCCCTGATTGCCCTTCAGCCGCAGTATCCCCCTCGTCCGGCCGACGGGGATCTCGTCTTTCATCGTCTTTTCCAACGTCTCGTCGTCGGGGTGAACCATCGGGTCGTCGGTCTGCCGCCAGTCGTAGTACGGGCACGGGTCGTCAAGCCACTTCAGCAGCGTCCAGTTGTTGACGTCTACGAGCGCGCGGTAGATGCCCGGCCGCGCCAGGCTGTTGAGAATGCGCTGCGCGAGGTGGTCGGGCGCCGTGGCCGAGGCCGGCCGCTCCCCGCGCCAGTTCATCGCCCGGATGATCGTGTGGATGCTGCCGTCGGACACGGTCTCGCGATTGGCGCGGGCGACGAAACCGAGATTGATCAGCGTTCCGTGCCGGTCGGTGACGTCCCAGGTGGTGCAAACGTGGTCGCCCGGCTCACCGTTGATGGCCAGCGACAGCACCTTCGTCTCAGACGGGTTGAGATCTTTGCGCGGCAGGTCATCGGCGAACGCACGGCCGTTAATCGGCTCGGTTTCCGGGTCCAAACCGCTGTTCGTCAGCGAGTCCGGGGTGCCGGTGGCCATTCCCGTGGTCAGGTCCCACAGCAGCGGCCCGACAATCGGTCGCTCGGGCGCCTCGGCATCCACCGGCCCACTCCACACCTGCACGCCATGAACCCGACCGTCAGACATCCGAACCGGTTCGGTACGGATTACGCGTTGGCGGTCAGAAAGCAACTGCGAAGACCCGGTACCGGAGCGCGCCGCTTGGGCGACAGCACCCTCGATTTCGGCGAGAAACGGACTGCGCCGTAGGAATACCCGCAGCGGCACGCTGTTTTTCAGCGCACGTCCCTGAGCGACGATAACCGGCTCGTCGCCCAGAGTCTCGAGCAGCAGCCAACCATGGGCCATCGCGCGAGTGTAGTCCTCCGGCCCATTGATTTGGCGCGGTGGGGCGTCATGCTACTGATTTCGTCGCATTTCAGGCGAAAGTCGGCGGGGCCGATTCGAGCCGAAACGCCGACCTCTTGCGCATGATGTTTAGACACGGTACTTTTCGCGTGCACCACATCACTCGACGCCGAGAACGGATCGCGTAGTTTCGTCCGTTCGCGGAGGAGAGCGTCTCGCCGGATTGGCATGGGTCAATCCGCCAAGGCGATCGTTGAGGGGTCGGTCGTTTTCGGCGAATGGGTCACGGGGATTCACGCGCGGGCCAAATCGGCCAGTACTCGTCGCAGCACGTGCACGGCGCCGGCCTTGTCCAGGGGGTCGTTGCCGTTGCCGCACTTGGGTGACTGCACACACGACGGGCATCCGTGGTTGCATTCGCAGGCCGCGATGGCGTCCGCGGTGGCCGACAACCAGGTGTAGGCGGCGCGGAAGCCGCGCTCTGCGAAACCTGCTCCGCCCGGGTAGCCGTCGTATACGAACACGGTGGGCAAGCCGGTGTCCGGCCCGATCGCCGTCGACAACCCGCCGATGTCTCCGCGATCGCAGCTTGCCACCAATGGCAGCAGCCCGATCGCGGCGTGCTCGGCGGCATGCAACGCGCCGGGCACACGTGACCAGTCCACCCCGGCGTCGGCCAGCGCTTCCGGGGTCACCGTGTACATCACCGCCACCGTCTGGAGTGTTCGCGACGGCATGTCCAGTTCGACGAAGTCGATGACTTCACCGCCCGGCCGCCGGCGCAGGTACCCGATCACCGCGCCGGTCACGGCTACCGGCACCAGCCCGAGTGTCACCGCGCCGAACTGCGACTGCTCGCCCGGGCCGATCACGGAGATGTCGGTGATCTCGCGTGCGTACGTGGAATAGCCGGGATCGTCGGCCTGCACCAGCGCCACGCCTTCGTCGAAGTCCAGCGCGTCGACGACGTACGTCTCACCCTGATGGAGGTAGACGGCGCCCGGATGCACCGATGCCGGGGCGCGGCCGGCCTCGACTCCCCCAAGCACCCGGCCCGTCGCGGCTTCCAGGATCGCGATCTGGTCGCCACTCGACCCGCGGATGTTGACGCTCGGATGCGGGTCGACGCCGGGAGCCGCGAAATAGCCACTGCCGCGGCGGCGCAACAGCCCGTCATCGACCAGTCGGTCGGCCACCTCGACGGCGTCCCAGGCCCGCACCTCCGCGTCGGTCAGCGGTAATTCTGTTGCCGCGCAGAGGATCTGCGGACTCAGCACATAGGGGTTGGCTGGATCGATGACCACCATCTCGATCGGTCGGTCGAGCAGCGCCTGCGGGTGGTGAACCAGATAGGTATCCAGCGGGTCGTCGCGGGCGATCAAGACCACAAGCGCGCTCTGGCCGCGTCGCCCCGAGCGCCCGGCCTGCTGCCAGAACGAGGTCACTGTGCCCGGAAAGCCGGCCAGCACCACCGCGTCGAGGCCGGCGATGTCCACGCCGAGTTCGAGTGCGTTCGTCGTGGCCAGTCCCACCAGCTCACCGTCAGCCAACGCGCGCTCCAGCGCCCGCCGGTCCTCGGCAAGATAGCCCGCCCGGTAGGAGGCCACCCGCTGCGCCAAATGCGGTGCAATGTCGGCCAGCCGGCCGCGAACACCCAATGCGGTCAGCTCGGCTCCCCGCCGCGAGCGGACGAAGGTCAGCGTCCGCGCGCCCTGCGCCACCAGGTCCGCCATCACCCGCGCGGCCTCTGCGCCGGCCGAGCGGCGGACCGGCGCGCCGTTCTCCCCGGTCAGATCTGTGCGCAGCGCCGGCTCCCATAGCGCCACGGTTCGAGCGCCGTGCGGTGAGCCGTCGTCAGTCACCTCGGCGACGGGCTGGCCGATCAGCTCGGCCGCGGTGACTCCTGGCGAGGCCGTGGTTGCGCTGGCGAAGATCACGGTCGGCGTCCCGGAGTAGCGGGCACACAGCCGCAGCAGGCGCCGCAGCACCAGTGCCACGTTGGAACCGAAGATGCCTCGGTAGTAATGACATTCGTCGACGACCAGGTATCTCAGGTTGCGCAGGAACACTGCCCAGCGGCCATGGTTGCGCAGCATCGACAGGTGAATCATGTCGGGGTTGGAAAACACCCATCGCGACTGCTCGCGGGCGAACCGGCGGATCTCCGCTGGGCTGTCGCCGTCGAAGGCCGCGGGCATCACGTCGGCCAACCCGGGGATCGCCCCCGTCAGCGACGTTGCCGTGCGCAACTGGTCGTGACCCAGCGCCTTGGTCGGCGACAGATACAGCGCACGCGCGCGGCGGTCACCGCTCAACGCGCAGAGGATGGGCAACTGGTAGGCCATCGACTTGCCGGACGCGGTGCCAGTGCTGACCACCACGTGGCGGCCCTCATGAGCGAGCGTGGCCGCGTGCGCCTGATGCGTCCACGGCGCGTCGATGCCGCGCTCGGCATACGCCGCCACCACCTCGGGATCGGCCCACAGCGGCCAGGCCACCGAACGGCCCTTCTGCGCTGGTAGTTCGGCTACGTGACGAAGTGGCCGCTCGTCGGGATCGGTGCCTGCCAGTGCGCCGGCGAGCAACTCACGCCCGAAGCTCGCCACCCACACCCCCTCATTTCTCATCGTCTTTTTCAGGATTGTTCACCAGTTCGGCATGGTGAGGGTGTCCCTCCCGGGCTGGACGTGATTGACTATGGGCGGTCGCAGCTTCTGTGTCGTGTCAATGCACTCGCAGGAACGACGTTGCGGTCGCGGTTCCTGCGAGGGTTCGATCGAAACCACGAAGGATTGGCGGTCGGAACGGGCCCGGTCCACCGAAAGGTGGTGGACCGTACACCCGTAAGAGAGTAAGGAAGCATCAAGAAATGCCACAGGGAACTGTGAAGTGGTTCAACGCGGAAAAGGGCTTCGGCTTTATCGCGCCCGAGGACGGCTCCGCTGACGTGTTCGTCCACTACACGGAGATTCAGGGCAGCGGTTTCCGCACCCTGGAGGAAAATCAGCGGGTGGAGTTCGAGGTTGGCCAGAGCCCCAAGGGGCCGCAGGCCACCGGTGTGCGCTCCATCTGAGTAATCCCACCCGACAGAGACCCCCGCGCAGGTCGCCCCCCGCGACCGCCGGGGGTTTCGCCTTCTCAACGCGCCGGCCGAGCTCTGCGCCCGACACGCCGTGGCGGTTGGCATGCGACGCGTGGCCGCTGGCGAGAGAAGCTGGCCTACTGTCGTCACGTGAGGCAGCTGTCCTTTTTCTCGGCAGAGTCGATGCCGCCCGCGGTCTCCGACCTGACGGGCATGCTGGCCGCCGGCGGGCAGGTGATCGTGGTGGCCGACGGCGCGCGGCTGTCCGTGGTCGTAGACGCGCCATGGCGGGCGCAGGGGATCGCAGAGATGATCGCCGACGCGGGCCTGGAGCCCGAGATCTCACGGACCGACGAGGACACGCCGCTGGTGCGGACGTCCGTCGACCCGAGGCTGGTGACAATTGCCCGCGAATGGACCCGCGGAGCGGTCAAGACCGTGCCGACGAACTGGCTGCCCGGCTCCCGTGAGCTGCGGGCTTGGGTGCTGGCCGCCGGCCGTCCGGAGGCCGACCGGTATCTGCTGGGCTTGGACCCGCACGCCCAGGACACCCACTCGCCGCTGGCGTCGGCGATGATGCGGGTCGGGATCGCTCCGACGCTGATCGGCACTCGGGGCGCGCACCCCGCGCTGCGAATCAGCGGGCGTCGACGCCTATCGCGCCTGGTAGAGAACGTGGGGGAATCGCCAGACGACCCGGAAGCGTTGTCGCAATGGCCCCGCGTTTAGGGTGGTCGGTTTGCATAGGCAAGCTCGGAGTGCCATCTTGTCAAGTGCCGTCAAGGTCGGAACCGAAGCGGTGACCAGGAAGTGAGCAACAGCGCAGTTGGCAGATGATCGCCGTAGTCGCGGCTACGGTAATGGTGTGCGACGACTCGTCATTGTCGAGTCGCCCACCAAGGCGCGCAAAATCGCCGGCTACCTGGGCTCCAACTACATCGTGGAGTCCTCACGCGGGCATATTCGCGACCTGCCTCGTGCCGCCGCCGATGTGCCGGCGAAGTACAAATCTGAGCCGTGGGCGCGGCTGGGGGTCAACGTCGACGCCGACTTCGAGCCGCTCTACATCATCAGCCCCGAAAAGAAGAGCACGGTGACGGAGCTCAAGGGCTTGCTGAAAGAAGTAGACGAGCTCTATCTGGCCACTGACGGCGACCGCGAGGGCGAAGCCATCGCCTGGCACTTGCTCGAGACCCTCAAGCCGCGGATACCGGTCAAGCGGATGGTGTTCCACGAGATCACCGAGCGGGCCATCCGCGAAGCCGCCGAGCATCCCAGAGACCTGGACAGCGACCTCGTCGACGCGCAGGAAACCCGCCGCATCCTGGACCGCCTGTACGGCTACGAGGTCAGCCCGGTGCTGTGGAAGAAAGTGGCGCCCAAGCTCTCGGCCGGCCGCGTGCAGTCGGTGGCCACCCGGATCATCGTGCAGCGCGAACGCGACCGGATGGCGTTCCGCAGTGCCGAGTACTGGGACGTGGTGGCCGAGCTGGACGCCAGCAAGTCGAACCCCGCCAACCAGCCCGTACAGCCGCCGACCTTCACCGCACGGCTGGTCAGCATCAACAACCAGCGGTTGGCCACGGGCCGCGATTTCGACTCGTCGGGCACGCTCAAGAAGGCCGACGAAGTGCTGGTGCTCGACCAGGTACGGGCCGGCGCCTTGGCCGACGAACTGCAGGGCGCCGAGCTCACCGTGTCGTCAGTGGAGCAGAAGCCGTACACCCGTCGGCCGTATCCGCCGTTCATGACGTCGACGCTGCAGCAGGAGGCTGGGCGCAAGCTGCGGTTCTCCTCGGAGCGCACGATGAGCGTCGCGCAACGGCTTTATGAGAACGGCTACATCACCTACATGCGCACCGACTCGATCACGCTGTCGCAGTCAGCCATCGACGCCGCCCGTGCGCAGGCCCGCGAGCTCTACGGCGCCGACTACGTGCATCCGACGCCGCGCCAGTACACCCGCAAGGTGAAGAACGCCCAGGAGGCGCACGAGGCGATCAGGCCCGCCGGCGACAGGTTCGCCACGCCGGGTGAGTTGCATGCGGTGCTCGATAACGACGAGTTCCGGCTCTACGAGCTGATCTGGCAGCGCACCGTGGCTTCGCAGATGGCCGACGCGCGCGGTACCACCCTGACGCTGCGGATCACTGGCGAGGCGCCCAGCGGTCAAAGCGTGGAGTTCAGCGCCAGCGGCCGCACGATCACCTTCCCCGGGTTCTTGTCGGCGTATGTCGAAAGCCTCGACGACTTCGCCGGTGGCGAGGCGGACGACGCCGAGAGCCGGCTGCCGCTGCTGCAGCAGGGTCAGCGCGTCACCGCGACCGACCTGACCGCTGACGGGCACACCACCAACCCGCCGCCGCGGTACACGGAGGCGTCGCTGATCAAGGCGCTGGAAGACCTGGGCATCGGGCGGCCGTCGACGTATTCGTCGATCATCAAGACCATCCAGGACCGCGGCTACGTCCACAAGAAGGGCAGCGCGCTGGTGCCGTCATGGGTGGCGTTCGCCGTCACCGGGCTGCTGGAGCAGCACTTCGGCAGGCTGGTTGACTACGGTTTCACCGCGGCGATGGAGGACGAGCTCGACGAGATCGCCTCCGGGCACGAGCAACGCACCACGTGGCTGACCAACTTCTACTTCGGTGGCGAGCACGGCGTGCCCGAATCCATCGCGCGCGCCGGCGGGCTGAAGAAGCTGGTCGGCGTCAACCTCGAAGGGATCGATGCGCGCGAGGTCAATTCGATCAGGTTGTTCGACGACGAGCAGGGCCGGCCGATTTATGTGCGTGTCGGCAAGAACGGGCCGTATCTAGAACGCACGGTCGCCGATGACGACGGCGAGCCGACGCCGCAGCGCGCGAACCTCAGCGATGCGATCACGCCCGATGAGCTGACCCTCGAATTTGCCGAAAAGCTTTTCGCCACACCGCAAGAGGGTCGGTCGCTTGGCGTCGACCCGGAGACCGGGCACGAGATCGTCGCTAAAGACGGCCGCTTTGGCCCGTACGTCACCGAATTGTTGCCTGCGCCCGAGGGGGACGGGAAGAAGGGGCCGAAGCCCCGCACTGGGTCTCTGTTGCGGTCGATGGATCTTGAGACGGTCACCCTCGACGACGCGCTGAGGCTGCTGTCGCTGCCACGGGTCGTCGGCGTCGACCCGTCGACCGGCGAGGAGATTACCGCGCAGAACGGCAGGTACGGGCCATACCTGAAGCGCGGCAACGACTCCCGCTCGCTCGCGACTGAAGAGCAGATGTTCACGATCGCGCTCGACGAGGCGTTGAAGGTCTACTCCGAGCCCAAACGCCGTGGGGGCCAAGCCGCTTCGCTGCCGCCGTTGCGAGAGCTTGGTGCCGACCCGGCGACGGGCAAGCCCATGGTGATCAAGGACGGGCGGTTCGGACCGTACGTCACCGATGGGGAGACGAACGCGAGCCTGCGCAAAGGTGACGACGTGCTCTCGATGACCGACGAGCGCGCGGCCGAGCTGCTCGCTGACCGGCGTGCCCGCGGTCCGGTGAAGCGGCCCACGAAGAAGGGTGCCCGAAAGACGGCCGCGAAGGCCGGTGCCAAGACTGGTGCCAAGAAAGCCGCCAAGCGCAGCTAGAACGGTGGTGGTTCCCAGTTGGCGGCGAGCCATTGCTGGTGTTTGCGTTGTTCGTCGGCGAGTCGGATTTCGTTGATCGCGCGTTCTCGTTGGACCCGCCGTCGGCGTTCTTGGTCCCGGGATCGTCGTCGTGTGGGCATCATCAGCGTTTTGTTCGATGCTGCCGGTGTTGTGTTGCCGGGGATGATCAGTTTTCCGGTGGGCCTGGCCAGCATGGGGAAGAACAGCGTGCCGCCGGGGGTGGTGGTGTAGGTGTGCCCGCTTGGTGCGGTCCAGATCACCGTGCCCGCGAGGATGGCCGAAGGCACAGGTTGCCGTCGGCTGGGGTCACACCGCGGCTAGCCTAGCCGCTGAGCGGATTGAATTCCCAGTCGGTGTCAGCCCACCCTTCGAATCGCGTGCCGGTTGGGTCTCCTGGCTGGCAACCGGTCCTCGAGCGCACCGGCGGCGGCAGGTGCATGTACTTCTCCCGCCGGGCAGCTTCGGCGGCGGCGTCCTTCTCGTGAGTCATGGCGTCCTCCCAGAACAGTGTGATTCAAATTCCCTGGCGAAACCACGGAGGCCGGGGATTGGCGCAGGAGGTCCGTGTTCCCTCCCGCAGACCGGCCACACCCCAGGCAAATCCGTCGAATGCTACGGATTTGTTCCCCCAAAAGCAGCGGCGCCCGTGACATGTGGCATGACGGGGCCCGCCTGAACCAATCCACGACGAGTTGTCACGCACGAATAGGAAGGGCTCGGCGAGCACGATACCGCAGAGCCACCTACCGCGGCGGTCGTCGCGTGACCGGCGGGGGCCGCTGACAACGGTGGTATAGGGGCCACCGCACCGTACGGCTGTCGTCTACCCCGACGAGTAGTCCGCTGCGAGCTTGCTGTGGCCCAATTTGACGGTTCCGTAACGGGGCGGCGGGTGCGAGCGTAGCGTCCGGCACAGACATCGGCCGTACAGCCGGGGGGCAGGGGAAGATATGTGCACGAAGTTGGTAGTCGCCGCGATCGCCGCACCGGCTTTCGTTATGTGTGTTGCGTCGACCGCAATTGGACAGGCTCAACCCATCCCACCCCCTCCTGACCCGCCCCTCCCACCACAATTCACGGTGTCGTACACGACTTTGGGGAACCCAGGGTCTCCTTACCTGCCCCTCCCACCACAACTCCCGGTGTCGTACACGACTTTGGGGAACCCGGGGTCTCCTTACGTAGCCGAGGCACCGCAGAACCCGGTGGGGACCCTCCCACCGGAGCTCCCGGTGTCGGACACGACTTTGGGGAACCCAGGGTCTCCTGACGTAGCCGAGGCACCGCAGAACCCGGTGGGGACCCTCCCACCGCAGCTCCCGGTGTCGGACACGACTTTGGGGAACCCGGGGTCTCCTGACGTAGCCGAGGCACCGCAGAACCTGGTGGGGACCCTCCCACCACAGCTCCCGGTGTCGGACACGACTTTAGGGAACCCGGGGTCTCCTGACGTAGCCGAGGCACCGCAGAACCCGGTGGGGCCTTCCACCACAGCTCCCGGTGTCGGACACGACTTTGGGGAACCCGGGGTCTCCTGACGTAGCCGAGGCACCGCAGAACCCGGTGGGGACCCTCCCACCACACTCCCGGGTCGGACACGCTTGGGGAACCCGGGGTCTCCTGACGCAGTCGGACACGACTTTGGGGAACCCGGGGTCTCCTCACCTGCCCCTCCCACCGCAGCTCCCGGTGTCGGACACGACTTGGGGAACCCGGGGTCTCCTCACCTGCCCCTCCCACCGCGGCTCCCGGTACGGCGGGCACCCGACGTTGACCAACACGGGCAGCGACAGCAGCATCGGCACGGCGTCGGTCGTCTCCGGCTCCTCATCAGCGAGGAGTTAACGCGGTGCCCGCCTTGAGCTTTCGCAACTCAGCCCAAGCGAGCGGGTCCCACGATGTGTGTCGGGGTGCCGCCGTTGGACTGCAGCTCCGCGACGACGTCGACCAGGGTGTCTAGATCCGATGCCACCGCGCCGCCGTTGACGACGCCCATGACGTTTAGCTTTAGCAAGACCCCTCGCGGGCCGTTGGCCCGCGGTGTAGGCGCCGCCTGATTGATGAACGCCTGATCGGCCTTCTTCACCAAAGCCCTCGCCACCGACTGCGACAACTGCTCGGCGGTGCCTTCCTGGTAACACTGTTCACGCGACACCCGAATCAACTGGCTGATCTTGCCGGTGTACACGACGCATTCGGCCAATGATGGCTCAGCCTCAGGGCTCTCGGTCGACTCCGCTAACTAAGAGAGTCGTCCTCATCGTCATCGATAAAAGCGACCCTCACGGACGGCTCATCGCCCTCGATCACGCCGCTAACCGTGGAGAACACGTTGATCAACGCGTCTGGCAACCACGTCGGCGGCGTGGAAGGTGGTCAGATCGGGGCGCCACGCATAGGCGCTGTTCGGTGTTTTAGCGGTGAATGGCATTTCGATTCACCCTTTCTGCGGCAAAAGCGCGGGCCGCTGCGAAGTTAAACAACAATTTCGCGGCGGCCACCTGGGCTTGTGCCGAGACCCGCACTGCGGGAACGGTGCTCCCGGCTAAGTCACCTGGACGATCACCGGGGCACCTATCAGGTTACCTACGCCGGGGCCGGAAAGTCTCGGTGACCTCCGGTGAACCGGAATACCAGACCCGGCCGGTGTCTTCGGACCACGAAAGTTTTGCAACACAGCGAATTCTGTGAACTGGCTGCGCGAACTCTGTGGGAATGAAAGCATTGGTTCCGTCATAAAGGAGGCCGCGCATGAAGGTTGTGGCAATTTCGCTGATTGCGGCGGGGATCGCACTCGCGCCCACCGCGCGCGCCGACACCGACGCCGACTACCTGGATGCGATGCACCAGAACGGGGCGGCGGGAATCAACGGCGACCAGGGATTGATCGATGCGGCCCACAATATCTGCAGCGACCTGGACAGCGGCACGACGAAACAGGTGCTTTCCGTGCGGATCGGCGAACAGAACCCGAACCTGCGGCCCGAGCAGATCAGCTTAGTGATGAACAGGGCCGAGCAGTACTACTGCCCGTGGCACTTCTTATCACCGACGCTGTAAACCGACACCGCCGAAAAGTTTGGAATTTGCACAAAGCCCGACACGCTATGTCGGCCGTGCCGCCGCTGACGGGGCGGGAGGGGGCACTCCCCAAACCAGATCGCTCGCACCAACCGTCGCATCGGCCGGGCCTGGACCCTCAAAGAACAACTACGCGATCTCTACCGCATCGATCACCCACCCGGCGGCGCCCGCCAGCATCTGCGCCGCTGGATCACCTCGGCTAAACGCTGCCGCATGAACGCCTGCGGCTACGGCCACCACTCCCGCCCAAACACTGAGCTCGATGATCTACCTCTGCCTCGGCGGACTACACCGCAAACTCCCCACAACAACCTGCGGAGTCGGCCGCATACGTACTGCTCATCCGCTTAAGTGGACCTCTGTGGTCAGAATGCGCCACATGTGTTGCTGAGGCATGGGCTCGCGGCTGGATGTGTCAGAGCTTGCGTCCGGTTCTGCACGGGTGTCGATGAGGTCGGTCAAGGGGTGGGGGTCGGTGTGACGCTTTGTTGGAGTTGTTGGTAGAAGAGCTTGCGAGCTGCCGACCTGCTACTGAACTGGAAGGTGAACTCGTCGAGGTAGTACTGCATATGCTCACGCTCGACAGCGGTGGTGATGGGTACCGGCGTTCCAGCGTTTGAGTAGCGAGGCGACTCTGCTTCCCGCGTCAGCGGTTGACGGGTTCGCGCGAGCGCAGCCCGAGATATATGCCGGGTGTAACCTCGTTGGCCAGATCGCGGATCATGCGGGCACCGTCGGTGCGAACGAGCGATCCTGGCTCGACGGTGGTGCGCGCAAAGTCGACCAGTTGTTTCGAGCCGGGTCTCAGAGATCGCTGCAAGCGCGCACCCGACCTAGTGTGAGTTTCCGACAGCTTGTGTACCAGCATTTTCCACCGCGATCATCTCAGGCGCCTTGCTCGGTCGATGCCCCTGCTCGCTGCGCGGCGCGGCCCCCGACGAACGGCTCCTCGACCTCGTGCACGCGCGCCAGCAGCTCGCGCTCTGGACGCACCATCGCTGGGCGCAGCTTGTGCAGGCACGTCCACGCGGTCGCATAGGACCCGCGCCGCATCATGTCGTGCAGATTGTGCGCCGAGGCTCCGTTCTTCTGCGAGGTCACCAGCCAGATCGCGGCAAACCACGTGCTCAAGAGCCTACGAGTGCGGTGAAAGATCGTGCCGGCCGTTGGCCGGGGTCGTGCGCCCGCACGCGACGCACTTCCAATGCCGCGTCGAGGTCTGCCAAGCCCGATCGCCGTCGCACACCGGACACCGATAACCCTCTGTCCAACGCAGATCCGCTAGATAGTCGGCGCACGAAGCGTCGTCAGGAAACCACGAGTTCGACACTCCTGCTACACCGCGGATAGGCCTCGTCCAGCAACCGGACGCTCTGCGCGAATCCCTCTGACCAGCATAGGTCCACTTAAGCAGATAAGCAGTACATACGTTCACACTACAACCGGGCACCGGCAAGTCGGATCGAGCGAGTCAGACCTCCGAAGGCACGGCCGACTTGACCGGTCGTGCCAACTGTGTGGGGGCGGTGCGGCCACGCAACTCGACTATCTCACCGACATCCCAGCACAGCGCCTCGGCGTCCAACGCCTGGCTGACCGCGGTCGCCGATGCCAGCACTTGACCCTCTTCCAGCTTGGCCAGCTCCGTCAAGCGCGCCGCTTCATTGACCGGGTCACCGATGACGGTGTACTCAAACCGGGCCTGGGCGCCAATGTGTCCGGCGATAGCGCGGCCGGCGGACACACCAATGCCAAACTCGTTCTCGCCGAGGACATTGATGAGTTCATTGTGCAGTTCCCGTGCCGCGGCGAGCGCGGCACCGGAAGCGTCGGGGTGCTCCAGCGGTGCGCCGAAGATGGCTAACGCGGCGTCGCCCTGGAACTTGTTGACGAAGCCACCGTGCCGATCCACCGTATCGACGACTATTCGGAAGAACTCGTTGAGCAATCCGACGACCTCGACCGGCGGGCGGGTAGCGGCCAGCTTCGTGGAGCCGACCAGGTCGACGAACAACACCGCGACGTCGCGCTCCTGACCACCCAACTCGGGACGACTTTCCATCGCGCGACGGGCGACGTCCTCGCCCACGTAGCGGCCGAATAGGTCGCGCATACGTTGCCGTTCGGACAGCTCCCGCACCATGTCGTTGAATCCGGCCTGCAGCAAGCCGAGTTCGCTGGCGTCATAAATCTGGACGTGGGCGTTGTAGTTGCCGCGCTGCACCTCACCGAGCGCCCAACGCAGCTGGCGTAGCGGGTCGGCGATCGACATCGCGGTCAGCACGGTGCCGATCAGCCCAATCACCAAGGCGGAGATCGCAAGCAGCAGGATCGGCATATACAGCTCGGCGGCCGACGCTTGCAAGATCGCCAGCCTGCCGGTGGTCAACGTGATGATGATCGCCAGCAACGGCACCCCCGTGCTGAGCAGCCACGTCAGCACGACTCGAAGGATCACACCCGGCGAGTGGATCTGCTCGGGCACGCCTTCCCGAAGCGCCGCCACGGCAACAGGTCGCAGCACCCGCTCGGCCTGCAGGTAGCCAATGATCGACGTTGCGGTGGCACCGAGGCCGGTCGCCATTGCGACCACGGGAGCCGACCGGCTGGCGACCGGCCAGATCGCGATGATGAAAATCGTTCCACCCAACAACCAGTTCACCGCGCTGATCACGGACCGGTAGTACGGCATCTTCAGTGCACGAGTACGGGCCAGCTCGGAAGTCGCCGGATCCGTCTCGGTGCGCCTACCGGCGCTGCGCTGCCAGCGGAACACCGGCAGCAGCAGCCGCAAGCTGATCAGAGAACCTATCGTGAATGCGACCAACAACACCACGACGAACACCGCGAGGTTTCCCTGCGGCAGGTCCTGCAGCACGACGCGGTCTTCTTTGGGCAGTCCGAATCGCAGGAACCCGAGCACGCAGAGGGCACCTATTATGTCGGCCTGCAACATTCCGAGCGTGAACACCGGCCATGGGGTGCGCAGCACCCAACGGGCGAACGATCTCCATCGCCCCATCCTTCTGGCATGACTGGTCACAGCACTACCGTATCGGTCGCTGCCGACCCCGAATAGCGTCTCAAAGTCGGCCTTGTCCGCCGTGAGCACTACTGTTGGCGGCGATGAGCGGGGTTTTTACGCGGTTGGTGGGTCAGGACGCCGTTGAAGCGGAGCTGACGGCCGCCGCGCGAGCGGCGCGCGGTGATTCCTCTCACAAGGGAACCGATTCCGGATCAATGACACACGCGTGGCTCATCACGGGTCCGCCCGGATCTGGTAGATCGATCGCTGCCCTGTGCTTTGCCGCGGCGCTGCAGTGCTCGGCAGATGGCCAGCCGGGCTGTGGGATTTGCCGAGCGTGCCTCACGACGATGGCCGGCACCCACGCCGACGTCCGCAGAGTGATCCCTGAGGGTCTGAGCATCGGGGTGGACGCGATGCGCACCATCGTGCAGATCGCGTCGCGGCGTCCGAGCACGGGGCGATGGCAGATCGTCGTAATAGAGGACGCCGACCGGCTCACCGAGGGTGCCGCCAATGCCCTGCTCAAAGTGGTGGAGGAACCGCCTCCGTCAACGGTTTTCCTGTTGTGCGCGCCGTCGGTCGATCCTGAGGACATCGCGATTACGTTGCGCTCACGCTGTCGCCATGTTGCGCTGGTGACGCCGCCGGTCGACGCGATTGCCCAAGTGTTGATCGACACGGACGGACTTGCGCCTGACGAGGCACGGTGGGCGGCGTCGGTGAGCGGTGGCCATGTTGGTCGGGCACGCCGGTTGGCAACCGATCCGGCGGCACGTGATCGTCGGCTACAGGCACTGGGATTGGTGCGCGACGCGGTTACACCGTCGCGTGCGTTTGCGGCGGTTGAGGAGCTGGTGGCCGCGGCAGAGGCGGAGTCCAAAGCGTTGACGTCGGCCCGCGACGAGGCCGAAACGGAGGAGTTGCGTACGGCGTTGGGAGCGGGCGGCACAGGCAAGGGCACGGCGACGGCATTGCGCGGCGCGACCGGTGCGCTGAAGGAGCTTGAGCGACGGCAGAAGTCGCGGCAGACCAGGGCCTCCCGCGATGCCCTGGACCGCGCGCTCATTGACCTCGCCAACTACTTCCGCGACGCGCTGTTGGTGGCGTCGGGAGCCGGCGTCGTGCAGCGAAATCACCCCGACATGGAGGGTCCCGTCCGAGCCCTGGCCGACCACGCGTCACCGGAGCAATTGCTGCGCTGCATCGAGGCTGTGCTCGAGGCCCGCACGGCGCTGGAGGCCAACGTGAAACCGAAGTTCGCGGCCGACGCGCTGGTTGCCACTATCGGGCAGGCGCTCCGGAACTGACTTGGGTGGGTCATCGAGGCTGCCGTAGACTCGTGCCGCCCGCAGGGCACGCCACCTTAGCTCAGTCGGTAGAGCGGCTCACTCGTAATGAGCAGGTCAACGGTTCGATTCCGTTAGGTGGCTCCAGCTTGTCCGGCGCACCGTGGTCGTCAGGCCGGTGCCACGAAGCCGACCGGTCCGGAGGCGATGCAAACCGCCAGTGCTGCGGTGTCGGCGCGGACATTGACGGCGTCACCCGCACCGGACAACCGCACGAATACGCGGTTGAGCCCGGGGCGGATTGGCACTCTGGCTTCGGCGCCTTCCGGCAGCGACATCGTCATCGCGCCGTCACTGTTGGCGAGGTAATTGATCTCGGTGGTCCAGTCGGCGGGTAGCAGGGGGCCGTCGAGGGCCATTCGCACCGGGACGTCGGTTTGTAAGAAATAGCCACAATTGGGGACGGGCCCGGGAGTGATGGTTCGGACCCAGGTGACTTTGGCGTCCACAAGTCGGCCAGTGGTGTCCAGCATGCGCAAGTCTGTTGTGCTGGAGTCGAATTCGGGACGGTCGCGCAGTAGTGCAAACATATGGCTGGCCAGGTTCTCGGGCCAGGCAACACGTTGCAGGATGAGCGGGTCAACTTCTTGGTCGAGCAGAGGTGCGTCCGATGATGACCGTGCTTGAGCGAGTGTAGATTTCGCGTTCTGTATGTACGTCGTGACCGGATTGTCTTGCCAGACAGCCAGAAATGTCCACGTGGAGTACAAGCTGGATGCGACGAAGGCGACAACAGTGACCGTCACCGTGACGGTGCGTGCCCTGGAGGTGTCGAGCCACGTCGAGGTGGAGCGGTTGGGAGCGCAGAAGGCAACCGCGGCGCAGAGGGCCACCACGACGACGAGATCGGGGAAGTAGCGCAAGGTTTGGGCCAATTCGAGTGCGGTGAATCGCGACGATCGCATGAGATAGATGGGAACCTGGCAGGCGAGTGCGTAGCCCGCTGCGACGATCCATACCCAGCCGATGCGTTGTTTGCGCATCAGCGATATCACGAAAACCGTTGCGAGGAAGATCCAGCCGAGCACCATCACCGTAAGTGACGGCGTCGCCCACGGTGACGCAGGTTGCCATCGCTGCCAGGACCAAGGGCCTCCGACGAGCCCGGGAACGATGCCGTGCGTGATCGAGCGAAGGAGTAGATCCCGCGTCATGGAAAGGTCAGAGCTCCAACGCTCTTGGTCCACGACGATGACGTAGAGGACGGTCCACACCGCGGTGATCGCCAGCGACGGTATCCATAATGTGCGCCCGCGATGCCACACCGTGCTGAGGGCCTTGGTGTCGCCGGCGACGTGAGCGAGCAACGCGGCAATCGCGAAGGCCACGAACGGGATGACCGCAGCTTTCTCGAAAAACAAGAGGCCGCCGAAGAAGACGAGAATCCCGGTGAGCGCGTAACGCCGGTTGCCGGTGCGGATTAGCAGGATGGCGTCAGCGCAGACCCACGCGAGGGCGGCGAGCATTGGCAACGAATTCAGCGCGGCAGCCCACCAGGCGAAGCCCGGCACACCAAGTGGTGTGAAGAGGGCGAACGCCAGCGGGATCAGCAGCACGGGTCGCCAGCCGAGGATGACGTGCATGACACGCAATAAGGCGAGCGACGCCAGAAGCTGAAGGAGCACCAGGCTGATCGCCGGGCCGATCCAGTTCAAAGGTGCCAGATGGGTGATCATGCCGGCGATAAGGAAGGCGGCGGGCATGACATGACCGTCGTGGTCGTCGAAGAGGTATGTCTGCGAGAACAGAGGTTGGGTGCCGGCCCGGCCGGTCAGGATGAGGTCGTCCCAATAGAAAAAGCCACCAAAAGCCAATGCTCCCCGGGTGACTAGTTGGACCGCGATGAGCGCCGCGGCGACCACGGCAACCCAAGGAATGCGATCCGTGCGGGCTGCCATACGTCCTTTCTGCTGGTGGTGTGGCTCTGTCGACTGTACGGGTGGTGGATTTGCCGCTTTGTCGCCGAACGATGTGCGGTCGTCGGCATCCGTAGCAATCGGTTATCCCCACGGTGGGTGATCTGGTGGTGCTGACGGACTTGCGGCCCGCTTAAGCTAACGAAATGCAGGGCAATCCGCCGACCTCGGGGTATGGATCGGCGCCGACCGGAGGTGGGCCGCATCCACCGGGTGGGGTCGTTCCGCCGCACCCTTCTGGATTGCCGCCTGGTGGTGCGTACGCACTGCCGCAGCGGCAACGCCCATCTCGACTGCCGGTTGCTTTGGCGACGCTCGCGGTGCTGCTTGCAGGCGCAGCTCTCGTCGTCTCGTTGGTTCGTGAACCGAAGGCGCCGGCGTCGCCACCGCCTGCGCCGCCGCAATCACAGACGGTGGCGGATCAGCAAATCTTTGTCGACGATGCCGATCGAGTCATTATGTGAAGCGATCGCGCCACTCGATGCGAGGAGAACGACGAGCAGAAGCCCGTTCGTTCGCAGCTCATGCCGAATGGCTCACCCGAGCAAAAGGCGGCGGCTATTCCTGGATACCGGTCGTTCACCGAGGATTGGGCGAATCGCATTCAGGCAGTGTTGAACAACATTCTGATCCGCCTCGTTTCTTGACTCGGACGTTGCAGCGATATATCGACGACAATTTCCTGTATGTGGAACTTGAGCCGGCTTGACGACGAGATCGGCATTAATACTTGGAAACTGTCGCCACCGATTACGGTGGGCCGCTTGCGACGCTGTCGCAAGCTAGGAATGAGTTGGTAGCGCAATGCACATCGTCAGAGGCGCCACCGACTGGCGAATTCGCCGAGCGAAATACTCGGCGGATTATGGCCGACAACGGACGCTATTAGTTGGCGAACAGGTGCTGCAGATCAAGAGCTTTGCGCCCGCTCAACCGACTCAGCGGCGGAGCGAGTGACGAACTTCATGGCGGATCTTAGCACGAACTCGACTCTGGCTCATGGAGACGAGCAATGCAGGTGATGTACTCAAGACGGCTCGCGCTTGCTCATGAAGCCAGGCCCATTACTACATGTCAGTCGCCGACGTAACAGATCATTGTGCTCGAGTTCTATCAGACGAGCAGAGCTCAGCTCGTCGAATCCTTCTAGAGGCCCGCGCGGAAATTGAGCACGGCACGAGAATTCATCGCGGCGTGGAAAGCGGCCATACCCCCCGGGCCGAATCACGACAGACTCAATTGCGTTCACTGGATGTTGCTCTTGCGAGCGAAGATCAACGAAGTCATCGAGCGAGCCGGAGCCCGGGCTGTGGCTGCGAGCTGCGTTCGCTGCAGGCGAGATTGCTTCACATGGTGCCGGGCTGGCAACGAGTCGCCGTCGCATAATGGTATGACCAAGCACCAGCGGTTCACGGTCCACATACTGATGTCACGTGGCAGTAACGCCGTCGACTCCCCTAAATGCGAGCCGCGATCGGCGCACCGCCCATCAGCCCTCCGATAGCCGAGGAGCCTTCCGATCGTTCGCGGTACGCGGAGCAGCCGGACTGACGCCTGACGACCGAGATCAGCGCAGTCGACACGCTGACGGCATAGCAATCGGACCGACTAGACTGTGGAGGCAGCCGTCCGGTGCCTACTGGATGGGCGATCCGAATTTCGAGTCGATAGTCGCGTCATCTGAGCGGCTTCGAGGTCCATTAACCAAGCTGTTGTATGCCGGCACGGTTCGCACACGCGTTCCCCAGTGCCGGCACCGAACCCTTGGGTCCACTGCCCAATCCGTCAGCCACTGGGTCCCTGCGGCAAGACTTGGGCTGAGCTTACCCACCGCGACCGGCGTCCTCGGTCCCCTCAACCAGCCTGCCGAGCGCACCAGGAGTCCCGTCCGCACCCACAGCACCCACGACCGCCCCACCCACATCCGCTGCAGCCGCGTCCGATCTCACCAGAGGATTCACGCAGGGACTCTCGGCCGGTGCGGGTGCGCCCATCGCGCCGTCACATATGCCCATCGCCCCACCGCCGGCGCTTACCGACGCCGCTTCAACCACGTCACCATCTTCGGCCGCGCCCGCCGCGGCGCCGACGACCCCGGTTGCTACTCCGCAGCCGCAGTCAACCGGTATGGTCGCCCAGCCTGCGCCCATCATCGCGGCGCCGCCTCCGACCACCGGCCACCTGGCCGCCTATGGCTCCGATATGCCTCGCTCGCCGACGCCACCACCGCCGCCCCCCGCGCCCACCATCACCACGTCCGGTGGCCCCTCGTCGGCTCAACCAGGAGCAGCCACCGTGGCGGGCTCGTCGGCCTCGGCGGCTCCGCTCACACCCGGCATGCTCGCCAGCTCGGGAGTCGCTGCCGCGGGCACCGGTGCCGCCATGGTCAGCTCAGAAACCAAAGACAAGCACCTCGACAATGCCGTCCGTTTGGCGTACGAGCTCTGGCATGCCTCGCGAATGCACCCGGGAATACATTGGTGTGTAGGCATTTTCAAGACCGGCAGTGGCATCGAGACAGTCATCACCACCAACGACGGTGCGGGCTACATCCCGCCCGGCGTGTTTATTCCGCGGACTGCTCGCTTGCTCTTTGCGGATCCACTGCTAGACAACAGCTTTCAAGTCAAGTGGTTCGGATGGGTGAACCCTGCAGCGATCATGGTCGCCTATGCCGCCCATCGCGGTGTTCTTGATCCGAACTGCGAACTACATGCGGTTGCCGCCACGACGGACCCAGGCGGATCATCCGTCCTCCCCGCTCGATGCGCAGGTGTACCGCACTACCGCGATTGCGATTCCACACAATCGCCGATACCACCGACAGATCCCGTACCCGAATTGGATGCCAGCCGACAACATCGGCTCGCCGTCGTTGACCCCGCAGCGTACGCGGAAATGACGCAAGGCAACGATGAAAGCCGAAAGCAGGCGTGGGACGCCACCGCGACGGCGGTTGGCATGGCGATGGCCGGCGCCGAGCCGCTGTTCGTCGAAGTTGGGCCCGTAGTTCGTCAGGTCTTCGGAGCCCTAGCCGCCGGCACCCTTATCACCGATGACCAATGGAATGCGCTGGAAAGCGTTCGGCGCAATGGTAAGTCGCTGTGGATGCGTCCCGGCTACATTGACATGGAGCCCTCGACGAATGCCACAGTGACCGCCCTATATCGAGCTCACCACAACCTGGACCGCGCTGCGGAGGCGCTCGCCCTTTGGCGCCAACAACCGCAGACCTACCCCGACATCCTCTACGCCGCCCAACAAGTCACCAAGGAGGCGCAGTTGTGGACCCCCGCAACATCAAGCTAGATCCGGAGCCGACGCTCGCTGAGGTGTCCCACATCGCGGAGACCGTGAGCCAAGTCGCGATCCCGGGTCCGGTACCCCAAGCCAGCGGCGATACCCCGATCGACGCCGCGCTGGCCGCCGTCGCCAACGCCCAGCAGGTACAAGCCGATGCATGGGCTGCCGCCGTGGCGGCCACTGTGCCCGAGGACTACGGAAAATCGGTCAACGCGGTGAACATGCTCGAAACCACGGAGCACGAAAACGATTACTCAATCGCTCGTGTATACCCAGACTCGGGTGGCGCGGGCGTCCAAAGCGTCTAGTACCTGACTTAGGTCACGTTTCGGCGCTGGCGCCGGTGGGGAGTCGTTGACCTGGGATTTTGCTGGGGTCGGTGGTCTGGATTTGCGCACTAGCCGTCCTGTAACGATGTCGCGAGACATGACGAATATAATCGAGACACTATTAGAACCAGGGCCAGTCGGGGGCACTGCATGAGTTGGAAGGGTCCACGAATATGGTCAAGCTGTCCTCGAAGAAACTGGTTGTCGCGGCGGTGGGTGGTCTGGCGTTGTCGTTGACGGCTGGGGCTGGCATCGCGTCCGCAGACCCGCTCGTCAACACGACGTGTAGCTATGGGCAGGTCATGGCGGCGCTGAACGATAATAATCCCGCTCTTGCACAGAAGTTCGCCTCGAACCCGTTCGCAACGTCCACGCTGCAAAGCTTCCTTGCTTCGGGACCCGCTGACCGCCAGCAGATGGTTCAGCAGTTGCAGGGTACGTCATGGGCGCAGAAGTACATCGGACCTATCACGAGCATCGCCAACACCTGCAACAACTATTGAGCTGCCACCCAGCTCACCGTATGACCTAATCAGGTTCGTTCGGGAGGCTCTCGTCACTGAACGTGTTCCACCGGACCGCGGTGGGGAAGATTGGGCGGAAGTAGGCGAATCGGCAGCCGGGGTTGCGTGAAGCTTCCTGTCGGACCCACGGGCAGTGTCGTCGGCGAATCAGTCGCGCGGGTAATCGGCGAGAACCGCCGGCCAGCAATCCCACCCGTTGGGGCAGCGACAGCGGCGGCCGCCCAGCTCCGCCGATTCCAGCGCGCCGGCCGCAGGCCGAGAGCGCTGACCATGTTTCACTCTCCGTTCTGGTTGGTCGCGCGGCCAGGAAGTCCTCGATTGCGGAGGAGGAGTTCGGGTTGTTCTTCGGGGATGAAGGTGCGGCTGTCGGCAATCAGCGCGAACTCGCCTCGGGGCTGGCGCGGTGCTGAGCGCGCTGGACAAGGCCAAGTGCGGGGACCCCGTCGGGTGGGGTCCCCGCACTTGCTGATATCAGCGTGGGGGCTGGGCCTTGGAGGATTCTTGGAGGATTCTTGGAGGATTGGCAACCGCGCGCCCGGGCAGGGACTTCGGGGGGACCATGGTGCTGCCGGGCTGATCGACACACCCGCGCGGCGGCGACCGAGCCCGCCCAAAGCGTCTAGTAGGTTACGAATCCGCCGGTCGCGGATAGGCGTCGCCGGCGCGCTGCCGCGCTCGCCACGCCGAGGCCACCATCTCCTCGAGCGAGTGCCTCATTGCCCACTCCAAATCGCGGGCCGCAAGCTCGCCCGAGGCGACGATGCGGGCAGGATCGCCCGGCCGCCGAGGCTTGATCGTCGGCTCGAATTCGACGCCCGTCACCTTCCGGATGGCGGTCATGATCTGCCGTACCGATGTGCCACCGCCACTGCCCAAGTTGTAGACGGGTTCGACGCTTTCGCCGGCGACGAGCCGACGGGCCGCCGCAACGTGTGCCAGCGCGAGGTCGGAGACATGGATGTAGTCGCGTACGCAGGTGCCGTCCGGGGTGGGGTAGTCGTCACCGTTGATCTGCGGCGTCTCGCCGCGGTAGAGCATGTCGAACACCACCGGAAACAAGTTGTGGGGACTGGTGTCGAAGAGGTCGTCGGACCCCGATCCGACGACGTTGAAGTAACGCAGGCTCGTGTGCTTGAGCCCTGAAACGCGGCCCACGTCGCGCAGGAGCCACTCACCGACCAGTTTGCTTTCCCCGTAGGGTGATTCGGGCCGCGTCGGTGTCTGCTCGGTGACCAGATCGACATCGGGAGTACCGAAAGTTGCTGCGCTGGAAGAAAAAACCATCTTGTCGGTGTCGGTTGCGCGCATTGCCTTGAGCAACGCGACCATCCCGGAGACGTTCTGTTCGTAAGTGTGCAGCGGCCTCTCGACGGACACACCCGCGTACTTGAATCCCGCCACGTGGATGACGCCGGCAACCGCATGCCTCCTTAAGGCATCCTCGACGAGGGCCTCGTTGAGCACGCTGCCCCGGACGAACGGCACCGCTGGTGGCACGAACTGCTCCAAACCGGTGGACAAGTCGTCGATCACCACAACCGACATGCCAGCGTCGAGCAGAGCGCGAACCACGTGCGATCCGATGTAGCCGGCGCCACCGGTGACCATCCAACTCATCGCGTCTCCCTTGACCGAGGCTGCCGCAGCATATCCGGGCACCACCGTCACCGCACGGGGGGCAATGGCGCGGGCCCAGCCTGCCGAACCAGTCGCAAGGCGCTGAGATGGACCGTCATGCCCACGACGGGTCCGCAGATCAGGGCGATAACCGTCCGCGTCTCCAACTCCAACGGCAGCAAGAGCAACAACGTCGACGCGACCGTCGCACCGATCCACCCGGCCGAATACGCCCGATGCAGTGCGGCCGCGACCGTGGCCGCGCCAGTCAACGTCAACAGCGCAATCGAGAGCCCGCCCACCGTCAACCACGCCGAGCAGGGCCCCGTCGGCCCGGTACTCCGCACCGAAACCGACCTGCAGCAACCAAGGACCGATCAATCCGGCAGTCACCACCCCAACGGCACCGATGAAAGCCACCACAGCAACCGGGCCCACCAGGGCGCGCAGCCGGTCGTTGCGCCGGTCGACGAAGTGCGCAATCAGGTTGCCCTGCAAGGCCGTCAACGGCACCAACAACGGTGCCCGGGTCAACGTCACGGCCAAGATCACCACACCGCCGGCGGCACCGAGATCGCCGGACGTCGTCTTGAGCAGCACGGGAAACCCCATCACCAGAATGGCGCTGGCGCCCGCGGCGGCGATCGCGTGCCCCGCGCCGCGCAGAAATGTCGCGATGTCCCCGTACGCCACCAGACTGGCCGCAGCGCGAGTACTCGGCGAGACCAGCAGCATGATCAGCCACGCCACCGCGCCGCACACCGTCGCCCACAAATAGCCGAGCAAGCCCCAGCCGACCGCAAACGTCGTGACGGCCACCGCAACTCGCATGCTCGCGTCCGTCACCATCAACGCCCCGTATTGCGTCCATCGCCCGGACCCAGCCAACATGCCCAGCAGCGTCGCGTGCAGGCAAAAGCCGGCCAGGCCGGCGCTGAGCAGCGCCACGCTCGCCGTGCGGGCCTCGACGAAGACGTGCGGTGCCCACAGCGGTGAGGTGCCGGCGAGCACCACGGCCGCCACCGCGCCGATCGCGGCAGCTGTCGGCAAGGGGCGTGTCTGCGGTCCCGGTGACAGCACCGTGTATCGCGCCGAGCGGACCTCGCGTGTCGCCTCCTGCAGTAGGCCGTTCGCAGCGCCGGTGACGAGACCGAACGCACCCCAGAACACCCCGAACACCGCGAAGCCGGCCGGCTCCAGGTCACGGGCGGCGAGGTAAAGGACGATGTATCCGCACAGTGCGGTTAATGCGGTGGCGACTCCAACGCGCGCCACGCTGCCTCGGGCGACCGGCCCGGCCGGGATGGCGGCGTCGGTCATGCGCCTGCCATCACGGACAGTTGCGCATCAATGCGGAGCACTGGGATCGCCACCCCCCGAAAATACTCAAGCGGCCCGTGACGGTGGGCATCGCGAGGCGACCCGCGCTACTCGGGCCTTATAGGCGCAAAGTCAACGAGTACGAACCGGCCGGCGCCGAGTAGCTCACCAGTTGTCGTATCCGCCCTCGGGTCCCAGCATGCGCTCGAGCCGGGTGCGGTTGATCTTCGCCAACTCGTTGCGGACCACTTTGCGCTCGGTGTCTGCGTCGTGGTGCAGCCGGTCGGTCATCGCCGTCAGCACACCCTCGGCGTTAGTGCCGTCGACGAACATCACGAAACCGAAGCCGAACCGCTCGGCATATCGCCCTGCGGCATCGTCGAGTTCGGCCATTACCTCGGGGCGCTCGTCCCAAACCGCGCACTGTTCGGCTTGCGACTTTTTGCTGCGCGGTCGACGGCCGATATGTGGATAAGCCTGCAGGATCCTGTCCACCAACTCCTCGGACAGCGCAAACAGCAGTGCATCGGCGCGGCGGAACAGCTCATTGTGGTCGCTATACGGGCGACCGTCGGACAGGTGACGAGCGAGCACCACACTGTTGCAGCACTCATACAAGGCGTGAAGCGCCCTTTGCGGCCGCAAAGTGTTGAACCTGTCCAGGCCAATACCCTGGTGCATCAACACGGCGGGATCCTCCTTCACCGCCATGTTCAGCCGTGACGGGCTCAACCGCCAGACGAGGACGCCACAATTGACACCGTCGTAACGAACCGTAACGCGGGCGTTTCGTCAGTGCCCGTTGCTGCGGTAGCGCTCCAGCGACCTGTTGACTTCGGCTTCGGCTTCCGCCCGGCCCACGAAGTCGGCCGCCTTGACGTACTTGCCCGGCTCCAGGTCCTTGTAGTGCACGAAGAAATGCTTGATCGCCTCGAGCTCGAACGGCGGGACGTCGCCGAGGTCCTGGATGTGGTCCCAGCGCGGATCGCCGGCCGGCACGCATATGACCTTGTCGTCACCGCCCGCCTCGTCGACCATCTGGAACATCCCCACCGGACGGGCCTCGACGATCACGCCGGGAAACACCGACTGGGGCAGCAGCACCAGGGCGTCGAGTGGATCGCCGTCCTCGCCGAGGGTGTCCTCGATGTAGCCGTAGTCGGTGGGATATGCCATCGCGGTGTAGAGGTAGCGGTCGAGCCGGACCCGGCCCGTGTCGTGGTCGACCTCGTACTTGTTGCGCTGGCCCTTGGGAATCTCGATCGTCACGTCGAATTGCACGCGCGGGGCTCCTTCACGGTCTGGGACGTCGGGGGTAACCCTAGTGGAGCGCTACTCTGTGGGTCATGCGTCCGACGCGCTGGCGGCGCTCTACTCACATTCTCATCGGCGCGGCGGTGCTGGTGCTGGTCGCAGTCGTGGTCGCGGTGGCTGCGCTGCTCTCCGACTCGTCCTCGAAAAGCAATGCCGACGTGGTGGCATTGATGCCGCCGCCCGCGACCGCCAAAGCCGCGGTGGTGCCGGTCGCCGACACCGCGCCGAAACCGACGCCGGCCGGTCTGGCCGCCACCCTGGCACCCGTGCTGGCGAACCCCGACCTCGGTGCCTTCACCGCCAGGGTGAGCGATGCGCTGACCGGCACCGAGTTGTGGCAGCAGGGCGCGACGTTGCCGATGCAGCCGGCGTCGACGAACAAGGTGCTCACGGCCGCGGCGGCCCTGCTCACAGTGGATCGGGACACCCGCTTGACCACCACCGTGATGGCCACCGAGCAACCCGGTGTGGTGGTGCTTGTCGGCGCCGGTGACCCGACGCTGTCGTCGGCGCGGCCCGGGCAGGAGACCCTGTACCGCGACGCCGCGCGGATCTCCGATCTGGCCGATCAGGTCCGGAGCAGCGGCGTGAAGGTGACGTCGATCCAGGTGGATGTCAGCGCGTTCTCCGGCCCGACGATGGCGCCGGGGTGGGATCCCGCCGACATCTTCGGCGGCGACGTGGCGCCGATCGAGTCGATCATGGTCGACGGTGGTCGCACTCAGCCTCTGACGCCGGAGTCGGTGCGGTCCACGTCGCCTGCCCTTGACGCCGGCCGGGTGCTGGCGGACTACCTCAACGTCGATCCACGGGCGGTCACGGTCGTCACCACCCCGGTTCGGAACGGGCGTCAGATCGCTTCTGTGCAGTCGCCGCCGCTGATGGACCGGCTGCGGGAGATGATGAACCTGTCCGACAACGTGATGGCGGAGTCGATCGGGCGAGAGGTGGCCATTGCGATGGGCCGGCCCGCCAGCTTCGCCGGCGCCACCGATGCGATCCGCAATCGGTTGTCGACCGCCCATATCGACATGACCGCCGCGCAGCTGCTGGATTCCAGCGGGCTCTCCGTGGATGACCGACTCACCGCCCGAACACTCGATGAGGTGGTCACCGCAGCCACGACCGCCGCCGAGGCGGAGCTGCGGCCGCTTCTCGACGTTTTGCCGGTGGCGGGCGGCAGCGGCACCCTGTCCAACCGGTACATTTACGGGCCGACCGACGACGCGGCCGGCTGGCTGCGCGCGAAAACCGGGTCACTGACCGGCGTCAATTCCCTCGTCGGCGTGGTCACCGACGTCAGTGGCCGGGTGCTGACGTTCGCGCTGATCTCGAACAACGCCGGACCCACCGGACTCACAGCCCTGGACGCGGTGGCGGCGACGTTGCGTTCCTGCGGGTGCGGCTCATGATCATCCGCAGCACGGCAGCGGAGACCGTCGAAGCCAGGCGCAAGGTCACCGTCGGGCGAATGATCGATTGGGACTTCGCGGCGAACTCCGGGGCATGGCTGGCGCGGCCGGGACCACCGGCCACCGAATACACCCGGCGCCAGGTGATCGACGAACTCGCCGACGCGTCGCGGCGCGCCGAGCTGCCGGTGCGTGAGGTCACCGGGCTACGGCTCGACGGCGACGTGCCGGATGCGTTGGTTGTCGACCGCCCGACGTGGGTCCGGCTGGCCGCCAGGTCGATGCGGGTCATGACGGGCGGCGATTCGGGCAAACCGCCGGGATTCCTGCGCGGGCGGGCCACCGGCGCGCAGACCGGAGCGGTGCTGGCCTTCATCTCCTCGGGAATCCTCGGCCAGTACGACCCGTTCGCCGTCGACGACGAGGCCGGGAACGGCGCGGGAGCGTTGCTGCTGATCTACCCGAATGTGATTGCCGTGGAACGTCAATTGCGCTTGGTGCCAAAGGATTTCCGATTGTGGGTGTGCCTGCACGAGGTGACGCACCGGGTGCAGTTCACGGCGAACCCATGGTTGGTCGGCTACATGTCCTCGGCGTTGGGCACGCTCACCGAAGAGCCGGGCGCCGATTTCGCGGGAGTGATTGAGCGGGTGGCCGATTTCGTGCGGGATCGCCGCGGGGCCGAGCCCAGCTCCGCCGGTGTCCTTGGTCTACTGCGGGCGATGCAGGCCGAACCGCAACGGCAGGCGCTTGATCGGCTGCTGGTGCTGGGCACTCTGCTCGAGGGTCACGCCGATCACGTCATGGACGCCGTAGGCCCGGCGGTGGTGCCGTCGGTAGCCACCATTCGCAGTCGGTTCGACGAACGCCGCCGACGCCGCCAGCCGCCGCTGCAACGACTCGTTCGGGCGTTGCTGGGCTTCGACGCCAAGCTCAGCCAGTACACCCGCGGCAAGGCCTTCGTCGACCATGTGGTGGGCCGGGTCGGCATGGACAGGTTCAACGTCATCTGGTCGGGTCCGGAGACATTGCCGCTGCCCGACGAGATCGACGAGCCGGGGCGATGGATCGATCGGGTCCTGTAGCCGAACTGCGCCGTGCGGTTTCAGCGTTCGCCGTCCGTCACCACGTCGACGACGAACAGTGGTGCGTCGCCCTGTCCGGTGGAGCGGATTCACTGGCACTGACCGCCGTCGCCGCGCTGTTGCGGCCAACCGCCGCGCTGATCGTCGACCACGGCCTGCAACCGGACTCACGCGCTGTGGCCGACACGGCCCGTCGGCAAGCGCTCGAACTCGGCTGCGTAGACGCGAACGTGCTGCGCGTCGTGGTCGGCCGGTCGGGCGGGCCGGAGGCCGCCGCTCGCGCCGCGCGCTACCCGGCGCTCGCGGAGGCGAGTGCGGGTGCGCCGGTGCTGCTCGGCCACACGCTTGACGACCAAGCCGAGACGGTGCTGCTCGGGTTGGGCCGCGGCTCCGGGCCCCGGTCGATCGCCGGGATGCGCGCGTACCAACCGCCGTGGTGCCGCCCGCTGCTGGGTGTGCGTCGGGAGACGACGCACGCCGCTTGCGTGGAGCTGGGATTGACGCCGTGGCACGATCCGCACAACTTCGACCGGCGCCACACCCGCACGCGAGTGCGGTTGGACGTGCTGCCGCTTCTTGAAGACGCGTTGGGCGGCGGGGTGGCCGAGGCGCTGGCCCGCACCGCGTCGGCGATCCGGGAGGACTGCGACGCGCTCGACGATCTGGCGCGCCGTGAGTTGGCCGGGATGGTCGTGGACGGCGGCCTCGACGCCGCGCGGTTGCAGGATCTGCCGGACGCGGTGCGGCGCCGGGTGATCAGATGCTGGCTACACGCCGGCGGGGCAACCGATCTGACCGACAACCAGATCCGCCGGGTGGACGGTCTTGTCACCGCGTGGCGCGGCCAGGGCGGCGTCGCCGTCGGATCGGCGCTGCGCAACCAGCGTCTGGTTGCCGGTCGCAGCGACGGAAAGCTGCGGCTGCGTCGCGAACCGGTCTGAGTGACCGCGGTGGTTCCGCATGTGGTCGCATGGCACGCTATTGGAGTGCCACCGCATTCGGCAGAGCTGTATCCGGGCGACATCAAGTCGGTCTTGCTGACCGAGGACCAGATTCACCACCGGACAGCGGAGCTGGGTGCCAGCATCGGCGAGCTGTATCGCGAGGTGATCGGGGAGGACTCCGAGGATTTGCTGCTGGTGACGGTGCTCAAGGGCGCGGTCATGTTCGTCACCGACCTCGCACGGGCGATACCGCTTCCCACGCAGCTGGAGTTCATGGCGGTCGCCTCGTACGGGTCGTCGACGTCGTCGTCAGGTGTCGTGCGCATCCTCAAAGACCTGGACCGCGACATCCACGACCGTGACGTGCTCATCGTCGAGGACATCGTCGATTCCGGGTTGACGTTGTCGTGGCTGCTGCGCAACCTGGCCGCCAGACATCCGCGGTCGCTGCGGGTGTGCACGCTGCTGCGCAAACCGGATGCGGTGCGGTCAGACGTCTCGATGGACTTCGTGGGCTTCGACATCCCCAACGAGTTCGTCGTCGGCTATGGACTGGACTACGCCGAGCGCTACCGCGACCTGCCCTACATCGGCACGCTCGACCCCAGGGTGTACCGGCTTTAGGTCGAAAGGATCAGACATGACCGAAACCCGTACGGCGCTGCGAATCTGTCCCTTCTGTGAGGCGACTTGCGGAATGACGCTGACAATCGACGACACACTCGGCAAGGTCACCGGCGCGCGCGGGGACCACGCCGACGTCTTCAGCGAGGGCTTCATCTGCCCGAAGGGGGCGAGCTTCGGTGAGCTCGACGGCGATCCCGACCGGCTGAGCGCTCCGCTGGTGCGCCGCAACGGCGAGCTGACCGAGGTTTCCTGGGACGAGGCGTTCGCCGCGGTGGCCGACGGGCTGGGCGCCGTGCTGCGCGAACACGGCGGCACGTCGGTGGCGGTCTACCTGGGCAACCCGAACGCGCACACCATCGCCGGGGCGCTGTACGCGCCGCTGATCATCCGGGGTCTCGGTACCCAGCAGGTGTACTCGGCGAGCACCCTGGACCAGATGCCCAAGCACGTCGCCTTGGGCAATCTCTTCGGCAACCCCCTCGCCTTCACCGTGCCCGATCTCGACCGCACCGACCACCTCGTCGATCATCGGTGCCAATCCGCTGGTGTCCAACGGCAGCCTCGCCACCGCGGCCAACTTCCCCGGCAAGTTGAAGGCGCTACGCAAACGCGGCGGCCGGCTCACCGTCATCGACCCGGCCCGCACCCGCACCGCCGAACTGGCCGACCGGCACATCGCACCCCGGCCCGGCACCGACGCCGCGCTGCTCCTGGCCCTCGTCGACGTGCTCTTCGACGAGGGACTGGTCGACCTGGGTGATACTGGCGGACTCCGTCGTCGGCATCGACGAAATCCGTACGCTGGCAAGCGACTTCGCACCCGAAGCGGTGGCCGCCCACTGCGGTGTCGACGCGGAGGATATCCGCACCGTCGCCCGCGAGATCGCCGCCGCGCCTTCGGCGGCCGTCTACGGCCGAATCGGCACCTCCACAGTGGAATTCGGCACGCTGGGCAGTTGGCTGGTCGATGTCGTCAACATCCTCACCGGAAATCTGGATCGGCCAGGCGGGGCGATGTTCCCGCTGGGGCCCGCCGCATCGGCTCCCCGTCCGCCGCGACCGGGCCGCGGCTTCCGCACCGGGCGGTGGCACAGCCGGGTGTCCGGCTATCCCGAGGTGCTGTCGGAAATGCCCGCCGCCGCGCTGCCCGAGGAGATCGACACACCCGGCGACGGTCAGGTCAAGGCGTTGATCACCATCGCGGGAAACCCCGTCTTGTCGGCACCCGACGGCGAACGACTAAGCCGAGCAATGGAATCCGTTGAGTTCATGCTCAGCGTCGACCCGTACGTGAACGAGACGACGCGGCACGCCGACGTCATCCTGCCGCCGCCGCCGCCGTCGCAGAGCGCGCACTTCGACTTCGCGCTCAGCACCGCGTCCGTGCGCAACAACGCGCGCTACTCGCCGCCGGCGCTGCCGCTGACCGACGGCCGTCCCGACGAGCCCGAAATCCTGTCGCGGCTGGCGCTGATCCTCTACGGCGCCGGGCCGGACGCCGATCCGGCAGCCGTCGACGAGCAGGTCATCGCCACCACGCTGAGCAAGGAATCCGCCGACCCCGATTCGCCGGTGGCCGGGCGCGATGTCGCCGAGCTGACCGCCATGATCGCGCCCGGGCCGGGTTACGAGCGGCGGTTGGACATGATGTTGCGCCTTGGGCCGTACGGCGACGCGTTCGGCGCGAAACCGGGCGGCCTCACCCTCGAGCGGCTCAAGGACGCGCCTCATGGCATCGACTTCGGGCCGTTGCAGCCTCGTCTTCCCGAGGTGTTGCGCACGCCATCGGGCAAGGTCGAGCTGGCACCGGCGCCGTTCTTGGCCGACGCGGTGCGGCTTCGGGAGTCACTGAGCAGGGGCGACGACGGGTTCGTTCTCATCGGCCGTCGCCACCTGCGGTCCAACAACAGCTGGATGCACAACCTGCCGGCACTGGCCGGGGGCTCCAACCGCTGCACCCTTCAGATCCATCCCGACGACGCCGCCGAACTGGGCATCACCGACACCGTGCACATCAAGGGACCCGGCGGCGAGTTGGAAGCCCCGGTCGAGAGGACCGATGCGATGCGCCGCGGCGTGGTGTCGCTGCCGCACGGCTGGGGTCATGACCAGAGCGGCTCGAAACTCGCCGTCGCGGTCACCCAGCCCGGCGTGAACGTCAACCAGCTGAACGACGGCGCTTCGCTCGACCCGCTCTCGGGAACCGCAGTGCTGAACGGGATTCCGGTGCAGATCGCACCCGCCGGTTAGGTCAGTTGCCACACCACGGTGACCGAGAAGCCGACGGTCTGCTGACCCGGCTCCAGCGGCACCGACTCGGCCACGGCGCCGCGAGGCACCGGTAGGGGCGTGGGTGGGGGAGCGCCGGCCGATTCCGAGATCGAGATGACGCTGCCCAGCTTCAATTCGGACAACTGGGCGTACTGCTGGGCTCGATCTTTGGCGTCCTGAAAGGCCCTCGTGCGGGCGTCGCGGACAAGCTGCGAATCGTCGTCGATCGAGTAGTTCACCGAGTTGATCCGGGTGGCGTCGCCGCCGGTGGTGACGATCAGCGCCAACGCCTGTGACGCCGACTTGACGTCGCGGATCTTGACGTCGATCGAGTTACTGGCCCGATAGCCGACGATTACTCGACGGGTCCGGGCCGAACTGCGGTTGCAGGCTCACCGAGGTGGTGCTGATGTCTTTGCGGTCCACTCCGTTGTTGACGAGCGCATCGATCACCGCCTGCTGGCGCTCGCTGGTCTGGTTCATCGCGGTCGTGACATCAGGTGCGGTGAATTCAATCGACACGTTCGTCGTCAGCGTGTCGGGTGTGCCCTGCACTTGTCCCTCACCGACCACGGTGACTTGCCGGCTATTGGGTCCTGCCTCTTGCGACGGCGTCGCCGAGGGCGCGTCGCAGGCAGCCAGACCGATGACCATGAGACATGCAATGGTGATGAGCTTCAGCCGGTTAAGCACGTCTGGCACCCTACCGTCACGGCCTGACGAGAATCTTGCAATGCGCGCCGGGGTCGGCCAATTGGTCGAACGCGGCGCCCACCTCATCGAGGCCGACCTCGCCGGTGATCAGCGGCGCCACGTCGATCTCACCGTCGGCGATGGCCCGCAGGGATTCGGCGAACTCGGCGCGCGAGTAGGCGAGGACGAACTGGATGTTGAGTTCCTTGGCGATTCCGAAGAACAGATGCACGGTGTCCGGCTGCATGCATACGCCGGCCACCACCACTCTGCTGTGGGCCGGTGCGCGGCGCAGTACGTCGTCGAGGATGCCCGGCGCGCCGACGGCCTCGAATATCACTGCCGGGGAGGTGGTTTCGAATGGTGAGCCTTGCGATGGATCGAGTGCGTGGTGCGCGCCGACGGTCTCGGCGAGTTGCCGCCGCTTGGCGGAGAAGTCGGCGGCCGGACAATGTCGGTTACCCCGCGGTTGCGCAGGGCGGCGATGATCGGAGATGCCGATGGGTCCGCAGCCGAGCCACCAGCACTCGGCCGTCGTTCGCCGGCACCGCGGCATTCGTCGACGGTCGTGTCTCGGTAGACCATGCGACCGTCGCGCAGTACCGCGGCGCGCATCAGGAACCGGCTTCCTTGAGTTCGTCGGTGTGTTCGCTGATTGCCTTGACGATGGCCTCGCCGGCGCGGCCGAGCAGTTCGCCGCGCTTGTCTCTCGCCCAGTCATGTGACGCCCTGGGTGCCGCCAACTGGCCCTTGAAGTGAGGAATGACCTTGCGCGCGAACAGTTCATACGAGTGGTAGGTGGCTTGCGGCGGGGCCCAGTCGTGGCCCAGGAGCAGAAAGGTGCCGAACCCACCGGACCTGTCCAACAGGTCCTGGATGTAGCCGACGGCGTCGTCGGGTGTGCCGATGCAGCAGTTGCCCTTGCCGGCGTACTCTGCGACGAATTCACGCGGCGACTGGGCGCCCTCGACGGTGTTGGACAGCGGGACAAAGCCTGCCGCCCCGAAGTAGTTCGCGAAATCCTGCAACCCGTACGTGCAGTCGTCGATGGCCTGCTCGCGGGTGTCGGCCAAGTGGATGATGCCGAGCACCCGCCAGTCTCGGCGGTCCGGCTCGTTCCGGCCCGACTTCGCCGCCTGTTCGCCGACCACTCCCCAGGTGTTCTCCAGGGCCGCGTAGCCGCCGGGAACGGACATCGACAGCGACAGCAGGGACGTGCCCAGTGCGCCGGCCAACCGTGGACCAGACGGTGAAATCATTGCGGCCGTTGAGATTTCCGGATATGGCCAGGTGTACGGACGGATGTGCAGCTGGGCGTCTCGCAGTGTGAACCAGTCGGAGTGGCGGTTGATCCGCTCACCCGGCGCGGCGCGGAACAGCGCCAAGATCGCCTCCAGCGCCTCCTGCATCATGCGGCGCTGTTCCACCGGGTCGATGCCCATCATGTAGGCGTCGGATGGCAGCGCGCCGGGCCCGGTGCCGAACATCACGCGGCCGCGGGTGAGGTGGTCGAGCAGCACCCAGCGGTCGGCCACCATCAGCGGGTGGTGATACGGCAGCGACACCACGCCGGTGCCGAGCCGGATGTGCTTGGTCCGCTCAGCAGCCGCGGCAATGAACACCTCGGGGCACGCGATCAATTCGTAACCGCCGGAGTGGTGCTCGCCGAACCAGACCTCGTCGTAGCCGAGGCGGTCCAGCGCGACCGTTCGTTCGAGATCGTATTCCAGTGCGACGGTGGGGGATTGGCCGACCGGATGGAATGGTGTGATGAAAACCCCGAACTTCAGTGGACGGGACATCTACAGCTCCAATCTTGACAGGAAGCGCAGGAGCTCCTCGTTGACCTCACGGGGCCGCTCCTCCATGAGCCAATGTCCTGCGCCCTCGATCATCACCTCGCGGTAGTCACCTGAGACGACTTCGCCGACACGGTGACGGGGCGTATAGGCAAGCGTCGGGTCGGTGGCTCCGCCGATGAAGAGCGACGGCACGACGATGGTGGCGGCCGGGGTCGTCGCGGTCAGTTCCCAGTTGCGGTCGAAGCAGCGGTACCAGTTGAGCGGCGCGGTGAAACCGTTGCGGGTGAATTCGTCGACGTAGTGGTCGAACTCGTCCTGGCTGATCCAGTCGGGCAGGCGGCCCGGCTCTGGGATGCGGTCGATGAAGCCCTCGGGGCCGGGCGCCAGCATCCGCAGGGCCGCGGCTTCGTCGGCGGTCGACTCCATGCCGCCCATCAGCCGTCGCAGCGTGGTGGCCGGGTCGCGGTCGAGCTCGGCGTCGGCCGGGCCCGGCTCCTGGAAGTAGAGGACGTAGAAGAAGTTGTCGCCGAACACCTTGCGGTACGCCTGCGTCGTCGGCACTCGCGACCGTGGGACCGGCGGCACGCTCAGCCCGACCACGCCCGAGAAACGGTCCGGATGAAGCAGCGGCGCGCCCCAGGCCACCACGCCGCCGAAGTCGTGTCCGACGATCACCGCGCGTTCGGCTCCGACGTCGTCAAGCAGGCCGACGACATCGGCGCTCAACTCGACGACGTTGTAGGCGTCGATCGCTTCCGGCTTGGAAGACCCGCCGTAGCCGCGCTGGTCGGGCGCCAGAACATGGAAGCCGGCTTCGGCCAGCGCGGGGATTTGATGCCGCCATGAATAGGCCAGTTCGGGGAAGCCGTGGGCCAGCACGACCACCGGCGCACCGCGCTCACCGGCCTCGGTCACCCGAAGCTGCACCCCATTCGTCTCAACTAACCGTTCGGTTGAAGTGAGCACGGTCACCACCCAAGCACAGGGTGAGCGCCTCGGAAAGGGTGCTCCTCCCGCCGAACGTGAGCTTGTGCTCGGCCAATTGCGCGAATTCTTCGAGCACGAGCCGATCGCCGTCCCTACTTCCCGCCGGGAACCTTAGTTCGTTGGTCTAGCGGTAGCCTGAACTATCCCAGCTGCGCGTATTGGAAGGACCTGGCCGCTGTCGGCCGATGCTTAATGAACCGAAAAAACGTGATCCGCACCCTCACCGTGATCGCGGTGGTGTTGCTGCTGGGGTGGTCGTTCTTCTACTTCGGTGACGACACCCGCGAGTACAAGCCTGTCGACACCTCGGTGGCGGTTGCGCAGATCAGCGCGGACAACGTCAAGAGCGCCCAGATCGACGATCGCGAGCAGCAACTGCGGCTCAGCCTCAAGAGCGGCAACGACGGAACCCAGGGCGCCGACAAGATCATCACCAAGTTCCCGACCGGATACGGCTCCACGCTGTTCGAGCAGCTCCACGCCAAGAAGGCCGCGGTCAACACGATGGTCAACCAGGGCAGCGTGCTCGGGTCGCTGCTGATCTACCTGCTTCCGCTGCTGCTCTTGGTTGGGCTGTTCGTGATGTTCACCCGCATGCAGGCGGGTGGCCGGATGGGATTCGGCTTCGGCAAATCCCGTGCCAAGCAGCTGACCAAGGACATGCCCAAGACCACGTTCGCCGACGTCGCAGGCGTCGACGAGGCGGTCGAAGAGCTCTACGAAATCAAGGACTTCCTGGCCAACCCGTCGCGCTATCAGGCGCTGGGCGCCAAGATCCCCAAGGGAGTGCTTCTCTACGGGCCGCCCGGGACCGGCAAGACACTGCTCGCCCGCGCCGTCGCAGGCGAAGCGGGGGTGCCGTTCTTCACGATCTCCGGCTCCGACTTCGTCGAGATGTTCGTCGGCGTCGGCGCCTCGCGGGTGCGCGACCTGTTCGAGCAGGCCAAGCAGAACAACCCCTGCATCATCTTCGTCGACGAGATCGACGCGGTTGGCCGCCAGCGTGGCGCGGGCCTCGGCGGCGGCCACGACGAACGCGAGCAGACGCTCAACCAGTTGCTCGTCGAAATGGACGGCTTCGGCGACCGCACCGGCGTCATCCTCATCGCGGCGACCAACCGGCCCGACATCCTGGACCCGGCGCTGCTGCGTCCCGGCCGCTTCGACCGCCAGATCCCCGTCTCCAACCCGGACCTCAACGGACGCAAGGCGATACTGCGGGTGCATTCCCATGGCAAACCGCTCGCGCCCGACGCCGATCTCGACGGACTCGCCAAGCGCACCGTCGGCATGTCCGGCGCCGACCTGGCCAACGTCGTCAACGAGGCGGCGCTGCTGACCGCACGCGAGAACGGCACCGTGATCACCGGCGCCGCGCTGGAAGAGGCGGTCGACCGGGTCATCGGTGGGCCGCGCCGCAAGAGCCGGCTGATCAGCGAGCACGAGAAAAAGATCACGGCCTACCACGAAGGTGGGCACACCCTGGCGGCGTGGGCGATGCCGGACATCGAGCCGATCTACAAGGTCACCATCCTGGCCCGCGGCCGCACCGGCGGTCATGCCCTGGCCGTTCCGGAGGACGACAAGGGCATGATGACTCGCTCGGAGATGATCGCCCGCCTGGTTTTCGCGATGGGCGGGCGTGCGGCCGAAGAGCTGGTGTTCCGGGAGCCCACCACGGGAGCCTCGTCGGACATCGATCAGGCCACGAAGATCGCGCGGGCCATGGTCACGGAGTACGGCATGAGCTCCAAGCTCGGCGCGGTGAAGTACGGCAGCGAACACGGCGACCCTTTCCTGGGCCGCACGATGGGCACCGCGCCGGACTACTCGCACGAGGTCGCCCGCGACATCGACGACGAGGTCCGCAAGCTCATCGAGGCCGCGCACACCGAGGCCTGGGAGATCCTGACCGAGTACCGCGATCTGCTCGACACGCTGGCCGGCGAGCTGCTGGAAAAGGAAACACTGCACCGCGCGGAGCTGAGGGCGATCTTCGCCGATGTCAAGAAGCGGCCTCGCCTGACCATGTTCGACGACTTCAGCGGCCGCATTCCGTCGGACAAGCCGCCCATCAAGACGCCGGGCGAGTTGGCGATGGAGCGGGGCGAACCGTGGCCGCAACCCGTCCCGGAGCCGGCGTTCAAGAAGGCGATCGCCGAGGCAAGCCAGCAGGCCAGCCAGCAAGCGGAAGCGGCTCGCGACACAAACACCGGCAACGGCGCCAACGGGTCGCACGGCCAGCCGCTCGGCGCGCACGCCACGCCGGCGCCCGGCCATCCGCAGCCGGTTCCTGCCGGCACACAGCCGGACTACGGCGCTCCCGCGGGATGGCACGCCCCCGGCTGGCCGCCACCGCAGCAGCAGCAGGACCCCTGGTATCCGCCGCCGCAGCACTGGCGGCAGCCGCAGGGACAGCCCCCGGCAGACGGCAACGCGCCGTCGGAACAGAAGGGCGATGAGTCCGGCTCGGGCAACGCGTCGACACCCGGCTGAGGACCGAACGGAGAGTCTTATGGCGCGACCGAACTCGCACGTCTCGACGTTCTCGGCACCCGTGTTCGACCGGGAACGCGCAGAGGCCGCGGTCCGGGAGCTGCTGCACGCCATCGGCGAGGACCCGGACCGCCACGGCCTGCGTGACACCCCAGCACGCGTGGCCCGGGCCTACCACGAGATGTTCGCCGGCCTCTACATCGACCCGGACTCGGTGCTGAACGTGACGTTCGACGAACAACACGACGAACTCGTCCTGGTCAAAGAGATTCCGATGTACTCCACCTGCGAGCACCACCTGGTGTCATTTCACGGCGTCGCGCATGTCGGATACATCCCGGGTGACGACGGCCGCATCACCGGCCTGTCGAAGATCGCCCGGCTGGTCGACCTGTACGCCAAGCGACCGCAGGTGCAGGAACGGCTGACCGCTCAGATCGCCGACGCGCTGATGCGCAAGCTCGATCCCCGCGGGGTGATCGTGGTTGTCGAGGCCGAGCATTTGTGCATGGCCATGCGCGGGGTTCGCAAACCCGGTGCGGTGACGACGACTTCCGCGGTGCGGGGCCAGTTCAAGACCTCCGCCGCGTCACGGGCGGAAGCGCTGGATCTGATCCTTCGGAAGTGATCCCAACTCGACTGCAGGTGATGGGGGTCGTCAACGTCACCGACGACTCGTTTTCCGACGGAGGTCTGTTCCTCGACCGCGACCGCGCCGTCGAGCACGGGCTCGCACTCGTGAGCGATGGCGCCGCCATCATCGACGTGGGCGGCGAATCGACCCGCCCCGGCGCCACCCGGGTGGATCCGCGCGTCGAAATCGACCGCGTCGTACCTGTCGTCAAAGAACTTGCGGCGCAAGGGATAACTGTAAGCGTCGACACCATGCGGGCCGCCGTTGCCAATGCGGCGCTGGAACACGGCGCGCGCATCGTCAACGACGTCTCCGGCGGCCGCGCTGACCCCGCGATGGCCCAGGTTGTCGCCGAGGCCGACGTGCCGTGGGTGCTGATGCACTGGCGCTCGGTCAACAAGAACCGGCCACATGAGGTTCCCGAATACGCCGACGTGGTCGCCGAGGTCAAGTCCGAGCTGCTGGCCGGTGTGGACGCCGCGGTGTCGGCGGGGGTGGATCCCGGCCGGCTCATCATCGACCCCGGGCTGGGCTTCGCCAAGACCGCACAACACAATTGGGCGCTGCTGCACGCGCTGCCCGAACTCGTCGGCACCGGCATCCCCGTGCTCGTCGGCGCATCGCGCAAACGATTCCTCGGAGCGCTGTTGGCGGCACCGGACGGCGCCCCCCGCCCGCCCGCCGGGCGAGAAACAGCCACCGCGGTCATCTCCGCGCTGGCCGCCCTGCACGGCGCCTGGGGTGTACGGGTGCATGACGTGCGGGCCACCATGGACGCGCTCAAGGTCGTCGAGGCCTGGAACGCCGGCTCGGAAAGTAGGTGGGGGCACCTCCCGCCCGGAGGGCAGGGGACGCTGGGGGCACCACCCGCCCGAAGGGCAGGGGGACGACTGGGGAAACAGACTATGGCTGACCGGATCGAGCTACGGGGCTTGCGCATCCGTGGGCACCACGGAGTGTTCGAACACGAGCGCCGAGAAGGCCAGGATTTCGTCGTCGACATCACGGTGTGGATGGACCTGCGGCGCGCGGCGGAGACGGACGACCTCGCCGACACGCTCGACTACGGCCGACTGGCCGAGCGCGCGGCGGACATCGTCGGCGGGCGGGCCAACAACCTGATCGAGACGGTGGCCGGCGACATCGCCGACGACGTCATGCGCGACGAGCGCGTGCACGCCGTCGAGGTGACGCTGCACAAGCCGCAGGCGCCGATCCCGATCACATTCGCCGACGTGGCGGTCGTGGTGCGACGATCCCGCCGATCCGACATCGGAGGTGTTCGGTGACCCGCGTCGTGCTGTCGATCGGGTCCAATCTCGGTGACCGGTTGGCGCGGCTGCAGTCGGTCGTCGACGGGTTGGGGGAGGCGGTGGTGGCGGTCTCGCCGGTGTACGAGACGCAGCCGTGGGGCGGCCCAGAGCTTGTCGCTGACCAGGGGCCGTTCCTCAACGCGGTGCTGGTCGCCGACGATCCCGCGGTCGACGGCCGCGGCTGGTTGCGCCGCGGACAGCGGCTGGAGGAGGCCGCAGTGCGGGTACGCGGTCAGCGGTGGGGTCCACGCAGCCTCGATGTCGATCTGGTCAGCTGCCTTGTCGACGGCACCGAGCAGGTGGTACGCGAACCCGACCTCACGCTGCCGCACCCGTTCGCGCATCTGAGGGCGTTCGTCCTGGTGCCCTGGCTCGCGGTGGAGCCGGACGCCATGCTGACCGTGGGCGGGGTCCGTCAACCGGTGACGCGGCTGCTGGCCGACATCGATCCCGCCGACCGTGACGGGGTGGTGCGCACCGGTCTGATGTTGCGGCTGGTGGGTTGACATGGGGCCGACCCGCAAACGTGACCTGGCCGCCGCAGTGACCGTCGCGACGGTGATCACCTACCTGTTGATCGGCACTCTCTACCAGTGGTTTCCGCCTATCACGCCGTGGACGGGAGTCTCACTGCTCGGCGTTGCCGTCGTCGAGGCGTGGTGGGGTCGCTATGTCCGGGCCAAGATCACCGACAACCAAATCGGTGACGGCAGCGGCCGCCTGCACCCGCTCGCGGTGGCGCGCACCGTCACCATCGCGAAAGCATCGACATGGGTCGGGGCGTTGGTGCTCGGATGGTGGCTGGGGGTGCTCATCTATCTGTTGCCACGACGGGGGTGGCAGCGGGTCGCCGCCGACGACTTTCCTGGTGTGCTGGTAGCGGCGGCCTTCGCGCTGGCGCTGATCGTCGCCGGGTTGTGGCTGCAGCATTGCTGCCGGAAGCCGGAAGAGCCGCCCGAGAGCGGTGCGGCGGCTGCCGACTAGAATCGCCGACTTCGGTCGACACGTGACGTGACCGTGCCCGGTACAGTCAGCGCATGACCGTTCTGAGCCGCCGCGGCCGATCACGGCGCGGTGGCCACCGGCCGGGTTGGACGCTTCTGACGGCGTTGCTGGTCCTGGCCATTGCGGCCAGTTCGGCGCTGGTGTTCTCCAACCGGGTGGAGCTCCTGAAACTCGCCGTCATCCTGGCGCTGTGGGCGGCGGTCGTCGCCGCCTTCGTGTCCGTCATCTACCGCAGGCAGAGCGACATCGATGCAGCCCGTGCCCGCGACCTGAAGCTCGTGTACGACCTGCAGCTCGACCGGGAGATCTCGGCCCGGCGCGAATACGAGCTGGGGGTCGAATCGCAGCTGCGCCGGGAGTTGGCACACGAGCTGCGAGCGCAAGCCGCCGACGAGATCGCCGCCCTGCGTGCTGAGCTGGCCGCATTGCGCAACAACCTGGAAATCCTGTTCGACACCGATTTAGCGCACCGTCCCGCGCTGGAAACCGAGCGGACCACGGTGCGGGCCTACAGCAATTGGGAGCGTGACACCGAGATCACCGATCCCGGTCGGCCGTCGGTACCCCGGATGACCGCATCGCCCCCGCAGAACGTCGGGCTCGAAGAAACGGCGATCATCGATGTCCCCGAGGAGCCGGCAGAGCCCGTCGGCGTCGACGCCGTGTCCTCGGAGCCGGTGAGCCCGCAGCAGTGGGAGCCCGAGCCGGTGCGTCGTGGCGTACATCGCCAACCGGTCGACACCGGCGAATGGCAACCCGTGCCGGCCGATGGACAGTGGCTGCCCCCGGGCGCGCCGGGCAGCAATTGGGTGTCGGGCAACGGCACCTCCGCGAGCCCGCCGGCTCCGTTGGCGGAATCCGAGCCGCGACAGGGACGTCACTGGAGTCCGGCCGGGGAGTCGCCCGGCGCCCCGTCGGAACCCGAACCTGCCGCCGCACCCGCGGCACGCCTCGATGGTGCGGAGGAATCGGCCAGCGGCCAGCACGATCAGGGCCAGCCGGTGTCTGAGTTGTTGGCACGCCTTCAATCGGTCGGGTCGCCCTCGAGAGGCGGTCGGCGTCGCCGCCGCGACGGGTGAGCTAAGCTTTGCTCGACCGTCCGGTACCCGCATCGTCGGGACTGGAACGAAATTCACGACAAGCTTGCGAGGTCGTCTGCAATGGAGCAGTCCCCTATGCGCGCATGGGGTCCCCCCGACGGACTGCGCCCGGCTCGGCTATCGGTCGGGATCATCTCCGCCGGCAGGGTGGGCACGGCGCTGGGCGTGGCGCTGGAGCGCGCCGGCCACGTGGTGACCGCCTGCAGCGCCGTGTCGCAGGCCTCCCGGCGGCGCGCTGAGCGCCGACTTCCCGACACCGCGATCCTGGCGGCTCACGAGGTTGCGGCCCAGGCTGAGCTGCTGCTTCTCAGCGTCCCCGACGACGAGCTGCCCGGGTTGGTATCGGGGCTGGCCGCCACCGCCGCGGTACGGCCGGGTGCAATCGTGGTGCACACGTCGGGCGCCAACGGGGTGGCCGTGCTGGCGCCGTTGACGCAGCTGGGCTGTACCCCGCTGGCGATACATCCGGCGATGACATTCACCGGCGCCGACGAGGACATCGCCCGGCTGGCGGACACATGTTTCGGCATCACCGCTGCCGACGAGGTCGGCTATGCGATCGGGCAGTCGCTGGTGCTGGAGATCGGCGGTGAGCCGGTGCGGGTGCGAGAAGACGCCCGGACCCTCTACCACGCCGCGCTGGCGCACGCGAGCAACCACATGGTCACGCTCGTGGCCGACGCGCTGGAAGCCTTGCGGGCCGCGCTGCGGGGTCAGGGGCTGTTGGGACAGGAGCTCGTCGGCGACGAGCCCGGAGGCGTTGCGGAGCGGGTCGTCGGGCCGCTCACCCGCGCCGCGGTGGAGAACACGCTGCAGCGCGGACAGGCCGCGTTGACCGGGCCGGTGGCCCGGGGCGACGCGGATACGGTCGCCGCGCACCTACGGGCGCTGTCGGAGGTCGACCCGCGGTTGGCTGCGGCCTACCGGGCGAACTCCATGCGGACGGCGCAGCGGGCCCACGCGCCCGCCGAGGTTTTTGCCGTACTCGACGAATCGACGAACGGGGCGGGTTGCGGTGACAACTAAGGCGGCCAAGCAGTTCCGTCAAGGCGAGCTGAACGTCTACTCGACACCGAAAGCGGTGGCGGAGGTCACTCAGGCGCTTCGGCATACCGGACGCCGGGTGACGCTCGTGCCGACGATGGGCGCCCTGCACAACGGGCACCTCGCGTTGGTGCGGGCCGCCAAGAGAGTGCCGGGGTCTGTGGTGGTGGTGTCGATCTTCGTCAACCCGTTGCAGTTCGGACGCGGGGAAGACTTCGACAGCTACCCGCGCACCATGGATGACGACCTGAATTTGCTGCGCGAACTTGGCGTCGAGGTGGTGTTCGCCCCGAGGGTCGAGGCGATGTACCCCGACGGCATGCGCACGATGGTGCAGGCCGGGCCGCTCGGCGCGGAACTCGAGGGCGCGATGCGACCGTCGCACTTCGCCGGCATGCTCACCGTGGTCCTAAAGCTCCTGCAGATCGTCCGCCCGGATCGCGCGTACTTCGGCGAAAAGGACTATCAGCAGCTGGTGCTGATCCGGCAGATGGTCGCCGACCTCAACATCGACGTGCGCATCGAGGGAGTACCGATCGTGCGTGAGCCCGACGGTCTGGCACTTTCATCGCGCAACCGGTACCTGACGCCCATCGAACGTGAGCAGGCCGGGGCGCTGTCGGCGGCGCTGCTCGCCGGAATGTACGCGGCATCCGGGGGAGTGGCTGCCGCGCTGGACGCCGCCCGCGCGGTCCTGGACGAGGTACCCGCAATTCACGTCGACTATCTGCAGGTTCGCGGGCCCGGCCTGGAACCCGCGCCCGCCGGTGGGCCGGCCCGCATGCTGGTGGCCGGCCGGCTGGGCTCCACCCGACTCTTGGACAACATCGCGATCAATATCGCCGGCACCGACGGTCATTCCCCCGACGGGCTGGACGAGCATCACGAATTACCTTGGAGGAATTGATGTTACGTACGATGCTGACGTCGAAGATTCACCGCGCGACGGTCACCCAGGCCAACTTGCACTACGTGGGCTCGGTGACGATCGACGCCGATCTGATGGACGCCGCCGACTTGCTGGAGGGCGAACAGGTAACCATCGTCGACATTGCCAACGGCGCACGGTTGGTCACCTATGCGATCACCGGCGAACGGGGCAGCGGCGTCATCGGAATCAACGGGGCCGCAGCGCATTTGGTGCATCCGGGTGATCTGGTCATCATCATTGCCTACGGCATGATGGAGGATGCCGAGGCCCGCAGGTACCGCCCGCGGATCGTGTTCGTCGACGCCGACAACAGGCAGGTGGACCTCGGCCCCAATGGCAGTGACCCGGCGTTCGCGCCTGATCAATACGACCTCGTCTCGCCGCGCTGACCGTGCTTCTCGCGATCGACGTCCGCAACACCCACACCGTGGTGGGCCTGATCTCCGGTGCGGGCTCGCACTCGAAGGTGACGCAGCACTGGCGGATTCGGACGGAATCCGAGGTCACTTCTGATGAGTTGGCGCTCACCATAGACGGCCTGATTGGCGACGACTCGGACCGCCTCACCGGCATCGTGGGGTTGTCGACCGTGCCGTCGGTGCTGCACGAGTTGCGCGAGATGCTCGACCAGTACTGGCCTTCGGTGCCGCACGTGCTGATCGAGCCCGGGGTGCGCACCGGCATCCCACTGCTGGTCGACAACCCGAAAGAGGTCGGCGCCGACCGGATCGTCAACTGCCTGGCCGCGTATCACAAGTACGGCACCGCGGCGATCGTGGTCGATTTTGGCTCGTCGATCTGCGTGGACGTGGTGTCGGCCAAGGGTGAGTTCCTCGGCGGGGCGATCGCACCGGGGGTCGAGGTGTCCTCGGACGCCGCCGCCACCCGGTCGGCGGCACTGCGTCGTGTCGAGCTGACCAGGCCGCGGTCGGTGGTCGGCAAGAACACCGTCGAGTGCATGCAGGCCGGCGCGGTGTTCGGGTTCGCCGGCCTGGTCGACGGGCTGGTCCAGCGGATCCGCGAGGACGTGAGCGGGTTCGACGGCGACGATGTCGCGGTGGTTGCCACGGGCCACACGGCACCTCTTTTGCTACCCGAGTTGCACACCGTCGAGCATTACGACCGGCACCTGACCTTGGAGGGACTTCGGTTGGTCTACGAACGAAACCGCGACAACCAGCGCGGCAAACTCAAACCCGCCCGTTAGTTTTGCGTCTCTTCACGCTGGAAACCTAAGCTGGCACGCCGTGAGTCCAGCAGACCCGCCCGACACCGACGCCGATGCTTCGGCCGAGATCCCGGAGCAGTTCCGGATCCGGCAGGGCAAGCGTGAGCGGCTGCTGGCCAGCGGCGTCGACCCCTACCCGGTCGCCGTCGCGCGAACGCACACCCTCAAGCAGATCCGCGAGACCTACCCCGACCTGCCCGCCGACGCGACGACCGGACACGTCGTCGGCGTCGCCGGCCGTGTGGTGTTTGCCCGCAACTCAGGCAAACTGTGTTTCGCGACACTGCAGGAAGGCGACGGCACCCAGCTGCAGGTGATGCTCAGCTTGGCCAGCGTCGGGCAAGAGGCGTTGGACGCCTGGAAGGCCGATGTTGACCTGGGAGACATCGTTTTCGCGCACGGCGAAGTGATCAGTTCCCGCCGCGGCGAACTGTCTGTGTTGGCCGACTCCTGGCAGCTGGCGGCCAAGGCGTTGCGTCCGCTGCCCGTGGCTCACAAGGAGATGAGCGAAGAGTCGCGGGTGCGGCAGCGATATGTCGACCTGATCGTGCGCCCAGACGCCCGCACGATGGCCCGCCAGCGCATCGCCGTCGTGGGGGCGGTGCGCGCCGCGCTGCACCGGCGGGGATTCCTCGAGGTGGAAACCCCGATCCTGCAGACGCTGGCCGGCGGTGCGGCCGCCCGTCCGTTCGTCACCCACTCCAACGCCATGGACGCCGACCTGTATCTACGCATCGCGCCCGAACTATTTTTGAAGCGATGTGTGGTCGGGGGTTTCGAAAGGGTCTTTGAGCTCAACCGGGTGTTTCGAAACGAAGGCGCGGATTCTACACACTCACCGGAATTCGCGATGCTCGAGACTTACCAGGCCTACGGCACCTATGACGATTCAGCGGTGATGACCCGGGAGCTAATTCAAGAAGTCGCCGATGACGTGTTCGGAACCCGGCTGCTCACACTACCGGGTGGCGAGACCTATGACCTCGACGGGCAATGGCAGACGTTGCAAATGTACCCGTCGCTATCAGAAGCGGTCGGCGAGACCATTACGCCGGATACTTCAATAGCGCAGTTGCTCGACATCGCGCAACGCATCGGGCTCGAACTACCCACCGATCGTGGCTACGGGCACGGCAAGATCGTCGAAGAACTGTGGGAACACACGGTCGGTAATAAGTTGTCCGCGCCGACGTTCGTGCGCGATTTCCCAGTGGAGACCACGCCACTGACGCGCCAGCACCGAAGCCTGCCGGGCGTTACCGAGAAGTGGGATCTCTACATCCACGGCATCGAGTTGGCCACGGGATATTCCGAACTCGTCGACCCGGTGGTGCAGCGCGACCGGTTCGCGGCGCAGGCCCGGGCTGCCGCAGCCGGTGATGACGAGGCGATGCGCCTCGACGAGGATTTCCTCGCCGCGATGGAGTACGGTATGCCGCCGTGCACCGGAACAGGAATGGGCATCGACCGGCTGATGATGGCTTTGACGGGGCTAGGAATTAGGGAGACAGTATTGTTTCCAATTGTGCGCAAGCAGGCGAACTGAACTGGCTTGATAGGCTAAGTTGGCTCTACTCGCGGGTTTATGGCACATTAGGTGCGGGTCGGTATCGTCGAACTGCGTACAGACCCCGCCGTACACAGTTCAGAAGGAAGCAGTGTAAGCAATGGCGAAGAAAGTAACCGTGACCCTGGTCGACGATTTCGACGGCGAAGCAGCGGCAGACGAGACCGTGGAATTCGGCCTTGACGGCGTGACCTACGAGATAGACCTGTCGTCGAAGAATGCCAAGAAGCTGCGTGACGACCTGAAGCTATGGGTGGATAAGGGCCGTCGAGTCGGTGGCCGCCGGCGTGCGCGATCGGCCGGTTCGGGGCGCGGACGGGCAGCGATCGACCGGGAGCAAAGTGCCGCCATCCGGGACTGGGCGCGGCGCAACGGGCACAACGTGTCCAGCCGCGGTCGTATCCCGGCAGACGTCATCGAGGCGTTTCACGCTGCCACCTAGGACGCCACCTAGCACCTGAACTCGTCGCCCACGGCGCCGTTTACGCCCTACTCGCCGCGGTTTCGCTACCGGCGAACCGTATCCGCAAGCGGGATGAAACAGTTCGGCGCACGATGGCGTTACACCAGTGCATTGCGGAAATCCCGCAACCACCTCCCGGCGGGCTGGCCGCCGTGGTGGGACGGCGGGGGCGCCAGCCCATTACAGTGGATAGCGGGTGCGAGCACCCACTGGTGAGGGAGAGCAGGTAACCACCGATGTTCGAACGATTTACCGACCGCGCGCGGCGCGTCGTCGTCCTGGCTCAGGAAGAGGCCAGGATGCTCAACCACAACTACATCGGGACCGAGCACATCCTGCTGGGCCTGATTCACGAGGGTGAGGGCGTAGCCGCGAAGTCGCTGGAGTCGCTGGGCATCTCCCTGGAAGGCGTCCGCAGCCAGGTCGAGGAAATCATCGGCCAGGGCCAGCAGGCGCCGTCCGGTCACATTCCGTTCACCCCGCGCGCCAAGAAGGTCCTCGAGCTGAGCTTGCGCGAGGCGCTGCAACTCGGCCACAACTACATCGGCACCGAGCACATCCTGCTGGGCCTCATCCGCGAGGGCGAAGGCGTGGCAGCGCAGGTGCTGGTCAAGTTGGGCGCGGAGCTGACCCGCGTGCGCCAGCAGGTCATCCAACTGCTCTCCGGCTACCAGGGCAAGGAGTCCGCGGAGGCCGGCACCGGTGGCCGTGGCGGCGAGTCCGGCACCCCGTCGACGTCGCTGGTGCTCGACCAGTTCGGCCGCAACCTGACAGCCGCCGCGATGGAGGGGAAGCTCGACCCGGTCATCGGGCGGGAGAAGGAAATCGAACGGGTGATGCAGGTGCTGTCTCGGCGCACCAAGAACAACCCGGTGCTGATCGGTGAGCCCGGTGTCGGCAAGACCGCCGTCGTCGAGGGCCTCGCGCAGGCGATCGTGCACGGCGAGGTTCCGGAGACGCTGAAGGACAAGCAGCTCTACACGCTGGACCTGGGTTCGCTGGTCGCCGGCAGCCGTTACCGCGGTGACTTCGAGGAACGCCTGAAGAAGGTGCTCAAGGAGATCAATACCCGCGGCGACATCATCCTGTTCATCGACGAGCTGCACACGCTGGTCGGGGCGGGCGCCGCGGAGGGCGCGATCGACGCCGCGTCCATTCTCAAGCCCAAGCTTGCCCGCGGTGAGCTGCAGACCGTCGGCGCCACCACGCTCGACGAGTACCGCAAGTACATCGAGAAGGACGCCGCGCTGGAGCGCCGCTTCCAGCCCGTGCAGGTCAGCGAGCCGACGGTCGAGCACACCATCGAGATCCTCAAGGGGCTGCGCGACCGCTACGAGGCGCACCACCGGGTGTCGATCACCGATTCCGCGATTGTGGCCGCCGCCACGCTGGCCGACCGCTACATCAACGATCGGTTCCTGCCGGACAAGGCGATCGATCTGATCGACGAGGCCGGTGCGCGGATGCGGATCCGCCGCATGACCGCGCCGCCAGACCTGCGCGAGTTCGACGAGAAGATCGCCGAGGCGCGCCGGGAGAAGGAGTCCGCGATCGACGCGCAGGACTTCGAGAAGGCTGCCAGCCTGCGTGACCGGGAGAAGCACCTGGTGGCGCAGCGTGCCGAGCGCGAAAAGCAGTGGCGGTCAGGTGATCTGGACGTTGTCGCCGAGGTCGACGATAACGAGATCGCCGAGGTGCTCGGCAACTGGACGGGCATCCCGGTGTTCAAGCTGACCGAGGAGGAGACCACTCGGCTGCTGCGCATGGAGGACGAGATCCACAAGCGGATCATCGGCCAAGAAGATGCGGTGGCCGCCGTCAGTAAGGCGATCCGCCGCACCCGTGCCGGGCTGAAGGATCCCAGGCGCCCGTCGGGCTCGTTCATCTTCGCCGGCCCGTCCGGTGTCGGTAAGACCGAGCTGTCCAAGGCGCTTGCGGAGTTCCTGTTCGGCGACCAGGACGCGCTGATTCAGATCGACATGGGTGAGTTCCACGATCGCTTCACCGCCTCGCGGCTGTTCGGTGCCCCTCCGGGCTACGTCGGTTACGAGGAGGGCGGCCAGCTGACCGAGAAGGTCAGGCGCAAGCCGTTCAGCGTCGTCCTCTTCGATGAGATCGAGAAGGCGCACCAGGAGATCTACAACAGCCTGTTGCAGGTGCTCGAGGACGGTCGGCTCACCGACGGTCAGGGCCGCACGGTCGACTTCAAGAACACCGTGCTGATCTTCACCTCGAACCTGGGCACGGCCGACATCTCCAAGGCGGTCGGCCTGGGCTTCACCCAGGGCGGCGGTGAGAACAACTACGAGCGGATGAAGCAGAAGGTCAACGACGAGCTGAAGAAGCACTTCCGCCCGGAGTTCCTCAACCGCATCGACGACATCATCGTCTTCCACCAGCTGACGCGCGACGAGATCATCCGGATGGTCGACCTGATGATCGGCCGGGTGGAAAAACAGCTCAAGAGCAAGGACATGGCCATGGAGTTGACGGACAAGGCCAAGTCCCTGCTGGCCAAGCGCGGGTTCGACCCGGTGCTCGGTGCGCGGCCGCTGCGGCGCACCATCCAGCGCGAGATCGAGGACGCGCTCTCGGAGAAGATCCTCTTCGAGGAGGTCGGACCCGGCCAGCTCGTCACGGTCGACGTAGACAACTGGGACGGCGAAGGTTCCGGCGAGGACGCGGCGTTCACCTTCACCGGCAAGAAGAAGCCGCCCAAGACCGCCGAACCGGATCTGGCCAAGGCCGGAGCCGCGGGCACGCACAGCGCGGCCGCGACGGAATAGCCACGACGCGAGACGGGCGGTACCCAACCCGGGTGCCGCCCGTTTTCGCTTGTTTGACGGCCATCGCAGCGGCGCAATAGGCTCCGTTGGGTCATCGACGGGCGAAGGAATCTGGTGAGACTCCAGAACGGTCGCGCCACTGTACAGTCAGACCCGGCGTCCGTCATGGATACTCGATCCGGACGCGACATCCGGTGGAAGGAGCCCGAAGTGGGCAGATCGCAATCGACGACCACGACGCGCCTTCAGGCGCTGGACCTCTCCGCCGCCCGCGCCTCGCTATGGTTGACGGGCACGGTGTTCCTGGCGTTGTTGGTGATCTACTTCGTCGGTTTCGACCAGGGCGCGGTGTCGGTCTTCGGCGGCGACACCCACGTGCACGAGTTCGTGCACGACGCGCGTCACCTACTCGGCTTCCCCTGCCACTGAACCCGTGGAGAAGCGGATCATCGCGTGCGGCCTTTTGGCCGGCGCCGTCGGCGGATTGTTGGCGTCCGTCTTCGCACGGACCTTCGTAGAACCAATGATCGCCCGCGCCATCGAACTCGAAGCGGCGCAGGCGGCTCACGACCACGGGGTCGAGTTGTTCAGCCGCGGCGTGCAGGCGAACGTCGGCATGGGATTCGGTGTGCTGGCCTTCGGCGTCGCGGTGGGCGCCCTGTTCGCGGTGCTGTTCGTCGTGGCGTTCGGCCGCTTCCCGGGCGTGGAACCGCGCGCGCTCTCAATGTGGTTGGCCGGCGCCGCATTCGGCGCAACCACGCTGATTCCGTTCCTCAAGTACCCGCCGAACCCGCCCGCCGTCGGCCTCGAGGAAACGCTGCGCGATCGCACCGGCCTCTACCTGGTGTTGGTCGTGCTCTCGTCGGCGTTGGCAATCGCGGCGGTGTGGTTGGGCCGGCGGCTGGTGCCGCGCTTCGGCGGGTGGAGCGCGGCGTTGATGGCCTGCGGCGCGCATGTGGTGGCGATCAGTGTTGTTCTGCTGGCGTTGCCCGACGTGCAGGAGACACCCGACGGCTTTCCCGCCGACGTGCTCTACGACTTCCGGCTGTATTCGCTGGGCACGCAACTCGTGATGTGGGCGGCGATCGGGCTGGTGTTCGCGTCGTCGGTCAATCGTGTGCTGACCGATGCGTCGGCGACTGGGCGGGCTGTGCTCGTCGCCGGGCCCCGAAACCCTTAACGGACGACGCGGGGGATGGGTGAGGTCGTCCGGCTGACCCTGCTGTCGCACGCCATGACCGATGCGATGGCCGCCGGCCGCTTCCCGACGGACGAACCGCTCAACGCCCTCGGCCGACGGCAGGTCGACCCGGCGGTCGATCTCGGACCGTCCGGGTTCACCGCGCTGTCCGGGCCCGAACAGCGATGCCTTCAGACCGCCGAGCAGCTGGGCCTTCGCGCGACCGTGGAACCGCGGTTGGCGGACCTGGATTGCGGCCGTTGGCGCGGGGGCGTGCTGAGCAGCGTGTCGGCGGCGGATCTGGCGGTGTGGCTGACCGATCCGACCAGCGCGCCCCACGGCGGCGAGTCGGTGGTTGACGTGGTGAAGCGGGTGACCGACTGGTTGGACTCATTGACCGCCAGCCCGTCCCGCATGGTTGCGGTCACCCATCCGGCAGTCATCAGGGCAGCGATGCTGGTCGTCCTGGACGCACCACCGAAGTCGTTCTGGCGCATAGACATCGCACCGGCAAGCCGCACAGTGCTGCATTTTCGCGGACACGCCTGGACGCTGCGGTCGGGGTAGGGGCCGGACGGCTGGAGTGGCACACCGAACGTGCACGTGCTGCGAAAAATTGGTCAGATTTTCGCAGTAGCCGCACGTTCGGCGGGCCGACGCTGGGAGCTAGCGTTGCTGCGCCAGCATCGCGAAAGCCTGCTTGACGATGGACATCACCCAGCCGCCGGCGCTGGGACCGTGATAGCGCGGCCAGTTCAGCTGGAAGCTGACCACCCATGCCTGGCCCGAACGGTCCACCGCGTACCAGCTGAAGGTCAAGTCGCCCGGCAGATTTCCGGCCTTCGCACCGATGTAGGGCCATTGCAGCGGATCCAGGTCGATTCCCGAGATCGCCGACATGATGTCTTTGACGGGCGCCGACGCGCCGACCGCATTCTTTTGCAGCCGGGCATGCACACGGCAGATATCTTCGGCGCTGCCGTACCACTCCGCGCCGAACGTGGACGCCGGTGTGTGCGTCCGCTCCGGATCAGGTTCGTAGGGACGGGCATTCGTCTGTGCCAGCAGCTGGGCGCGGATCTGGGGGCCGCCGGACTCGACCGCCTGCTTCCACTGCTGGCGCAAATCGGGTTTCCCCCAGCCGACGGAGAACAGCTCATGCATGGTGGGAAACGGCGTCATGCTGGCGGGGTCGTGGTGCCCGGCCGCCACCAGCGCCCGTTCCACCGCGGCCGTGCCAAGCCGATCGATCAACAGGTCGGTGGCCATGTTGTCGCTGTTGGCGATCATTTTCTCCGCCGCTACCCGCACCGAAACGCGTGCGCCGGGCGGCAGTTTCTCGAACCCCGACGACCCGACGGCCTTCGCCCGCGTGGTGATGGTGAGTTGGTCGTCCCACGACAGGGCGCCGGCCTTGACCGCGTCAGACACCGCGTAGAGCACGTAAAGCTTGAAAATCGAAGCCAGCGGTAAGGATTGGACGGTGTTGGTGCCGGCAACGGGCTGACACTGGCCGTCGTTGACCCTCGACACCTGATACGAATAGCGAGCGCCGGATCTGCCCAGCACCGCGTCGACGTCTTGCCAGGAAGTGATCTTGGGCTCCTGCAATTTGACGTCGAAGCTGTCCACGTTGCCGCCGTCGTCGGTGTGGATCTCGACGTCTTGGCGGGCGCCGAACGATGTCACGAGGTGCAGCGTCGCCCGTGCAGCTTTCAGATCGACGCCGGCGACCGTGTACGGCCGGTCGAGCCACAGGCGACCCATGACGGTGGTGATGGTGTTGACCATTTGCGGGGCCGCGAGCGTGCGTACCCCGACCGTTCCGATCGGCCAGTCCGAGTTGAGCATGTCGACTGTCTGCTTGGCGCGGAAGCCCGGCGGGGTGCTGATGTTGATCTGGGACGCCGAGTCAGCCGCGCTCGGCGACGCGGACGGTGTGGAGCAACCGCAAACCAGGGCGCCCGACAAAGCGACGATCACCAACGACGTCGCGGCGCGGAATCGCCCCCGGCTTGCGCTACTCCTTGGTGCCTGACCCGGCAACGTCTAACACAACCTCGAACTCCAGCAGTGACGCTCCGGTCGCGACCGGATTTTCACGGTGACCGGCGTGGGCGTGAACCGCGGGGCCGGTGGCCCACGCCTGGAACGCCTCTTCGGATTCCCACTGCGTCACCACGAAATAGCGATCCTCTCCGCGCACGGGCCGCAGCAACTGGAATCCCAGGAAGCCCGGCTGGTTGTCGACGGCGTGGGCTCGGTTTGCAAACCGCTTCTCCAGCTCAGGGCCGGCGTCCGGCGGCACCTCTATTGCGTTGATCTTCACCACGGGCATGTGGGTTAGGCTACCGCGCGCCGATGCGCGCCGGTGTCGTTGTGCGATGGGCAAGATGTGAGCGTGAGTGCTGATCTGCTGACCGACCGGGGTGGCCGCGGACAGCCACTGGTCTTGGTCCACGGGCTGATGGGCCGCGGTAGCACCTGGTCTCGCCAGTTGCCCTGGCTGCGACAGCTCGGGCATCTCCACACCTACGACGCCCCGTGGCACCGCGGCCGTGACGTGGCCGACCCGTATCCGATCAGCACCGAGCGATTCGTCGCCGATCTCGGCGACGCGGTGGCGGATCTCGGTCGTCCGGTCAGGCTGATCGGCCACTCGATGGGCGCACTGCACGGGTGGTGTCTGGCCGTCCAGCGCCCGGAACTTGTCACAGCGCTGGTGGTCGAGGACATGGCACCGGATTTCCGCGGCCGCACCACGGGACCGTGGGAACCGTGGCTGCACACGCTGCCGGTGGAGTTCGAAGCCGCGCAGCAGGTGTACGACGAATTCGGACCGATCGCCGGGCAGTACTTTCTCGACGCCTTCGATCGCACAGCTACCGGTTGGCGGCTGCACGGCCACGTGGCGCGGTGGGTCGAGATCGCCGCCGAATGGGGCAACCGCGCCTATTGGGAGCAGTGGCGCCAGGTCCGCGTGCCGACGCTGCTCATCGAAGCGGGCAATTCGGTGACACCCGCCGGTCAAATGGCCGCGATGCATGAAACAGGCTGGCGCACTACCTATCTGAAGGTCGAGGGGGCAGGTCACCTGGTTCACGACGAGGCACCCGACACCTACCGCGAGGCGGTCACGGCCTTCCTATCGGCGCTCCCCGAGCGCTCCTGACGCCGGCCATGCCGGGTGCTCGGAGAACCGCGCGCGGATCGCGTCGAGTTCATGATCGATCCGCCTGGCGTCTGCGTCGACTCCGTCGTCGAACCAGCCGGACATCGGTGCCCAAACCCGAAACTGGTCCCGGTTCAACCGCAGCGAACCCGAACGATGTGCCAGCCATGCCAGTGCCGCCGTGACGATGAACGGCGCCACCACGATCACGAATGTTGTTGCAGCAGTCATGGCACTAAGTTTTCGCCAGTCAATATCCGGCCAACAGTGGCAGTACTGCCGATCTGAGATAAAATACTGCCATGATCCGATCAGTGGCCGCTCTGGTGCTCGAAAAGCTGGCGATTTTCGAGTTCGGCGTCGTGTGTGAGGTATTCGGCATCGACCGCGAGTCCGACGGCGTGCCCAACTTCGATTTCCGGGTCTGCGGACCGGTGGCCGGTCAGCCGATACGCACGTCGATGGGCGCGGCGTTGGTCCCCGACCACGGGCTCGACGGGTTGGTCGGCGCCGACCTGGTCGCCGTCCCGGCGGTGTCACCCATCGGTGGCGTGGACGCCTATCCGCCCGAGGCGCTCGAAGCGCTGCGAGCAGCCGCCAAGGCGGGTGCGACGGTGTTGACGGTGTGCTCGGGTGCGTTCGTCGCCGGTGCGGCGGGCCTGCTGGACGGCCGTCGGTGCACCACCCACTGGATGCATTCCGAGCAGCTGGCGCGCATGTATCCGACCGCGCGGGTGGACCGCGACGTACTGTTCGTCGACGACGGCAACCTGATCACCAGCGCCGGAACGGCGGCCGGTATCGACGCCTGCCTGCATCTGGTGCGCAGGGAATTGGGGAGCAGGATCACCAACGTCATCGCCCGCCGGATGGTGGTGCCGCCCCAGCGCGATGGCGGTCAGCGCCAATACATTCCGCAGCCCGTCCCCGTGCACTGCTCTGCCGGCTTCGCCCCGCACCTGGACTGGATTCTCGCCAATCTGGACAAGTCGCAGTCCGTGGCTAGCTTGGCCAGGCGCGCGCACATGTCGGAGCGAACGTTCGCTCGCCGGTTCGTCGAAGAGACCGGACGCACCCCCATGCAGTGGGTGACCGACCAACGCGTGCTGTATGCCCGGCGGTTACTGGAGGAGACCGATCTCGACGTCGACCGCATCGCCGACCGCGTCGGATTCGGAACCGCAACGCTGCTGCGGCATCACTTCCGGCGGACGGTGGGGGTGACACCGTCGGACTACCGTCGCCGGTTCTCCTGTTCCGAGATTCCCTGCGAGGTCTCGGCGTAGGCGCCGCTAGCCGGCTCAGATCATGTTCCGGCCAGGGTGCGCATCCCGCCAGGCGGCTATTGCGGAGTCCCACTCATCGCCGTCGAGGGCCGTCAGCGAGGCGGGGAACAGGCCGTCCTCCTCCTTGGCGATGTGCTCGTGGAGGTCGAAGATGGCCTTGCGCACCCGGTCTCGGTCGTCCGATTCGGACAGCTCGACCGACTCGAGCAATGCGTCCAACTCGCGGTGCTCGGCAACCAGTGGGGCAATGTGCTCGGCGTACAGGTCGTCCGTGCCCATCACGGCGAACAGCCCGTTCTCCTCGCCCCGCCAGTGGGACCGCAGTTCATCGGCCATGGCGGCCAGCAACTCGCGAGCACGATCGAGCTCACCCCGGTCGAGCGCGCGCACCGCGTCGCCGCCGTAATTCATCGCCCTCTCGTGCTCTGCGATGTAGTCACGCAGCAGCGGGATCTCCCGGCATCCGCAGTACTGGCACACGGCGAAACCTCCCGACACTATGATCCCTCGCCGGCGAGCGCGTACCGCCCGTCGGCGGTCCGTTCGACCAGCCCATCGGTCAGCAGCGATTCCAGCGCGCGGTCGCGTTGAGGAACATCCGTTGACCACGCGAGGTCAAGGGCGACCCGCGTGACCGGAAAGTCGTTGGCCCGCAACACGTCTAACAGCCGGCCGCGCACCTGGCGGTCGGTGCCGGCGTAGGTCTGCGTCCGCCGAGCCGGCTGCGCCAGCGGCGGATGGCCGGCGGCGCGCCACGCGCAGGTGCTCAGCGGACAAATCCCGCACCGCGGCGAACGCGTGGTGCACACCGTTGCGCCAAGCTCCATCAGCGCCACCGAGAAGCGCGGCGCGCTGTCGTCGCGCGGCAGGAGAGTTTCGACAGTCGCCAATTCCCTACCGGTGGGGGCGGCGTCGGCGACCCCGTGCACGGCCCGGGCCACCACCCGCCGGACGTTCGTGTCCACCACCGGAACCCGCTTCCCGTACGCGAAGCAGGCGATCGCGCGTGCGGTGTAGGCGCCGATGCCCGGCAGGGCCAGCAGGGTGTCGACGTCGTCGGGCACGACGTCGCCGTGGTCGCGGGCAATCACGGTGGCGCACTCGTGCAGCCGCTTGGCACGGCGCGGATAGCCCAGCTTGCCCCAGGCGCGCAGCACGTCAGCGGCGCTCGCCGCCGCGGTCGCCGACGCTGTCGGCCACCGCCGGATCCATTCCTCCCACACCGGCTGCACCCGGTGCACCGGCGTTTGTTGGAGCATGAATTCGCTGACCAACACCTGCCATGCCGTCACGCCCCGCCGTCGCCACGGCAGGTCGCGATGAGCGATCTCGTACCAGTCGAGCAGTTCGGAAGTGTTGCCGTTCATTGCCTTACGTCCGCCTCCGGCGTGCACAATGTCCACCATGCCCCACACCACGCCCGCTGACGCCTGGAGGGCACTCAAGGAGGGTAACGAGCGGTTCGTGGCGGGCAGACCCGAGCACCCCAGCCAAAGCGTTGAGCACCGCGCCAACCTGGCCGCCGGGCAGCGACCCACGGCGGTGGTGTTCGGGTGCGCCGACAGCAGGGTGGCCGCTGAGATCATCTTCGACCAGGGCCTGGGCGACATGTTCGTGGTGCGCACGGCCGGTCATGTCACCGACTCGGCGGTTCTTGGCTCGATCGAGTACGCGGTCACCGTTCTCGACGTGCCGCTGATCGCGGTGTTGGGCCACGACAGTTGCGGCGCTGTGCAGGCCACGTTGACCGCGCTGGATTCCGGGCTGGTGCCCGGCGGGTACATCCGCGACGTGGTCGAACGCGTGACCCCGTCGATTCTGCGCGGCAAGCGGGAGGGGTTGACCCGCGTCGACGAGTTCGAGGCTTATCACGTGGCGGAGACCGGAGCACAGGTGATGGCCAGGTCCACGGCCATTTCCGAGCGAGTCGGTCGTGGCGAGCTCGCGATCGTCGGGCTGACGTATCGCCTCGCCGACGGCCAGGTCATGCTGCGCGGCGCCATCGGCGACGTGGGGGAAAGCCAGCCGTAATAGCGCCCGCTCGGCAGCCAACCGACGCGACACGCCGGGCCGGGTCGGACGTCTTGCGGTGACCTGGGCTTACCGTGAGTTTGTGCTGGATCTTGAACCGCAGGGGCCGCTGCCGCCGCAAATCTATCGGCGACGAAGAACCCTCGCCGCCGGTCTCGCGGTGGCGGTGATCGGCATCGTGGTGGCCGTCATCGTCATCGTGTTGACCGGCAACGGAGGAGCCGAAAACAGCGCCGACACGTCGGCCGGCGCACAGACGGCGGCCGCCCCGCAGCCGGGCGACGTGAAATCGCCTATCACAGGGGTCGTGCCGCCTCCGATCCAAACCCCCACCCCGACCGCGGCAGTCACACCCCCGCCGGTGCTGAAGGAGGGCGACGACTGCCCGGACTCCACGTTGGCGGTCAAGGGAATCACGAGTGAGCCGAACTACGTCGCCGGGAATCAGCCGAAGTTCACCATGGTGGTCACCAACATCGGGCTGGTGTCGTGCAAGCGCGACGTCGGCGCGGCGGTGCTCGCCGCATACGTCTATTCGCTGGACAACCAGCGGTTGTGGTCGAATCTGGACTGCGCGCCGTCGAATGAATCCCTGGTAAAGACGTTCAACCCGGGCGAGCAGGTGACCACCGAGGTGACCTGGACCGGAATGGGTTCGGCGCCGCAGTGCCCGTTGCCCCGCCAGCCGATTGGCCCCGGCACGTACAACCTCGCCGTGCAGCTGGGAAATCTGCGGTCGGCGCCGGTGCCGTTCAGCATCGCCGAGCAATCGCACGCCCCGGCGCCTGGCGGACCACTGCCGGGGCCGCCTCCACCGCCGGCCGGATAGCTACAGCATCCGGTCGATGATCGTCGACTCGGCCAGCTGCGAAAGCCCTTCGCGAATGTGGCCGGCCCACACGGCTCCGATGCCTTCCACCTTCTGCAGGTCGCTCGAGCTCGCGGCGAGCAGCCCTTGCAGCGAACCGAACGCCCGGACGAGCAGATCGATGTGCGCGAACTGCAGCCGCGGGATGCCTGCCATCGCTCGGTAGCCACGCGAGCTCATCGCCGAGTCCTGCGCCTCGGCGGTTGACGGATACCCGAAAACCTTTGCCAGGGCGGTCAAGTCGAGCAGCTCGGTGTCGGACAGCTGATCGAGTTCGTCGAGGGTGCCCGCCACCTGCTTGCCGGTGGGCGGCTCCGGATTTCCGTGGTAATCGCGGACGATCAATTCCCGGGTCAGGTCGTTGCCGCCCACCAACTCCTCCAGTTGCAGCTTGAGTTGGCGGCCGTCGGTGCCGAGTTCGACCACGTGCTCGTCGATCTCCAGGCTGATGCGGCGGACCATCTCCAGCCGCTGCACCACCGTCATGACGTCACGCAGAGTGACGAAGTCCTCGATCTCTGCGGTGGAAAGCTGACGGCTGACCTCGTCGAGACGTGATTTGTAGCGTTCCAGCGTGGCGACGGCCTGGTTCGCGCGGGACAGGATGGTGGCGGAGTCGGCGACGACGTGCCGCTCGCCGGCGACGTAGACGGTGACAATGCTCATCGAATGGCTGACCGACACCACCGGATAGCCGGTCTGGATCGCTGCGCGTTCGGCGGAGCGGTGTCGAGTGCCCGATTCGTCGGTCGGGATCGACGGGTCCGGCACAAGTTGCACGTTGGCCCGCACGATCCTGGCGCCATCGGTGGACAAGACCAGGGCCCCGTCCATTTTCGCCAGCTCACGCAGGCGGGTGGGTGCGAACCGTACGTCCAGCGCGAAGCCGCCGTCGCAAATCGCCTCCACCTGGTCGTCGTAACCCATCACGATCAGCGCGCCTGTGCGCCCACGCAAGATCCGCTCCAGTCCGTCGCGCAGCGCGGTTCCCGGCGCCAGCCGCCCCAGCGTTTCGCGCAGTGCCGGGTGAACGAGCCGATCCTTGGTGTTCGGGCTGTCCGCCGACGTCAAGTCCACCTCTGCCCCGTTTCGGTCGTGCGTCTGACCGCGATCTCCTCGAGCAGTGCGAGTGCGCCGGTCACGGTCTTCGCCTGCAGCGCACACATTCCGTCCGGCACGTTCTTGATTCCCTGCGGGACAAGCGCGGTGGTGAAGCCGAGCCGGGCGGCTTCGGCCAGCCGGCGCTCCATCCCGCTGACCCGGCGTAAGTCTCCGGCCAGCCCGACTTCGCCGATCACTATCGCGGTGGCGGGCAGCGGCAGGTCAAGGCCTGCCGACGCAACCGCGACCGCCACCGCGAGATCAGACGATGGGTCGGTCAGGCGCATGCCGCCGACGGTAGACAGGTAGATGTCGTAGTTGGCCAGTTTCACGTTGGCGCGTTTGGTCAGCACGGCGGCGATCATCGCGGCGCGGGAGTAGTCGATGCCGCTGACGGCCCGGCGTGATGGGGCCGTCCCGAAGGTTTCGACGAGCAGCGCCTGCACCTCTCCGATCAGCGGCCGTTTGCCGTCGAGCGTGACGGTGACCGCCGTGCCGGACACCGGCTCCGGTCGCTGGTCTAGGAAGAGACCGGACGGGTCGGCGACGCACTCGATGCCGTCCTCGACGAGCTGGAAGCAACCGACCTCGTCGGCGGCGCCGAACCTGTTCTTGACGCCGCGGACCATGCGCAGGCTGGAGTGTCGGTCGCCCTCGAATTGCAGCACGATGTCAACCAAGTGCTCGAGCGACCGCGGCCCCGCGATGGCGCCGTCCTTGGTGACGTGTCCAACCATGATCATCGCGACGCCGCTGGTTTTCGCCGCGGCGGTCAATGCGCTGGTGACTGCGCGCACCTGTGTGACCCCGCCAGTCACACCGTCGGCCTCGGTGGTCGACATCGTTTGCACCGAATCGACGATCACCAGGCTGGGTGTGACGGCGTCGATTTGGCTCAGCATGGCCTGCACATCCGAGTCGACGGACAAGAACACCTCGTCGTGGGTGCACCCGGTGCGTTCCGCGCGCATCCGGATCTGCCCGGCCGACTCCTCGCCTGACAGGTACAGCGCTCGCCGCCCCGACTGCGCCCACTGGTGTGCGACCTCGAGCAGCAGTGTTGACTTGCCCACCCCCGGCTCGCCGGCCAGCAGTGTGACGGATCCTGGTACCACCCCGCCGCCGAGCACCCGGTCCAGTTCGCTGACTCCCGTCGCGTGATGCCGGACGATTCCGCGGGGGATCGAGCTGAGAGGCACGGCCGGAGCGCTGGGGTGTGCCGCCGCAGAATGCCGCCTACCGGACTGGGCTATGGACAGCGCTACCGCGTCGACGGTTCCCCAGGTGCCGCAATCGGGGCACCGGCCGACCCATTTGGCCATGACATGCCGGCACTCTGAGCATCGGTACTGAGTGCGGGTCTTGGCCACGCCGGAACGGTATCCGGCCGGACCGACAGAGTGCTAGTGACCGTCTCCGTGAGGTGGGGCCTGATCAACTCGCGGCGCGGTAACGCTGGCCGTGACCGGCACGGCGAGCGTCGCGCGCCCGGCATGCTGGAACTCGAAGGTGAAGTCATAGGTAAGCCCGCTGCTGATCGGCTCGGACAGCTGAACCGTCGCCGTTCCCGTGTTGGCGCCGGGCGCGGACTGCGGTGCGGCGGTGCCGCCCTCGGACGGGCCGACGATCAACGATTTGAGAGCCGGGATCTCGGACTTGCCGCCGAGCTTCACTGTGCCGACGGGGGACGTGATGCGAGCGATCTTGTCGTTCTTGTCCGGCGACTGGTTGGTGGCGACGAACACCAGGGCAACGCTTTTGCCCTCCGGGACCGCCGGCCCGGTCTGGTCGACTTGCAGCTGGACATCGCGCAGCGCGATGTACTGCACGCCGCCGCTGGTGCCGTTGACGGCGGGCAGTTGGGTAGCCGTCTGCGACTGCTGACCTGCACTGCATCCCGCGACGGTGGCGGCCACCAATCCGCAGGCGATGACGAAGGCCGATGCGCGTCGTGTAACGAGGTTCACCAGATACCTCCTGCTTGGCGTCTTATCGACCGGACGGCGGGCCACCAGTGCTCGACTATGCACAGTAGTAGGTCAGGTGGCTCCGAGCGAAGCGACTCGGGAAAGTCCCTGGCGGCAGCACGATTTCGTCTTCGTGTCAAGCCCCAATGTCGCATGGAGGTGCCCCTGACCTGCACCGTTGGGCAACCCGTGTCAGGGCCCCGTGTTAGCATGGAGTGGCGAAAGGGGCTCGAAACAGATGATTTTTAAGGTCGGAGACACCGTTGTTTACCCACACCACGGTGCTGCAAAGATCGAAGCGATCGAAACCCGGACCATCAAAGGCGAGCAGAAGGAATATCTCGTCTTGAAGGTCGCGCAGGGTGACCTGACAGTTCGAGTACCCGCAGACAATGCCGAATATGTGGGCGTGCGCGACGTGGTGGGCCAGGAAGGGCTCGACAAGGTCTTCCAGGTTCTGCGCGCGCCGCACACCGAGGAACCGACCAACTGGTCGCGGCGGTACAAGGCCAACCTGGAGAAGCTCGCCTCAGGCGATGTCAACAAGGTCGCCGAGGTGGTGCGCGATTTGTGGCGCCGAGACCAGGAGCGTGGGCTCTCGGCCGGCGAAAAGCGCATGCTGGCCAAGGCCCGCCAGATCCTGGTCGGCGAGTTGGCACTGGCCGAGAACACCGACGACGCCAAGGCGGAGACCATCCTCGACGAGGTTCTGGCCGCCGCGTCCTGACGGACCTTGATGAGCACGGTCGCGGTCGTCCCGGCCGCGGGGTCGGGTGTACGGCTCGCCGCCGGCATTCCGAAGGCGTTTGTCACTCTGCGGGGCCGCCCGATGGTGGAAAGGGCGATCTGCGGGCTGATGGAGTCAGGCGTCGTCGACGCCATCGTGGTGGCGGTGCCGCCGGATCGCACCGATGAGGCCAAGTTGATTCTGGGCGGGATGGCCACGATCGTCGCCGGCGGTGCCGATCGCACCGACTCGGTGCGGCGTGCCCTCGCTGCAGTCGGCGAGGTCGAGCACGTGCTTGTCCACGATGCCGCCCGCCCGCTGACCCCGCCGTCACTGATCGGCCGCGTCGTCGATGCGCTGCGGTCCGGGTACGACGCGGTGGTGCCGGGGCTCCCGCTCGGCGACACGATCAAGGCGGTCGACGCCAACGGCGTCGTGATCGCGACCCCGGAGCGGGCCGGGTTGCGCGCCGTGCAGACTCCGCAAGGGTTTCGCGCGGAGCTGCTGCTGCGGGCCTACACACGGGCGGGTTCGGGCGAATTCACCGACGACGCGTCGATCGTCGAGCACATCGGGGCTCAGGTGTTGGTCGTCGACGGCGATCCACTGGCATTCAAGATCACCACCCCGATCGACTTGCTGCTCGCTGAGTCCCTCATCGGTGACCGCACGTGAGCGACCGGCTTCGGGTGGGTCTGGGCACCGATGTGCACCCGATTGCGCCGGGCCGGCCGTGCTGGCTGCTGGGCCTGCTGTTTGAGGATGCCGACGGCTGCGCCGGCCACTCGGACGGCGACGTCGCCGTGCATGCGCTGTGCGACGCACTGCTGTCGGCAGCCGGACTCGGCGACATCGGGGAGGTCTTCGGCGTCGACGACCCCCGCTGGGCCGGCGTAACCGGAGGCGCCATGCTCGGCCACGTCCGTGATCTGCTGATGGACTACGGCTTTCGGGTGGGCAATGCCGCAGTGCAGGTGATCGGAAATCGGCCGAAGATCGGGCCCCGTCGGCAAGAGGCTCAAAAGGTGCTGTCGGACCTCCTGGGCGCCCCCGTTTCGGTGTCGGCGACGACCACGGACGGGCTCGGGCTCACCGGCCGCGGTGAGGGGTTGGCCGCAATCGCTACGGCGTTGGTGGTTCGAGCCGACAACTGATCGAGGAGGATGCCGGTAAGCTGGCGCGTCGTGACGAATCGCGCTCAGCTGCGGCTCTACGACACCTATGCCGGTGCCGTGCGCGATTTCGTGCCGATCCGCGACGGGCACGTGTCGATCTACCTGTGCGGTGCGACAGTTCAGGGTCTGCCCCACATCGGACACGTGCGCAGCGCCGTCGCATTCGACGTGTTGCGGCGCTGGCTGATGGCGCATGGCTTCGACGTTGCGTTCATCCGCAACGTCACCGATATCGACGACAAGATCCTGAACAAGGCGGCCGATGCCGGCCGCCCCTGGTGGGAGTGGGCCGCCATCCACGAGCGGGCCTTCTCGGCGGCCTACGACGCGCTGGACGCGTTGCCGCCCTCGGCTGAACCACGCGCCACCGGGCACATCACGCAGATCGTGGAGTTGATCTCACGGCTGATCGACAGCGGCCACGCGTACACCGGGGCGGGGGACGTCTACTTCGACGTGCTGAGCTTCCCCGAGTACGGCCAGCTCTCCGGTCACCGGCTCGACGACGTCCACCAAGGCGAGGGTGTCGGTGCGGGCAAACGCGACCAGCGTGACTTCACGCTGTGGAAGGGCGCCAAGCCGGGTGAGCCGTCCTGGCCGACGCCGTGGGGCAGGGGACGGCCCGGCTGGCACTCCGAGTGTGTGGCGATGGCTCACGAGTATCTCGGCTCCGAGTTTGACATCCATTGCGGTGGAATGGATTTGATCTTTCCTCATCACGAGAACGAGATCGCGCAGGCGCGTGCTGCCGGCGATCAGTTCGCGCGCTACTGGCTGCACAACGGCTGGGTCACCATGGCCGGCGAGAAGATGAGCAAGTCGCTGGGCAACGTGCTGTCGATCCCGGCGGTGCTGCAGCGGGTGCGTCCGGCCGAGCTGCGCTACTACCTTGGCAGTGCGCACTACCGCTCCATGCTGGAGTTCTCCGAAACCGCGCTGCAGGACGCCGTGAAGGCCTACACGGGCATCGAGGACTTCCTGCGCCGAGTACGCACCCGTGTCGGTGCTGTGGTGCCCGGCACCTGGACACCCATGTTCGCCGCGGCGCTCGACGACGACTTGTCCGTCCCGATCGCGTTGGCGGAGGTGCACGGCGCCAGGGCCGAAGGCAACCGCGCTCTGGAGGCCGGCGACCACGAAACCGCGCTCGCCCGTGCCGGAGAGATTCGCGCGATGATGGCGATCTTGGGATGTGACCCGCTCGATGACCGGTGGGGCACCGATCAGGAGACGTCGGCGGCGCTGGCGGCGGTCGACGTTCTCGTGCGCGCCGAACTCGACCGCCGGGCAGCGGCCCGCCAGCAGCGGAACTGGGCCGAGGCCGACGCGATCAGGGACCGTCTGAAGACGGCCGGCATCGAGGTCACCGACACGGCCGACGGTCCCCAGTGGTCACTGCTGGGCGGCGACTAGATGGCGGGCAACTCGCGGCGTCGCGGCGCGGTCCGTAAGCCTGGCACCAAGAAGGGTCCGACGGTTGGGTCCGGTGGCAATCGGCGGCGTGGTCTGGAAGGGCGCGGCGCAACCCCGCCGGCCCACCTGCGGCCACACCACCCGGCAGCCAAACGCGCGGTGGCTGGGCAGCGTTCGCGTCGCACGACGAAGAAGACGGATGACACCGAGGTGGTGTTGGGCCGAAACCCCGTGCTCGAGTGCCTGCGTGCGGGCGTGCCGGCGACTGCGCTGTATGTGGCACTCGGAGCCGAAGCTGACGAACGGTTGACCGAATCTGTCGCGCTGGCAGCCGATTCCGGCATCTCGATCCTCGAGGTGCCGCGCACAGACCTCGACCGGATCAGCGCCAACGGGCTGCACCAGGGCATCGCGCTGCAGGTCCCGCCGTACGACTACGCTCACCCGGACGACTTGCTCGCCGTCGCGCGCGACGACGTCGCACCGGCCCTTCTGGTCGCGTTGGACAACATCTCCGACCCTCGCAACTTAGGTGCGATTGTGCGCTCGGTGTCGGCGTTCGGTGGTCATGGTGTGCTGATTCCACAGCGGCGCAGTGCGTCGGTCACCGCCGTCGCATGGCGGACCAGCGCCGGCGCGGCCGCGCGCGTTCCGATTGCCCGCGCCACCAATCTCAATCGCACGCTGCGGGATTGGGCGGCCGATGGGCTGCAGATCGTGGGGCTGGACGCCGACGGCGACACAGTGTTCGAGGAGTTGGACGCGACGGGCGACCTGGTGGTCGTCGTCGGGTCCGAGGGGAAGGGCCTGTCGCGGCTGGTGCGCGAGAGATGTGACGCCGTGGTGTCGATTCCGATGGCGGGTCCGACGGAGTCGCTCAACGCGTCGGTGGCCGCCGGTGTCGCCCTTGCGGAGATCGCACGGCAGCGACGGCGTTAACGCATGTGGCCCTAATCCTGGTCCAAACGGCACGCTGGACAGCAGTCTTCGAGACATTTTCGGGTGCGAGGTTCGCGAGTTCGACGCTGTGGTGGCGTCTTCTCAGCACTTCTCCGCCGCAGCGGCGAATTCGGTGACGGGGTGGCTGCTGCTCAGGCCCAAGGGTTCTCGCGCTGCCACACCGTCGGCAGGTGCAGCGGGATCTCGTCTTCGGTGGCGAGCCGACTGAGCACCTCGACGCTCGCGTCAAGATCGTCAGCCACGTACGGCAACGCCTCCAGTGGTTCTGTCAGCGGCCGGAAGAAGTCGTCCCAGTGGATGAGCACCACCCGCCGAGCGCCCACCGCCCGCACGACCTCGGTCCAGTAATCCACCATGTACTGCTCGGGCAGCAGCCCCAACTGGCCGACCCCGAGGTAAACCACCTCCGCCTGCTGGCCGCTCAGCGCGCCGGTCACAAAGCCTGCGCTGCCCTGAATCAGGAGCCGCCGGTCGGTCGGTTGGTGGTGGACCAGGACCGACCACGCCTCGCCGCACTTGTATGCCTTCGCCTTCGCGGGCGGCACCACCGGCTCGGTGATCTCGCCCGGAAAACGGTCAGGCGGGCTGTGTTTCGACGCGATCAAGGTCACTTCGTACTGGCCCAGCGTGATCGGCTCGCCGCTCGTCGCGACCACAATGCGGTCGTCGGCCAGACCGCCGCCACGGCCCACATTGGCGGTCGACTCGCCGCCGACCAGCTTGGCGTCGGTGCGTGCGGCGACAACCGCGGAATCGAGCGCGTGGTCGTAGTGGGTGTGCACCGGGTATCACGGCCTCGAGCCTTCGTACCCCGGCACGTTCCAGGCAGCCGATGATGCGTTCGAGCGACGGCTCCACCCGCCGCAGCACCACCGTGCGAAGACTGGGGCGGGAGAAGAACCCGTCTGTCAGCAGCGCCGACTTCCCGTCGTCAATCAGCAGGGTGGCGACCCCGAGCCAGCTGACCGTCAACGGATCCGCCGCGTCGGCGGGTGGCACGTCGAATCGCTTGGTGAATTCTGACATGAACGGGCGGCCAAGCTTGAGACGCATGACGTCACCTTACGGCGTGAAGGGTCTGAGCTCGACGCCCTCGTCGACGAGCCGCTGCCGCACCGCGGCGGCGATGCGGACAGCTCCCGGCGAATCGCCGTGGACGCAAATCGATTCCACTGTGATGGGGATGACTGAGCCGTCGTCCGCGCTCACGCGACCGGACCTCACCATCGTTGCCACCCGCTCGGCGATCTGATCCGGATCCTCGAGAACGGCGCCGGGCTCGCGCCGCGGCACCAAGTGGCCGTTCGGGCGGTAGGCCCGGTCGGCGAACGCCTCGGCGACGCAGCGCAGTCCGAGGCCTGCCGCCTCCTCGAAGAACACCGAACCAGCGAGCCCGAGGACCGGCAATGTCGGGTCGACCGCCTGGACGGCATCGGCCACCGCGCGGGCCTGCACGCGATCGGTCACGATCGTGTTGTACAAGGCGCCATGGGGTTTGACATATTTCACGGCCGAGCCCGCCGCATGCGCCAACGCCTGCAACGCGCCGACCTGATAGATCACGTCGGCCCGCAGATCCTCGGGGTCCACGTCGATGTAGCGACGGCCAAACCCGGCCAGGTCCCGATATCCCACCTGCGCGCCGATCTGAACGCCTCGGTTGGCGGCAAAGTGACAGGTGCGCGCCAACCCAACCGGATCACCGGCGTGAAAGCCGCACGCCACGTTGGCGCTGGTGATCAGGTCCAGCATCGCCTCGTCGTCGGCGAGCCGCCATACCGCGAAGCTCTCGCCCAGGTCGGCGTTCAGGTCGACCGCTACCACGGTGCCCAGCCTAAGCGTGGCTGGCGACCCGCCGACGGCGATCGATCAGCCAGCATGCGAGGAAGATGACGAAGGAAATCGTCGTGACGAACACCGAGATCGGCACCCCGGGGGCCAGCGATATGACAATGCCCCCGATTGCGGCGATTTCGGCGAAGATCACCGACACGATGACCGTGCTCACCGGCGACGCACATATCCGGACGGCCGCCGCGGCCGGTGTGATCAACAGCGACATCACCAACAGCGCGCCGACGATCTGCACGCCCTGCGCCGCTGTCACGCCGACCAGCGCCGCGAACACGATGCCCAGGCCGCGCACGGGCACGCCGCGGGCGGCCGCCACCTCGGGGTCGATCGTGGCGAACAACAGCGGGCGATAGCTCACCGCCAGCGTCGCCGAAACGAGCAGGCAGACCACCACCAGCAGCGTCAGGCCCGAGTAGCCGACACCGACGATCTGCCCGGTGAGCAGCGCGAAGCTCGTGCCGGCCCGGCCGGGATAGAGGTGAATGAACAGCACCGCCAGACCGAGCCCGAAGGCGAGGACCACACCGATCGCCGAGTCGCGTTCACGGGCGCGTTGCCCGAGGATGCCGAAGAGTACCGCTGCGACGACGCTGCCCACCAGTGCGCCGGCTCCGACGCTGATCCCGGCCAGGAGCGCGAAAGCCGCGCCCGTCAAGGACAATTCGGCCGAGCCGTGGACCGCGAAGGACATCTGCCGCATCACGATGAACGGACCGATGAGCCCAGCGATCAGCGCGAGCAGGGCCGCGGCAAGCAACGCCTGTTGGACGAATCCGCGTCCGAGCAGATCCACTGTGACCTGTAGGTCGAAGAGTCTGAGCCACAGCGAGGAGAAAGCCTCACTCATGGCAGAATCCCCGATTGCCGACCACAACGTACTGGTCGCGGATCCGCACCACGTCGACCTGCGTGCGGTACAACTGCGACAACGTATCCGACGTCATCACCTCGTCGATTGTGCCGATCCGGAAGTGGCCGTCGACGAGATACAGCACTCGATCGACGTAGTTGCGCACGGGATTGATCTCGTGGGTGACGAACAGCACCGCTGTGCCCGCCGCATGGCGCCGCTTGTCGATGAGCTCCGAAACCAGTTGTGCATTAGCCGGATCGAGGTTGAGCAGCGGCTCGTCGCACAGCAGCAGGGCCGGATCGCTGGCCAGTGCTTGCGCGATCCGAAGCCGCTGCATCTCGCCACCGGACAGCACGCCGAGCGGAACCTCGGCCAGGTGCGCGGCGCCGACTTCGGCCAGCGCCTTTTCGACGCCCGCTTCTCGGCGGACCCGGTCCGATCGTCGGCTGGTCAGCCCCCAGCGGTGCCCGTCAATCCCCAAACGGACCAGATCGCGACCGCGAAGGCCCAGTCCGTGCTCGATCGACCGGTGCTGCGGGATGTAGCCCACCCTGGTGCTGCCTGACGAAACACGCTGCGCGCAAACCGAAACCGAGCCGGAGCTCAGTGGTAGTTGACCGGCAAGAACCTTCACCAATGAGGTTTTGCCAGACCCATTGGGCCCGAGGACGGCGAGGAACTCGCCGGGAAACACCTCGAGATCGAGACCTTCCCACAGCACCCGGTCGCCGAATGCCAGGCGGGCATTACGGAGTCGGACTACTGGTTCGGTTGATTCCGTCATCGGGTTGCCTGCAGTGCCTGAGCCAGCCGATCAACCGTCTGCTGCTGCCACGTCACGAAGTCCAGGCCCTCCGGGAGGGTCTCGGTGACCTCGACCACCGGCACGCCAGACATGTTCGCGGCGTCGGCAATTCGCTTGGTCACCGGCGTTTCGGTCTGCGGATTGACCAACACCACACGCACCGACCGAGAGTCGATGAGGTCGAGCATCGCGGCGACGTCGACCGGCGCCGGGTCGCTGTCCCCGTCCACCGCGCGGTAATAGCCGGCCGGTGTCTTGTCGGCCAGTCCTACTGCGGTCTGCAGGTAGTACGCGATGTCTTCGCTGGCGACGACGGGGGTACCGCGGTGTGCGGCTGCGATGCGCTCCTGGTTTTCGGCAATGGCTGCGAGGCCGGCGTTGAACTTCTCGGCGTTCGCCTTGAACTCGTTGGCTCCGGCGGGATCGATCGCCCCAAGCCGCTCCGCGATCGCGTTCGCCACCGACGAAACGGTCTTGAGGTCGTAGAACACGTGCGGGTTGCTGCCAGGCGCATGGCCGCCGACGGCGAACGCGTTAATGCGGTTGACGCCGGGCTCGGTGGCGAGCACCTCGTCGACGAAGTGGTCGTAGTCGCCGCCGTTGTAGACCACGAGCGCGGCATCGGTGATCGCCGCCGCGTCGGCGGGAGTGGCTTCGAACGAGTGGGGATCTGCGACGGTATCTGCGATCAGCGATCGGACGACGACGCGCTGCCCACCCACCGCTGCGGCGACGGATCCCCACACCGAGGTTGACGCGACGACGTCGACCCCCTCACGCGACCGTCGGCCGGTGATGCGCACGCGGAAATCGCCACCGCTGCGGCCACCGCCCACATCGCCAACCGTCGCATGATCGATCCATCACCCAGATACAAATGAAAACCGTTTCCAATAGAGCGTAGCGCATGGCGCCGTCGGCAACGCGTGATGCACTAACGTCATCCGACATGTCCAGGTCTCCCGCGCCACGGCGGCGGGCGACCCTGGCCTCATTGGCGGCCGAACTCAACGTGTCCCGCACCACGGTGTCCAACGCCTACAACCGTCCCGACCAACTCTCGGCCGATCTGCGGGAACGAGTGCTCGCGACGGCTAAGCGCCTCGGCTATCCGGGCCCCGATCCGGTGGCACGGTCACTGCGCACGCGAAAGGCCGGTGCAGTGGGGCTGGTGCTCACCGAGCCGTTGAACTACTCGTTCAGCGACCCGGCAGCCGTCAGTTTCGTGGCGGGGCTGGCCGAGTCGTGCGAAGAGGTCGGCCAGGGTCTGTTGTTGGTGGCGGTTGGGCCCGGTCGCAGTGTCGAGGAGGGTTCGGCTGCGGTGCTGGCCGCCGGGGTGGACGGTTTTGTCGTGTACTCGGTCGCCGACGACGACCCGTATCTGCAGGTGGTGCTGCAACGCAGGCTTCCGGTGGTGGTGGTCGACCAACCGAAGGGGGTGCCCGGCACCTCGGGCGTGCGCATCGACGACCGGGCGGCGATGCGTGAGCTGGCCGATTACGTTGTGAGCCTGGGTCATCGGGACATCGGATTGATCACGATGCGCCTCGGGAGAGACCGCATTCCAGGCGGGGTGGCCGTCGCCGACCGGGAGCGGTTGCGGTCCCCGCATTTCCACGTTCAACGCGAACGCATCAACGGTGTTCGCGACGCGATGGCGGCTGCCGGACTCGACCCGGACTCCTTGACGGTCGTGGAAAGCTATGAGCACCAACCCACTTCGGGCGGTGCGGCTGCGGCGGTCGCGTTCGATGCCAACCCCAGGATCACCGCCTTGATGTGTACGGCCGACGTGTTGGCCCTGTCGGCCATGGAACACCTGCGGGCCCGCGGCATTTACGTGCCGGGTCAGATGACGGTGACGGGTTTCGACGGCGTGCCCGAAGCGCGGCGTCGTGGTCTGTCGACGGTCGCACAGCCCAACCTCGAGAAGGGCCGATGTGCGGGAAGCCTCTTGCACACCCCGCCGCGATCCGGACTTCCCGAAGACATCAACAAGGATGAGGTGCTGGCCACCGAGCTGATCCGCGGTCGCACCGCCGGCCCGCCCGCGTAGCCGCCCTCAGATCTTCGGATGGTCCTCGTCGCCGATAAGGAGCCGAACAGCAAGGTCGAGTCGCTTGCTCACGTCGGTGGCGGAGGCCCGGCGGGTCAGCCACGCGAGCAGGTTGGACAGCCAGACGTCTGAGATCACCCGGGCGATGTGGTACTGGTCCTCGGTCGGTTCGCCGTCGCTCATCGCCCGCGCGAACATGCTGTCCATCAGCTTGCCGACGTGATCCACCTCGCCGGCCGCGGAGGCGTCGGCGAACACGAACGCCCGAGTCATCGCCTCGGTCAGCAGTGGATTGCGCTGCATCGCACGGTTCAGGCGGCCGATCATCTGGTGCAGCCGCTGATACGCGCTGGCCCCGCCGATCGTGGTGCGGTCGGTCTTGGCGTCGATCCGCTCGAACTCACGTCCGAGCGCCGAGACAAGCAGATGGACCTTGGACGGGAAGTAGCGGTACAGCGTGCCCACCGCGACGTCGGCGCGTTCGGCTACCGCGCGCATCTGAACGGCCTCGTAACCGCCCTTAGAGGCGATAGCCAAGGTGGCGTCGAGAATGCGCTTGCGGCGCTCTCGTTGGGCGTCTGAGCCGAGCTCCGACTCGGCCAAAGCGGCCACCGTCAGCACCTGTGGCTGACGCGGCTCCGCTCCCGGACCAGAACCGGCGTGTACTGGCGTCGACATGCGGCGAGCGGCTCCTTTTCTTCCTCGTCCTGCTCGAAACGATACGCACGTCGGCCGGGAATTTCGCACCTCGCCGTGGTCCGGAATCGAACGTGTTCTGCTGTTATAGGCACCGACTTGACGACGGGCGCACCTAACATTAGAACACGTTCTAGTAAGCTGCACATGTCTTCCCTCAAGGCTTGGCGGCCGAGGAGGTTCATGTTGTCCGCAACCATCACCGACGAGCAGAATGCCGCGCGGGAGCTAGTCCGGTCGTGGGCGGCGGGCGCCGGCACCATCGCGGCGGCGCGGGCCGTCGAGCAAGGCGATGCCGACGCGTGGCGTAAGCCGTTCAGCGGGCTCGCCGAACTGGGACTGTTCGGTGTCGCCGTGCCGGAGGCCGTGGGCGGGGCCGGCGGCGGTATCGACGATCTGTGCGCGATGCTCGACGAGGCGGCCTACGCGCTGGTGCCGGGTCCGGTGGTCACCACCGCGCTGGCGACGTTCTTGGTGGCCGCGTACGGCGGCGAACCGGGTGCCGGTGCGCTCGAGGAGCTGATGTCGGGACGGCGCAGTGCCGGGCTGGCCCTGGGCGGGGAGCTGTCATTCGACGCCTCCGCGGGTTCGGTGTCCGGCAGCATTCCGCTGGTCCTCGGGGCGAAGGCCGGCGAGTACGTCGTCGCAGCGGCCGACCGGCAGTGGCTGCTGATCGACACCGCCGCCGAAGGCGCGTCGGTCGAGGCCTTGGCGCCCACCGACTTCTCCCGCCCGATGGCGTCGTTGAGTGTGGCTCCAGCGCCAGAGACGCCCGCGGTGCCGCTCAATGTGCCATTCGAGCTGGTCGAGAACCTGAGCGCCACGTTGCTGTCCGCGGAGGCCGCCGGGCTCGCGCGCTGGTCGGTGGAGACAGCCTGTGAGTACGCGAAGGTACGCGAGCAGTTCGGCAAGCCGATCGGCAGCTTCCAGGCCGTGAAACATCTCTGCGCCAACATGCTGTGCCGCTCCGAGCAGATCAGTGCGGCGGCGGCCGACGCCGCGCGGGCGGTCGGCGAGGACGACGAGCCACAACTGGCGATCGCCGCGGCCGTTGCGGCCGCGATCGGGATCGACGCCGCGGTCGCCAACACCAAGGACTGCATCCAGGTGCTCGGCGGTATCGGTTTCACCTGGGAACACGACGCTCACCTGTATCTGCGCCGCGCCTACGCCACGAAGCAGGCACTCGGCGGCGCGGCCCGCTGGCGGCGGCGGGTAGTCGAGCTGACCCGCCAGGGCGTCCGGCGGCGGCTGCACGTTGAGCTCGGCGACGCGGTCGAGAGGCGCGACGAGATCGCCGCCGCGGTGGCCGAAATCGCCGCGCTGCCGGAGTCGCAGCGGCTGCGGGCGCTGGCCGATTCCGGACTTCAGGCGCCGCACTGGCCCGCGCCGCACGGGCGGGACGCCTCACCCGCTGAGCAGTTGATCATCGATCAAGAACTCGCTGCCGCCGGTGTGCGCCGCCCCGACCTGTCGATCGGGTGGTGGGCGTTGCCCACGATTCTCGAGGGCGGCACGCCCGAGCAGATCGACCGCTTCGTGCCGCCCACGTTGCGCGGCGAGATCCATTGGTGCCAACTGTTTTCCGAACCGGGCGCTGGCTCGGATCTGGCGGCGTTGCGCACCAAGGCGGTGCGCTCGCCGGGCGGCTGGTCCCTGACCGGGCAGAAGGTGTGGACGTCGAAGGCTCGCGAGGCCGAGTGGGGCGTCTGCCTGGCGAGGACGGACCCGGAGGCGCCGAAGCACAAAGGCATCACCTACTTCCTGGTGGACATGCGCTCGCCGGGTGTGGACATCCGTCCGCTGCGTGACATCACCGGCGCGGCGTTGTTCAACGAGGTCTTCCTCGACGACGTGTTCGTGCCCGACGACCAGGTTGTCGGCGAGCCGGGCGAAGGGTGGCGGCTGGCGCGCACCACGTTGGCCAACGAGCGAGTGGCAATGGCGACCGGTGGCGCCTTGGACGCCAGCCTGGAAGATCTGCTCACCCGCATCGGCGACGACGAACTCGACCCCGCGCAGCAGGACCGCCTCGGCGAACTGATCGTCGCCGGGCAGACCGGTGCGCTGCTAGACCGGCTGATCGCCCAGCTGGCGGTTGGTGGGCGTGATCCGGGTCCGCAGTCCAGCGTGCGCAAGCTGATCGGCGTGCGGTTCCGTCAGGGCGTCGCAGAGGCCGCTATGGACTACAGCGCCGACGGCGGCATCCTCACCAGCGACGAGGTCACCTACTTCCTCAACACCCGGTGCCTGTCCATCGCAGGCGGCACCGAACAGATCCTGTTGACGTTGGCGGCCGAACGGCTGCTCGGCCTGCCGCGTTAGCTGAACGTCGTCTGTGAGCAGGTCTGTGGCGAGGTGATGTTGACCCCGGCATACACCACCTGGATCTGGGCGCACACGATGTAGTCGGCGTCGAGCATGGGCTGACCGGTGGCCCAGTGGGTGGGTTGACTGGTGCCGCTGATCCGGTACCTCTCCGGCGGGCCGCCACCGAAGAAGATCGTGGTGATCACCCGCTGGTTCATGGCCTTGAACGTCCGGGTGCCGGGGTTAGGGGAAACGACCTGAGTTTCGAGGTAGTTCAGCTCATTCGACGAGCGGATAGTGGTTGTCTGTCGCGCCCACAGATCATTGGGGAAGCCCGTAATCCCCCGCGGCGTGCGCAGGTTGGCGCCAGCGGTGAAATAGCACTGCTTGTCGGCCAGCACGCAGTTGGCGGTGGTGGTCATCTCCAGCTGGTCCGTCGGATTCACCGGGTGGGATCTCGTGGCGCTGTCGGTTCCCGCTGTCGCCATCGGCGCGGCGACGACAGCACTCGTCATCCACGCCGCGAACACCGCCACGCACACCGTCGACAACCGTTTCATCTGCTTCCCTCCGGTTCGACCACATCGTATCGGCCCTGCTACTCGTCGTAGGTCACTTCAACCGAATCGGTCTGCGGATGGGCCTGGCACGCCAGGATGAGCCCCTCGTCGAGGTCGGACTGCTCGAGCACGTCGTTGTTCTCCATCTCGATGTCCCCGGTGCGTTTCAGGCACGCGCAGGCACCGCAATGGCCCTCCCGGCAGGAGAACGGCACGTCGAGTCCCGCGTTGAGCAGCACGTCGAGCAGCTTGGCCCGCCGCGGCCAGGACACCGTGTGCGTCTCACCGTCGAGTTCGACCACCGCGGTGGCGGGCGGCTCGTCGTCGTCTTCGATCACGACGGCGGCGAACGGGTCGGTATCGAGGGAACGGAACACCTCGATGTGGATGCGGTCCTTGGGCACACCGATGCTGCCCAGCGCCGCCTCGGCGGCCGCCATGTATGGCCCCGGGCCGCAGATGTAGGCGTCATGCGCGCTGTACGGCGCCATGAGGCCCGCCAGCGCGGTCTGGTTGGGTATGCCCTGCACCGACTCCAGCCAGTGCACCACGGTGAGCCGCTCGGGGTACTTGGCGGCCAGCTCACGCAGCGCTTCGCCGAAGATCACCGAGTCCTCGTCGCGGTTCGCGTAGACAAGGACAACTCTGCCAGACCCCTCCGACAGCGCCGACTTGCAGATCGCCATCATCGGAGTGATTCCGCTGCCGCCCGCGATCAGCAGGAAGTCGGAATCCAACGTCGGCGGCACGAAGGTTCCCGACGGTGCCAGCACATGCAGCTTCATGCCCGGATGGGCGTGGTCGCACAACCAATTCGACGCGTACCCGTCCACAGTGCGCTTGACGGTGACGGTCAGTGCATCGTCGGTGAACGGCGAGCTGCACAGGGAGTAGCAGCGGGCCACCGATCCCGTGCGATCGCTGGGTACCCGCAGGGTCAAGAACTGCCCGGGCGCATAGCGCAGTTTTTCTGGCGCAATCACCGGGCCCTCTGGATCGTCGGGCACGGCGAACACGAGCGACCGGGCGTCGGCGGTCTCCTCGACGACATCTGCCACCTGCAGTTCCAGCACGTGGCTGCCGAGCGGCTCGTCGGTCACGGCTGTGCCCTTCCCTTCCGGAGGTGGTCCGCCTAACTAGAACAGGTTACAGAAATACGCTTCCGCAGGTCTACCCGCCGCAGGGTGCGCTGCTCGACACAAATCGTAACGTGTTCTAATCTGGCCACTAACCCCCGCACTTCTGGAGGAGCCAGTGACGTCCATTCAACAACGCGACGCCCAGTCCGTCCTAGCCGACATCGACGAGCTGTTGCCGAAGCTTCGGCAACGCGCGCAGGAAACCGAGGACCTGCGCCGGTTGCCCGACTCCACGGTCAACGAGTTGCAGGAGATCGGCTTCTTTCGGTTGCTGCAGCCCGAGCAGTGGGGCGGCCTGCAATGCGATCCGGCCTTGTTCTACGAGGCGGTGCGGCGCCTGGCCAGCGCCTGCGGATCGACCGGATGGGTCAGCTCGATCATCGGCGTGCACAACTGGCATCTGGCGTTGTTCGACCAGCAGGCTCAGGAAGAGGTCTGGGGCGAGGACACCGATGTGCGCATCTCGTCGTCGTACGCGCCGATGGGTGCGGGCACGGTCGTCGACGGCGGCTATCTGGTGAACGGCTCGTGGAATTGGTCCTCGGGCTGTGACCACGCGAGTTGGACGTTCGCCGGTGGCCCGGTCATCAAGGATGGCCGGCCCGTCGACTTCGGCAGCTTCCTCATCCCGCGCACCGACTATGAGATCGACGACGTGTGGCATGTGGTCGGGCTGCGCGGCACCGGGAGCAACACGCTCGTTGTCAAGGACGTGTTCGTGCCGCGGCACCGGTTCCTGTCGTACAAGTCGATGAACGACCGCACCGCGGGCGGGCTGCAGACCAACACCGCCCCGGTGTACAAAATGCCCTGGGGCACGGTCCATCCCACGACGATCACCGCGCCGATTGTCGGCATGGCCTACGGCGCCTACGAGGCGCACGTGGAACATCAGGGCAAGCGGGTGCGCGCCGCGTTCGCCGGCGAAAAGGTCAAAGACGACCCGTTCGCGAAGGTGCGCATCGCCGAGGCCGCCAGCGACATCGACGCCGCATGGCGACAGTTGATCGGAAACGTCTCCGACGAGTACGCATTGCTGTCCGCCGACAGCGAGATTCCATTCGAGCTGCGGACCCGCGCCCGTCGCGATCAGGTGCGTGCCACCGGTCGCGCCATCGCCTCGATCGACCGGCTGTTCGAGGCATCCGGCGCCACCGCGCTGGCCAACAGCGCTCCGATTCAACGGTTCTGGCGCGACGCACACGCCGGACGGGTGCACGCGGCCAACGATCCGGAACGCGCCTACCTGATCTTCGGCAATAACGAGTTCGGATTGCCGCCGCAGGACACGATGGTGTGACTCCCGGAGGGCGGGTGGGGCACTCCCCCTCGCAAGCTGGGGATACACCCCCCGCCTGCGGGAGCGAAGCGACTAGGGAAGGGTTCATGACGGCGACGCAGGAGCTGACATTCGAGTCGACGTCGCGGTACGCGGAAGTGGGCGGCACCGATCGACCCATGCGCCTGCACTACCACGAAGCGGGCGTCGGCCACGATCAGACGGTCGTGCTGTTGCACGGCGGGGGTCCGGGCGCGTCGAGCTGGTCGAACTTCTCACGCAACATTCCGGTGTTGGCCGAGCAGTTCCATGTGCTGGCCGTCGACCAGCCCGGCTATGGCCACTCGGACAAGCACACCGAGCACGAACAGTACAACCGTTACAGTGCGACCGCTTTGAAGGGCCTGTTCGATCACCTCGGTCTCGAGCGTGCCGCGCTGGTGGGCAATTCACTCGGTGGCGGCACCGCGGTGCGGTTCGCGCTCGACCATCCCGACCGCGCTGGCCGGCTCGTCCTCATGGGTCCGGGCGGACTGTCCGTCAACCTGTTCTCAGCCGACCCCACCGAGGGCGTGAAGCTGCTGAGCAAGTTCTCGTTTCAGCCCACCCGAGAAAACCTCGAGGCCTTCCTGCGGATCATGGTCTTCAACCAGAAGCTGATCACCCCAGAGCTGATCGACGAACGCTTCGCCTTGGCCAACACGCCGGAGTCCCTGGCGGCGACAAAGGCGATGGGTAAGTCGTTCTCAGGTGCCGACTTCGAGCTCGGCATGATGTGGCGCGAGGCATACAAGCTGCGGCAGCGGGTGCTGCTGATTTGGGGTCGCGAGGACCGGGTCAATCCGCTCGACGGGGCACTGGTGGCGTTGAAGACCATCCCGCGTGCTCAGCTGCATGTGTTCGGGCAGTGTGGTCACTGGGCCCAACTTGAGAAGTTCGACGAATTCAACAGATCTGACCATCGATTTCCTCGGAGGTGCGTGATGAGCATCCGCTCGCTGGGATACCTGCGCATCGAGGCCACCGACATGGCCGCGTGGCGCGAGTACGGACTCAAAGTGCTTGGCATGGTGGAGGGCAAGGGCAGCGGCCCGGCCAGCCCAGATGCGGCGCTTTACCTGAGGATGGACGACTTCCCTGCCCGGCTGGTCATCGTCCCCGGTAACCACGACCGGCTGATCGAGTCCGGTTGGGAATGCGCGAATGCCGAAGGTTTGCAGGAGATTCGCAACAGGCTCGACGTAGAGGGTGTGCCCTACAAGGAAGCGACCCAGGCCGAACTGGCCGACCGTCGTGTCGACGAGATGATTCGATTTCAGGATCCGTCGGGCAATTGCCTGGAGGTGTTCCACGGCGCGGCGCTGGAGCATCGCCGCGTTGTGAGCCCGTACGGCCACAGGTTCGTCACGGGTGAGCAGGGTCTGGGTCACGTGGTGCTGTCGACACGTGACGACGCCGAGGCGCTGCACTTCTACCGGGATGTGCTCGGGTTCCTGCTTCGAGACTCCATGCGGCTGCCGCCACAGCTCGTCGGCCGGCCGGCCGACGGCGCGCCGGCGTGGCTGCGGTTCTTCGGCTGCAATCCGCGCCATCACAGCCTGGCGTTCCTGCCGATGCCCACCCCGAGCGGGATCGTGCATCTCATGGTGGAGGTGGAGAACAGCGACGACGTCGGACTGTGCCTGGACCGGGCACTGCGCCGCAAGGTGCCGATGTCGGCGACGCTGGGTCGCCACGTCAATGACCTGATGCTGTCGTTCTACATGAAGACACCGGGCGGCTTCGACGTCGAATTCGGCTGCGAGGGACGCCAAGTCGACGACCCCGACTGGATCGCCCGGGAGAGCACCGCGGTGAGCCTGTGGGGTCATGACTTTTCAGCCGGCGCACAGAACAAGTGACGTCTGAACCTCAGATCGACCCGCGCACATTCCGCAGCGTGCTCGGGCAGTTTTGCACGGGCATCACGGTGATCACCACGATGCACAACGACCTGCCGGTGGGCTTCGCATGTCAGTCGTTCGCGGCGCTGTCGCTCGACCCCCCGCTGGTGCTGTTCTGCCCTACGAAGGTGTCTCGATCGTGGACGGCCATCAAGGACACCGGTCGATTCTGCGTCAACGTCCTTCATGAAAAGCAGAAAGACTTGTCCACCCGGTTCGGGTCGAAGGAGTCGGACAAGTTCGCCGAAATAGACTGGCGCCCTTCGCCTTTAGGGTCTCCGATCATCGCGGGGTCCTTGGCGCACATCGACTGCACAGTGCATTCGGTACACGATGGCGGCGACCACCTCGTGGTGTTCGGGTCGGTGTCGTCGCTGTCGGAGGTGCCGAAGGCCAAGCCCAGGCCGCTGCTTTTCTATCGCGGCGAATACACCGGCATCGAGCCGGACAAGAACACCCCGGCGCAATGGCGGGACGACCTAGAGGCGTTCCTCACCGCCACCACGCCGGATACCTGGCTGTAGGCGTCAGCTCCAGCGGCCGGACGGCTCGTCGCGGTCCGCCGGCAGTGGTGGCGGTGAATGAGTCGGCGCCGGACCGATCCCCCACCCCAGAAGCGCAGACACCTTCAGTCCGACGAGATCTGTTGGTGCACAAGCAATTCTATCCACAATGCCGCCGACGACCGAACGGCCTTGCGCCACAAACCGCGCAGCCGAAACGGTCAGGGGGTCGACGGCGGCAACCCACAGCGTTGGCGGAAGTCGGCCGAGGGTTGCCGGAGGCGCTGAATATCGGTCCTAATGTGCGGGTTGGCGTCCAGATAAGTCTGGACCTGAGCACGGATCTGATCCTTGGGTTGGCCTTTGAGGCTGGTGAAGAACGCGTTCACGTCGGGGTGGAGGGTTAGGTAGTTCCCCGTGTCGAACGTGACGCCGGACATGACGCGCGCCAGCTCGGCGGCCGTGCACGGCGGCGGAACCGGCGGCGGAACTGGCCACGGCGGCTGGGCCGCTGCGGTCGCGGCGGCACCGAAAAGCATCGCGCCGGCCAGTGCGCCGGCGCCGAACGCTCCCATTATCGCGCGGCGCGCGGGGCGTGCTGAGTGCAACATGTTGGCTCCTTCATCGAGGGGTTGACGGATCATGGGGTAGTTCTCTCAACGTGGTCGACCAGGACGGCCCGGACGACCGATATCAATGCCGCCGTCACCGCCGCCAGGCGGACGGCTGATGTCGACATCGCTGTCGCTGCCGCAAAACCAGTCGTCCTCGCACGGGTACGGGGAAACCGGAGTCGCGGCCCTTGGCACCCCGTCCGGACCGCGGACCTCGCCCTGCGAACATACAGTGGTCCCACCGGCGGAGTTGCAATCGGCCCCCGCCGAGGGTGCGGTGACGACGATCCCGATGGGAGCCACCGTCAATGCCAATCCCAATATCAGGTAGCGCTGTCTGGATCGCACGGCCGCTCCCTCTCTGCAGTTGGTAGGACTCAGCGGCCCCCACGGGGAGCATAAATCCGCTGACCAGCACACGTGAGCATATTCGCGCATTGGAACGCCAGGCCCGCCGGCTGGTTCACTTGTGGCACACTATCCGAGGTTAGCTGCAGATCAGATCTCCCAGGTTGACATACGAAATCCGTAGGCCCGACGGTCGGTAACGGATGTTGATCGTCACGGCAATTTAGTCCACTTATGCTGCACAGAGCGACACGACAATGCTACGATCAAGTTTAGCTGAAGGTCCTCACCTATGTCGTGACCAGCAGCGAAGAGACGAATCGAGGTCTTAGCTGATGTTGATAGTCAGGCTTACGCGGGCTTGTCGGGCGGACATTCAATGTACGAAGTAGCTTCGCAATCTTCTGAGGCAAACCGGCAGGTGCTCGTGCACAGCTGCTGTCGTCTCGGCCGGACCGCCAATCTACCCAGCTCCAGGCTGTCCGGGCTGTCGTTCACCGACTGGCTTGCCACGGGGCGTCGACGCTGAGCGCAGGCATCGCTAGCGCTGCCTGATATTGTGGATTGGACATCAAGGCGTCGTAGGAATGGTTTGCTGCTGACCCTTCTAGCGAACGTATTTTTTGCGATTTCGTAGACCCGATGGTCGAACCATGCGACAATGTTGCAACTTTCGACTGCTGACGAGCGGTCCATTGGCTGGCGGGAAGATGATCGTGGCTCTGTCGCATATGCGCTTCGCTGCAGGTGTTTGCGTACTCACATCGGGCCTGCTGATGGGTGGTGCCGGGGGCGCCATTGCCGTTGCCGTTGCCGATCCCGATTCCAGCGGTTCCGCCGCGAAACGTCGACGACGGCAGCAACGCTCCGGTCCAGGGCAGCACTACGGCGAGCAGCGCGGTTGGCAACGATACAGACACATCGCGGCAGGGCGTAATGAGCACGCTTGGCTCGGGCCGGCAACCAGGCCAGCAGCTTTTCCACCGGCGCGAAAAGCCCGAAGAAAGAGCCTGGCGGCACTGACACCAACGACGAGAACGAAAGACTCGGCCGTCATCGCGGCTCGCCAACTGACGGTGGACGCTGGCTCCCGATGTGAAAGGAGATGGCTCTCGATTGTGGTGGCGACGGCTCCCGATGTGGTGGCGATGGCTCTAGATGTGGTGGCGATGGCTATAGATGTGGTGGCGATGGCTACAGATGTGGTGGCGACGGCTCCCGATGTGGTGAGCGGACGGCTTCCAGATGTGGTGGCGCCGGTTTCTGACGAGATCGCGTTGGTTCAGGACGTGCTCACCTCGGTTGCCGGTACGGTCGTCCCGCTCACGCAACTGCAGTCAGAGTTTTACTCCTTCTTGTTGGGCATCGGGGGGGTGGAGACAGTAGTGGACGCATGGGGAAGTATCGACAGTGCGGCGCTGTCGGCAGCCATGCATGCGTGGGTGGCGTCGCACTTGCCGCTGATCCTGGAACTTGCCGGTATCCCGGGCGTGCCGTTGGCCGGCAACGCAGCCTGGTTTGCAACGCTCGGGGGGACTGCGCCAGCCACTTTCTGCGCAGCGACCTAGGTATGTCGAGCGTCATCACTGCCCGGGATGGCACATCCGTTTTTCCGGCCTGCCTCCAGCGAACTCCTGCTACCCGGGTCACTGGCGGGGCTGGCCGGTGTCGCTCTGACAGGCGTCGCTGGGCTCGCAATCCCTACCGCAACCGGGTGCTAACCGGGTCACTGACGGGGCTGGCCGGTGTCGCTCCGCCAGGCGTCGCCGGGCTCGCAATCCTTAACGCAACCGGGGTGCTACCCCTTTCACTGGCGGCGCTGGCCGCTGCCGCTCTGCCAGGCGTCGGCGAGCTTGTTGGGCTTACCGCAGCCGGGGTGCGCATCGGACATCGCCAGGCCAAAGCCGGTTACGTATTGCGGACATCGAGCATCGCGCGCTTCGCCCATCGTCCGGGGATCGTTAGGTACCGTCCGCTCGGGGTCATTGGTGGTCGCCCGTCCGAGGGCATTGCGCGTCGTCCGTCCGGGTGCGTTAAGCGCCGGATGTCTTCTCGAAAAAGTCGCCGTGTAGCAGCCGGCTCACCCGGGATTCGATTGTCGACTCGATGGCGGACGCCAGGGTGGCGTTCACCGATGCGAGGTTCGACCGGGTGCGCAAAGTGCTCGAATCGAGCGGCGAAACAGATGCCGGGTCGTTGAAACTGCGGGCTGCGGTGGAGCTGGCCCACCTCATGTCGGCGCGGTAGTCGATGCTAGCGGCCGTGCAGCCACGGCTCGATACGCCGCAGCGCCTCGTCGATGTCGCCGGCCGGTCCCGCGAAGGACAGCCGTACGAACGATCCGCCATGGACGGTGTCGAAGTCGATTCCCGGCGCGATCGCAACGCCGGTGTCGTTCAATAACTCTGAGCAGAACGACAGTGAGTCGGCGGTGTAGTCGCTGACGTCGGCATAGACGTAGAACGCCCCATCGGTGGGAGCCAGACGGTCAATACCCATCCCGCGCAGACCATCCAGCAACAGCTTTCGGTTCGCCGAGTAGTCGCGAACCCTGGCGTCCGCTTCTGCCACCGACTCCGGTTCGAAGGCCGCGACCGCGGCGACTTGAGACAGCACGGGCGGGCAGATCGTGAAGTTTCCGGTCAGGCAATCAACAGCGCGCAGCAACCCAGGTGGAACCAGCAGCCACCCCAGCCGCCAGCCGGTCATCGCGAAGTACTTGGAGAAGCTGTTGACCACCAGCGCCTCTCGGGACGTCTCCCAGGCGCAGCTTGTCTCTGGCGCGCCCTCATAGACCAGCCCGTGGTACACCTCATCGCTGATCAGCTGCACCCCGGTTTCCTCGCACCACGACGCGATCGCCGCCAGCTCAGCCGGGGGAATGACCGTCCCCGTTGGGTTGGCGGGGCTGGCCACGATGACGCCTCGCACCGGCGGATCCAGTTCAGCGAGAAGCTGCACAGTCGGCTGGAACCGCGTCTCGGGTCCGCATGGAATGTCGACGACCTCGCAGCCGAGCGCGGTCAGGATGTTGCGGTAGCAGGGGTATCCCGGACTCGTCACGGCCACCCGGTCGCCGACGTCGAAGCATGTCAGAAAGGCCAGCAAGAACCCGCCGGACGAGCCCGTCGTCACGACGACGTCGTCGGGCGCCACCTCGAGGCCATGGCGGGTGTGGTACGTCCCGGCGATCGCCGCGCGCAGTTCCGGGATGCCGAGCGCAACGGTGTAACCCAGCTGATCTCGCTCCAGCGCCGCAGCCGCCGCCGCACGCACCGGAGCGGGCGCGCCCGCACTGGGCTGCCCGGCGGACAGGTTCACCAGATCGCCGTGCGTTCGTTGGCGCTGGGCGGCGGCCAGCCAGACGTCCATCACGTAGAACGGCGGAACGCCGGCGCGCAGCGCGATGGGATTACTCACGCCTCGTTATTCAACACTTCGCCCTCGAGCCGACGCAGATGGTCCCGCACCGGCCCGAGTAGCTGCGCGCTGCCGTGCGCACGCTTGAAGTACAGATGCATGTCGTGCTCCCAGGTGATCGCGATGCCGCCGTGAATCTGAATCCCTTCGGCGGCAACGGCGGCGAAGGCCTCGCTCGCAGTCACCCGAGCCAGCGCGGCAGCGGTCGGCGTGGGATCGAAGATGGCGTCGTCGACGACCGCGCGTGCCGCAGACACGGCCACGTACAGGTCGGCCATCCGATGCTTGAGCGCCTGGAAGCTGCCGATCGGACGCCCGAACTGCACCCGGTTCTTCGCGTAGTCGACCGTGCGCTCCAGGCATCGTTCCGCGGCGCCGATCTGCTCGGAGGCGAGGAGAACAGCCGCGACGTCGGCGATGCCGGGATCGCGCCCCAGGGGTGTCGTCTCCGTCGCCGTAACCCGGCCCAGCCGACGGGTGGGATCCATCGTGTCGACTCGCTCTGCGGTGAACGTGGTCCACCGGCTCAACTGTGTTCCGTCTGCCGCGACGACGATGTCGGCGATATCCCCATTGACGACGTAGTCGGGATCGAACACGACGGCACCGATCGCCGCGCCCTCGGCCAGTTGTGCCACCGCGTCCTCGTCGACCTCGTCAGCTGCCAACAACGCCAACGCCGCCAGTGTGCTGCCGAACAGTGGCGTCGGAACGAGTCCGCGCCCTAGCTCACGCAAAACTGTTGCTGCATCGGCTAATTCGCCGCCGGCGCCACCGATTTCCTCGGGCACGACCAGCGCCGCCGCGCCGACCTGTTCGCACAGCAGCTTCCACAGCGCCTCGTCGTAGCCGCGGTCGGACTCCATCGCCTCCCGTACCGCCTCGGGACCGGCGTGTTTGGCGACGAGCGCGCGGACGGTTTCGGCGAGCAGTTCCCGTTCGCTTGTCACAACTCCTCCAAGACTGCCTCCAGGACCCGACGACGGTGTTCGGCGCCCTCGCCCCAGGCCGATCTCAGCGCCTGCACCCGCAGCAGCCAGAGCGACAGGTCGTATTCGGTGGTGAACGCGATGGCGCCGTGGGTCTGCAGCGCGTTGCGGGCCGCCAATGTGGCGGCTTCGGTCGCGGCCACCTTGGCGGCGCTCACATCACGTGCGGTCTGAGGGGAACTCTCCGCCAGCGACAGCGCCGCGCCGTACACCAGTGGCCGCGCCAGTTCGATCGCGATGTGCACGTCGGCGAGTTTGTGTTTGATGGCCTGATACGAGCCGATCGGCCGGCCGAACTGCGTGCGCTGCTTGGCGTAGTCGACCGCGGCGGTCAGCATCGCCTGACCGGCGCCCACCAGTTGGGCCGCGGTGCCGAGTGCTCCGAATTCATAGGCGCGCCGCACGTCGGCGGGCATGGGTTCGCCCGCGGCGGTGACGTCGTACAGTCGGCGGCTCGGGTCGACGGAGGCGTGGCATTCACCGACAGTTGCATCGCTGACGCCGCCGTCCTGTGCCAGCAGCGTCACCCCGGCCGCGCCGGCGTCGACCGCCCGCGGCATGCCCGGCCGCAGCGCCACGCTGGCGACGAGGTCGCCGCTCGCCAGTGCCTCTGCACGTTCGTCGTCGGCGAGCAATACCGGTGCAACGGAGATGGATTCGACGACCGGTCCGGGCACGCACCAGCGGCCCAGCCGCTCCAGGGCCACCACCAAATCGACCGGATGGGCCGCCAAGCCGCCGAACCGCTCGGGTACAAGCAGCGCGGTGACCCCCAGCTCGGCCAATTGTGCCCACACCTTGCGGCCCGGCCCGGTGTCTGCGCCCGCCCATGCGCGCACCGCAGCCGGCATGTCGGCAGCCCCCAGCGCCGCGTCGATGCTGGCGGCGAAGTCGCGCTGCTGGTCGTCTAACTCGAATTTCATTTGGCCTTCTCCCGCGGCAGGCCCAGCAGGCGCTCGGCGATGATGTTGCGCTGAATCTCGTTGGTGCCGGCGTAAATCGGCCCGCCCAGCGCGAACAGCAGACCGTCGGTCCAGTCGTCGGCAAGTTCTCCGTCGGCGGCCTGCAGATCCAGCGCGGTCTGGTGCACGGCGACGTCGAGGTCGGACCAGAACACCTTGGTCACCGACGACTCGGCTCCCAGCTCACCACCTTCGGCGAGTCTCGTCACCGTGCCGAACGTGTGCAGCCGGTACGCCTGCGCCTTGATCCACGCGTCGGCCACCCGGCCGCCAACGGCGGGGTCGGCGCCGGTTCCGCGCCACAGTTGCGCGAGCCGCTCCGCCGACGCCAAGAATCTGGCGGGGCTGCGCAGCGACATGCCGCGCTCGTTGCTCGACGTGCTCATCGCGGCGCGCCAGCCGTCGTTCGGCCGGCCGATCACGTCCTCGTCGGGCACGAACACGTCGTCGAGGAAGATCTCTCCGAAGCCGGTGTCGCCGCCGAGTTGGGCGATCGGCCGGACGGTCACGCCATCGGCCTGCAGCGAGAACATGAAGTACGTCAGTCCGCGGTGACGCTCGGCGTCGGGATCAGACCGGAAAAGACCGAAAGCCTTGTCGCCGAACACGGCTCGGGAGCTCCAGATCTTCTGGCCGTTGAGCAGCCAGCCGCCGTCGGTCTTAGTGGCCGTGGAGCGCAGCGATGCCAGGTCGCTGCCCGACTCGGGTTCCGACCAGGCCTGCGCCCAGATCTCCTCGCCGCTCGCCATTTTCGGCAGGACGCGGTCGAGCTGCTCTTCGGTGCCGTGCGCGAACAGCGTCGGAGCCAGCATCGACGTGCCGTTCGCGCTGGCCCGCCCGGGCGCACCGGCGCGGAAGTACTCCTCCTCGAAAACCACCCACTGCAGCAGGGTGGCGTCGCGACCGCCGTAGCGCTCCGGCCAGGTGATCACCGACAGCCCGGCGTCGAAAAGCACCTTGTCCCAATGCCGATGCTGCTCGAACCCGTCCGCCGTGTCGTACGACTTCGTCGGGAAGGAATCTCTGTTGGAGGTCAGGAAATCGCGGACCTCCCGTCGAAACTCTTCGGTTGCATCGTCGAAGTCAAGATCCATCACGCCATCTCTCGCAGTTGCGGTTTGAGCACCTTCCCGGACGCGTTGCGCGGCAGTGCCTCGCAGAACGCCACCGAGCGTGGTGTCTTGAAGTTGGCCAAGTGTTCCTTCGCATAAGCGATGACGGCCTGCTCGTCGAGTTGCCCGTCTCCTCGGCGCACCACGAAGGCCTTGCCCACCTCGCCAAGCCGCTCGTCGGGTACTCCGATCACCGCGACGTCCGCCACGCCGTCGAGTCTCATCAGCGCCTGCTCCACCTCGGCGGGGTACACGTTAAAGCCACCGCAGATGTACATGTCCTTGAGCCGGTCGGTGATGCGCAGGTTGCCCGCATCGTCGAGCGTGCCGATGTCTCCGGTGTGCAGCCAGCCGTCGGCGTCGATCGCCTCGGCGGTCGCCTTCGGGTCGTCGAGGTAGCCGAGCATCACGCATGGTCCGCGCAGCAGCACCTCGCCCGCCCCACGGTCGTCGGGGTTGTCGATGCGAAGCTCGAAGTCGGCGATCGGCCGCCCGCACGTGGTGGCCACGGTGACGGCGTCGTCGTCCGGCCGGCACATGGTGCCGAACCCGCTGGCCTCGGTCAGCCCGTAGGCCGTCAGCACGATGTCGATGTCCAGCTCGGATTGCATCCGCTCGATGAGGACCACCGGCACGATGGCTGCGCCGGTGACCGCGAACCGCAGTGAGCTCAGGTCGTAGTCGTCGCGCTTGGGATGGTCGAGCAGCATCTGGTAGATCGTCGGCGGTCCGGGCAACACGGTGATCCGCTGATCCTGCACTGCCCGCATCGCCTGCTCGGGGTCGAACGTCAGCTGGGGGATCAGCGTTGCGCCGGTCTGCAGGCACGCCAGGATTCCGGCCTTGTAGCCGAAGTTGTGGAAGAAGGGGTTGATGCACAGATAGCGGTCGTCGCTGGTGATCTGACCGCATTGCGCCCATGCCGCCGGGGCCGACAGCGACTGCCGGTGAGCGCACAGCACGCCTTTGCTGCGACCGGTGGTTCCGGACGTGAACAGGATGTCGCTGATGTCGTCCTCGGCCACGGCTGCGGCGCTGGCCTCGACCACCTCGTCGCCGATGGAGTCGCCGGCCGCCATGAATTCGTCCCAAGAGCCGTCTTCGGTGTCGGTTTCGGTTTCGACGGGCACCCTCACGACGTGACGCAGGTCCGGCAACTGCGAGCGGTCCAGATCGGCCAGCCGGTCAGCGCCGAGGAAGCTTCCCATCCCGACCAGCAAGGGGGCGGAGCTGCGCTGCAGGATGTCGGTGGCCTCGGCGGCGGTGAATCGCGTGTTCAGCGGCACCAACACTGCGCCGGCATGGTGGACCGCCAACGCGGCGACCACCCAGTGCCACGTGTTGGGCGACCAGATCGCCACCCGGTCGCCCGGTGACACACCGAGCGCAATCATCGCGGCCGCCGCGCGACGAACCTCTGCTCGAAGCTCGGCGAACGTGAACCGCCGCTCGGGCGACACCAGGGCGTCGTGGTCAGGAAGTCGTCGCGCGACCCGGTCCAGCACCGCCGGAATGGTGAGAAGGTCGCTCGTCATCGGGCTCCTCTAACAAAGCAAGTGCTTGGTAGGTTAGCCTACAGGGTATGCAGGGCCTCGAGGAGTTCAGGGCCGAGGTACGGGCCTGGCTGGCCGACAACTTGGTCGGCGAGTACGCCACTTTGCGCGGGCTGGGCGGCCCCGGCCGCGAGAACGAGGCGTTCGACGAGCGCCGCAAGTGGAACCAGCATCTGGCCGCCGCCGGTCTGACCTGCCTCGGCTGGCCGCAGGAGCACGGCGGCCGCGGGCTGTCCGTCGCGCACCGGGTGGCCTTCTACGAGGAGTACGCACTCGCCGACGCGCCTGCCAAGGTCAACCACTTCGGGGAGGAACTGCTCGGACCCACCCTGATCGAGTACGGCACCGCCGAGCAGCAGAAGCGATTCCTGCCGAAGATCCTCGACGTCAGCGAGCTCTGGTGCCAGGGCTACTCCGAGCCAGGCGCCGGCAGCGACCTCGCCAACGTCTCGACAACGGCGGTGCTCGACGGCGACCAGTGGGTGATCAACGGGCAGAAGATTTGGACCTCGGCGGCGCACGTGTCGCAATGGTGCTTCGTGGTCGCCCGCACCGAGAAGGGCTCGAAGCGCCACGCCGGGCTGTCGTATCTTTTGGTGCCGCTCGATCAGCCCGGAGTCGACATCCGGCCGATCAACCAGCTCACCGGCGACTCCGAGTTCAACGAGGTGTTCTTCGACGACGCCCGCACCGATGCCGATCTGGTCGTCGGGCAGCCGGGTGACGGGTGGCGCGTGGCGATGGGAACGCTCATGTTCGAGCGCGGCGTGTCCACCCTCGGCCAGCAGATCGTCTATGCGCGTGAGCTTTCCGGTGTGGCAGAGCTGGCGAAGCGCACCGGGGCGGCCGACGATCCGCTGATCCGTGAACGGTTGACGCGGGCCTGGGCTGGTCTGCGGGTGATGAGGTCGTACGCGCTGGCCACCGATGTCGAGCAGCCGAACAGCCCTTATCAGGTCAGGACAACGTGTCGAAGTTGTTGTGGGCGAACTGGCATCGCGATCTCGGCGAACTCGCGATGGACGTCAAGGGCATGTCGTCTCTGGTCGTCGATAACGGCGACTTCGACGAATGGCAGCGGCTGTTCCTGTTTTCGCGCGCCGACACCATCTACGGGGGATCGAACGAGATTCAGCGCAACATCATCGCGGAACGGGTGCTGGGGCTCCCCCGGGAGGCCGCGATGAGCTTAGCTGTCGCACCGAAAGAGGTTGAGGGACACGGTCTCCTGACTGACAAGGTGGTCGTGGTGACCGCGGCGGCCGGGACCGGCATCGGTTCGGCGACCGCGCGGCGCGCGTTGCTCGAGGGTGCCGACGTAATGATCTCGGACTACCACGAGCGCCGGTTGGGCGAAACCCGCGACGAGCTGGCGGCCCTCGGGTTGGGGCGGGTGGAAAGCGTGGTGTGCGACGTCACCTCGACCGCACAAGTGGACGCGCTGATCGCGTCCACCACCGCACGGCTGGGTCGACTCGATGTGCTCGTCAACAACGCCGGGTTGGGCGGCGAGACGCCAGTCGCCGACATGACCGACGAGCAGTGGGACCGGGTTCTCGACGTGACGCTCAACTCGACTTTCCGGGCCACCCGCGCTGCGCTGCGCTACTTCCGCGACGCCGAGCACTGCGGCGTGATCGTCAACAATGCGAGCGTGCTGGGCTGGCGCGCGCAGCACGGGCAATCTCATTACGCCGCAGCGAAAGCCGGCGTGATGGCGCTGACGCGGTGCGCTGCTGTGGAGGCGGTCGAATATGGCGTGCGGGTCAACGCGGTCGCGCCCAGCATCGCCCGGCACAAGTTCCTGGACAAGGTGACGTCGTCCGAGCTTCTGGACCGGCTGTCGGCCGGCGAGGCATATGGCCGCGCGGCCGAGCCGTGGGAGGTGGCAGCGACGATCGCCTTTTTGGCGAGCGACTACTCGAGTTACCTTACCGGCGAAGTGATTTCGGTATCGAGCCAGCATCCATGACCAGCCAGCCGAATCCCCCGATCCTGAGCCGTCGCGACGAGCTGCTCGAGCTCGCCGCCGGTATGTTCGCCGAGCGCGGGCTGCGGGCCACCACCGTCCGCGACATCGCCGACGCCGCGGGGATCCTGTCGGGCAGCCTCTATCACCACTTCGCGTCCAAGGAGGAGATGGTCGACGAGGTGCTGCGCGACTTCCTCGACGCACTCTTCGCCCGGTACCAGCAGATCGTCGACACCGAGCCAAACCCGTTGGAGCGGCTCAAGGGATTGTTCATGGCCTCTTTCGACGCGATCGAGAACCGGCATGCCGAGGTCGTGATCTACCAGGACGAGGCCAAGCGGCTCTCCTCGCAACCGCGGTTCTCCTACGTCGAAGAGCTGAACAAGCGGCAACGCCAAATGTGGGTCGATGTCCTGCAGCAAGGGATCGACGAGGGAGTGTTTCGGCCCAACCTCGACGTTGACTTGGTGTACCGGTTCATCCGGGACACCACCTGGGTTTCGGTGCGCTGGTACCAGCCCGGAGGCCCGCTGACGGCCGAACAGGTCGGTCGGCAGTATCTGTCCATCGTGCTCGGCGGGATCACCGCCGATGAGCCATAAGGAGGCCTCATGATGCGCTCGAGGCATACATCATCGACGCGGTGCGAACCGCCGTCGGCAAGCGCAACGGAGCCCTGGCCAAGGTGCATCCAATCGATCTGGGCGTCTACGCCTTTCGTGGGCTTTTCGACCGGGTCGACGTCGACCCCGCCGCGGTCGACGACGTGATCGTCGGCTGCGTCGACGCCATCGGCGGGCAGGCCGGCAACATCGGCCGCAATGCGTGGCTGGCCGCCGGCTATCCGGAGGAAGTGCCCGGCGTCACCGTCGACCGGCAGTGCGGGTCCAGCCAACAGGCGATCTCGTTTGGGGCGCAAGCCATCATGTCCGGCACCGCCGACGTGATCCTCGCCGGTGGGATGCAAAACATGAGCCAGGTACCGATCGCCTCTGCGATGGTCGTCGGCAAGGAGTTCGGATTCACCTCGCCCACAGGCGAATCCGAGAACTGGCGCCATCGCTACGGCGACGAGGAGATCTCACAGTTCCGCGGCGCGGAGCTGATCGCCGAGAAGTGGGACCTGTCGCGCGAGGAGATGGAGCAGTACGCGCTCACCAGCCACCAGCGCGCACTGGCGGCGATCCGCGGCGGCCACTTCGACAACGAAGTCATCGGTGTGGGGGAGTTCCGCATCGACGAGGGACCGCGCGAGACCTCACTGGAGAAGATGGCTTCGTTGAAGGCGCTGTCCGAGGGTGGCAGGCTGACGGCGGCGGTGGCCAGCCAGATCTCCGACGGCGCAAGCGCTGTACTCCTGGCGTCCGAGCAGGCGGTGGCCGACCACAACCTGACGCCGCGGGCCCGTATCCATCACATCAGCGCGCGCGGCGCCGACCCGGTGTTCATGTTGACCGGTCCGATTCCGGCCACTCGCTACGCACTGGACAAGACCGGGCTGTCGATCGACGACATCGACGTCGTCGAGATCAACGAGGCGTTCGCATCCGTCGTGATGGCCTGGCTGAAGGAAACCAAGGCCGACCCGGCGAAGGTCAATCCCAACGGCGGCGCGATCGCGCTCGGACATCCGCTCGGCGCCACCGGCGCAAAATTGTTCGCGACGATGCTCAACGAACTCGAGCGCACCGGCGGTCGCTATGGGTTGCAGACGATGTGCGAGGGCGGCGGCACCGCCAACGTGACGATCATCGAGAGGCTCTAGTTTTCACCGCGAGCGCGCGTGTCTGCAGGCCGACACGCCGCGAAATGCCCTGCAAACACGCACGCTCGCGCACTGAAACTTCACGGGGTCGTCGGGCACTCCGCGAGACATGCGATTGCGTGTCAACGAATTCTAGCGACGCCGATTCTTATTGGGCGAGCACCAAAGCCAGTCCGCTGAAAGCCAGTAACCAACTGGTGAAGCTGCCGACCAGGAAATACTCGACCACGTCGTCGATCCCGACCGCCGAATCGACATCGCCGTTCTTCCGTTCCCGCTGCGCGGTGATCTCGGGGAACCGGATGATGCTCTTGGCTGCGACAACGACGGTGACCAATGCCAATTGCCCACCCAAGCCGAGGCCGAGAATCAACACCCGCTCCATTGGGCCGAGCAGCCGGCCGCCCTTGAGCCGGTCGGATGGTTGCGGCTCGCCGGCGGGGCGGAGGGCACCGACCGAGGCGAGCACCAGGCGCACCAGCTGATTGCCGGTGACGAGCTGCAGCACCATCACCCCGACCGCCATGACCACCTTGGTCGGTGACACATTGTCAAGCGGCAGCGCGACCCACTCGGTCCAATACGCGACTACGCCGCCTACCGGAGATGCCCAGCCGGACAAGACGATCAGCAACACCGTCGCCGCGCCGAGGAGCACCAGCGGCGGAATCTGATGCCGGCCGCTGCGCTCAGCGCGCCGGCACAGCAGTACCCAGCCGAGGGTGGCCACGGCGGCGATCACCAGCGGCACGATGTCTCCGAGATGCCACAGCGCCGACAGTGCGGCGAGCACGACGACTGCCACCGGCCCGACAACGGCGGGCAACCACCCCGCCCGGAACCGCCGGCCGCACAGATCGGCGATACCCATCGCGATGAACATGACGCCCAGCGCGCTCATCGGACACTTCTCAGGTAGTGCGAGGCAAGCACGAGGAGATCCAGCCCGTCCCTGCCCGCGCGCTGCGACACCGCTGACGCGCTGATCCCCTCGTCGGCGGCGAGTTCCTTCTTCGTTCGGTCGCCCATCAGTCCCTTCAGAATTCGCAACGATCGTTCATCGAGCGATCCAAGCAGATGGTCCCGACAGATCAGTGCTGCGTTCACCGCGTCGGCGCTGGGGCCGGTCTGGCTGTTGGAGCGGAAGGCGATCCGCACCAGCGCGAGGCCGGACTGCCGCTGCGCCGACGCCGTCCACTCGATTGCGTCCCGTGCGGCCCACCATCCAGGCCCGTCCTGGATCCCGGCCCGCGCGTCGAGCACAGTGACCTCGCCCCAGCCGATGCCGAATCGGACATCGATGACCGGCGCCAGCGCCAGCCGCAACCTCAACGCGGAGTCGAGCGCTTCACCGACCGTCGGATAGCTGCCTTGAAATTCGTCGCCGACGGTGAACGCCGGCGGATCAATGGCCGTCGCCGCGACTTCGCCCAGCGCCGCGGTGAGCTGCTGATGCAGGCCGGCGCGGTCGGTGGCGAGACGGGACCCGACGATGTCTCCGATGAGCGTAGCGCGGCTGCCGTCATCTGAAGCATTATCCTTCACTATAGCCACATGAAGATTATAGCTTCATTTTTGGCGATTCCAGCCAAGTGCTTAACTCAGGCGGCGTTTTTACATTGTGAGGACCATGCGAAAGCGCGCCCGGCCCTGCTCCATCGCCGCATACGCCTCTGCCGCCTCCGCCAGCGGCCGTTCCTCGATTCGGGCCCGCACGCCCGACAGGACAGCGAAGTTCATCGTCTCCTCGACGTCGCGAGCAGTACCCGACGGGTGGCCGCTGACGCTGAGTGCGGGCATGATCAGCTGCCCCGGGCTGATCGGCAACGGATCGGCCGAGACTCCGACGATGACAAGCTCGCCGCGTGGCTGCAGGCCCCCGACCGTCTGGCCGATGGCTTGCGAGTTTCCCGCCGTCGCCAACACGGCCGCCACCCCGCCGAGCGCGCGCAACGCCTCACTCACGTCGCCGGCGGTGGAGTCGACGTAGTGGTGTGCACCGAGCTCACGCGCGTCGTCGGCCTTGTTCTCGCCTCGCGCGATCGCGACTGTCTCGAAACCCATTGCGCGTGCGAATTGCACTCCGAGATGGCCCAGGCCGCCGATCCCCAACACGGCCACCCTGTCCCCGGGTAGCGCTCTCGTATGCCGAAGCGCGTTGTAGGTCGTGACGCCGGCGCATCCCATCGGCGCTGCCTCGCTGAAGGACAGCTCGTCCGGTATTCGCGCCACGGCGTTGCCCGGCACCGTCACCGACTGCCCGTAGCCACCGGGATACTGCACGCTCGGCACCTGCATGTTTTCGCAGTTGATGAACAAGCCCTTGCGGCACGGAACGCAGTGGCTGCAGTGACCGCCGAACCAGCCCACGCCGACACGGTCGCCCACCGCGAAATCCTCGACGTCCTCGCCCACCTCCGCAATGGTGCCGGCGATCTCATGGCCGGGTATCAACGGAAACGAGACACCGGGAAACGCCCCGTGCACAATCGCACGGTCGGTGCCGCAGACGCCGCAGGCGGCCACGTCGATGCGCACCTGGTCACGGCCGGGTGGCGTCGTATCAACCTCGACCAGCCGCAGCGGACCGCCGCTGGATTCGACCTGAACCGCTTGATGAGTGGGCATCTCGGCATCCTCCTGCGCGCGGCGACGCTTCGACCTTACCGGCGGCTACTCCACGAGCGCTGCCGCGGCCTGCAGGTGTTTGATCGCGTCGCTGACGATCGTGTCGATCAACTCCGCGCACGACGGCAGGTCATCGAGGATCCCGGCGACCTGGCCCGAGGCCAGCACGCCCGCGTCGGTGTTCCCCTCAACCAGCCCCGCGCGCAACAACATCGGCGTGTTGGCCGCCATCAGCACCTGCGACCACGTCAGCTCCTTGCCGTGCCGCATCGCCAACCCGTCACGGATCATCGCCTGCCACGTCATGCCGGAAAGCTTCTTGAACTTCGCGGCATTGCGTGCCGCAGCGCTGAAACCCCTGGCTCGGGAGCCGCTTTCCAGCCGCTCCACCAACGGCGTGCGCAGCACCCGGTGCGGCATCCCGTCGACGCGGGTCGACACCACCGTGCCGTCCAGTGCAGCATCCAGGTACCGCTGCTTGACCGCGTCGGGCACCGTGGAGTCCGACGTCAACAGGAACCGGGTTCCCATCGCCACCCCGGCGGCACCGTAGGACAGCGCGGCGGCCAATCCCCGCCCGTCGAAGAAGCCGCCGGCCGCGACGACGGCGACGTCTGTGCCCTTCAATGCATCCAGGACCGACGGCAACAGCAGCGTGGTGGCCACCGGCCCGGTATGCCCGCCGCCCTCGCCGCCCTGGACGATGACGGCGTCGGCACCCCAGGCCGCCACCTTGCGGGCGTGTTTGGCGGCACCGATCGACGGAACAACAACGGCCCCAGCCTCTTTCAGGCGCGCAATCAACTCCTGCCGGGGTGCAAGCGCGAACGACGCCACCTTGACGCCCTCGCGGATCATCAGGTCGACGCGGTCGTCGGCATCGGTCGCGTCGGCGCGGATGTTCACGCCGAACGGCCTGTCGGTCGAGGACTTCACCTTGGCGATGGCCGCCGCCAGCTCGTCGAGTGTCATCGTCGCCGAGGCCAGGATGCCCAGACCCCCGGCGTTCGCGGTGGCCGACACCAGCCGCGCGCCGGCCACCCAGCCCATTCCGGTCTGCACCACCGGATGCTCGATCCCGACGAGTTTGGTGAGCGGCGTGCTGATTCTTGCCGGCGAGCTCATACCCGTACTTCCTTGTCGCGCTGGCTCTTCGGGTCGATCACCTCGCGTATCAGCCGCAACTCCTCGGCTGTCGGAAGCCGAGTCTGACTCGCCTCGGCAAGCCCGTGGACTTCGAACGACGTGGCCTCGCGGACATCGTCGGCACTCACCCCCGGATGCAACGACACCGCCCGCATCTGATGGTCGGGACCGCCGAAGTCGAACACCCCCAGGTTCGTCACGACCCCCGGTATGTCCACGAATCGAAATGCGGGGTTATCGGGATCGACCTTGTCGTAACCGATTCCGGATACGACGTCGACCGCATCGCAGAACACGCGGGGGGAGTGGTTGCCCACCCAGTAGCTGGTGGCGTGGTTGATCGTATTGCCCGGCGCCCCGCGCACGCCGAACATCTGGCGCGTCGGATGCTGCAACGGACCGAACGCGGAGAGGTTCTGGTTTCCGTAGCGGTCAATCTGGTTGGCGCCCATCACGACATACCGGCGGCCCCACGCGAGCGTCTCGAACACTCTGCCGAACGGCATCCAGCCCTCAATCGCCCCGGATGCCCCCAACGCAGGAGTGTCGGCCAATAGCAGCGCCTCACCGTCCGTCAACAAAATGTCGGGCGCGAATGTCAGTCGGGCCAGGCGAGCGCCGATGGACGCCACCGTCGCCATGGGGCTGACCATGATCTCGCCGACGTCGCGGAACAACTCCGCGCAGGCAACGACGCACACCTCGGCGCGACTGACGGAGATCATGACTCCTCCTGGAATCGACGCACGGCAGCCTGGTAGTCATCCTCGGTGCCGGACAGGTACGTCCGCACGAACTGCTCCCACGTCTCAGGCGACTTGGCCGCCTCGGCGTAGTGGCGCTGAAACTTCTCGTCTCGGCCGTAATCTGATGCGCCCGTGGTGAAATGTGCGCCGCCCGGTGCCTCCACCACAGCGTCGACCATCATCCGGTTGACCAGTAGCGCCTGCCGCGGCACGGCGCTCACCAACTGCTCGGTGCTGACGACTCTCTCCACGGACAGGTAGCGGCGGTCGGCCGCCATCAGAAACAGATCGTCGAAGTACGGGTCGACGCCGGTGTAGGCGGCATTGCCGCGCTCGTCCCCGAGATTCATATGCACGAACGCGGCGTCCAACCTCAGCGCCGGCATCGCGATCAACGTCTCCTGCCTCCCGTCGGTGACCGGTAGGGCGAGGTGACGGTCTGCAGTTCGCCTTCCCAGAAGTCGGGCACCGAGCTGCCCAGGCCGGAGCGAATCGGCAAGAACGGCAAGCGTTGTGCTGCCGCTTGCAGTCCGCAGCGCAGCATGCCTTCGTCCATCTCGCGCGCCGTCACCGAACCGCCCGTGCGGGCCTTCGTGAACCAGGGGTCGTAGAACGGCGGCGAATCCAGCGACACGAAGCCGTAGTACACCTTGCGGACCTTGCCTGCCGAGCACAGCAGGCCGATGTCGGGACCGCCGTAGGTCACGACGGTCAGGTCGGTGACGTCGGAGCGCAGCAGCGCGCGCACGAACGCCATCGGCTTGCGCCGTGACCCCCAGCCGCCGATGCCGATCGTCATGCCGCTGCGCACCTGCGCGACGGCGTCGTCGAGAGTGGTTCGCTTGTCGGCTCATGGCTTCTTGACGAACGCGTCGCGGTGCTCGTCGGATACCCCGGCGAGGTTCAGCTCGAAGGTGAAGCCCTGTTCCATGCGGTAGCTGGAGTTCACCCGTTGCACGTCGATGAAGTTCAGTGCCTCCTTCGCGGCCCGGATCACGCGGGTGTCCTTCGCGGCGATGTCACGCGCCACCCGAAGCGCGGCCTCGTCGAGTTCGTCGCGTGAGACCACCTCGTGAACCGAACCGAAGTGATGCAATGTCGCGGCGTCAACGGTGGCCGCGGTGAAGAACATGCGCCGCATCACGTGTTGCGGCACCAGCCGCGACAGGTGGGTGGCCGCGCCCAGCGCTCCGCGTTCCACCTCCGGCAGGCCGAACGTCGCGTCCTCAGACGCCACGATCACGTCCGAGTTCCCGACGAGGCCGATTCCTCCGCCGACGCAGAACCCGTTGACGGCGGCGACCACCGGTACCGCGCACTCGTAGACCGCGCGGAAGGCCGCGTAACAGCCGCGGTTGGCATCGATCAAGCGCGCAAAAGCCTTGCCCCTCCCCCTTACTGCGCTGCATTTCCTTGATGTCCACGCCGGCGTTGAAGCCGCGCCCCTCCGCGCGCAGGATCACCACGTGCGTGTTCGGATCGTCGCCGGCAGCGGTGATCGCGTCGGCGAGCTCGAACCAGCCGCGCGATGGGATGGCGTTGACAGGCGGATAGTCGACGGTCACCGCGACGATGCCCGTCTCGACGGTGGCTGAGGTGATGGTCATGGCACTTCCTGGGGGTTGCGACCTAAGCAAGCACTTGCTTGGTAAGCTAGCACAGTGCGTGATGGCGGGGACGGCTCTCCCTTGAACTTCGGGCTGGCCGGAAGGGTGGTGCTCGTCACCGGCGGCGTACGCGGGGTCGGCGCCGGGATCAGCGGCGTGTTCGCCGGGCAGGGTGCGACGGTGGTGACCTGCGCGCGACGGCCTGTCGACGGGTCGCCGTACGAGTTTCACGAGTGCGACGTACGCGATCCGGAATCGGTTGCCGCACTGGTCGACACGATCGTCGACCGGCACGGCAACCTCGACGTGGTAGTGAACAACGCCGGCGGATCGCCTTACGCCTTGACGGCAGACGCGTCGCCGAAGTTCAACGAGAAGATCATTGCATTGAATCTGCTTGGCATGCTGCATGTTTCGCAGTGTGCGAATGCTGTCATGCAGAAGCAGGAGGCCGGCGGGTCGATCGTGTCGATCGCCAGTGTCAGCGGGTGGCGGCCGTCGCCCGGGACGGCGGCCTATGGGGCCGCCAAGGCGGGGGTGGAGAGCCTGACCGCAACACTGGCCGTGGAGTGGGCCCCGAAGGTGCGCGTCAATGCGTTGCGGGTCGGAATGGTCGAAACCGAGCAGGTGGAGTTGTTCTACGGCGACGCCGAGTCGCAGGCCGCGGTGGCCGCCACGGTGCCGCTCGGGCGACTCGCCAAGCCATCCGAAATAGGTTGGGCCGCCGCTTTTCTGGCTTCTGACGCGGCGTCATACATCAGTGGTACGACGATGGCCGTGCATGGCGGCGGTGAACCGCCGCCGTACCTCGCGGCCTCCAGCGCGAACAAGTAAGGAGTGACGGGCATGGGATTGGTCGACGGCCGGGTTGTCGTGGTGACGGGCGCCGGACGCGGCATCGGGCGGGCGCATGCGCTGGCCTTCGCCGCGGAGGGGGCCCGCGTGGTGGTCAACGACATCGGGGTCGGCCTCGATGGGTCGGCGGGCGACAGTCCGGCACAGGAGGTCGTCGAGGAGATCAAGGCCGCGGGTGGGGAAGCGGTAACCAACGGCGACGACATCGCCGACTGGAACGGTGCGCAGAACCTCATCCAGACCGCGGTGGACACGTTCGGCGGCCTCGACGTGCTGGTCAACAACGCCGGCTTCATCCGCGACCGGATGCTGGCCAACACCAGCGAGGAGGAGTGGGACGCCGTCATCCGGGTGCACCTCAAGGGCCACTTCGCCACACTGCGGCACGCCGCGCGAGTACTGGCGCGCACGGGCCAAGGCCGGCGAGACCGTTGATGCGCGGGTCATCAACACCAGCTCCGGCGCCGGGCTGCAGGGCAGCGTTGGGCAGGGCAACTACTCGGCGGCCAAGGCCGGCATCGCGGCGCTGACGCTTGTCGCCGCCGCCGAGATGGGGCGCTACGGCGTCACGGTCAACGCGATCGCCCCTGCTGCTCGGACACGGATGACCGAGAAGGTGTTCGCCGAGACGATGGCCAGGCCCGACGACGGGTTCGACGCGATGGCGCCGGAAAATGTGTCTCCCCTGGTGGTTTGGCTCGGCAGCGCCGAATCCCGCGACGTGACAGGCAAAGTCTTCGAGGTCGAGGCCGGTCTGATCCGGGTCGCCGAGGGCTGGGCGCACGGCCCACAGGTCGACAAGGGCGCCCGCTGGGACCCCGCCGAGCTGGGCCCGGTGGTGGCCGACTTGCTCACAAAGGCGCGGCAGCCAGTGCCCGTGTACGGCGCGTAGCCACTACGGGTGCCGTGAGACCAGACCGCCACCGAATTCAACGTCACGCAGGAAAAGAGCGAGAGACACCGCCACCACAGTGAACTCGGGACTGGCCGCACGAGGTGCCCGTCCTCGACGTTTCCTGCCGGAATACCGTTTCGAGACGCATGATGGACGAGTGAGACAGTGGCTCGTTGTCGGCGCGGTGTTGGTGCTCTTGGCAGGATGCGGCGGTCAGCGCAGTCAGGACAACGCGGGATCGGCCACCGAGCCGACGTCGTGCACGGTGACCGCCGACGCGCGGCTGAGCATCGCCACCGGGAACACCACCGGGGTCTACTACACGCTCGGCGGCGCCTATGCGGAGGCGATCAGCAAGGCGACCGATGGCAAGTTGAAGGCCACCGCCGCAGAGACCTCAGCATCCCTGCAGAACATCCAGCAGTTGGTTGCGGGCACCCACCAGATCGCGTTCTCGCTGGCTGACACCGCGGCCGACGCGGTGAACGGCACGGCGTCGTTCGACTCGCCGCAGCCGATCGCGGCGCTGACTCGGCTGTATCCCAACTACACGCAGGTGATCACCCGCACCGATGCAGGGATCTCATCGATCGCCGATATGCGCGGCAAGCGGGTGTCCATCGGAGCACCGAATTCCGGCACGGAGGTCATCGCAAAGCGGATGCTCACCGCGGCCGGGCTCAACCCGGATACCGACATACAGGCGCAGCGTACGGAGTTGGGCAAGACCGTCGAGGGGATGAAGGACGGCTCTATCGATGCCATGTTCTGGTCCGGGGGTCTGCCGACAAGCGGAATCACCGACCTGTTCACCACTGCGCGTGACCGGGTCAAGCTGCTCGACGTGACAAGCACCCTCGAGAAACTGCAGGAGATCAACCCCATCTACGAACGCGGCGTCATCCCGGCGAGCGTGTACCAGACCCCGGCGGACGTGCCCACTGTGGTGGTGCCCAATGTGCTTCTGGTGAAACAAGATCTCGACGGAAACACCGCCTGCGTTCTCACCAAGGCGCTGTTCGAGCACAAGGCCGACCTGGTCAAGGCCAGCAAGGCAGCCGAGGGCATTTCCCTGGATACGGCCCGGCAGACCAGTCCGGTGCCGCTGCACCCCGGCGCGAAGAAGGCACTCGACGAACTCGGCGCGCCAACTGACTGAGCAGGAACGCGACGTCCCGGCGCTCGCCTACGAGGACGAGAAGCAGCCCGGCCAGCTCACCGGACGGATACGTCAGATAGTCGGCGCCGCGTGTGCGCTGATCGGGTTGTTCGCGGTATTCCAGGTCTTCTTCCCGCTGGCGCAGGGCAACCAGTTCGCCTTGATTCTGTTCCTGGCGGCGGTGTTGCCATTGACCCTGTTGTGTTACCACCTCGGCAGCCACGACAATCCGACCGTCGTCGATTGGTTACTGGCCGCGGTGGCGGTGGTCACCTGCCTCTACCCGGTGCTGCCCTTCGTCATCGCTGACGGCGGCGGTGGATTCAACGCATTCCTGAGTCGGCAGGGTGCGCCCGCGATCGCCGATGTCGTCGCCGGGTCCGTCGTCCTGATCCTGGTGCTCGAGGCGTGCCGGCGGACCACCGGCGCGGCGCTACCGGTCGTGTGCCTGATCGCCGTCGGGTACGCCTATTACGGTGGCTACCTCCCGCAGGGCGCCGCCATCGCTCATGCCGGCGTGGACTGGGATCAGATCATCGGCGCGGCGTACATGCAGTCGACCGGGCTGTATGGCACGCCGTTGGATGTCGCCGCCACGTACATCGTGTTGTTCACGATCTATGCGGCGGTGCTGGACGCATCGGGCGCCAGCAGGTTCTTCGTCGACCTCTCCTTCGCCGCGTTCCGGCGGTCCAGGGCCGCGCCCGGCCGGACGGTGACGCTGGCCGGATTCCTCCTGGGCAGTGTCTCGGGCTCGGGCACGGCGACCACGGTCAGCCTGGGGTCGGTGTGCTGGCCGGTCCTGCGCAAGGCCGGCTACCCGAGCGAGAACGCCGGAGGGATGTTGGCCGCCGCCGGGATCGGCGCGATTCTGTCTCCGCCGACGATGGGCGCCGCGGCGTTCATCATCGCCGAGTACCTCGGTGTGCCATACCTGACGGTGCTGGTGTGGGCCGTGGTGCCGACGATCCTGTACTACCTCGGCATTCTGCTGGCCGTCGAGATCGACGCCCGACGGCATGGCGCGCAAGAGGTAGACATCGGTGCGGCATCAGCCTGGCGCCTGCTGGCCAGATTCGGGTATCACCTGATCTCGCTGGTGGCGATCGTGGTGTTCCTGGTCGGCGGCGTGCCGGCGTTCAAGGCCGTGATCTACGCGACCGCGGTGCAGATCCTGCTGTCGTATCTCGACCGGAAACACCGGATGACCCCGCGCCGGCTCTTCACCGCACTGGCCACGGGCGTGCGGGGCGTGCTCGGTGTGGCCGCGGTCTGCGCCGCCGCCGGCGTCGTCGCCTCGATGATCACCAGAACGGGGTTGGGCCTGCAGCTGCACTCCATCCTGGTGAACAGCGCGCGCGCCGTTACCGACAACCCGACGGCCGTCTTGGTGATCACCGCGGTGTTCGCCGCGCTCGCCGTGGCGATCCTGGGGCTGGCAGTGCCGGTCACCGCTTCGTTTGTGATCAGCTGGGTGATCGTCGGGCCGGCCTTGCAGGATCTCGGCGTTCCCGCGCCGGCAGCGGCGATGTTCGTCTTCTATTTCGCGGTGCTGTCCGAGGTGACGCCGCCGACCGCACTCGCCTCCGTCGCGGCATCGGCGATCACCGGCGGCCGAGTCATGGGCACCATGTGGCAGACGTGGAAGTACACGCTGCCGGCGTTCCTGGTGCCGTTTGCCTTCGTGTTGACCGACAACGGCGCAGCCCTGCTCGGGCTTCGGTCGTTCTACGACATGGCCTGGACGGCGGCGGTCGCCGCACTGGCGGTCGCCGCGCTGGCCGTCGTCACCGGCGGGTGGCTGGTCCGCCGTGCCGGCTGGCCCGAGCGGCTGCTGTGCGCGCCGGCGGCCGCCCTGCTGCTGTACCTGAGCCCGGCGACGATCATCGCGGGACTGGCCGTGCTCGCGGTGGCGGTGGCGGTGCACCTCGTGCTGCGTCGCCCTACTTCTTGAGGCGACGGCTGCCGCCGTGCCAATCTTCTTCTTTCCCAACCGAATCGGCGTCCACACCGAGCGCGACCAGCTGAGGTAGTTCGCGCAGGCTGCGCTTGATTTCCGCGAAGCCGGGAAAGCCGGCCAGGGCGATGACGTGGTCCCAGAGCTCGACGGCGTCGTCCCCACTTGGTAGCCGGCTGATCACCGGTCCGAAGAACGCCGTCCCGTCCGGTGGCCTGAAGTGCAGGATCGGCGTGCCGACGTCGCGACCGGTCAGGGCGAGCGCCTCCTCGGTCTCCGCGCGGATCACGTCGTCGAACGTCGGGTCATCGAGCGCGTCCGCCAGATCGGCGGGTAGCCCGACGTCGCCCAGCAGCGGCTCGAGAAGGTGCCGCGCATCCTGGTCGGAGGCGTCGCGCGGGGTGTCGAACAGGCGGGTCCCGATCGCCTCGTACAGCTGTCCCGACCGCGGCCCGGCCGTGCTCCGCGCGCACCCGCGCCGCGACCCGCAGCAGCCGCAACCCGGCGGTGTGTCCTTCTTCGTACTCAGGCGGAAAATGCGCCGCGTAGTCGACGTTTGCGTTGACGATCCGCAGTGAGATGAACCGCCAGTCCACGCTGTACTCGCGCCGCGCGGCCACCGTGCGCACCCACTTGCTCGTGATCCAGGCGAACGGGCAGACGGGATCGAAGTAGAAGTGCAGGTCGTAACCGGCGGGCGGGAGTCAGCTCGCACACGACGACCGGGATCTGCCGGTCCGTCCAGGACTGGTAGTCGTCGTAGTCCGGGTACATCTGGGTCAGCTGGGGCCAGTACTTCGCGCGCTCCTCCTCTGTCGCGTCGCGCGCGGTCAGCTTCAGCACTTCTTTCTTGATCTGCACCTGCACTTTCGGATTCGCCTTGAGGTTGAGGTACCACATCGGATTCTTCTCGCTGCCGCCTCGCGACGCGACAACGATCACCCGCTCACCGTCGCGCAAGAACAACAGGGGGCTGACCCGCGGCTGGCCGGTCTTGCGGCCGGTGGTGGTCAGCAATGCGACCGGTGCCTTCCGGAACGTCCCGCCTCGCTTACCGCCGGTGCGTTTGTACAGCCACGTGTTCCCAACAGACATCCACTTGATGACGAAGTCGGTGACCGGGGAGTTCAGATTGCGCGGCGGTGGTTTCGGCATGGCGGTTATCCTATGCTCGGTCGATGGACACAGTTTCCGACACCGACCGCATCGCGGCGGCCGAGGCCTACATTGACGCGCTCGCCACCCACAACGGCGATTCGGTGCCGTTCGCGCCGGACTGCGTTCGTATCGAACAGGGCCTCAAGACCGGTTTCTCCGGAGATCACTTGCGGCGGAGCCTGAATCGTGGGCCGCAGTTCCGCATCATCACCGCCACCACCGACCGTAAGTTCACGGTCGACGGTGACGAGGTGCACGCGACGTTCACGGTCGTCACCAAGGCGGGGCTGTTCGGGCGCCGCGTCGTTTCATACGTCGACGAGACGTTCCTGATCCCGGCGGCCGACGGCAAGATCCACCACATCAGGGCGCGGTTGCGGCCGACGATCCGCCGCGATTAGCGCCGAACGTGAAGCCGATAGATCCGCTCGATGATCGTGCCGGTGGACAACGCGCCGCCGGCGCACATCGTGATCAGCGCGGTGCTCTGATCGGTGCGCTCCAATTCGTGCAGCGCGGTGGTGATCAGCCGGCTGCCGGTGCTGCCCACCGGGTGGCCCAATGCGATCGCGCCGCCGTTGACGTTGACGCGCGCCATATCCGGTTCGTGTACACGCGCCCACGACAGCACCACCGATGCGAACGCCTCGTTGATCTCGACGATGTCGATGTCGCCGATCTTCATGCCGGCCTTCTCCAGCACCTTCGCCGTCGACTGCACGGGACCGTCGAGGTGGTAGTACGGCTCGGCACCCACCAGCGCTTGGCTGACGATCCGTGCCCGCGGCCGCAGGCCGAGCGCCTTGGCTTTGTCCTCGTCCATCCACAGCACCGCGGCGGCGCCGTCGGAGATCTGCGACGACGTGCCCGCGGTGTGGATCCCGCCGTCGAGCACCGGCTTCAACTGCGATAGCCCCTCGAGCGTGGTGTCGCGCAGCCCCTGGTCGCGAGCGACCATATGTCGCTGCGACGTCGGCTGCTTGTTCTCGTCGAGCACCGGTGCCTCGATCGGGCTGATCTCGCGGTCGAAGCGGCCCTCGGCCCAGGCCTGCTTGGCCTTCTGTTGCGAGGCCAAGCCGAACTCGTCGATGTCGGATCGCGTGATGCCGCGCCGCTTGGCGATCCGCTCGGCGGCCTCGAACTGGTTGGGCATGTCGATGTCCCACGACTCCGCGCGGATCTTGGCGCGGTCGGGCCCCGCGTTGGCGCCGAGACCGACGCGGCTCATCGCCTCGATGCCGCAAGCGATGCCGATGTCGATGGCGCCGGCGGCGATCAGCCCGGCGATCAGGTGATTGGCCTGCTGGCCGCTGCCGCACTGGCAGTCGACGGTGGTCGCGCCGACCTCTTCCGGCAAACCCGCGGTCAGCCACGCCACCCGGGAGATGTTGTTGGACTGCTCGCCGTACTGGGTGACGCAGCCGCCGATGACCTGCTCCACGGAGCCGGCGTCGATGCCCGCCTTGTCCACGAGAGCCTTCTGGACGGCGCCCAGCAGCTCCGTGGCGTGCAGACCCGACAACCATCCGTTCCGCTTGGCGATCGGGCTGCGGGTGGCTTCGACGATGACAGGGTTACCCATCTCGCCAGGCTAGAACACGTTTCATTAGTCTGACAAGCGAGGATGCCCTGGCGCCTTTTGTCTGCGGTGAAGGCATGTTTTACTGGAACTAGAACACGTTGTAATAAGGAGCACCTAGGAGCTTGAAGATGCCCAGCCCCAACCTGCCGACCGGGTTCGACCCCACCGATCCTGACATCTGCGTCGAGCGTTTGCCCGTCGAGGAGTTCGCCGAGCTGCGCAAGGCGGCGCCGATCTGGTGGTGCGCGCAGGAGCCAGGTAAGTCCGGCGGGTTCAGGGACGGCGGCTACTGGGCCGTCACCAAGCTCAACGACGTCAAGGAGGTGTCGCGGCGCAGCGACGTGTTCTCCAGCTACGAAAACTGCGTGATCCCGCGCTTCAACGACGACATCGCCCGGGAAGACATCGAGCTCCAGCGGTTCGTGATGCTCAACATGGACGCACCGCACCACACGCGTCTGCGCAAGATCATTTCGCGCGGGTTCACGCCGCGGGCCGTCGGCCGGCTGCGCGACGAACTCGAACGAGCGGGCACAGAAGATCGCCAAGACCGCGGCCGCTCTGGAGGCCGGCGACTTCGTCGAGCAGGTCTCGTGCGAGCTGCCACTGCAGGCCATCGCGGGATTAATGGGAGTGCCCCAAGAGGACCGGATGGATCTGTTCCGCTGGTCCAACGAAATGACCGGCGAGGATGACCCGGAGTACGCCCACATCGACGCGAAGGCGTCATCGGCGGAGCTGATCACGTACGCGATGAAGCTGGCAGAGGAGAAGGCCAAGAATCCCGGTGATGACATCGTGACGACCCTGATCAATGCCGACATCGAGGGCGAGAAGCTGTCCGACGACGAGTTCGGCTTCTTCGTCGTGATGCTCGCCGTCGCGGGCAACGAGACCACCCGCAACTCCATCACCCACGGCATGATCGCGTTCGCCGATAACCCCGATCAGTGGGAGCTGTACAAGAAGGAACGCCCCGAGACGGCCGCCGACGAGATCGTGCGGTGGGCCACCCCGGTCACCTGCTTCCAGCGCACCGCGCTCGAGGACTACGAACTGTCGGGTGTGACGATCAAGAAGGGCCAGCGGGTGGTGATGTTCTACCGGTCGGCCAACTTCGACGAGGAAGTCTTCGAAGACCCGCACACGTTCAACATCATGCGCGACCCGAACCCGCACGTCGGCTTCGGCGGCACCGGCGCGCACTACTGCATCGGCGCGAACCTGGCCAAGATGACGATCGACTTGATCTTCAACGCGGTCGCCGACCACATGCCGGACCTGACGCCCATTTCGGCACCGGTACGGCTGCGGTCCGGCTGGCTCAACGGCATCAAGCACTGGCAGGTCGATTACACCGGCACGTGCCCGGTGGCCAACTGATGGACTTCACTCCCGATCCAGCCCAGCAGGCTGTCGCCGATGTGGTGACGTCCGTGATGGAGCGGAACGCTGACACCGAGGACCTGTGGGCGGCGTTGTCTGCCAACGGAATCACGTCGCTGGCCGTCCCGGAGCGGCTCGGTGGCGACGGTGTCGGACTGCCCGAGGTCGCGACCGTCCTCACCGAACTCGGGCGGCACGGTGCGATCACACCCGCGCTGGCGACGCTGGGCCTGGGCGTGGTGCCGTTGCTCGAGCTGGCCAGTGACGATCAGCAGGACCGCTACCTGAGGCGCGTCACCGAAGGTGGAGTGCTGACGGCCGCGCTGAACGAGCCGGGTGCGGCACTGCCCGACCGCCCGGCGACCACCTTCGCCAACAGCCGATTGAACGGCACCAAGGTCGCCGTTGGCTATGCCGGACAAGCGGATTGGATGGTTGTCTCTGCCGACAGTGCCGTGGTGGTCGTCTCACCGAAGGCCGACGGCGTGACGTTGACCAAGGCACCGACGTCCAATGGCAGCGATGAATTCGTCGTCACCTTCTCCGATGCAGCCGTGCCCGACGACGACGTCCTCACCGGCGTCACCGCGCACCGGGTGAACCAGTTGGCGCTCGCGATGACCGGCGCGTATGCCGCCGGCCTGGTGGCGGGCGCGCTGCGGCTGACCGCCGATTACGTGGCCAACCGTCACCAGTTCGGAAAGCCGCTGTCGACGTTCCAGACCGTCGCTGCCCAGCTCGCCGAGGTTTACATCGCCTCGCGGACCATCGATCTGGCGTCGACGTCGGTGATCTGGCGGCTGTCCGAGGGCCGCGACGCAGACGCAGATCTTGACGTGCTGGGTTACTGGGTCGCCTCCCAGGCGCCGCCGGTGATGCAGACCTGTCACCACCTGCACGGCGGGATGGGTGTCGACATCACCTATCCGATGACGCGGTACTACTCCACGATCAAAGACCTGACCCGGCTGATGGGCGGGCCATCGCATCGCCTCGATCTGGTGGGAGCGCAATGTTCGTCGACCTGACACCCGAGCAGCGGCAGCTGCAAGCCGAACTGCGGCAATACTTTTCGAACCTGATCTCGCCCGAAGAGGCCGAGGAGATGAAGACCGACCGGCACGGCAAGGCCTACCGGGCGCTGATCCGGCGGATGGGCCAGGACGGCAAGCTGGGAGTCGGCTGGCCGAAGGAGTTCGGCGGCTTGGGCTTCGGACCGATCGAGCAGCAGATCTTCGTCAACGAGGCGGCGCGCGCCGACGTGCCGCTGCCGGCGGTGACACTGCAGACCGTCGGGCCCACGCTTCAGGTGTACGGCAGTGAGGCGCAAAAGAAGAAGTTCCTGCCCGCGATCCTGGCCGGCGAGGTGCATTTCGCCATCGGGTACTCCGAGCCCGAGGCCGGCACCGATCTGGCGTCGTTACGAACAACGGCAGTTCGCCAGGGTGACGAGTACATCGTCAACGGCCAGAAGATCTTCACCACAGGTGCCCACGACGCCGACTACATCTGGCTGGCGTGCCGCACCGACCCGGAAGCCGTGAAGCACAAGGGTATTTCGATCCTGATCGTCGACACCAAGGATCCCGGCTACTCGTGGACGCCGATCATCACCAGCGACGGCGCGCACCACACGAACGCCAGCTACTACAACGACGTACGGGTGCCGGTCGACATGCTGGTCGGTGAGGAGAACGGTGGCTGGCGGCTGATCACCACCCAGCTGAACAACGAGCGCGTAATGCTCGGCCCGGCCGGCAGGTTCGCCGGCATCTACGACCGGGTGCACGCCTGGGCGGCAAAACCCGGCGGTGACGGGGTCACGCCGATCGATCATGACGACGTGAAGCGCGCGCTCGGCGAGATCTATTCGATCTGGCGGATCAACGAGCTGCTCAACTGGCAGGTCGCCGCCGCGGGCGAGACCATTGATGTCGCTGACGCCGCGGCGACGAAAGTGTTTGCCACCGAACGTGTTCAACACGTCGGACGGCTCGCCGAAGAGATCGTCGGCAAGTACGGCAACCCCGCCGAGCCGGCCACCGCCGACCTGCTGGAGTGGTTGGACAGCCAGACCAAGCGCAATCTGGTCATCACCTTCGGTGGGGGGGTGAACGAGGTGATGCGGGAGATGATCGCCGCCTCCGGTCTGAAGGTGCCGAGGGTTCCGCGGTGAGCGGTTTCCAAGAAGCCGTCGAGCAGGTCAAGGCGGCCGGTCGCAGCAAGCCGCGTGTCGGCCGGGATCCGGTGAATCAGCCGATGATTCAACAACTGGGTCGACGCCATCGGCGACAAGAACCCGATCTACGTCGACGAGTCCGCCGCGAAGGCCGCCGGTCATCCCGGCATCGTCGCGCCGCCCGCGATGATCCAGGTCTGGACGATGAAGGGCCTGGGCGGAGTGCGCGCGGACGACGATCCGTTGACGCGCATCATCGAATTGTGCGACGCGGCCGGATACATCGGCGTCGTCGCGACCAACTGCGAGCAGACCTACCACCGCTACCTCCGGCCGGGCGAGGAAGTCAGCGTCAGCGCCGAACTGACCGACGTCGTCGGGCCCAAGCAGACGGCACTGGGCGAGGGCTACTTCATCAACCAGCGCATCACCTGGCAGGTCGGTGACGAGGATGTCGCCGAGATGAACTGGCGCATCATGAAGTTCATCGCCGAAGGATGCCGATAAGTCGGCGGTGCCCGACGATCTGGACGCCGATGCGATGATGCGGCCGTCGTCGTCGCGGGACACCCAGTTCTTCTGGGACGGCGTCAACGCGCACGAACTGCGCATCCAGAAGCGCGCCGACGGCAGCCTGCAGCATCCGCCGGTGCCCGCGGTGTGGCAGGACAAGCAAGCGCCGATCGACTACGTCGTCGCCAGCGGCAAGGGCACGGTGTTCAGCTTCGTCGTGCACCATGCGCCGAAGGTGCCCGGCCGGACACTGCCGTTCGTGATCGCGCTCGTCGAACTCGAGGAAGGCGTGCGGATGCTCGGTGAGCTGCGCAACGTCGACCCCGCGGCGGTGGAGATCGGAATGCCTGTTCGCGCAACGTATATCGACTTCCCGGCGAGCTGGACGCTGTACGCCTGGGAGCCGGACGCATGAGCGCGCCGACTGTGGAGGTCGGGACCAAGCTGCCCGAGCTGTCGCTGTACGGCGACCCGACGTTCATCGTGTCGACGGCGATCGCCACCCGCGACTACCAGGACGTGCACCACGACCGGGACAAGGCGCAGGCCAAGGGGTCCAAGGACATCTTCGTCAACATCCTCACCGACACCGGTCTGGTGCAGCGCTACATCACCGACTGGGCCGGGCCGTCGGCGGTGATCAAGTCGATCGCGCTGCGGCTCGGCGTGCCGTGGTACGCCTACGACACGGTGACGTTCTCCGGTGAGGTGACTGCCGTCGAGGACGGCCTCGTCACGCTGAAGATCGTGGGCAGCAACAGCCTTGGCGATCACGTCATCGCGACCGCGACGCTGACGATCGGGGGCGTGCGTGATGCTGTCGGGGAAGGCGGCGATCGTCGGCATCGGCGCGACGGACTTCTCCAAGGACTCCGGCCGCAGCGAGCTGCGCCTGGCCGCCGAGGCGGTGCAGGACGCGCTCGACGACGCCGGGCTCGACTCCGGCCGACGTCGACGGTCTGACCACGTTCACGATGGACTCCAACACCGAGGTCGCCGTCGCGCGGGCGGCCGGCATCGGAGAGCTGAAGTTCTTCTCCAAGATCCACTACGGCGGCGGGGCCGCCTGCGCGACCATCCAACAGGCGGCGATGGCGGTGGCCACCGGTGTGGCGGACGTGGTGGTCGCATATCGGGCCTTCAACGAGCGGTCCGGCATGCGGTTCGGGCAGGTGCAGACTCGGCTGGTCGAGAACGCCGACTCCGACCGGGCGTGGACAACTCGTTCTCCTACCCGCACGGTCTTTCGCACGCCGGCCGCGCAGGTCGCGATGATCGCCAAGCGCTACATGCACCTGTCCGGCGCGACCAGCCGGGATTTCGGCGCGATCTCGGTGACCGACCGCAAGCACGCCGCCAAGAACCCGAAGGCATACTTCTACGAGAAGCCGATAACCATCGAGGACCACCAGAATTCGCGGTGGATCGCCGAGCCGCTGCGGCTGCTGGACTGCTGCCAGGAAACCGATGGCGCCGTGGCGATCGTGGTGACCTCGCCGGAGCGGGCGCGCGACCTGAAGCATCGGCCGGCGATCATCGAGGCCGCCGCCCAGGGCTCCAGCCCCGACCAGTACACGATGGTCAGCTATTACCGGCCGGAGCTCGACGGGCTGCCCGAGATGGGTCTGGTGGGCAAGCAACTGTGGGCGCAGTCCGGGCTCAAGCCGACCGACATCCAGACCGCGGTGCTCTACGACCATTTCACGCCGTTCACCCTGATCCAGTTGGAGGAGTTGGGGTTCTGCGGCCGGGGCGAGGCCAAGGACTTCATCGCCGACGGCGCGATCGAGCTCGGTGGCCGGCTGCCGATCAACACCCACGGCGGCCAGCTGGGCGAGGCCTACATCCACGGCATGAACGGCATCGCCGAGGGTGTGCGTCAGCTGCGCGGCACGTCGGTCAACCAGGTGCCCGACGTTGAGCACGTGCTCGTCACCGCCGGCACCGGCGTGCCGACCTCGGGCCTGATCCTGGGTTGAGATCCGTCTTCTGCGATACGAGCGAACGCATATCGATCGGGCATGCCTCACGGGCGATCTCGAACACGTCGAAGCCACTGCCGCGTAGGCCTCTCCCAACTGGCCAGCGTCTTGGCAAGAGCAAGTTGGTCGGCAGTAACCCTCTGGCCGACATCTGCAAAGACCTTGTCACACATCGTCATGTACTGGTCTGATCATGCCGGGAACGGCGGGCGGCGCGATCTGTCCCGTGACGACCGACATCGGCGCATACAACCGCCGAGCCATGGACTCGCGGAGCAGTGTCGGATCGACCGAACCCGTTTCTGTGAAAGTTCGCCAGAACAGACGTAGCGATCGTCGTGCACGTGTGTAACCAAGAGGAACGGCTGGTAGGTCAAGAGGCTGCCAGTTCTGAGGCCTGATCCGCCTGGAGTTCATGTGCCATCTACTCCACGTATCGCGCGCTGCCCGTCATGCCGGGTCTGTGCCCGTCGCTGGCCGTGTCGGCAGGACACTGGGTGCGCGATTGGTCCGCCAGCGTCACCCCGCCTTCAGGCGTCCGGCACATACCCTGATCAGATCAGCGCCCTCGTCGTCGGGACCGAACACCCTCCGCCCGGTCTGCGTCCGCCGACAACGGAGCTCATTCACGCACAGAAGCCGATCGACCCACCATCACCATATAGTGTCCAGGCCACCCATCAACCTCGAAGCTCTCGGGGCTCGCGGATTGTGGCTGATTGAGCGCAAAGCATTATGGCCATCCAGCTTGACAGCCTACTCGTCAGCTCCACGCTCATTTGTGGTCGTGGCGATCGGCTGATTGTTTTGCTTGCTTCTGATGGCCGGGTGGTACCTTCTGACATTGCATCGGGGTCGTTGCTGCGCTCAACTGCTAGCTAAGCATTTCCTTTGCGATTACGAGGGTCGGGGCGCTTTGAGGTTCTTAAATCAACAGTCGAGCTTCGATCTCCAGGACCCTGCATCCCCCTGAGAACGCGACGCAGGAGAACGGCAAAGAGGTCAGAATAGGCTACACTCCCGTCCCAAGGGCCACAATCATACTATAAAAGACGAGAAAAGCACACTCGCTGGTGGGCGAAGGGATGGTCATGGCAGGCGGATCGGCATCGCGCAATCGCGCATCGCGAATTGTGCTCGCCGGACTGACTCGCAGATAGGTGTTGACTGACCCTGATCAGCACAAACGCGCCAACGTGGGCCAGCTGCTTCGGCGGCATGGTCACAGGGTAGCGTGGGCCGAGGAGGTGGTCGTCGCAAATCGGTACTCGCGCCGTGTGCGTGCATGCGGTCAGCCTGTCGACGCACAAGGCCGGGCAGTCAGCCTATCGTGGGGTGGTTGCTGGCGGAACGACATCCAGGTCGACGGCGGTGCCCAGGCGGCCGGCATCGTAGCCGGCGATTTCGAGGGAACGAACTTCGACCTGCCGTCCCGGTCCAGCCATCCTGCGCAATCCCGTGATTTCGACCTCACACTGATAGATACACGCGATGAAGGTCGTCCGGCAGGAGTGGGCCATGAATGACCATCTACGCTCATCGAACATCGCCCCAAGACCGTGCGCCCGACGAAGGCTGGCGACCAAAAAACAGAGGTGCTGGACAATCAAGCACTCAACAGAACCGCCGCGGTTACGATACCGCGGTTGCTGCCGACCCAGGTATCGAGAGCGACAAGGTGGCAACGGCATAACGCCGCCACGCGATAGATAACTGACAGCATCTTAAGCGGTATGCGGCGTACTCGCGCAGTATGTTCGATTCGGGCCCACGCTCTCGCCGCCCGGATACCCGGACCATTACGTGTCAGGTTTCCGGTTCTGTTCGCCATCGCATGGCTGTCGGCTCTGGCCGGATTTCGTACTGTTCCCCGAGGCTCATCGGTACCGGCATCGAGGATACCGGGGTGGTCACAGCCTCCTTCTGGACCTTCGGGGCCATCGCCATTGTCACGCTCCTTCTCAAGCTCGACATCGCGCGGGGCTATCTCGCGGTGGCTCTTCCCGTCGGGACGATCGGATTAGTGCTGAGCAGGTGGATGTGGCATGGATATGTGGCGCGCAGGCGCGGCAAGGGCCGATACCAAACCGCCGTCTTGGCCTTCGGCGAACGTGATGCCGTGGCGAACCTCGCGAGCGAACTGACCCGAAACTCGACGGACGGATATCAGGTCGTGGGTGTTGGGATACCGGGGTATGGCCCTCCGCGAGGCGAACACCTAACAGTCAACGGTCAGGCGATCCCCATCGTCGGTGGGGAAGCCGACATGTTGCAGGCGATCCATACCTGCGGTGCTGACACCGTCGCGATCGCCGGCACGGAACACTTCGGCGTCCAGGGGATTCGCAGACTGATTTGGGATCTCGAGCCGATGGGCGTTGACCTAGTGGTGTCAACCGGAGTCATGGATGTCGCACTCTCTCGGTTGGTGATGCGGCCAATCGCCGGGCTTCCGCTGTTGCATATTGAGAAACCGCAATATCTCCGTGCAAAACGGTTCGCGAAGGGCGCTTTTGACTTCTTATTCGCATTCGCAGCTCTCGCAGGTGACCCTACCGATCCTCCTCATCTCCGCGATAGCAATCAAGATCAGCAGTAGGGGCCCGGTCTTCTACTCCGCTGAACGCATTGGGATCGATGGCAAGCCTTTTGCCATGCTGAAATTTCGCACCATGGTCGCGGACGCCGACAAGCAGTTGGCGAACCTGCTGGACGCCAATGAAAGTGATGGTCTTCTTTTCAAGATCCGAAACGACCCGCGGGTAACACCGGTAGGCCGTGTGTTGCGGCGTTTCAGCATCGACGAGCTGCCACAGTTTATTAACGTGCTCCGACGTGAAATGAGTGTCGTGGGCCCGCGTCCGCCATTGAGGCGCGAAGTTGAAGCCTACGACTGTGAAGTGCTGCGGAGGTTGCTCGTCAAGCCGGGTGTTACCGGCTTGTGGCAGGTCAGCGGCCGATCCGATCTTGCGTGGAATGAAGCTGTTCGCCTGGATCTCTCATACGTCGACAACTGGTCGATGGTCGGAGACCTCTTGATCATTGCGAAGACATTGCGAGCAGTCTTCGAGCGCAAGGGCGCCTACTGAGGACTGGTCATGCGCGGAATCATTCTCGCCGGGGGCACCGGCTCTCGTCTGCACCCGATCACCGTGGGCACGAGCAAGCAGCTGCTACCGGTCTACGACAAACCGATGATCTACTACCCGCTGTCCACCCTGATACTCGCGGGCATTCGCGATGCTTGAGCTTACTGTAAAGATGTTTCGGTAATTGAGTGATTCGTGGTCATAGAGAAAGGCCGGTGTGGGCGAGGAAGGCGAAACACAGATCGTAGCTGGAGCCGACGCGGTTGAGTCCGGACTCGGCGGCGGCGTGGGCTTCGTCGATCGTGTCGGGGCACAGGTTGGCCAGCTCGACGGTTTTGATGTTGCCCCATACCATCTCGATGGGGTTGAGGTCGTGGGCGTAGCCCGGTAGCCGTTCGACGGTGAGCCACTGTCGCTGGCCCGCGATCCACGCCGTCATGGCTTTGGATTTGTGTGAGGGCAGGTTGTCCCAGATCAGGGTGATCTTGTCGCCCCCGAAGTGGGCGTGCAGGTCGGTGAGGAACTCGATCAATGTGTCGGTGTTGTAGGAGCCCTCTTTGATCTGGAACATCAGCGCGGCCTCGCTGGCGTCGGGCCGGTAGGCCAGTGCGCCCGACATCGACAAGCGAGTCCAGGAGAATCGGTGTCGCAGCACCGGGGTGTGGCCCTTGGGCGCCCAGGTCCCTCTCACCGGTGGGAGCAGGGAGAATCCGCTCTCGTCTTGGAAGACGATCCAGGCGCCGCGGCGCCGCGCGCTTTTTTTATGCGCGGCCAGTCCTGTTTGACCCAGGTGGCGATCGCCTCGTCGTCGCGTTCGACCGCGCGCCGCGCCGGACGCTGCCTGCTCCACCCCAACCGCTGACGCAGCACGCTCCACGTCTGCGTCTGGCCGTAACGGACTCCGGTCACCGTCTCGATGACCTCGGCTACCCGCGCCAGCGTCCACATCTCGGTCGGGAAGCCGTTGGCCCGTGGGCCGTTCAGCAGTGCCTGCTCCACCTGCGCCAGCTGCTCGTCGGACAGCTTCGGCAACCGACCGGCCCGGCCAGCGCCGGCCAGTCCGCTCGTGCCCTCGGCGAGGAAGATCCGATGCCAGCGCGACGCGGTCTGCGCCGAAACACCCAGCGCGTCCACCACGTCGACCTGACGCTTGCCGCGGGCGAACATATCCGCCGCAGCCATCCGCCGGTCCTGCAGAGCCTGCAAGTCCCGCCGCGCACGCACCCGAGTGCGCGTACCCGGCCGTCTCCTACCAGCAGACCCTGCCACACCCCAATTGTCCTACCCCGCAACACGAATCCCGCAGAGCGACTCACTGTATTACCGAAACATCTTTAGTTAGTGGTTTCGCTCGTAAGTTCGGAAAGCGCCGGGATAAACCGGCATGGAGGAGGAGATGGAAGAGCTCTACGTCGAAGGGCTAGCGACCCACGGTGGCCCCGAGTCATGCGTCGACGTCCCGCGAGGGCGTGGCGAAGCGTTGACAGGGGCACGTGCAGGCCGGGCTATTGAGCCGCGAAATCAGAGAGTTCGGGGTGCCGACGCTGTCGAAAGGGCGGAAGGCAACATCGCCGGCGGCGTTATCGCGAGTCGTCGGCGGACCCCGCGCGGTCAGAGAACCATGGCATGTACGGAACCTCCATGCGCGAGAACCGGGAGATCCCATGCTCGCCCGTCCGGTTGATCACTGGGTGGGCCGCTCAGGGAACGCCGAGGCGGTACGCCTGAGATGAACGAGCGTGGGAAGTCGGACCGCCCCGTAGTACCTGCGAACCCGCCGAACAAGGCCGCGGCTGCGGCTGCGGAGGTGGGGGAGGAAAGGGGGCCGGCCAAGGGGAACACGGCCAGCAAAACGCATCCCGGACACAGTGCCGGGCCAGGTGCGCCAAGTGCGCTGGATCGTGTGCGTGAGGTAGCACGACGGGACAAGGAAGCACGGTTCACGGCGCTGCTGCACCACGTCGACCTCGTCGGCTGCGGGCGGCCTACTGGGCGATCCGCCCGAAGGCCGCGCCGGGGGTGGACGGGGTGACGTGGGCCGAGTACGGGCAGGACCTGGAGGCCAACCTTCAGGACTCTGCACGGGCGGGTGCACAGCGGGGCGCTACCGGGCGAAACCGTCACGGCGGGTGTACATCCCGAAGGCGGACGGGCGGCAACGGCCGCTCGGTATCGCCTCGCTGGAGGACAAGATCGTCCAGCGGGCCGTCGTCGAGGTGCTCAACGCCGTCTACGAGGTGGACTTCCGGGGCTTCTCCTACGGGTTCCGGCCGGGGCGCGGCCCGCATGATGCGTTGGACGCGCTCGCGGTCGGGATCGAGCGGAAGAGGGTGAACTGGGTGCTCGACGCGGACATCCGCGACTTCTTCGGCCAGCTTGATCATTCTTGGCTGGAGAGGTTTCTCGAGCACCGGATCGCGGACAAGCGGGTCCTGCGGCTGATCGGGAAGTGGTTGGCCGCGGGGGTCATCGAGGACGGGAAGTGGTCGGAGAGCGTGGAAGGGTGCACCGCAGGGGGCATCGGTGTCGCCGTTGCTCGCCAACGTGTACCTGCACTACGTCTTCGACCTGTGGGCCGACTGGTGGAGGCGCCGGCAGCGCGCGGGGATGTCGATCATCGTGCGGTTCGCCGACGACTTCATCGTCGGGTTTCGAGCATCGAGGAGGATGCGCAGCGGTTCCTGGCCGAGCTTCGCGAGCGGTTCGCGAAGTTCGGGCTGGAGCTGCACCCGGACAAGACCCGGCTGATCGAGTTCGGGCGGCACGCCGCCCGGCGACCGGGAGGCGCGGGGTCTGGGCAAGCCGGAGACGTTCGACTTCCTGGGCTTCACGCACATCTGCGCGAAGTCCAAGAACGGGCGGTTCTGGCTCGGCGCATCACGATCTCGAAGCGGATGCGGGCGAAGCTACGCGAGGTCAACGACCAGCTCAAGCGACGCCGGCATCAGCCCATCCCGGTGCAAGGGCAGTGGCTGCGAAGCGTGGTGCAAGGGCACCTCGCCTACTACGCCGTGCCCGGCAACACCGACGCGGTGGCGGCCTTCCGCTACCAGGTGACCCGGCACTGGTACCAGGCGCTACGGCGCCGCAGCCAGCGCACGCGACATACCTGGATGCAGCAATACGCGAACTGAGCGTAAACAAACAACTACATACAACATGGC
>CAWIDX010000029.1:0-304261 GCA_963834955.1 uncultured Actinomycetota bacterium
CGCTCAGATCGAGGGCGACACGAACTGGTTGGAGACCGATGACGCGGTCGCCGATAGGACCGTCGATGCGATTTCGGGCGTCAATGGCCCGACCCCGAACTTCCTCTCTTGATACTTCGTCGGGGTCGATGAGAACGGGCATATGTACGGCGGCGCATCGCCGCAGTACGCAGAGGCCATTCGGGAACATGGACGACAACCTCGGCGAGATCTTGGACGCGGTCGCCGCAGCGCGAGGCGGCCACGGGGCGAAGACTGGACTGTGATCGTGGTGACCGACCACGTACACCAGCGGCAGCGGGCTCGGCCACGGCTTCCAATCACCCGATGAAACAGCGACATTCGTTATCGCCGACGGTCCGGATTTCCAGGACGGCGTCATCGACCTGCAGTACGAGATCGTCGACACCACGCCCACGGTGGTGAGTCTCTTCGGCGGCACACCGTTGAGCGGTTCCGACGTGTGCCCCTGACGACACTCGGCGGAAGCGATGCGATCCCGTCGATCTGAAGCAGGCGCTCAACGACGCGATCGCCATGACGGCGTATCCCGATATCGCCACCAACGTGGCCCTGAGCTGCGCACCATCTTCGCCACGGTGCCGTACTTTGTGTACACGTTCGGTGACGACATCGGCGCGGGTGCGAGCATCGTCCTTGTGCCGTGCAGATCGTCTTTGATGGCCTGTACGTGGCGACGAACGTCCCGCGCAGATCGTCGCCCGGCTGACTGGCGTGACCGGCGCCAGATCTGCCCGCTGTTGCCACCGGAGCCGCCCATGTTCCCGCCGACAGAGGAGGCGGCCGGACGCGGCCATCCTGGTCTGCGCGGTGCGCCCCGATCGGCCGCAGGGTTATGGTGCGGCGAGGAAGCGTTGCGTGACAGGCATGATCAGGTCAAGGGCAGGCAAGCGCCTGTCCATTCTCAGAGCCGCCCAGTGTCGGTTCGAGTCCGACTGGGGTCCCGGGGACCGACCCCGGGTGCTCGTCCGCCGCATGACGTTCGCCATTGCACAAGCCGCCCCGCATAGCGTTGCACTTCATGGTGATCAATACCGAGATCACCGGTGTCGTCGTCGATCACACTGTGGAACAGGGCAATGACCCGACGCGCCGCAACTGTCGCCCGCAGTCCAGCGGGTCAAGACCGCGCCGGGTGCGCGCCACGCACCGTACCGCCGACCCCGGCTACGGCGAAGCCAACGTCGATAAGCAGCTCACCGACCTCGGCATCGCCAACGTGGTGATCCCCCGAAAGGCAGACCCTCCCAGGCACGACGCGCCGAAGAACACCGAAAAATGGTCCGCCGCACCATCAAACGGCGCACCGGCAGCAAAGGCCGCATCAGCTACCTCAAACGCGGTACGGCTCGGACCGCACCCACATCGACGGCACCAAGGCGCCCGGATTTGGACCGGACACGGGTCCTGGCACATAACCTGATCAAGGCGCTTACGCCGTTCTTGAGCAGATCCTGCAGTTGAGACTGCCTGGCGTGGGGAGCCCAGAGCCCGGTTACGTATTCGATATGGGTGGAGCGCGAGCGGGAGCGGCTCGATGCGAACGAGCGATATGGACCGTTTTCGGTGCGGATTCTCGAACACTCGGGATTGTCGAGGGGATGCGAGTGCTCGATGTCGGCGCGGGCGGCGGCACGATATCGCATGGTTTGCTCGCCACGTCGCACCCCGGCTCGGTGCAGCTGTCGACCTGGACCAAGGTCATCATGGCGCTCGACGGGCCGAACCTCGAAGCGCGGCGGATGGATCTGTTCGCCGAAGAGTTCCCGCGTGATTCGTTCGACGTCGTTCACGCACGGCGCCTCCTTGAGCATCTGCCGGGCGAGTTCGTGGCCTGGAGCGTTTGATCGCGCCGCTCGCCGGGCGGCCTGGTGGCCGTCTGCGATTTCGGCGGCGTGCTCGGCGGCCCGGTTTACCCGACGCACGACGACTTGCTCGTCCAAGAAGTGTTCTTTGCGGTTGTCAACGAGGCGGGCTGGGATCACACCTGGGCACCGACGATCGCCGAGCACATGCGCCAGTTCGGTCTGGAAGACGTTGATGCCGAATCGTTCCGTCGTTACGTGGTCGGTGGGGACGCCGGCAGCGTTCGGATTAACCAGTTCGGTTTCAGTGTGTTGCGCGACCGAATTGTGGCGACTGGCAGGGTGACAGCCGATCAGATCGACGCGTGTCTAGCACGCTTGCGAGACCCCACGGTGGGCACCTCAGCTTCGAGACATGGTATGCGTGGGGTAGGCGGCCCGTCGCCACATAAATCCGTCCCACCTGCCTCGGCGGGTCCAAGGGGCGGTCCGGCCCAGCCTTAGCAAACGGCTTCGTGTACGCGGCGTGTGCGCCCGGGGAGTTCTGTGGCCTACCGGAGCCGTACCGCGTCCGTACCCGCAACGCACTGAAGCTGACGTCTGCACTTCAGTTTTAGGGTCGTCAGCTATGTGTTATCAGCGCAAACAGATACCCACACTGTCGTTCTTAAACGCGCCCAGTATCGGTTCGAATCCGACTCCTTTTGCGTTCCATACAGCGCACGAGGAACGCTGTGCTCGTTCCATGACGGGCCCGCCGTCGTCAGGGGTGTACGCCCGAAGTCCGCACGCGGCGCGTTCACCAAATACGCTCTTGGTCTGTCGTTTGCCGATAACCTAAGCAGTGCTTCATGCCAGCCAAGCGCTCCCGTGAAAGGCGATCGTGACCGAACAACCGGGCCCACCCCCTGGCGACTATCCGCCGACACCGCCGCCGGGTGGCGGTTACCCGCCGCCGCCGCCACCGGGTGGCGCTTACCCGCCGCCGCCGGGAGGCGGTTACCCGCAGCCTCCACCGGGCAGCGGCTACCCACCGCCGCATAGTGGCGGTTACCCACCCCCTCAGGCTGGTGGCTTCCCCCCCGCCGGCGGCCCGGGCTATGGGGGCTTCGGCACCGAGCAGCCGTACAGCGTCGGCGACGCCTTCTCGTGGGCGTGGAACAAGTTCAGCAAGAATGCTGCCGCGCTTATCATTCCAACCCTGGTGTACGTGCTGGTCGTCCTTGTGCTGCAGGGGATCAGTCAGGGTCTGTCATTCGCGCTGTCTCCGGAACGCGTCACCAACTACGAGTCGTACGACACCGGCTTTGCGTACTCGTGGAGTTCATCATTCGGTGCCGGCAGCATCTTCGTGTCGATCATCGGATGGATCGTGGGGCTCGTGGTCGCTGCCGTGATCCAGTCCGCGTACATCGGCGGGCTACTGGACATCGCAGACGGGCGTCAGGTGACCATCGGGGACTTCTTCAAGCCCCGCAACGTCGGCAACGTCATCATCGCAGGCCTGATCGTCGGCGTCCTGACCACGATCGGCTACCTGCTGTGCATCGTCCCAGGCCTCATCGTGTCGTTCCTCCTGATGTTCACGATCGTCGCGCTGCTCGACCGCAACCTCGCGCCCGTCGACGCGGTCAAGGCCAGCTTCGAGATAACCAAGAACAACGTCGGTGACGCTATTCTCGCGTGGCTGGTCATGGCCGCCATCGTGCTGGCCGGTTTGCTGGCTTGTGGTGTCGGGATAATCGTCGCCGCGCCGGTAGCGGCCCTTTTCATGGTGTACACCTACCGCCGCCTGAGTGGCGGTCAGGTCGTGCCGCTGACGCCGTAGCCGCGCCAAACTGAACCAGGCCGCAGGTAAGTTTCGCCGGATTGACTGACCCGTCAGCGCTTCACCAATAACGAGTTGGTGCACCTCTGCGGGCGGGTACGCCAACACCGACTCGAGGTTGTTGGCATGGCGCATAGCAGGATCTCCGGTGATTGGGTCGCGCAGCTGTAGAACGATGTCGACGTAATACCTACGCCGGACCGTCGGCGACGGGCAGTGACGACGGCGACGAACCGGTCTCCGGCGCTGCAGGCTTCCCATCCCACCGAACAGCAGGCCGCCAGATCGGGCGCAGCGAGCTATCTGCATTTTCGGAACATCAAGACGTTTCGGGACTCCTGGAGGTCGATCAGCACCCGCAGCGTGGGCGACACCAGGTCGACTGTTGGCTCCACGATCGGCGTCTGCCGGTCCTGTCAGCCAAGCCGAGGACCGGCCGCACTAGCGGCAAAGTGCGTCGGACTGCCCAACTCGATGTCGAGGATAGGGATGAACCGCAGACGGCCAAGCCGTGTCCATATCCCGCCGTTCGGTCTATTGGTGTTGCCGGCTATCACGCGACCGGTACGACGCATCATGGGGTGAGCATTCCTCGTTAAGAGAGGCGACGCATGAGCACCGACCGTGACTACCCCCAGATGGCCGCCGCGCGCGGGCGAGTCGAGCCCGCACCGCGGCGGGTCCGCGGCTTTCTCGGCCATGAACTGGTCTTCGACACGACCGCCGCGCGCTATGTGTGGGAAGTGCCCTACTACCCGCAGTACTACATCCCGCTTGAAGATGTCCGCGCTGAGTTCCTGCACGACGAGAACCACCCGCAGAAGGTGCAGCTGGGCCCATCACGGCTGCACTCTCTGGTTGGAACCGGTCAGACGCACGAATCGGCCGCGCGGGTGTTCGACAGCGACAGCGACAGCCCCGTCGCAGGCACTGTGCGATTCGAATGGGGTCCGCTGCGGTGGTTCGAGGAGGACGAACCGATCTACGGTCACCCGCGCAATCCCTATGCACGGGTCGACGCGCTGCGCTCGCATCGGCACGTCCGGGTGGAACTCGACGGCGTAATGCTCGCCGACACCCGAACCCCCGTGCTGCTCTTCGAAACCGGGCTGCCCACAAGGTATTACATCGATCCGACCGATATCACGTTCGAACATCTCGAACCCAGTTCGACCCAGACGCTTTGCCCCTACAAAGGGGTGACGTCGGGCTACTGGTCGGTGACGCGTGGGCGAAACCGTGCATCCGGACCTCGCCTGGACGTACCACTACCCGCTGCCGGCCGTCGCCCCGATCGCCGGCATGGTGGCGTTCTACAACGAGAAAGTCGACATCACGGTCGACGGTGTCGCCTTGGCTCGCCCCCAGACTCATTTCAGCTGACGCGCTCCGATGCGAGTAGTGACCTGATTGTCGAAGCCGGAGGTGCTGATGGCGTCCGCGGCGTCGAGGGTCACTCGACACCTCAGGCGGGCGTGGGTTCCCCGACCTTGACCAGCATCTTGCCGATGTTGACTCCGGTGAACAGCCCGTTGAGGGCGTCCACACAGGACTCGATGCCCTCGAAGATGTGCTCGCGATGCACGAGCCTGCCCTCCTGCTCCCACTGGCGGAGCGCGGCGAACGCCTCGTCGAAGCGACCCCACTCGTCGAGCGCGTTGAAGCCCTGCATGAGCGCCGTCTTCGCCAGCAGGTTCACGTAATTAGCCGGCCCCGGGTGCTCACCGGTCAGGTAGCTCGAGATGACACCACAGAGCACGACCCGCGCCTTGGGTGCCAGACGGCCCAGCACCGCATCGAGGATCGGCCCGCCGACGTTGTCGAAGTAGACGTCGACCCCGCGGGGACAGTGCGTCTTGAGCGCCGCCGGCAGGCCGTCCTCGCGGTAGTCGATGCACGCGTCGAACCCGAAGTCCTCCACCACCGCCCGGCACTTCGTCGGCCCGCCCGCGATGCCCACCACGCGGGCGCCGGCGATCTTGGCGATCTGCCCTGCCACCGACCCGGTGGCGCCCGCCGCGGCCGAGACCACCACCGTCTCCCCGGGCTGGGGCCGGCCGATGCCGGTCATCCCGAAATACGCGGTGGCGCCGGTCGGGCCGTACACCGACATCACCGCCAGCTGGTCGACCGCACGCCCGGGGACAGGCGTAGTGAACACGTCGTCGCGGACGGTCACGTACTCCTGGAAGCCCGTCAGCGTGGTGACCACGTCGCCGACGGCATAGGCGTCGCAGCGCGACGCCACGACCTCGCCGATCCCGGCCGCCCGGATGACCTCGCCCAGCTGGAGAGCCGGCAGATAACCCGGCTGCCCGTCGAGCCAGGTCCGAACGGCGGGATCGAGGCCTACATAGGTGGTGCGGACCAGGGCCTCACCCTCGGCGGGCTCGGGCGCCGGCGAGGTGACCATCTCGGTGTCACCGGGCTGGACCAGCCCGGTCGGGCGGCGTCGCAGCAGGATCTGGCGGTTCATCAGGTCGGGCACGATGCCGAAACTAGCGAACTGCGGAGCCGTTTGGGGGCTAGCGTCCCCAGGCGACGGTTTGGGTGGCCGGCGGCACGGGCGGTGACACGCTGGGCGGCAGTTGCTTCGGCCGGAAGAACAGCGAACCCGCGACTACACGGTTGCGCAGCGCCGCCGCGCGCCAGGTGAGCACCGGGTGCGAGGACAGCATGTTGGCAAGCCAGGGGAAGAAACCGGTCTCTGTGGTGCCCCGGTCGGCCATACCGTCGAAGTCGACGCTTCTGAGCAGGTACTTTCCGGCGCTGAGTACGCCGATGGCGCGGCGGGCGCCGGCGGGCTGGAAGGCGTAGCCGTGGTTGTCGGCGGTGTATTCCATCGACCGCGACAGCGAGTGGCCCAGGAACGGGATCAGCGGCATGGCCAGTTGGCTGAGCTGGCGCCAGAAGGAGGCGTGGCCGGCGGCGATGTGGCCGACTTCGTGGCCGATGACGAATGCCAGTGCTTCGGGGTCGCGGGCCGCTCCGCCGATCTCGAACAGGTCGCTGTAGACCGCCACATACCGGCGGAAGCCGTGGCCGCTGGCGAAGGCGTTGATGACGCCGTTGCCCAGTACGACGTAGGCGTCGGGTACCTCACGGAGCCCGAAGCGCTGGGCCGCCTCGACGACGAGCGCGTAACCCTCAGGAAACTGGGTGGGTGACATCTTGACGCCATTGACGCGTTGACGGCCGTAATGCAGACCGCGGGCGAGGAACAGCACGACCGGCGTGGCCATGATCGAAATCAAAACAATGTCCCTGGTACCGGACAGCACTGCCGTGACCGCGCTCACATAGACCACGACGCTGGCCATGATGACCAGGACAAGGAGTCCGATTTCCCACGGGTGGCGTCGGGGTCGATCAGGTGGGTCGGCACACCTGGCGCGGTTCCCGGCGGCACGCCGAAATACGGTGCGTGAGCCATGCGGGTGATGATGCGCCGGCAACACGGTGGTCATAGTTGTTCCTTGGATCCTCTGCAAGTCGGTTCGTTCTGGGCGACTTCAGAGTCCGACGAGGCCCTTGGCGGATTCTTAAAGACCTTGTCGCCCGAGTGAGTTGCCGGTCAGCCAGAACCGTCGACGTCGTTCCGACTGATAACCCCGGCCTCAGCGAGTCCCTCGGCGGTCGAAAAGAAGCCATGAATCCGATCGGCCACGTCAAGCTCACGCAGCACCAGCGCCGCCGACTGCCGACCCAGAGCGTTAACATCGCGCCGAGCGCTGTCACCCAGCCTGCCGAAAGGAGTTCAGTGCCTGCGACACGGCCATGGACCGGCGATCCGGTCTGGCTCGCCGAGGTCCTGCTTGCGGAGGGAGTCAAACTCGTCGAATATCCCGGTTGGCGCGACCGCGGTCACGGGGACTTCAAGGACATCCGCGGTGTCATGGTGCACCACACCGGATCTGACAATGCCAGCGCTGCGTCCATCGCCAACGGCCGGCCTGACCTGCCTGGCCCGCTGTCGCAACTGCACATCGCGCGCGACGGCACGGTGACGGTGGTGGCAGTGGGCGTCGCGTGGCACGCCGGCGTGGGCATGTACCCGTGGCTGCCGACGAACATGGGCAACTGGCACATGATCGGCATCGAGTGCGCCAACAGCGGAACCAGCCCGGCGGCGCCACATCGCAAAAACTGGCCTGACGCACAGTATTTCGCGTTGGTCCGCTGTTGTGCCGCAATAAATCGGCGGCTCGCCCAGCACTCCGGCCGCACTATCGGGCACAAGGAGTACGCCGGCCGGGCCCAGGGCAAATGGGATCCGGGCGCCATCAACATGGACATTCTGCGTGGCGATATCCAGGCCCGTATCGGCACCATCGACAGCCCCGCGCCGACACCCAGACCACCTGTCCCGGTCGGGGAGTACGCCGACATCCTGCTGTTTCGCGGTACCGAAGGGCCGATGGTCGCCGAACTGCAGCGCCGGCTTAAGTACGGCTACGCCGAGTTCGCCGGGCACCTCGTGATCGATGGCGAGTTCGGCCCGCAGACGGAAGCCGCGGTGAGGGAGTTCCAGCGACGCACGCCCGGCCTGAAGGTCGACGGAATCGTCGGCCCGGCCACCGCTGCGGCCTTGCGGCTCAACGTGCCGGTACCCGTGCAGTCGAGAACCTGACCGGCAACGTGTCGGGTCCGCGCAGCGTGGTGACGACCTGGCTGGTGATGCGCACCTGCTCGGCCGTCTCCGACGCCAGCCGTAGGTCCGGCAGCCGGTCGAGCAGGATGCGCAGCGCGGTGGTGAGCTCGGCGAACGCCAGCCAATTCCCGATGCAGCTGTGCGGCCCCTGGCCGAACGCGACCAACGGCGTGGCATGGCGGGTGATGTCGAATCTGTCCGGGTCGGGGTAGACCGACGGGTCGCGGTTGGCCGCGTTGATCGCGAACACCATCGGCGTCGACGCCGGGATGTCGATGCCGCGCCACGTGACAGCGTGGGGGCACGCCCGTGGCAGCAGCCCGACCGGCGGCTCCCAGCGCAGCGCCTCCCAGATCGCCCACTCCAGGTGCTCATCGGGATCTGATCGAACGAGGTCCAGCTGAGCGGGGTGGGTGAGCAGTGCGGCGAGCACGTTGCCCATCGCCAGCATGGTGGTGTCGGCGCCGACGGGGTAGAGCAGCCGCACGAACGACAGCACGTGTTCGTCGTCGAGTTGCTGACCGTCCTCAGTGGTTTCGGTGACGATGCGCGAGATCATGTCGTCGCCGGGCTCGCGGCGGCGGGCGGCGATGATCGGCAGGACGTAGTCGGTGAGCTCGCGCGCACACCGCTTCGCCTCCTCCGGGTCGACGGCGTAGTGCAGCAAGCCCTGCGCCCACCGGTAGACGGTCTCCTCGTCCTCGACGGGGATGCCGAGCATCCGGTTGTTGATGAGAAGCGAGAACCGCTGGGTGAACTCGGGCACCAGGTCTGCCTCTCCGCGCTCGGCGAACCGGTCGATCAGCTCGTTGATCACCGGCTCGATGATCGGCTCGACGTAGCGGCCGACGGTGTTGCGCCGCAACGGCGTTGACACGATCGTGCGGTTCACCCGGTGCTCCCGCCCGGTCATGCACTGGATGGTGTGCCCCCACACCGGGCCGGTGGTCAGCGCATAGGAGGCCCGGGATGGGAACGTGTCCTCGTCGCGGAATCCGGCCGCGACGAGTTCCTGGGTGAGCAGGAGCACGGCGCGCGCGCCGGCGAACGGCACGACCGCGTAGTCGCGCTTGCGGCGCAGGTTGGCCAGCACCATGTGCAGATCGGGTTGGTCGTCGAAGGCGAAGTCGACGCCGTCGATGTCGAAGTGCGGCTGCGTCGCGGAATCCACGCTGACTCCTATGCGAATATTCGTATAGAATAATGCGACTATCTGGCTACCAACGTAGGAGCCGCACTGCCCATCCGCAAGACCCGAGCGTCGTCGAGTTCGCCTCCCACGTTGCGCGTCATCTCTGTGGTCGAGCTGTTGACCTTGCGCGACCGCCCGCAGTCGTCGGCCGAGATCGCCGACGCGCTTGGCCTCAGCCGCTCGACCGTGGGCGCCATCCTCGCCGCGCTCGACGAGCAGGGCTGGGTGACCCGGCTGCCCGACCTGAGCTACCGACTCGGCCCAGGCCTGATCGCCATCAGTGAGCGCGCTAGGCCGGCGCTGCCACGCCCGGAGGCGGTCGACGCCGAACTCGACCGACTGGCCCAGCGCGTCGGCTGCGCGGTCGGGTTGAGCACCGTGCACCGCGGCCAGCTCATCGTCGTCGCGGTCACCGCACACCGCGGGCGCATCCCCGCCGGCATCACGTCGGGCACCCGGCTGCCGCTGGCGCCGCCGGCGGGAGCGTCGATCATCGCCCACTCCGACGCCGCCGCCCGCGATGCCTGGCTGGCCCGCGCCAAGCCTGCGGCCGTGCCGCGGCTGCGTGCGCTGCTCAAGACGATCAGGCGGACCGGCGTTGGGGTCTGGGGGGCCGGTGCCGCCGACATCGAAACGGTCGACGTCATCGCCGACGTGGTGAGCTTCCTTTCCGACGATCCCGCCGGCGCCGTCCTGCGCAACCGGGTCGTTCGGCTGCTCGGCAGCCTCAACGGCCAGGCATACGAACCCGCGCAGCTGGGCGTCGACGACGAACTGCCGGTCAGCGTGTTGACCGCGCCCGTCTTCAACGAGGAGCGACAAGCGCTGTGGGAATTGCAGATCGGGCCGTTCGAATCGGCGGTCGGGCCGGCAGCCCGGCAGCGCTACATCGATGAGCTCACCGCTGCGGCGGGTCGGCTCGGTAAGTCATAGAGGGTTCGCGCCTAAAACGCCGATAATCGCCAGATTCATCGGCGGTAGTTACTGACGTTGTCGCACGGCACTTCATTCTCGGACGCTGACGTGTTTCGGAGCGCGTCAGCTCGCAGCGACACTTGGCCGTGTGGGTTCCCGAGATCGGTCCAGGCCGCCTGCGCCGGCAGGCCAATTGAGGTTCCCCGACTTTCCGGAGACTTCCCACCCCGATGACCCCGACCACGCCAACAAAACCTCAAGACAAATACCGCACCGGGAATCGAGGTTAGCCGTTATAGCCAGTTTTGGCGTTTGAACATGGCGTAGAGCCCGAGACATATCAGGAGCATCAATGCGAGGGCGAATGGGTAGCCGCCCAGCCAATGCAATTCGGGCATGTTGTCGAAGTTCATCCCGTACACGGTCCCAATCAGGGTGGGGGCGAACAGGATTGCCGCCCACGCCGACACCTTCTTGATCTCTTCGTTCTGGGCGTAGCTGGCCTCGGTGAGATTTTTCATCTCTTCGTTCTGGGCCTGGGTAACCAGGGTGGCGTTCACGGTCAGGATGCTGGTCAGAAGTTTTTGGAAGTCGTCAACCCGCTCCACCACGGTGGTGGCATGGTCTGCCACGTCGCGCAGGTAGCGTTGCAGCTCCTCGCTGGTGCCGTACTTTTCGAACCCCGCCTCCAGCGCGGCGAGCATGCCCAGCAGGGGGAGAGTGGCACGCTGGAATTCGATCACCTCGCGGGACAGCTCATAGATGCGGCGGGACACCTTCGGGTCCCCGCCGAACACCTCGGTCTGGATCTCATCGATGTCGTTTTGCAGCCCGCGCACCACCGGGGCGTAACCGTCGACCACCGCGTCGAGGATGGCGTAAAGCACCGCTTCCCGACCCAGCCGCAGCAGGTCGGGATCGTTTTCCATCCGCTGGCGCACCGCGGCCAGGTTGGGTGACTCGGCGTGCCGCAGGGTCAGCACGAACCCAGGCCCAGTGAATATGTGCAACTCGCCGAACTCGACCTCCTCGGTCTCGTCTACGTAGCGGGCGGCGCGTAGGACCACGAACAGCGTCTGCCCGTAGCGCTCCAATTTGGGCCGCTGGTGGGCAACGATGGCATCCTCCACCGCCAGCTCGTGCAGGCCGAACTGCTCGGCAACCGCAAGTACCTCCTTCTCGCTCGGCCGGTACAACCCGATCCAGGCCATGCTCGTCTCATCGGGCAGGCTGGCCAGCGCCTCGTCGAGAGTGGACGGTGATTCGCTACGCCGCCCATCGCGGTACACGGCGCAGTCGACCAAACTCGGCACCGTCAGGGCGGGCTCGTCGAGCGTCTCGGGGTCCATTGACCGCTCCGGAGCGGCCGACAAATCGCTGCTCTGCTGATCCGGGCCTGGGGCGCGCCGGGGCATCAGGAACCGCAGCCGGGAGTTGGCCATGACTCCACCTCCTCCCGAGGGAACACCTACCGACGACGGCCCGGCCGGTTCAGACCGACAACAGCGGCCGGCAGCTGACCCGACGACGTCACCACCAGCATCCCAAACCCCGGTTACCCATATGCGAGGAATCACTCGACGGCACACGTGTCGGTGACGACGGAGGTGGCTCATGTGGACGCACGACGAACGCGTCAAAGATGAACAGGAAAGCGCAGAGCCACCGTCCCGATCTGCTCGACGGCGTTGGCCCGATCGTCCGAGGCTCGCGGTGACCAACTTCTCCGGCAATGCGGTCGCGACCCTGTTGGTCGGGAATTGGACGAAAACCGTCGACAACGACAAGGTCGACGGGGTGCCGCGCGGTGACGATCCGTTCGACGAGGTGACGATGCTTGATGAGAAGAAGGAAGAGAAACAACAGGATTCGGCCGAGGCGCCTGAGCTGCAGTCGCGCGCGCCTGATGTTTGAGCCCTCCCCACCATGGGCACTCACAGGGTGGCGGCGGCAAGTGCGAGTCATATTGCTTCGTGTGATTGTCGCCAAGTAAGCAGACGACCACCACAAGAGGAGGGTATTTATGGCGGAGAACAGCGGACCTGAGGAAGGCGTTAAGGGCGTCGTCGAGGGTGTCAAGGGTAAGGCCAAGGAAGTGGCCGGTGCCGTGACGGGCCGTGACGACCTGAAGCGCGAGGGCGAGGCCCAGCAGGACAAGGCCGATGCCCAGCGCGACGCCGCCAAGAAGGAGGCTGAGGCTGAGGCGGCACGCGCCGGGGCGAAGGCTGCCGAGGAGCGCCAGAGGCAAAACCAGTAGTCCTATTTCCTAACGGGCCCGGTCCAGATTTTCTGGGCCGGGCTCGTTGTCTTTTCGGCGTCAGCGGGCGAACGGTGTCCGCAGCACGTAGCGGCTGGTGGGTACGGTGTCGATGTTCTCGTTGGCGCCGAACGCCGACGTGCTGGCGATCATCTGCGTCATCCGATCCTGCAGGTCGACGTCGTCGGCGGCACCGAAGAACGCATGCAAGTCGGTGACCGCCTGGATCGGAAACAGCTCCTCGACGATTCCGTCGATCGGTGGAGCATCGGGGGTAAGCGGACGCACCACCGCGTTTTGCGTGTAGCCGAAGGTGGCCTGCGTGGCGATGGCCACCGGTGTGTGGTCGAGTTGCCATCGCGCAAGCCACGTCGCCTCGTCGAGATGCGGGCGGCCGACGCAGCAGCGCGACATTGGCCAATCCCGGTGTCCGCTTTCCTAGTTCGCCGTCTGGCGGTATCAACGGTACCGACTCCGTCACCAGATATGCCGCGACGCCGGCGCATTCGCGCGTCAATCGAGCGAATACGTCGCGCATCTGGCTGCCGTAACACTGCTGCGTCCACACAGTGATGACCGCCACCACCGGCGGGTTCAACGTGGTCAGCGTCATCAGCGAGCCGCGTACCGGCTCGTCGCGAAGATTGATCGTCAGGCCCGCGACCCCAAGCGCGAGGATGTCGTCGGCCACGTCGGTGCGCATCCGAGTACACCAAGCATCGTCACACTCGTCGTCGCGCAAGAGCGCGATCACCTTCTCCACGCGGCTAACTTAGCGCCACTGGTAACGAGTCTTGGGCCGACCGGCCTTCCCGTAGTCGGTGTGGCGGGTGACGGTGCCCTCGTCGGCGAGCCGCTCCAGATAGCGCCACGCCGTGACTCGGGAGACGCCGACCAGTTTGGCGGCTTCGTCGGCGGTGAGGCCGTCGGCGCGATCCCGCACCGCGCGGGCGATCTCGTCGGTGGTGCCCGGGGCCGTGCCCTTCGGTGTTACGGCCCGCTCGGTACTGGTCCGCAGTTCGGCAAGCGCCCGGTCCACTTCCGCCTGGCTGGCGGCGTCCGTGCCCGACGGCAGCGCCGCCCGGTAGCGCCGATAGCGCTCCAGCCGATCGCGAAACGCCGCGAAGGTGAACGGCTTCAGCAAGTACGTCACCGCGCCGTGGGCGACCGCGGCGCGCACCATGTCGAGGTCACGCTCCGAGGTGATTGCGATGATGTCCGGCGCCGGACGCAACCCCGACAGGCCGGAGGCCAGTGTGATACCGCTCGCGTCCGGCAGGCCGATGTCCAACAGCACCAGGTCGACCGGAGCTTCGGTCGCGGTCGCTTCGGCGGCGACGCGCATCGCGTCACGCGCGGTGTGAACCACGGCAGCGACCGAAAACCCTTCAATACGGCCGACATACGTCTTGTGAGCCTCGGCGATCAGCCGCTCGTCCTCGACGATGAGCACATTGATCATGTCGGCACCGTCACCGTCACCACCGATCCGTATGTCACGTCGGCGGTCAACGTCCCCGCGTGGCGTTTGACGACCTGGGCGACCAGTGCCAGACCCAGGCCATGGTGGCCGTCGTCTCCCTTGGTGGAGTAGCCCCGCTGCATCGCGCGTTCAAAGGTCTGCGGGTCCATGCCTTCTCCGCTGTCGGCGACGCGGATCTCCAATGCGTCTGCGCGCTGCTGGACGGTCACCTCGACCCAGGGATCATCGCGATCACAGGCGTCCATCGCGTTGTCGATCAAATTGCCGACGACAGTGACCATTTCCTGCGGTGTCAAGGTCACATCGTCAGGATGCGAGGCGTGACAACCACCAGCGTGACGACGACGACCGCCAAGGCAAAGGCCTGACCCGCCAGGGACCGAGGTCGCCAGCTGGCCATCGCGGCCTCCCGTCCCTTGGAACTGAACGTAATGAACTAAAGCGTGACCTCGCTCACCATCTCGCCGACCATCCTTTCAGATCACATTTTGTGCCGGACCAAAGGAGAAAGCTATGACCGCCATCATCGAACGCACAGAGGCGGAGGCACCGCCGCCGCGGCGCCGCCGCGACCGCACCACTGGCTCTACCTCGCGGTGATCGTCGCCGTGGTCGGTGGCGTCGCCCTCGGCTTGCTGGCGCCCGGCGTCGGCAAGGACGTCGGCGTGCTGGGCACCATGTTCGTCAGCCTGATCAAGATGATGATCGCGCCGGTGATCTTCTGCACGATCGTGCTTGGCATCGGGTCGGTACGCAAAGCCGCGACCGTCGGCAAGGTCGGCGGGTTGGCGTTCGTCTACTTCCTGGTGATGTCCACCGTCGCGCTCGCGATCGGCCTGGTGGTCGGCAACCTCCTCAGCCCGGGTAGCGGGTTGAGCGTGTCGCCTTCGGCTGCCGGCAAGGGTGTCGAACTTGCCGAAAGGGCGCATGAGTCAGGCGGTTTGCTCGAGTTCATCCAGCACATCATCCCCACGTCGCTACTGTCGTCGCTGACCGGGGGCAACGTGCTGCAAGCACTGTTCGTCGCGCTGCTGGTCGGGTTCGCGCTGCAGGCGCTCGGCGACGCCGGGCAGCCCATCCTGCGCGGGATCGAGCACCTGCAGAAGCTGGTCTTCAAGATCCTGGTGATGATCCTGTGGCTGGCGCCAATCGGGGCGTTCGGCGCGATCGCCAACGTGGTCGGTCAGACCGGCTGGGCCGCGGTGACACAGCTGTTGACGCTGATGCTTGGCTTCTACCTCACCTGCCTGGTGTTCGTGTTCGGTGTGTTGGGCGCGCTGCTGCGCACCGTGTCCGGCATATCGATCTTCAAGCTGGTGCGCTACCTGGCCCGCGAGTTCCTGCTGATCTTCGCGACGTCGTCGTCGGAGTCGGCGCTGCCGCGGCTGATCGCCAAGATGGAGCACCTGGGTGTGGATCGCAGCACTGTCGGCGTCGTGGTGCCGACCGGCTACTCGTTCAACCTCGACGGCACCGCGATCTACCTGACGATGGCCTCGCTGTTCATCGCCGAAGCGATGGGCAACCCGCTGTCGATCGGCGAGCAGATCGGCCTTCTGGTCTTCATGATCGTGGCATCCAAGGGCGCTGCCGGTGTCACCGGTGCGGGCCTGGCCACCCTGGCCGGCGGCCTGCAGAGCCACCGTCCCGACCTGCTCGACGGCGTCGGCCTGATCGTCGGCATCGACCGGTTCATGTCCGAAGCGCGCGCGGTGACCAACTTCTCCGGCAATGCGGTGGCCACGCTGCTGGTCGGGTCGTGGACCAAGACCATCGACCGAGACAAGGTCGACGCGGTGCTGCGTGGCGACGATCCGTTCGACGAGCTGACCATGGTCGACGACCACTCGTCGACCGAGGTGCCCACGCCTTCGGACAAGCAGCTCGTCGCAGCCTGACAGTCAGCGGTGAAGGCCCGGCCGGTGTGATCCGGCCGGGCCTTCGCGCATCGCTGTGATTGCCGACACACTTCGCGAACCGCGGCGCGTGCGGCTCCGTATTCCTACTGAGTTCATCGGCGAACCAGTAACGGAGCACAGATCATGCGTACAGCACTACTTTTCGGCGCGGCGGCGGCCACCAGCATCGGAATCCTCACAGCGCCAGCAGCTTTCGCGGCACCGTCGGGCGGTCAATCGGCGGCGCTGACGATCGCCCAGCTTGAGGCACAAGGAATCGACGTCCAGCTAAACCGGTTCGGGAGCGCGCCTCTCGACCAGTGCCTGGTCACCGACATCGGAAATGTCCGGGAGCAAACGAGACTGGTTCGGCGCGGCGACGACTTGGTGCCCGTGGTGGTCCGGCGGTTGGTCAGCGTGACGGTGGATTGCTCCCGCTGATCCATGGCGGTACGCCGCTCAGTAGCGGATCAGCCCGCGCAGGTTGCGCCCGCTCAACATGTCGTCGAAGCCGGTGTTGACTTCTTCGAGGGTGTACTCCCGGGTGATCAACTCATCCAGCTTCAGCTGCCCGCTGTCGTAGAGCGCCAGCAGGTCGAAGATGTCGCTGCGCGGGTTCGAAGAGCCGAAAAGGCATCCCCTGACCTGCTTTTCGAACAGCGTGAGTTCGAAAAGCGACATGTCGACCGACGTGTCGGCGGCCGAGGCGATGGCGGTATGCACCACGCGGCCGCGCTTGCCCACCAGGCTGAGCGCCTGCGCGACATACGGGCCACGGCCGACGTCGGTGGTGATGACACATACGTTGGCCATCTCGCCGCGGGTGAGTTCGATGACGAGCGGAAGGGCTTCCTCCACGGACGCGCGACGTGGGTCGCGCCGAACTCGCGCGCTCGCTCGCGTTTGTAAGCCACCGGATCCACGGCGATGACGTGGCGCGCTCCGGCGATGCGCGCACCCTGCACGGCGTTGATCCCCACCCCGCCGATGCCCATCACCACGACGGAGTCGCCGGGGCGGGTCTCACCCGTTCGCACCGCGCTCCCGAACCGGTCGTCACGCCGCAGCCGAGCAAGGCGGCCTTGTCCAGCGGCACGGCGGGGTCGAGCTTGATCACCGACGCCATCGGCGCCACGGTGTATTCGGCGAATGAACCGAGCAGAAGCAATTGGCTGAGGTCCTGTCCTCGGGCGTGGAAACGGTGGGTGCCGTCGAGTTGCGTACCCGCCATCAGCATCGCGCCGAGATCACACAGGTTCGTCATGCCGCGCGCGCACGGCTTACATCGTCCGCAGGACGGAAGAAAGCTCATCACCACGTGGTCGCCCTCGGCGACTTCGGTCACTCCGGGTCCGACCTCGACGACGACGCCCGCCCCCTCGTGACCGCAGACGATCGGAAACGGCGCGGGCAGATCACCCGTGACGACGTGGTAGTCGGAGTGACAGAGGCCGGTGGCCACCAGCTTGATCAGTACCTCGTCCTCTTTGGGCCCGTCGAGGTCCACTTCCTCGACTTCCCACTTCTGATTCGGTGCCCACAACACCGCGGCCTTGGTCTTCATCGCACCGTCCTGGACCGGTCGTGTCGATTATCGGCGCCGATCGGGACGCACGGGCCAAGATGGAGAAGGCAACACAGATAAGGGGGTGGCGGTGGACAGCACCATGCAGGATTTCCCGCTGACCGTCACGGGCATTTTCCGGCACGGCACCAGCTGGCACGCGGACCGCAAGGTCATCACGGCCACCGGCGAGGGATACCGCGAGGCCAGCTACCGCGAGCTGGGGGAGCGGGTGGCGCAACTCGCGCACGGCCTGCGCGGCCTGGGCATCACCGGCGACGAGCGGGTCGCGACGTTCATGTGGAACAACCAGGAGCACCTGGAGGCCTACTTCGCGGCGCCGTGCATGGGGGCGGTGCTGCACACGCTGAACATTCGACTGCCCGCCGACCAGCTCGCCTACATCGCCAACCAGGCCGAGGACCAGGTGGTCATCGTCGACATGTCGCTTGCGCCCCTGCTGGCCAAGGTGCTGCCGCAGCTGTCGACCGTGCACACGGTGGTCGTGGTGGGCCCCACCTCTTCAGCTGGCGACACCGACGCGTTGGCGTCGTCCGGCAAGACAGTGGTGCGCTACGACGAGCTGCTGGCCGAGGCGCCCACCACCTACGACTGGCCGGACCTTGACGAAAAATCTGCTGCCGCAATGTGTTACACCAGCGGTACCACAGGCAACCCGAAGGGTGTGGTGTACAGCCACCGCTCGAGCTATCTGCATTCGATGGCGGTGTGCGCGGCCAACGGGTTGAGCCTTCGCGACGGCGACCGGGTGCTGGCGATCGTGCCGATGTTCCACGCCAACGCGTGGGGCCTGACTTACGCGTCGGTGATGGCCGGCGCCGATCTGCTGATGCCGGACCGTTTCCTGCAGGCCGACAAGCTGATCGACATGATCGAAACCCAGCGGCCCACCGTGACCGGCGCGGTGCCGACGATCTGGAACGACGTCTTGCACCACATGGCCGCACATCCGGGCCACGACATCTCTTCTCTGCGCCTGGTGGCCTGCGGCGGTTCGGCGGTGCCGTTGGCGATGATGAAGGACTTCGAGAGCGAGTTCGGGGTCACGATCCGGCAGGCATGGGGCATGACGGAGACGTCACCGCTGGCGGCGGTTGCCTGCCCGCCTCCCGAGGCGACCGGCGACGAACACTGGGCGCTGCGCAACACCGCGGGGCGGCCGATGTGCGGGGTGGAGGCACGGATCGTCGACGACGACGGCAACGCTTTGCCGTGCGACGGAAAGTCGGTGGGCGAGTTGGAAGTCCGTGGCCCGTGGATCACGGGGTCGTATTACCTCGACGACGACCAATCCAAGTTCCAGGAGGGCTGGCTGCGTACCGGCGACGTGGGCCGCATCGACGAGCGCGGGTTCATCACGCTGACCGACCGCGCCAAGGACGTGATCAAGTCCGGCGGCGAGTGGATCTCGTCGGTGGAACTGGAGATCCGCATCATGGAGCACCCGGCGGTGTTGGAGGCGGCCGTTGTCGGGGTTCCCGACGAGCGCTGGCAGGAGCGGCCGTTAGCGGCAGTCGTCGTGGAGGGCGACGCCGAGGTCACCGCCGTGGAGTTGCGGAAGTTCCTTGCCGACAAGGTGGCCCGGTGGTGGCTGCCGGAGCGGTGGACCTTCATCGACGAGGTGCCGCGCACGAGCGTCGGCAAGTTCGACAAGAAGGTCATCCGGGGTCGCTACGCCGACAACGAATACGACGTCGTGGAGTGCCAGGACTAGCGCCGCAGGATCGGGCGCAGCGCGTCGAGCACCGCGGCATCCTCGATCGTCGACGGCACCGGCTCGTCTATGCCATGCGCGATGCCCCGCATGGTCTTCCGCAGGATCTTGCCGGAGCGGGTCTTGGGTAACGCGGGTACGACGTCGACCTGACGCAGGCACACCACCGCGCCGATCTCGTCGCGAACGGCGGCCACCAGCGCGTCCTCGAGTCCTTCGGCGCTGGCGCCGGCTTTCAGCACGACGAACCCGCGCGGAACCTGCCCCCTGATCTCGTCGGCGACCCCGATCACGGCGCATTCGGCCACGGCGGGGTGTGCGGCCAGCACCTCCTCGATGGCCCCGGTGGAAAGCCGGTGCCCGGCGATATTGATGACGTCGTCGATGCGACCCATGACGTAGAGATAGCCGTCCTCGTCGATGTGGCCGCCGTCCCCGGTGAGGTAGTAACCCGGATGTTCGGACAGATACGAGGCGACGAAGCGGTCGTCGTCACCCCACAACGTAGGCAAGTTGCCCGGGGGCAGCGGCAGTCTGACGCAGATGGCGCCCTGCTCACCCGGCTCGCACTGGCGGCCCTCGGGATGGAGAATGCGGACGTCGTAGCCGGGCATCGGCACCGTGGGGGAGCCCGGCTTGATCGGCATCGGCTGCAGTCCCATCGGGTTGGCGGCGACCGGCCACCCGGTTTCCGTCTGCCACCAGTGGTCGACGACCGGGATGCCCAGCTTCTCCGATGCCCAGTGGTAGGTGTCGGGGTCCAACCGCTCGCCCGCTTGGAATAGATAGCGCAGCCCGGACAGGTCGTAGCGGCTGAGGAGTTCGCCGTTCGGGTCTTCCTTCTTGATCGCCCGGATCGCCGTTGGAGCGGTGAACATCGCCTTCACCTTGTGTTCGGCGGCCACCCTCCAGAACGCGCCCGCGTCGGGAGTGTTCACCGGTTTGCCCTCGTAGAGCACAGAAGTGGCGCCCGCCATCAGCGGCCCATACACGATGTACGAGTGCCCGACCACCCAGCCGACGTCGGAGGCGGCCCAGAACACATCACCCGGATCGATGTCGTAGATGTGGCGCATACTCCAGAGCAGCGCCACCGCGTGCCCGCCGTTGTCACGGACAATGCCCTTCGGTTTGCCGGTCGTGCCCGAGGTGTAAATCACGTACAGCGGGTCGGTTGCCGCGACGGGGACCGCCTCCACGGGTCCGGCGGCCGCCATCAGCTCGTGCCAGTCAAGGTCGCGGTCGGGAACGAGCGAGCAGGGTCGCTGCTGCCGTTGCACGACGACGCAGTTGCGCGGCGGATGCTGCGCGGACTCGATTGCGGCGTCGAGCATGGGTTTGTATTCCACGATCCGCGTCGGCTCGATGCCGCACGACGCGGAGACGACGACCACTGGGCGTGCGTCGTCGATGCGGGTCGCCAGTTCGTGGGCGGCGAAACCACCGAACACCACCGAATGCACCGCCCCGAGCCGGGCGCATGCCAACATCGCCACCGCGGCCTCGGGAATCATCGGCATGTAGATCACCACCCGGTCGCCCTTCTGGACGCCCAGACCCCGTAGGACGCCGGCGAATCGCGCGGTCTCGTCGAGCAATTCGGCGTAGCTGTAGGTGCGCTGCACGCCGGTGACCGGTGAGTCGTAGATCAGGGCGGCTTGCGCGCCCCGCTCGGCGACGTGCCTGTCGAGCGCGTTCGCGCACGTGTTGAGCTCCCCGTCGGGATACCACCGGTAGAACGGCGGGTTGGCGTCGTCCAACACGCGCTGCGGCGTGTGCGTCCACGTGACGGCTTGCGCGGCCTGCGCCCAGAAATGCTGCGGATCCTCGATGCTGGCCCTGAAGAGTTCTCGATATCCGCCCATGTGTCTGTACGGTACGACCCGCCTGCGCGGCGAAGCGCAGAATCGCGTCGAAATGGCCGATCGCGGGCGAATCCCGTTGCCTGGTATGGGCGGGAACTGCCGACCGTCGTTGACTCCCACGCCGTCGAGCGCCCACCGGTAGCGCTTCCGCAGAAGCCGATCCGGGCGCTGCTGACCAGTCCGACGACGCGAAATCGACGTCGCGGCCATCCGGCCGGGTCCCCGGCGGCCGATCCTGCGCGGCCCGATCGGCTCGGATCCGCTGAACCTCAAGGGACTGCGGCAAGGCGTCGAGCGGCCGGTGAAGAGAGCGATCGACGCGTTGACCGGTCAGCGGCCAACGAAGGCGACCGAAGACAACCCCGACGTCGACAGCGGCTCCCCAGACGCTGACGCCCCGGCCGCCGCAGGTGCGAACGACGCTGCCTGAGGCACCACACGATCCCTACTGCTCGAAGCGATAGCCCATGCCGGCTTCGGTCAGCAGGTGCTTGGGGTGTGACGGGTCATCTTCGAGCTTGCGGCGCAACTGCGCCAAATACACCCGCAGATAATGGGTTTCCTTCGCGTACGCGGGACCCCAAACCTCCTTCAGCAGCTCATCGCGCCCGACGAGCTTGCCGCGGTTGCGGACCAGCATTTCGAGCATCCCCCACTCGGTCGGCGTCAAATGCACCTCGGCGCCGTTCTTGGTGACCTTCTTCGCCCCGAGATCGACCGTGAACGCATCAGTCTCGACGACCGGTTCGTCGGCGTCCGCCGCGGCGGCACCACGGCGGACCGCGGCCCGCAGGCGCGCCAGGAACTCGTCCATACCAAAGGGTTTGGTGACGTAGTCGTCGGCCCCGGCGTCCAGGGCCTCGACCTTGTCAGCGGAGTCGATCCGCGCGGACAGAACGATCACCGGCGCGGTGAGCCAGCCGCGCAGGCCGGCGAGGACGTCGATGCCGGAAATATCGGGCAGACCGAGGTCCAGCACGATGACATCCGGGCGGTGTTCGGCGGCGGCGCGCAGCGCGCCCGCGCCGGTCGAAGCGGTGGTGACGTCATAGCCGCGCACGGACAAGTTGATCCGCAACGCCCGCAGGATCTGCGGTTCGTCGTCGATCACCAGCACGCGTGTCATCGAACGTCCTCCGGTGGTGCGGCGAGATCGATCACGACCGTCAGTCCGCCACCGGGTGTGTCGGTCGCCGAGACGGTACCGCCCATCGCTTCGACGAAACCCTTCGCCACCGACAACCCCAGACCCACGCCGCTGGTGGTGTCGTGGTCACCCATGCGCTGAAAGGGCTCGAACATCTGCTCCTCAGTGCCGCGGGGAACACCGGGTCCTTCGTCCGCCACATTGAGCAGCACACGGTCACCCACCCGCCCGGCATAAATGCGGATCGGGCTGTCGAGCGCATAGCGCAGCGCATTGTCGAGCAGGTTGGCCAACACGCGTTCGAGAAGACCGGCATCGGCCATCGCGACCGCGTCGCCGACTTCGACTTTGACGCGGTCCAGCGCGGCGCGGCGATCTCCGGTGACGCTCCTGCTGACGCCGAGAATCGCGCGCTGCACCACCTCCTCGAGGTACACCCGGCGCAGCTCAGGGCGCACCACACCGGCGGCCAGGCGAGAGGAATCCAGCAGATTGCCTACCAGGGCAGTCAGCTGATCGATGGACTCCTCGACCGTCGCGAGCAGCTCCGCGGTGTCCTCGGGTGAGAACCCGACGTCCTCGCTGCGCAGGCTCGACACCGCGGCCTTGGCGGCCGCCAGCGGCGTCCGCAGGTCGTGGCTCACCGCCGAGAGCAGCGACCGACGGAGCTCGTCGGCCTGCGATATGGCCTCCGCCCTGCTGGCCTCCTCCGCGAGTTCACGCTGTTTCACGAGGCCCGCGCTCTGTTTGGCGACCGCGGTCAGCACCCTGCGGTCGCGGGCAGGCAGCTTCCGCCCGGCCATCAGCATCCAGAACTCGTCGTCGCCGACTTCGATGGCGGTGTCGGCTTCGTCGACGTCGACGCACGGGTCCTTTCCGACGCAGGCCACGACCTCGCTCGAGTCATCGCGTACTCGCAGGAGGCTGACCGCGCGTTGCAAGTACGTCTCCCGCACCCGCTCGAGCAGTTGGTCCAGGTCGGCGCCGCGCAGTACCGAGCCGGAGAAGAGGGTGAGCAGCTCGGCTTCCTGCGTCGCGCGCCTGGCTTCGCGCGCCCGCTTAGCGGCGCCGTCCACGAGCGCGGCCACCGCGACGGCCACCACCAACATCACCAGGATGGTGACGGCGCTATCAGGCTCGGCGATGGTGAAGCTGTATCGCGGGTCGACGAGAAAGTAGTTGAGCAACAGCCCGGACAAGACCGCGGACAAGGCGGCCGGGGCGACGCCGCCCAGCAGGGCCACGATCAGCACACCGACGAAGAACACCGCGCTTTCGCCGCTGGTATGCAAGAACTTGTCAAGCCAAAACACCGATGCGGCACAAATGACAACCGGCACGGCCACGGCGGCCAGCCACGATGTCACGTGCTTCTGGCGTGGCGAGAGTTTCGACCACGAAAAGCCGCGGCTGGCCTCCTCGTGGGTCACCATGTGCACGTCGATCTTGCCCGACTGCTGGACCACCAGGGCGCCGATGCCCTCGTCGAAGATGCGGGCCCACCGGGACCGTCGCGAGGTGCCGAGTACCAACTGCGTGGCGTTCATTTCGCGCGCGAATTCCAGCAATGCCGTTGGCACGTCGTCGCCGACAACGGTGTGGACGGTCGCACCCACGCTGGTCGCCAGCTCGCGCACCTTGCCCATCTGCGGTGCGGACACTCCCGACAGGCCGTCGCCGCGTACCACATGCACCACCATCAGTTCGGCGCCGGACCTCGATGCGATGCGGGATGCCCGCCGCACCAGGGTTTCTGACTCGGAGCCACCAGTCACCGCGACGACGACCCGTTCCCGAGCCTCCCAGATGGCGGTGATCTTGTTCTCTTCGCGGTACTTCTCCAAAGCCGCGTCGACCTGGTCGGCCAGCCACAGCAGCGCAAGTTCCCGCAGCGCTGTCAGGTTGCCCCTGCGGAAGTAATTCGACAGAGCCGCATCGACTCGTTCGGCCGCGTACACATTGCCATGAGCGAGCCTGCGCCGCAACGCTTCCGGTGTGATGTCGACCAGCTCAACCTGGTCGGCCGCGCGGACGATCTCGTCGGGCACCTTTTCGTGCTGTTCGATGCCGGTGATCTGCGTGACGACGTCGTTGAGGCTTTCCAGGTGCTGGACGTTGACCGTCGAAATCACGGTGATGCCGGCGTTGAGCAGCTCCTCGACGTCCTGCCACCGTTTCGGGTTCTTGCTCCCTGGGGTGTTGGTGTGGGCGAGCTCGTCGACGAGCACCACCTGAGGCTGGCGCCGCAGGACCGCCCCGACGTCGAGTTCGGGGAAGCGGCGACCGCGGTACTCGATGTATTTCGGCGGGATGATCTCGATGCCTTCGATCAAATCGGCGGTCTTCTTGCGGCCGTGCGTCTCCACCACCGCGGCGACCACATCCGTGCCGCGTTCCCGCCTCCGATGCGCCTCGCCGAGCATCGCGTAGGTCTTACCCACGCCGGGTGCCGCGCCCAGGTAGATGCGAAGCTCGCCGCGCTTCTTCTTGTGGTCGGGCCGCTGCGAAACGGGTTCGTCGGTGCCCGATGCTCCTCGCCCAAGCGGCTCGTCGACGACGCTCACGTGCCCATCATCCGCTCAAATGGTCAGCTGTTCACCGGATACTTCCGATCGAGCTCGAGGTTGAGCTCAAGCACGTTGACTCGCGATTCACCCATGAAGCCGAGCACGCGCCCGTCCTGATTGTCGCGTACCGCTTGGCGTATCTGGTCTTCGCTGACACCGCGGGCCTTGGCGACCCGGGGGATCTGCAGGTCGGCGTAGGCCACCGAGATGTGGGGGTCCAATCCGCTGCCGCTGGCGGTGACCGCGTCCGCCGGTACCACCGGGTCGGCGGGGGCGGCGCCGCGGATCGGCACGATCTGGCCGATCGAGTAGTCCTCGCCGTACTTGGCGCATTCCACCCGCACACCCTCGTAGGTACGCAGGAACGGAGTCTCGGTGGTTTCGCACGGCTCGTTGACGCTGATCACCCGCGTCGGGTTGACGACGTTCCCGCGCGCGTCGCGGTCGCCGATCACCGACACCACCGCGCCGACGCCGTTGCCGGTGCAGAAGGGGCGCGACCCGTCCACACCCTCGAGCACGCCAATCGCGTAACTGCGTTGGCAGACCAGTGTCAGCAGGCTGGGCTTGTAGCCGTTGTCTTCCTCGGGCAGCGACGGGTCCCCAGGGGTGTCGACGATGCTCTCCGGCCCCAGGTTGCTCGCGCTCGTGGCCAGCGGGTCGTACCCGTCGCCGGCGGCCGAGGGACGGCTCTGGAAGTACTGCGGCAGCGGGTTGCCGTCGGAGTCGGTGAACAGCTGGCCGATCAGCCTGCTGCCCACCGGTTTTCCGTCGACCTCGATGATCGAGCCGTTGGCGTTGTCCCGCAGGCCGGGAAGCTGGGCCACCAGCCAGATGAACGCCGGGTAGGCGAAACCGACGATGACGGTGAGCACCAGCAGCGCGCGCAGCGCGGCCCAGTGCTGACGAACCAGATTCGAGAACTTCATGTCACATCCCCGGGAGGAATTGGATTACGAGGTCGATGAGCTTGATCCCGATGAACGGGGCGATGATGCCGCCGAGACCGTAGATGTAGAGGTTGCGGCTCAACAGTTTCGACGCGCTGCTGGGCGTATAGCGAACACCGCGCAGCGACAGCGGGATCAACGCGACGATGATGATCGCGTTGAAGATCACCGCCGACAGGATCGCCGACTGCGGGCTGTGCAGCCGCATGACGTTCAGCAGGTCCAGGCCGGGGAACAGTGTCACGAACATCGCCGGGATGATCGCGAAGTACTTCGCGATGTCGTTGGCGATCGAGAACGTGGTCAGCGCACCGCGGGTGATCAACAGTTGCTTGCCGATCTCGACGATCTCGATGAGCTTGGTCGGGTCGGAGTCGAGGTCGACCATGTTGCCGGCCTCTTTCGCCGCCGACGTGCCGGTGTTCATCGCCACGCCAACGTCGGCCTGGGCGAGCGCGGGCGCGTCGTTGGTGCCGTCGCCGGTCATCGCGACGAGCTTGCCGCCCTCCTGCTCCCGCTTGATCAGCGCCATCTTGTCTTCGGGAGTGGCCTCGGCGAGGAAGTCGTCGACGCCGGCCTCGTCGGCAATCGCCTTGGCGGTCAACGGGTTGTCGCCGGTGATCATCACCGTCCGGATGCCCATCCGGCGCATCTCGTCGAACCGTTCCCGCATGCCCAGCTTCACGACGTCCTTGAGGTGAATGACGCCGAGGACCGACGCCTTGTCGTTTGAGCACCTCGCCGACGACCAGCGGTGTGCCGCCGGCGGCGGAGATTCCGTCGACGATCCCGCCGAGCTCCTCGGGGACTGTCGCCGCCCTGCGTCCGTACCCATTCCGCGACCGAGCTGGCTGCGCCCTTGCGCAGCAGGTGCCCGTTCTCGAGGTTCACCCCCGACATCCGGGTCGCGGCGGTGAACTGAACCCACTGAACGTTTGCCAGTTCTCCAGGCGTGCGGGCCCGCAGCCCATATTCCTGCTTCGCGAATACGACAACCGAACGGCCCTCGGGTGTTTCGTCGGCGAGGCTGGACAGCTGCGCGGCATCGGCCAGCTCCTCGGCCGAGACGCCGCCAACCGGGATGAACGCTGCCGCTTGCCGGTTGCCCAAGCGTGATCGTCCCGGTCTTATCGAGCAGCAGCGTGTTCACGTCACCGGCCGCCTCCACCGCTCGGCCGGACATCGCGAGCACATTGCGCTGGACAAGCCGGTCCATGCCCGCGATACCGATCGCGGACAACAGTGCGCCGATCGTTGTTGGGATCAGGCATACCAGAAGCGAGACCATCACGATCCCGGAGACACCGTGGCTGCCCAGCGCCAAGGTATCCGGGACACCTGGGTTGTTCGCCTTCGAGAATATCGCCAGAGGCTGCAGCGTCGCGACGGCGAACAGGAAGATGATCGTCAGAGCGGCCAGCAGGATGTTCAGCGCGATCTCGTTGGGCGTCTTCTGGCGGTTGGCGCCCTCGACCAGGGCGATCATCCGGTCGATGAAGCTTTCGCCCGGTTTTTGCGTGATCTTCACGACGATTCGGTCCGACAGAACGGTGGTGCCGCCGGTCACCGCGGAGCGGTCGCCGCCCGACTCGCGGATGACTGGTGCGGACTCTCCGGTGATGGCTGATTCGTCAACGGAGGCAATGCCTTCCACGCACGTCGCCATCGCCGGGAATCACCTGCCCGGCCTCGACCACCACGATGTCGCCCTGCTTTCAGCAGCGGGGCGGCGACCTCCTCTTCCCGTCCGGGGGAGTCGGGCGTCCAGCCGACGAGGCGACGGGCGATCGTCGTGCGCCTTGGCCTTGCGCAGTGATTCGGCCTGCGCCTTACCGCGGCCCTCGGCGACGGCCTCGGCGAGGTTGGCGAAAATCACCGTGAGCCAAAGCCACACCACGATCAGCCAGGCGAACCAGGACGGGTCGATGATCGCGAGGATGGTGGCCCACACCGCCCCGATCTCGACGATGAACATCACCGGGTTGCGCCACAGCGTGCGCGGGTCGAGCTTTACAAGCGCGTCGGGCATCGACTTCCACAGCATCCGCGGGTCGAGCAGGCCGCCCTGCACGCGCTTTCGGCGTGCTTGTCTCCGGCTCTTGGGGAGTTACCTCGGAATCAATTGCCGTAGCCGCCATCAATGAATCCCTTCAGCGAGAGGCCCGAGCGCCAGCATCGGCAGGAAGGTCAGGGCGACCAGGATCAGCGTCACTCCGGCGACCATCCCGACGAACTGCGGTCGGTGCGTGGGCAGGGTGCCGATCGACGCCGGCGTCTGCCCTGCCTGGCAAGCGATCCGGCCAGCGCAAGCACCAACACAATCGGCAGGAATCGGCCGAAGACCATGGCCAAGCCCGAGCGCGGTGTTGTACCACTCGGTGTTGACCGAGATCCCGGCGAAAGCCGACCCGTTGTTGTTGCCCGCGGATGTGAAGGCGTACAACACTTCCGACAATCCGTGCGGGCCGGTGTTCAGCATGCCGGCACGTTGCCCCGGCATGGCCATCGCCACCGCGGTCCCCGTCAGCACAATCAACGGTGTCACGAGGAAATAGGCTGCGGCGAGCTTGATTTCGCGCGGCGTGATTTTCTTGCCGAGATACTCGGGGGTACGGCCCACCATCAGACCCGCGACGAACACGGTGATGACCGCGAGGATCAGCATGCCGTACAGACCCGCCCCGACACCACCCGGCGCGACCTCGCCGAGCTGCATGTTGAATAACAGCACCATGCCGCCGAGGCTGGTGTAGGAGTCGTGGAACGAGTCGACGGACCCGGTGGACGTCAGCGTGGTGGAGGCGGCGAACACCGCGGAGTTGGCCACACCGAAACGCTGTTCGACACCTTCCATCGCCGCGTTGACTGCGGTCGGGACGGTGCCGTGGTGCTGCAGCTGAAACCACATCGTCAGGGTCCAGCTGATGATCGCCAGCGTCGCCTGGATCGCGACGATCGCATAGCCCTGCTTCTTGCTGCCGACCATGCGGCCGAACGTGCGGGGGAGCGAGAACGCGATGACCAGCAACAGGAAAATCTCGATCCAGTTCGTCCAGGTCGTCGGGTTCTCGAACGGGTGCGCCGAGTTGACGTTGTAGAAGCCGCCGCCGTTGGTGCCAAGGTCCTTTATCGCCTCCTGGCTGGCGACGGGGCCGCCAGGGACTGTCTGCTGAGCGCCGGCGAGGGTGTTCACGACTTGGTCGTAGAGGTGGAAGTTTTGGATCGCACCGCCGACGATCAGGACGATCGCGGCGATGACCGAGAGCGGCAGCAGGATCCGGATGGTGCCGCGGACCAGGTCGACCCAGAAGTTGCCGAGCTCACCGGTGCGTCGGCGGGCAAAACCGCGCACGAAAGCTACGGCGACGGCCATCCCGACCGCGGCGGAGACGAAGTTCTGCACGGCCAGACCCGCCATCTGCACCAGGTGGCCCTGCGTCGACTCACCCGAGTAGGCCTGCCAGTTGGTGTTCGTAACAAAACTGACCGCGGTGTTCCACGCCAGCGCCGGGGTCATCGGCGTCGCCGGGTCGTTGAGGTGCAGCGGCAACTTGCCCTGAACCAACTGGAGGATGAACAGCAACAGGATGCTGACCGCCGAGAACGCCAGCACGCTGCGGGCATAGGCGCCCCACGTTTGCTCGGCCTTCGGGTCGGCGCCGATCGACCGGTAGATCACCCGCTCGGCGCGAAAATGCTTCTCCGAGCTGTAAACCCGGTACATGTAGTCGCCCAGTGGCACGTGCACGAGCGGCGAGCGCCAGCGATCAGGAGCTGCGAGGAAGACGATCCCCGCCGACGTGGTGGCACTCACTAGAACCTCTCCGGAAACAGCAGGGCCGCAAACAAGAAACAGCGCCAAGAGCACGGACAGGATCAGTCCGATCACGTTTTCGTAGCTCACAGTCCTTCGACCAACTTCTGCACTAGGCCGAGCAGGGCGAAGATCGCCACCGTCAGCACGATGTACACCAAGACACCCATGTTGTCTCCGTTCACTGGAATCCGTACGGGGTCGCTTTTCGAGTTCTACGAGGCAGCCATCCGCCGGGCCCTCGCCACAGAGGGGCCAAACAGAAAAGCTAGACCGCGCCGTGTGCTGCGCGGCCGGCGTTGACGCTTTCTTTACGCCCCCGTGAGGCTCTTTTACGATCCCGCGCGCCTCCTGCACCCCTGATATGGCTGAAGTGGACGGCTCATTGTCCGTCAAGATTGCGTCAGCGGATGGCGGTTCCGCGTAGGGATTGCATAGCCGCGCCTGGTTCGGCCAGTAATCGCCTACGTTGGGGTTCGGCCACACGGACGAAGCCGATCTAGGGGGCTACCGTTATAGACGATCCATCCCGGTGGGGGACAGAAGCTTGGTTGCAGGTTGCCGCGGTCGTCCTGCTCGTCGTCGTCCTGCATGTTCCCCTCGGCAACTACATGGCCCGGGTGTATACAGATCCCGGGCACTGGCGCGTCGAGCAGGTGATATACCGCTTGATCGGTGCGCAACCCGACGACCGGCAGCGATGGTCGAGATACGGGGTCTCGCTGCTGGCCTTCTCGGCGGTGAGCGTCCTATTCCTCTACGGGCTGCTATTGGTGCAGACCCGTCTGCCCGAACCGTGGGGCCACAAGGGGATGACGCCGGCACTGGCGTTCAACACCGCGATTTCGTTTGTCACCAACACCAGTTGGCAGAACTATCCGGGCGAATCCACGCTCGGGCACGTGGGATTGGCTGCCGGCCTCGGTGTGCAAGCGTTCGCCAGCTGCGCGGTCGGCATGTGCGTCGCCGTTGCGTTGATTCGGGGGCTTGCGCAGTACCAGATCGAGGAGATCGGCAACTTCTGGGCAGACCTGGTGCGCTCGGTGGTGCGCATTCTGCTGCCGTTGTCGGTGATCGTCACACTGGTGTTGCTGGTGCTCGGGGTGGTCAACAACTTCCATGGTGCGCAGGAGATTTCCACGCTGGCCGGCGGCAACCAGACGATTCTCGGCGGTCCTGTGGCCACCTGGGAATCGATCAAGCTGATGTCCGGCGACGGCGGCGGCGCCTTCAACGTCAACAGCGCGCACCCGTTCGAGAACCCCACCCCGCTGACCAACGTCGTGGAAATCGTTGCGATGCTGGTGATTCCGGTGGCGTTCCTGCGGACGTTCGGTGTGATGGTCGGTGACAAGAAGCAGGGCTGGGCGCTGTTCACCGCAGCCGCAATCTTGTTCGTCGTCGGGACGGCAGCAATCGTCGCGGCTACATCGATGGCGCACGGCACGGTCGTCCACGCCGTCGGAGCTCCGATCGAAGGCACCGAAACCCGGTTCGGCGTGCCCGGCAGTGCGCTGTTCGGTCAGGTCGCGACCGCCAGCGCCGACGGCGCGGCGAACTCGTCCTATGACAGCTTCGCAAGCGCTCGGCGGTGCGGTGCTGATGCTGAACATGATGCTGGGTGAAGTGGCTCCCGGGGGCGCGGGTAGCGGACTCTACGGCCTGGTGATGATGGCTCTGCTGGCGGTGTTCCTCGGCGGACTGATGATCGGGAGGACGCCCGAATATCTCAAGCAGCGGCTGAGTGCACGGCACATGAAGCTGGTCAGCCTCTACATATTGGCTCTCCCGGCGGCGGTCTTGATCGGAACGGCGGTGGCGATGGCGCTGCCGGGTGAACGGGCGTCGATGCTCAACGCCGGGCCGCACGGGCTGTCGGAGGTGCTGTACGCATTCACCAGCTCGGCCGCTAACAATGGCAGCGCCTTCGCGGGATTCAGCGGCAACACGACGTGGTACAACACCGCGCTCGCGCTCGCGATGGTGGTCGGGCGGTTTCTGCCGATCATCGCGCGTGCTGGCGATCGCGGGCACCTTCGCCGCCCAACGCCCCGGGGTCATCACCGCCGGAACCCTTCGTACGCACAGCCCGACTTTCGTCGTACTCATCGTCGGAGTCACGCTGATTACCGTCGGCCTCGAGTACCTGCCCGCGCTCGCCCTCGGCCCGGTGGCCGACGCACTGCTGTGACGTAAGGACGTCGCAATAGTTGCGCGCCTCTGTCGTTTGATCGCGATGCCTCGGGGTGCTTGCCGGCGTCAACGCGGCGTCAAGGTTTGACGTGGGCGCGTCAAGAGACCGCTAAGGATGTGGCGGACGCCCCGTGCCTGCGCCATCGTCGATTAGGTTGCACACTGGCAGCAGGCCAGGGCCTCTGAAGAAAAGGTCTCGGTGACTCTTTCGTCCTTCCTTTCATCTGTGCTATCCCGAAACACACCGCACGCCTAGGCGCCAGTTCGCGGGTCCGGCGAAATGCACAGTCACCGAAGTAGTTCGCTTTCCCCTGAGCAAGCGGAACTGAGGCGTTGCAAGACCTACCGCAAGTCTTTCCCGATGACCGAGATTGCTTTTCCAGCAGCGGCTCTCAGGACTCGACGCGATCGCGAAGTGGGCGAGGGACCACCGCGTGTCGGTTGATGTGCATACCGGCGAGGGGCTCGCTGCGGCGATCGACGGCGGGTGTTCATCTGCGCGCGGGTGACCGTCTTCGCCGACACGCTGGACCAATCTGACCTGCACGCTGCCGTCAATCTGGGAGTTGGCCGCGTGGTCGTCGGTTCGGCCCAGCAGATCGAGATACTCAGATCGGTTGTTGTGCAACGGAGCGCAGGATGTTGTCATCCGGATGACGGACGCCAATATGCCGTTGGTGGCCATGACCGGTGGCGGTGATCGGGCCCCGTGCGGATTCCGGTTCGACAGCAAGAGTCGGACACCGCGATCGCAGCGATCCTCGTACCACGAGTGGCTCAATCTGGTGGGGCTGCATTACGAGGTCGGCTCGCAAGATCACGACTTCGTCAGCTATTCAGCCGCGATCGGTCAAATGGTCGCCGAGATGGCGCAGGTCCGCCGAAATCACGGCGAGGTGCTTACGCTGGCTGGGCTTGAGCGGTGGTCGGGGCGTCCCCCCAGGCGACTGGGCGGTCGAATTGCCAAAAATGGCAGCGGAGATCGACGAATCGCTCGACGACGCCTGCGCCACCTTGCGATTCCCGCGACCGTTGGTCGTCCTCTCGGCAGCGCTAGCGATCACTGGGCGGAACGCGGCATGACCGTACACTCACTCGACCACATTTGGTCGCTTCCTGGAAACATTCTTGCGCGGTTTGAGCACCGTGCACGATCTGATGCGGAAGCGTCTGCGCTCGTCGAGGAAACCGTTGCACTTCGCCGCTGTGCGCTGTACCGCAACGCGTTTCGAGGGCACCGCCGCTGTCAGCTACCCGGCCGCGTTGCTTGGATTCGACGCGGTGGCGGCGTGGATACGGCGTCATCGTGTAACGGTCGACGTGGCGACAGCCGGTGAGCTTGACCAAGCCATCTCGGCGGGGATTGATCCTGTGCGCATCGTCATGCATCTGCGGGACGGGGCTGTGGCGCCGATCCACCGCGCCGCCAACGCCGGGGTAAGAAGGTTTGTCGTCGACTCGAGCCGGCAGATCGCGAGCCTCGCCGGCAGCATCGACCGGATCCAGCTGAGTGGTCGTCGATGCGACGGACGAGTCGCGTCAACACCCTGGCATCGGAGGTGTTGGCGCACAACCGATTGGACCTCATCGGGCTGCATTGCATACTGGACGACCCCGACGACCCGATCGGTGCGGTCAAACTACGCGGAGTGATCGCGGACATGTCGAGGATCCGGCGCGAGCGCGGGGTCGTCCTCAGCCGGGTCAGCCTAACCGATTTGGACCTCGGTGCGTTTAGTCAACAGCCGAGGGTCCTTCGTCGCGTCGCCGAGGCTGTCGGCGAAGTCATCGAAGACGCGTGCGCGCAGTACCGGCATCCGCGTCCCGCGCTCGCCCTCTCGCCCAGGCCTGCCATGCTCCTACCCCGATAGGCGGCTCCGCCGCCTCGACCACGACGCCGGGCACCCCATGCCTGCGCTCGCCCTGCTGGGTGTAAGCGGCTTGTCAAGGTTTGCGTTAGGCCCGTCAAGAGTCGGCACCGGGAGCCACGCCTCTCTCAGTTGCTCAGCCGAAATCGGCGACATGGTCGCCGAGATGACTCATGTCCGCCGCCACGCGGAGTGGTGCTCACCCGGCTCGGCCTCGACTACGACGTTTCGGGTCGTGTCAACCCTGGAGACTGCGGCAGCTAGCAGCCGACATCGACGAGACCGTCGACGATGCTTGCGAGGCCATGAGGTTCCCACACCCGCGTGTCCTGTTGTCACGGGTTTCACAAATCGCACGGCCAGCTGCGGCGTTGCAGACAGGGCGTAGCAGACAAGTAGTCCGACACACCCCGCGGATGGCACCCGGCGCCGCGCCTGAACGATCATGTTCAGGTACTTGGTTTGGCGGCGAGGGGCAATGAGTAAGACACAGGGGACACCGAGGCTTCGTGAGCCCAGCCGCTACCTGCGGATGCTGTTCTCGATTGCGGGCCGCAACGCCCGCCGGCCGAGTGGTCTCACCGGTGCGGCCCGCGCGATCATCGGTTCCGGCCAGTACACACCGCAGCTGCACGTCATCCGTGACGAGCAGATTCCGACCGTGGTGGTGCACGGCGAGAAGGATTTGATCGTCCCGTTCGACGCCGCCCTCGACATCGCAGACGACGCCGACGGCACCCTCTACAAAGTGCCGGGCGCCTATCACTCGTGGCTGATCGCCGACCCGCGTCATGGCGCCGACGCGCTGCGCCAGCTTCTGCACGGAGACCTCGGCGAGGTGGTCCGCCGCGCAGAGCGACCGCAGCCCGGCAAGCGGATGCCCTGGTTGCGTCGCAGCTATCGACCTCGGGGGGCGGGTCGCCAGGCCCGAGTCCGCACATCGGTCCGCGCGGCCTGACCACCATGCGTGACCGACTGGCATTGGTGCTAGCAGGCGGCGGACTCGCCGGAATCGCCTGGGAGACAGGGTTTTTGCTCGGTGTCCAAGACCGCGCCCCGCACGCGGCCGAGCGCCTGATGTCCGCCGACGTGCTACTCGGCACATCGGCCGGCTCGACGGTCGCCGCCCAGATCAGCAGCGGTGCGAGCTTGGCGACGCTCTATGAGCGGCAGATTGCCGACGAAACCACCGAGATCGCGCCGCCGGTCGACATCGACGACCTCCTAAGCCTCTTCGTGGAACTCGCTGCGGACACAGCGACGTCGCGAACCGACCTCCTGCGCCAAGTCGGCGCACGCGCCGTGTCGACTGTCACCGTTGCCGAAGAAGTCCGGCGCGCGGTGATCGCTGCGCGGCTGCCTGTGCACGACTGGCCCGATCGGCGCCTGGAACTCACCGCCATCGACGTGGACACCGGCGAGCGGGTGCTGTTCGACCGCCACAGCGGCGTGCCGCTGATCGACGCCGTCGCCGCCAGCAGTGCCGTCCCGGCCGTCTGGCCGCCCGTGACGATCGGCGGCCGGCGGTTTATGGACGGCGGTATCGGCAGCAGCGCCAACCTCGAATTCGTCCGCGACTGTGAGGCAGTGGTCATGCTGGCGCCGACGGCCGAGCCAGGCCTGTCGCCGTTCGGCCGCAGCTTGGCAGACGAACTTGCCGACCTGGGGGCACCTCCCGCTTGCGGGGGACACTTCGACCGGGCTTTTGCGGTGTTCGCCGACGACGAGTCGATCGCGGCGTTCGGCCGCAATGTGCTCGACCCGGCGTGCCGGGCGCCGTCAGCAGCCGCGGGCCGTCGGCAAGGTCGCAGCCGCGCCGCGGATCTGGCGACTTTTCTTACGGTCTAGTGACAACAACATCACGAGTGTCGATTGAACGGCGAGTCGAGGGGTATACCGGAGTTACCGGAGGCCTCAGGACGACGGCCGACGGCACGCGACATTCAACGATGAAAGGCGCGAAAAATGACTACACCTGCTGCTGGCCGGCTGATGGGGCGGACGCCGGTTCAACTTGCCGCGCTCGTGGTGGGCGCCGTGTTCTTGCTCGTCGGGGTGCTCGGTTTCGTTCCCGGCATCACCACCGGCTACGACACCATGTCGTTCGCCGGGCACGAGTCCCAGGCACTACTGCTCGGGATCTTCCAGGTGTCGATCCTGCACAACATCGTGCACCTGCTGTTCGGTTGCGCCGGTGTGTTGCTGGCCCGCACCTTCACCGGCGCACGGGCCTTCCTCGTCGGCGGCGGCGTGATCTACCTCGTGCTGTGGCTCTACGGGCTGCTGATCGACCACCACAGCAGTGCCAACTTCGTGCCGGTCAACTCGGCCGATAACTGGCTGCACTTCGCGTTGGGCGTCGGCATGATCGCGCTGGGCGTCATCCTCGGCCGAACCGTGGCGGGCCGCACCACTACCGGCCACGGCGCACCACGCGCCGCGGCGTAACCGACTCAGCGCAGATCACGCCGACGGAAGGCGAGCAGGCCGACCCCTACTAGGGCGGTGTCGATCGCCAGCAGCCACAGCACCGGGGCGAGGCGTACTGGCTCGCCCGGTATGCGCTGGGTATGGGAGAACGGCACGAGATCGAGCAGCCAGTGTGGAAAACCGGCGATCGACCCGAGTAGGTAGAGGGCGACGAAACCCACCAGCACGGCCCACGCCACCGGGGTAAACCGCGGTAGCAGACCGAACAGTGCGACGGTCACAGCCGCCAGCAGCCAGATCGCCGGCAGCTGGGTGGCTGCGACGGCCAGTACCGTCGCGGTCTTGCCGGGCACGTCGTCGGCGGCGATGCCGAAGGTGATTCCCGTGGCGAGCCCGGCGGCCAGTATCGCGACGGCGGAACCGCCGATGGCGAAGAGCAGGTGGCTGGAGACCCAGCGCGTGCGCCCGACCGCGTTGGCGAGGACGGTTTCGCCTCGCCGCGCGTTCTCCTCTTGGTGCAATCGGAGGGCGGCCGAGATCGACAGTGCCGCGGCGGCGACCGCGAGGAAGCTGAAACCGATTGTGATGAACGAGTTTTCGAGCAGCTGTGAGCCGCCCAGCCGGTTGACGATGTCGCGGAGCTTCTGATTACTGCCGAATTGATCGCCGAGTCCGTGCACCACGCTGCCGATCAACGCCCCGTACAGACACAACCCGACCGTCCACGCCAGTAACGAACCACGGTGCAGTCGCCACGACAGCCCGAACGTCCCCGACAGCCACGACGCGGCAGCGGGCGGTCCGGGCCGGTCCGCAATCAGCCCCGCACCCACGTCACGTCGACGCAGCAGCAGATAAGCCCCGGCCGTCAGCATGAGCGTCGCGATCAGGTGCAGCGACAACACCCACAACCGGTCGCCGGCGTACGGCCGGACCTGAAGCGACCAGCCGAGCGGCGACAGCCACGACAGCCAGCCGGCCGCGCTGGCGTCGCCGACGGCGCGCAGCGCGAACGCCGTACCCAGCACCGCGAACGCGATGCCGCGGCAGGTCCGCGCGTTGGTGCTCAGCTGTGCCGCGACGGCCGCGACCGCCGTGAAGACCAAGCCTGATGCCGCCAGCGCGAGACCGAACGCCACCGATCCCGATCGGGGCACATCGGTGGTGAGCAGCCCGGCGATGCCGATCAGGCCGGTCGCAATCGACGCACCGAAAGCGAGGAGCAACGCGGCGGTCAGTCCCGCGTAGCGGCCGACTGCGGTCGACTCCACCAGCTCCGCTCGTCCCGTCTCCTCCTCGGCGCGGGTATGGCGGATGACGGTCAGGATGACCGCGACCCCGATGAGCAGATGAAACGCGCCGGCCTTCCAGATTCCGACTGCGCCCGCGCTGTCGTTGTAGACGTTCCCGTACAGTGCGCGCTGGGCGGCGCTGGCCATGATCGACGCGGCCATCGCGGCCCGGTCCGCCGCCGTCGGCGCGACCTGCTCGACGCTTTCGATATACACCGGCGCCAACGGCACCGACAGCAGCAAGACCCACAGTGGCAGCACCACACGGTCGCGACGCAGGTAGAGCCGCAGCAGACCAGTAGTGCCGGTGAAGCCGCTGGAGGCGGCCGATGTCGCATGCCGCGGAGCGGGCCGGGTCATGGCCGCGGTGGTCATGCCGGCACCTCGGTCGCGCTGTCGGTGGCGGGCAGGGCACCGTCGACCTTGTAGTGGCGCAGGAACAGTTCCTCGAGCGTGGGGGGTTGACTGACCAATGTGCGGACTCCAGCGTCGCCCAGCACGCGAATGAGCTCGCCGAGGCTGTCGGGGTCGACCTGCGCGCGCAGCGTCTTGCCGTCGAAGGTGACGTCTTCGACGCCCTCGATACCGCTGAGGTCGCCGGGGTCACCCACTAGCTCGGCCTTGATCGACGTGCGGCTCAAATGCCGCATCGATTCCAGGGTTCCGCTCTCGACCGTAATGCCCGCCCGGATGATGGTCACGCGTTCACACAGCGCTTCGGTCTCGGCAAGGATGTGGCTGGACAAGAAGATCGTCACGCCGCGATCGCGTGCTTCGGTGACGCATTCGCGAAACACGTGATCCATCAACGGATCCAGTCCGGCGCTGGGTTCATCGAGCAGTAGCAACCGGGCGTACGACGAGAACGCCGAGATCAGGGAAACCTTCTGGCGGTTGCCGGTTGAGTAGGTCCGCGCCTTCTTCTTGGGGTCCAGATCGAAACGTTGGATCAGCTCATCGCGCCGCTTATTGTCGAACCCGCCGCGCATGCGGCCCAGCAGGTCGATCGTCTCGCCGCCGGTCAGCGAGGGCCAGAGCGTGACATCTCCTGGGACGTAGGCGATCTCGCGGTGCAGGTCCACGGCGTCGCGCCACGGGTCCCGCCCGAGTAGTCGAACGTGGCCGGAGGTGGCCCGAAGGATGCCGAGCAGGATCCTGATCGTGGTCGACTTGCCCGCGCCGTTCGGGCCGAGGAAGCCGTGGATCTCACCCTCGTTCACGGTCAGGTCAAGGCCGTCGAGGGCTTTCACACGGCCGAAGTGCTTACGCAGATCGGCGATGTCGATGACTGCGGACATAGCTCTCCTTTTGGCTGGCACTCGCCACGGTCCGGAAGAGTGGCCATACCCATGTCAATGATCGCGCTGACGGTCGATAAAGTCGCGTAAATTTCGCGGCGTTCGGGCGTATGAATTCCGTTTAGATTCGCCATACCGTGCCGGCGGCGGCGTTAAGTTTCATCCTGGCGGCCGTCCATGTTGAACTGTGCAGCTGCTGGGTCCGCCGGGGACAGCGACGCGTCAACGTCAGGGCATCGGGCCGGTGACGGCGGCGCGTTAGGTTTCCGGACCCGAAGTCTCGTCGATGCCGTCCGCCTCGTAGTCGTTCAAAGCCCGGGCGGCCAATCCTCGGCCGACGTCGATGACATCGGCGGCGCGATGAAAGTTCATGCTGCGGGTGGATGTCCGCGGGACTTCGATGAGGATGTCCGGCGGATAGGAGGCGAGATGGTGCCTGGCCAGCGCCGCCTGCATGATGTCGATCGTGCGGTTCATCACCTCGAAACCGCCGAGCTTGGGCACCATTGCCGACGCCGTCGCGATGTCTTCGCCCTCATCCTCGACGGCCGCCAGCTCCTCTTCGGCCTCGGCTTCGGCCTCGGACTCGGCCGCGGTGCCGAAGTAACCCAGCATCGATTTCGCCGCGTTCGTCTCCAGCAAGGCAGAGGTGCTGCGCAGTAAGCGATTCAGCCACTCGGCGCGCGGCTCGTCCGCGCGACCAAAACGGGGGCCTTCGGGGTCCTGACCGCTGAGGCTGACCGCGATCGTCAAGTCTGCGTTGGCGCCGGCCAGGGGCGTCATCGGCAGCGGATCGAGGATGCCGCCGTCGGCCAGCACACGTCCCCCGAAGAGGTACGGCGAGATCACCCCGGGTATCCCGATCGACGCGCGGATGGCCACATCAAGCGGTCCGCGTTGCAGCCACAGCGACTTTCCGGCGATCAGATCGGTGGTCACCGCGGTGTAGGGGATCGGCAGTTTCTCGATCTCAACGTCTCCGACCAAGTTACGCACGATGTCGAGAAACTTCTCGGCGCGAAACACACCCGCGCCGGTCCAGGCGGGATCGAGCAGCCGAAGCACCGCGGGCCCGCTCAGGGACTTGGCGTAATCAGTGAAGGCTCCCAACGCGCCGGCCGCATGCAGTCCGCCGACCAGAGCGCCCATCGACGATCCGGCAATCCCAACGATGTCGTACCCACGGTCGGTCAGTTCGTCGATGACGCCGATATGGGCATACCCGCGCGCTCCACCGCTGCCCAGCGCCAGCGCGACCCGCTTGCCGTCCATGTCCACATTCTGCGCCTCGCGATCGTCAGCCGGGAGGCCCCACTAACAGCCGCCGTCGGCTGCGGTCGTCACGGCGAGAATGACAGCAGCCTGCTGTGCGGCCGACAGCTGCGCCCACGGCCTGTTCCAGGTGCCGTTCTCGCCCGACGGCGAGGCTTGGACCATCTTCAGGTATGGCTCGATCTGCGCATGTGGGTCGCCCTGTCGCTGTGACATCCAGATCAGGGCCGAATTGCAGGCGTGGTAGAACTCGCTCTGCGTCGAACTGGGATCGGCATTCACCGTCGTGGTGACCCCGCCTGGCGATATACCGGCACCGCCCGGTGATGCCGCCTGCGCCGTCGTGCCGGCGACGTGGGTTCGCCGGCTGGCGGGGTAGGCGGCTCGGATGACGAACAACTGGCCAGCAGTGCCGCCGCGGCAACGACGGTCAGCGGGCGTGTCGAGTGTCGGGCTACACGCGCCGGCTGCATGTGTGCAACACTATTCGGCGTGATGGGACACATGAGCACTCGGGAGTGTTGTCGGGTCTAGCCGCCCCCCTTCCCTGTCCGTCCCATTTCCTGGAGTTTTTCCATGACGCTTGCACTGCGTTCTCCTGTGGTCGCTGCCGTGCCTGGACCTACGCGCCTGCGGCTGCCCGATCTACTGCACATCACTGATCTATCCGCCGCCGACGTCCTCGACGGCCGATACGACCACCTCCTGCCCCCCGGCGGCCCGCCTGAGCACGGTCGCTGGTTCACCCGCCTGCGCAGTGACGACGAACTCGACGTCTGGCTGATCAGCTGGACGCCGGGAGAGACGACCGAACTGCACGACCACGGGGGCTCTCTCGGCGCGTTGACTGTGCTGACCGGTGCATTGCAGGAATTCCGTTGGACGGGTGACGGTTTGCGCCACCGGCGGCTGGACGCCGGCGACCAGGCCGCGTTCCCGCTGGGATGGGTCCACGATGTGACCTGGGCGTCTGCCGAGACGCCCGCGCCCGCGCCGACGTTGAGCGTGCACGCGTACTCGCCGCCGCTCACCGCGATGTCCTACTACCAGGTCACCAACCGCAACACGCTGCGACGCGTGCGCAGCGAGCTCACCGATCGGGAGACACCGTCATGACCAGCCGGATCGACGCGATCCTGCAAGCCGCCCGTAGCCGGCTGCAACGAATGGACGCCGAGCAGGTCCCGGCCGCGCTGGACCGGGGTGCCGTGCTCGTCGACATCCGCCCCCAGGCCCAACGCGATCGCGAGGGCGCCGTACCGGCCGCCCTGGTCGTGGAACGCAACGTGCTGGAGTGGCGCTGCGATCCCACCAGCGGTGCTCGACTCCCGCAGGCGGTCGACCACGACGTCGAGTGGGTGGTGCTCTGTTCGCAGGGCTACACGTCCAGTCTGGCCGCCGCGGCGCTCCAGGACCTCGGGCTGTGGCGGGCGACGGACATCGTCGGCGGCTATGAAGCGTTGCGCGACAACGAAATTCTCGAAAAGCTCGCTGACTACTCGGGTGCGACCATCAACGCCCGCAACCGTTCGGTCTTTTCCGGCGTCCACCCCGGCGGCTGAAGTACCGCCGCCCAGGCATTGGCGACGTCCTTGACGTAGCGGTGCCCATGTCCGTCGGGTACGTCGATCGCGACCGCCATGTCTGCGGAGACCTGCAGGAATGTCACGACGGGAATCCACTGCACGCTGGACAGCACGTCGTATCCGCGCGGCTCACGCAGCCAGTCCGGTTCGCTGAACAGCAAATTTGTATCCCACCAGGTGATCGGGTCGGAGGCGTGCTGCATGTAGACGACACGCGGCTGGCCCCACGGCTGGTCGGGCCGGCCCAGGTTGTCCGAGCGAGCCGAGAACCGCAGGTTGTCTCCGTCGTCGTAGATGGGCAGCCACTGCGGTGAGCCGGCATCGCGGTCGGCGGTCACCGACTTCCACATCGTGTTGTTGAACGTCGGCCCGGAGAACAGCGCGCCGTCGGTGCGGGCGAGGATGTTGTTGGCCGACAGGAACGGCGCCTCCCCGCCGAACGACCCCAGGCTTTCGCCGAACACCACGAGTTTCGGGCGCTCCCCCTCGGGCATCGCCCGCACCCGCGCCGACACCGCCTCGAACAACGCCTGCCCGGCCAGGCGCGCGTTCTCCTTGTCGACGAGGAACGACAGCCAGCTCGGCAGGAACGAGTACTGCATGCTCACGATCGCGGTGTCGCCGTTGAACATGTACTCGATCGCGTCGGCTTCCGCCTCGTTGATCCAGCCCGTGCCGGTAGTGGTGGCGACCGCGACGACCTGGCGCTGCAGCCCTCCGGTGCGTTCCAGTTCGCGGGCGGCCAGCTCGGCGGTGGCCTTGATGCCGTCGGCGGAGTTCAGCCCGGCGTACGCGCGGATGGGTTCGACGGCCGGCCTGCCGTTGAACGCCGAAAGCTCCTCGACGGTCGGGCCGCCGGCGATGAAGACGCGGCCCTGGTGCCCCAGCGACGCCCACGACACCAGCGATCCTGGGCCGCCGGAGCGCAGCGTGGTGGTCGGCGGCGCGGTGTCTGGGCTCTCTTCGTTGTTGACGGCTTCGAACGTGTTGTTCAGCCCGCTCATCGCCAGGCGCAAAACAACGCCGTTGAGGATGCCGACGACCAGTGCGACGAAGATCAGCACCGCGACCACAGCCGAAACACGTGGCGGCGCAACCCGATTGAGCTGCCTAATCAAGAACCGAACGAATCTGCCGGTGAGCTGGCCGATTTCGACGAGCACGAACAGCACCAGTATCGACAGGATCCCGGCCAATGGGTAGTCGTGCCACTTGAGGTGCGGCACTCCCATCAGGTCGCGCACTCGCGATTGCCAGATGTGGAACCAGACGATCATCGCGATCGTGCCCACCACGCCGACGATGACCAGCACGAGCCAGGCGGTGCGCGGCGCCGGCGAGCTGCTGTCCTTCGACCGCATGAAACGCACCAGCCACACCGCGAACACTCCGATGGCATAGCCGATGGCACCGGCGGCACCGCTCACCAGCCCCTGGAACAGCGGACCGCGCGGCAGCAGCGACGGAGTCATGGACAGCCACAGGAACACCAGGCCCACCGCGGTGCCGGCGAACGTGTAGCGCCTGAGCCACCAGGGCTTTTTGGCTGGCTCTCGTTCTTTGGCCGGTTCCTTGGCCGACGCCTCAGGCTCCCCGGGCTCCTCGGCCGGTTCCTCCGACGCCGGCTTCGTGTCGGGCTCGACGGTGGATATGTCCGCCTCGCCGTCGCCGTCGCGGGCCGAGTCGTCGGATCGGGGATCGCTCACGCGAGCACCCTAGCGGTGGGTGAAGTTCGGCGTGCGTTTCTCGATGAAGGCGTTCATTCCTTCGGTCTGGTCCGCGGTGGCGAACGCCGAGTGGAACAGCCGCCGCTCGTAGCACAAGCCTTCGGCCAGGGTGGTTTCGAACGCGCGGTTGATTGCCTCCTTGGCCATCCGCGCCGCCGACCGCGACATCTGCGAGATCGTCGTCGCAACGGCTTTCGCCTCGCTCATCAACTGGTCGGCGGGCACCACACGGGACACCAGGCCGCTGCGTTCGGCCTCGGCGGCGTCCATGTTGCGCCCGGTCAGGATCATGTCCATGGCCTTGGCTTTGCCAATCGCACGGGTCAGCCGCTGTGAGCCACCCATCCCGGGCAGCACGCCGAGCTTGATCTCGGGCTGCCCGAACTTCGCGGTGTCGGCAGCGATCAGCACGTCGCACATCATGGCCAGCTCGCAACCGCCGCCGAGCGCGTAACCGGCGACCGCAGCGATCGTCGGGGTGCGCACCGCCGCGAACTGGTTCCAGCCCGCGAAGTGGTCAGCGTCGAACACGTCGGCGAACGACAGCGTCGACATCTCCTTTATGTCGGCGCCGGCGGCGAACGCCTTGCCGCCCGCGCCGGTGATGATGATCGCGCCGATGGCCGGATCTGCGTCGAAATCCGCTGCGGCGGAGGTGACTTCGATCATCACCTGGGTGTTGAGCGCGTTGAGGGCCTGCGGCCGGTTCAGCGTGATGGTACCGACGCGCTCGTCACGCTCGACGAGGATGGTTTCGTAGGTCTTTCGGCTGACACGTTGACTCCTGGGTGCTAGAACGTGAGCTCATTGTCGACGGGCGCGAAGAACGCATCGACGTCTGCGGAGGAGACCTGCGCAAGCGACGACGGTGACCATTTCGGGTTGCGGTCCTTGTCGATGACCAGGGCGCGGATGTCCCTCGACGTAGTCATGTGTGCGCAGCGTCGCGCAGGACACTCGGTACTCCTGGCGCAGGACGTCTTCCAGCGTTTCCAGCTTGCCCGCGCGGCGCACTGCCTCCAACGCCACGGACAGCGCGGTCGGGGACCGGGTGGCGATCAGGTTGGCGGCGTCGTTGGCCGGCCCGGCGTCGTGCCCGCGCAGTGCGGCGACGATGTCTTCCACCGTGTCGCCCGCGTAGCATTCGTCGATCCAGGTTCGTTGTGACACCCGCTCACTGAACGGTGGTGCGACCGCGTAAGAATCCAAGGCGGCCCCGACGCCGTCGTCGGCACCGCTCTCGATGATGGCCCGGGTGAACGACTCCAGCGCCGCGTGCGGCACGTAGTGGTCGGCGAAGCCCATCGCGATCGCGTCCGCCCCGGAGAACGGTTCACCCGTGAGCGCAGCGTGCAGGCCCAGCTTCCCAGGCGCGCGCGACAGCAGATAGGTGCCGCCGACGTCGGGCACGAACCCGATGCCGACCTCTGGCATCGCGAGTTTCGAGGTGTCGGTCACCACCCGGGTGTTGGCGTGCGCGCTGACCCCGACACCGCCGCCCATCACGATGCCGTCCATCAGTGCTATGTACGGCTTCGGATAGCGGGCGATCTGGGCGTCGAGGAGGTACTCGTCGTAATAGAACTCCCTGGCCTCCGCACCGTCGGCCGTTGCGCTGCGGTACAACGCGACGAGGTCCCCTCCGGCGCAGAGGCCACGTTCACCGGCGCCCGCGAGCACGACGGCGCGCACGTCGTCGTCCTGCTCCCATTCGGCGAGGACCTCGTGCATGGTGTTGACCATCGCGTGGGTCAAGGAATTGATGGCCTTTGGCCGGTTGAGGGTCAGAAAACCGACGTTGTTCTCGACGCGGGTCAGGATCTCATCGAAGGCACCCGTCACGGGAGAGCAATCTAGATCGTCTACCCGGGTCAGATGCGCCCCGGGTAAGGTTTTCTTTGACAGCAGGTACCGGGAACATCTGAAGGCCGTCACTCGTTAGACGGTTGTTCTCGGGCCTGAAGTGGTCCGTAGGCAATGCACAGGAGAGGATCCGACGGTGCGGGAGACCAGTAACCCGGTATTTCGTTCGCTGCCCAAGCAGCAGGGCGGATACGCGTCCTTTGGCACCGGCGCTGCCGGCGCCGCGGCGCAGCAAGTTCAGATGGGCTACGGGGCTGAGCCCTATGCCGCGTACCCCGACCAGCGGCAGACCGGTGTTTCGCGGCCGCTGACCATCGACGATGTCGTCACCAAGACCGGAATCACGCTCGCCGTGGTCGCCGCCGTCGCCGCCGTTTCTTACTTCATGGTCGCGCAGAACCTGGCACTGGCCATGCCGTTCCTCTTCATTGGCGGCCTCGGCGGGTTAGTGCTGGTGATGATCGCAATCTTCGGGCGCAAGCAGGACAACCCGGCGATCGTGCTGAGCTACGCCGCCCTCGAGGGACTGATGCTCGGCGCGTTCTCGTTCGTGGTCGCGAACCTCATGGTGTCCGGCGTCAGCGCGGGTGCGCTCATCAGCCAGGCCATCGTGGGTACGTTCGGCGTGTTCTTCGGCATGCTCGTCGTGTACAAGACCGGCGCCATCCGCGTGACGCCGAAGCTCACCCGCTTCCTCGTCGCCGCTGGTTTTGGCGCGGTGGTACTGATGATCGTCAACTTGGTAGTGGGGCTGTTCACCCACAGCGCCGGACCGCTGCGCGACGGTGGCCCGCTGGCGATCGGATTCTCGCTCTTGATGATCGGGCTGGCGGCGTTCTTCTTCCTGGCCGACTTCGACGCCGCCGACCAGATGATCCGCGCCGGCGCGCCGGAGAAGGCCGCGTGGGGCATCGCCCTCGGCCTGACGGTGACGCTGGTGTGGCTCTACATGGAGATGCTGCGGCTGCTCAGTTACTTCCACAGCGAATAGCGGCCTGACAAGCGGAGAAAGCCCGGCAAAACTGCCGGGCTTTCGCCGTGCCGGTGGCCCGCGGGCCGCGTCGACTCTGCGCTGAGGGCGCAGGTTAATCCACACTTTCGCGCCGTGGACGCAGAATGAAGGCCTTGTGTCGGTAATCGCTGGCAGCCTGCCGCCATGGAGGATGAGCGGCCGTTCGTCGGTAGCGAGGTGCTGGCATCAGGAGCTCTCAGTCGGTACGAACTGCGCAGGCATTACCGACGGATCATGCCGAACGTCTATCTGGACAGGCGGTTGGAGCCATCTCTACGACAGCGCACTGTCGCTGCCTGGCTCTGGTCTGGCCGCGAAGCTGTGGTGGCCGGTCTGGCGGCGTCGGCAATTCACGGAGCCAAGTGGGTCGATGGAGACTCGTTGATCGAGTTGATCTGGCGCAACGCAAGAGCGCCACAGGGCGTCGTGACGCGCGATGACTTGCTGTTCGAGGAGGAGATCCAACGTCTGGACGGTTTGCCGGTTACCACGCCAGAGCGGACGGCGTTCGACATCGGCCGGCGCGGCCGGTTCGATGCCGCGGTCGCGCGACTGGACGCGCTGGCTCGCGCGACCGACTTCAAAGTGTCTGCAGTCGAGGCGTTGGCGGGCGAGCATCGTCATGCTCGTGGTTTGCGTCAACTCGAAGCCGCACTCAGTCTGATGGACGCCGGCGCGGCGTCGCCAAAGGAAACGTGGTTGCGGCTCCTCCTGATTCGCGCTGGCTACCCGCGACCGAGCACGCAGATTCCCGTGCTGAGCCCCGACGGCTATCGGCAGTACTACCTCGATATGGGGTGGGAGGACCTGCTGCTCGCCGTCGAGTATGACGGCGAGCAGCATCGCGTCGACCCGATCCAGTTCGCTTACGACATCCAACGATCGGAGGACCTTGATGAGCTCGGCTGGGCCAGAGTCAGGGTGGTCAAGCAGAACCGTCCGGCCGACATTCTTCGGCGCGTTCAGCGTGCGTGGCTCGCCCGCACTCGTTGACTCTGCGCTGAGGATGTGGCCTTCTCACACTTTCGCGCCCTGAGCGCAGAGTCAACGGCAACGCTACGACAGCCGCTCGATGATCATCGCCATGCCCTGGCCACCACCGACGCACATCGTCTCCAGGCCGAACGTCTTGTCATGGGTGGTCAGGTTGTTCAGCAGCGTGGCGGTGATCCGCGCGCCGGTCATGCCGAACGGGTGGCCCAGCGCGATCGCCCCGCCCGACACGTTGAGCTTGTCCTCGTCGATGCCGAGCTCACGGGCCGAGCCCAGCACCTGCACGGCGAACGCCTCGTTGATCTCGAACAGGTCGATGTCGGAGATCGACATGCCCGCGTGCGCGAGCGCCTTTCGGGTGGCCTCGATCGGGCCAAGGCCCATGATCTCCGGCGACAGGCCGGTCACACCGGTCGCGACGATGCGGGCCAGCGGCGTCAGTCCCAGCTCCTTGGCCTTCGTGTCGCTGGTGATCACCAGCGCCGCGGCGCCATCGTTGAGTGGACACGCGTTTCCGGCAGTCACCGTGCCGTTGGGCCGGAACACGGGTTTCAGCTGGCTGACCTTGTCGTAGGTGGTGCCGGCACGTGGGCCGTCGTCAGTGCTGACAGTTGATCCGTCGGGCAGGGTCACCGGGGTGATCTCGCGCTCGAAGAAGCCGTTGGCGATCGCCTCCTCGGCGCGATTCTGGCTGCGCACACCCCAGTGGTCCTGCTCCTCACGGCTGATTCCGGTGATCAGCACGACGTTCTCCGCGGTCTGGCCCATCGCGATGTAAATGTCGGGCAGATCGCCGTCCTGACGCGGGTCGTTCCACTCCTCGGCACCGGCGGCGGCCTCCACAGTGCGCTGCTGTGCCGCTTCGAACTTCGGATTCCGGGTGTCCGGCCAGGCATCCGAGCTGCCCTTGATGAACCGGGACACCGTTTCCACACCCGCCGAGATGAACGCGTCGCCCTCTCCGGCCTTGATGGCGTGGAATGCCATTCGCGTGGTCTGCAGCGACGATGAGCAGTACCGGGTGATCGTGGTGCCGGGCAGGAAGTCGTACCCCAGCTCGACCGCGACCACACGGCCGAGGTTGAACCCCGACTCGCCGCCGGGTAACCCGCATCCCATGATCAGGTCGTCGATGTCGTGAGGGTCCAACGCCGGCACCTTGTCCAGCGCGGCTCGCACCATCTGCGTCGCCAGGTCATCGGGCCGCATGTCGACCAGTGACCCCTTCATTGCGCGGCCGATGGGGGAACGGGCGGTCGAGACGATGACGGCTTCGGGCATGGCGGCTCCTCGATGAAGATGACTAGGGAGAAACGTAGTCCTTGCCCCGGAACGTCAGCCCGCGGGCACCACTACCGGGGCCGGAACCCCCGTCGACCGCCGCCATAGCCGGGTGAAGGCACGTATCCGGGCTTTCAGGGACCGCGCCTCGGCGGCGCCGGACACCCACGGGAGCTGGGCCACCGGACCGCCCGTCCACTCACCCAGCGCGTTGCACAGCGCGGGGAGCAACTGCTTTGCCATCAACGCGTATCCGGCGGCCGACGGGTGGTACTGATCGTCGGAAAACAGCAGCTCCGGGGCTTGCAGAAACTCCGGTGCCAGCAAATCCGCGAGCGGCACCGGCACCCCGCCGGCGACCCGGACGGCCGCGGCCTGGGCCCGGGCCAACCGCAGACCGCGGGTGCGCGCAACCCAGCGCAGGGGTTGTGGGATCGCGGTTATCACCCCGAAGTCGGGGCACGTGCCCACGACCACCACGGCGCCGCTGGCATGCAGCCGCCGCACTGCGGCACCCAACCGTCGCGCCGAAGGTCCGACGCCGTTGAGCGCGGTGATGTCGTTTGCGCCGATCATGATGACCGCGGCGTCCGGCGGGGGCCCAGCCACAAACATCGCGTCCACCTGGCCCGACAACCCCTTGGACGTGGCGCCTACTATCGCCTTGGTACTCAAGCGGATTCGCTTGCCGGTTTCGTCGGCCAGTCCGCGGGCCAGCAGCGCGCCGGGCACCTCGTCGGGAGAGCGGCAGCCAAACCCGGTCGCGGTCGAATCGCCGAAGATCATCAGATGCAGGTCGAACGGGACGCCGCGATACCATCGTTCGGCCTGACCTCCGCCCGGGATGTACAGCCCGTCCGCGCGGGGCGGGGCGTCGCGGATCTTTGGAATCACCTCGCGGGCCGAATCGGCCTGCCCGCTGAGCAAACTGCGGGCACCGACGTAAGCGCTGCCCGTGGACGCAACGGCTCCCACGGCCGCCAACACGATTGCCGACCGACGCGGCGCGCGTATGCCCACGAATCCAGTCTACGTGCGGGTATGCCGGAATACTCTCGCGAAACTCGGGGCGATCACGGACCAGTATCGGATCCGGTATCAAACACGTTCGTCGATTTCTTGAACAGCTTGTAGATGTCAAGCTAAGTTACCGGGAACTACCCCCGAGCCCCCTACAACGGCGTAGGAGTTGACATGACCGCACCGAGCAAGGTATCGGGCGCACCCCGCGCATGCGTCAGTGCGCGCGGCGCGGTACGGGCCGGGCGGTATCCCGTCAGTGACGGGGCCCCGGTCGAGGTCGTCGAGGACGGGCCGAGCATCGCGGCTCGGCTGGCGTGGCTGGGGGCGCGGCTGACCATTCGGCCGACAGTGAATCTCGTCAGCAACCTCTCCGTGGTGCCGTGGCCTTGGGGTGTAGTGGATTTCGCGGCGCGTGCGCTGCTGCCCATCCCCGGCACAGTCCGCGCAACGGTCAAGTTGCCGCACTGCACAGCACAATTGGTGCGCGCCAAGGGAGTATTGCCCGCCGACGGCACCCGCCGGGTGGTGCTTTACCTGCACGGTGGTGCGTTTTTGACGTGTGGGGCTCACACGCACGGCCGGCTTACCACGCAGGTTTCGCACTACGCCGACTCGCCGGTGCTGGTGGTCAACTACCGGATGATTCCCAAGAACTCCGTCGGCCAGGCGGTCGAGGACTGCCACGACGGCTGGCGTTGGCTGCGTGATCTCGGTTATGAGCCGGATCAGATTGTGTTGGCGGGTGATTCGGCCGGTGGGTATCTTGGGCTGGCGCTGGCCATCCGACTGCTGGCCGAAGGTGAGCATCCGGCCGCACTCGTCTCGATGTCGCCGTTGATGCAGCTGGACAAAGAGCCGAAGATAAACCACCCCAACATTCGCAGCGATGCGATGTTCTCGCCCAAGGCATTTGAGCTGCTCGTCGAGATGGTCACGAAGGCAGCGGCGCGCCGCATCGTCGACGGCGAGCCCGAAGACGTGTACGAGCCGCTCGACGATGTAGAACCAGGCCTGCCCCGCACGTTGATCCACGTCTCGGGGTCTGAGGTTTTGCTCTACGACGCGCGGCTGGCGGCACGCCGACTGGCCGCGGCGGGAGTGCCGGCTGAAGTCCACGTCTGGCCGGGGCAAATGCACGTGTTCCAGCTATGCGCCCCGGCGGTGCCGGAGGCCAGGCGGTCACTGCGCCAGATCGGCGAGTACATCCGCGAGGCGACCGGCTAGTCGCGCTCAGCGGAGTTTGCGGCCCTGCCCGTCGCGCACCGCACCCGTGAACATCATGATGGCGTCCACCAACGCCCAGATGCCGACGGCGAAGATGAGCACGAACCCGATGAGGACGATTGCGGTCAAGATTCCGAAGATGGTAAGGCCCATCTGGGTAAAGCCGATCCCGTACGAACCGATATAGAGCCGACCGACGCCGAAGCCGCCGAGAAATAGCTGCAGCAGACCGGCCGCGACAACCGACTTGTCCGAAAGCGGTTCCCCAGTCGCCGGATCCCTGCCGTACGGTGCCGACGGGTCAGCGCCCCACGGATATGCAGGAGCGGCGTAGTGGGGCGCTCCGTAGTAGGGATATGCAGGCGGCGTCGGGCCCTGCTGCCGGTACGGATCGTTCTGCTGGTCCCAGGGGTTGGCCATGACGTCATACTCTGTCACCTTCGCGTCGCCCGGGCTGACTGCACCCCGGTGCTGGCGGCTGCGATCATGGAGTCATGCGAATCGCGCGACACATCAGCGAACTCATCGGCAACACCCCGCTGGTTCGGCTGAATTCGGTGGTGCCCGAGGGCGCCGGAGTCGTCGCCGCGAAGATCGAATACCTCAACCCCGGCGGAAGCGCCAAGGACCGCATCGCGGTCAAGATGATCGACGCCGCCGAGGCCGACGGAGAGCTGCGGCCCGGCGGCACGATCGTCGAACCGACGTCGGGCAACACCGGCGTCGGGCTGGCGCTGGTAGCGCAGCAGCGCGGCTACAAATGCATCTTCGTCTGCCCGGACAAGGTCAGCGAGGACAAGCAGAACGTCCTGCGCGCCTACGGCGCCGACGTGGTCGTCTGTCCGACCGCGGTACCACCTGAGCACCCCGACAGCTACTACAGCGTCTCCGACCGGCTGGTGTCTGAAATCGAAGGCGCATGGAAGCCGGACCAGTACTCAAATCTCAACGGCCCCGCAAGCCACTACGAGACCACCGGGCCCGAGGTGTGGGCCGACACCGACGGCAAGGTCACCCACTTCGTCGCGGGTGTGGGCACCGGCGGAACCATCACCGGTGCCGGGCGCTACCTCAAGGAGGTCTCGGACGGGAGACCAGAAGGCAGAGTGCAGATCATCGGCGCGGACCCGGAGGGCTCGGTGTACTCCGGTGGCACCGGCCGTCCGTACCTGGTCGAAGGAGTGGGCGAGGACTTCTGGCCGGCCGCCTACGACCCCAGCGTGCCCGACGAGGTCATCGCGGTTTCCGACGCCGACTCGTTCGAGATGACCAGGCGCCTGACACGCGAGGAGGCCCTACTCGTCGGCGGTTCGTGCGGGATGGCAGTCGTCGCCGCGTTGAACGTGGCGCAGCGGGCCGGGCCGGATTCTCTGGTGGTGGTACTGCTGCCCGACGGCGGCCGCGGCTACCTGTCAAAGATCTTCAACGACGAGTGGATGTCGTCCTACGGCTTTCTGCGCAGCCGCCTCGACGGTTCGGTGGCGCAGCCGACGGTCGGTGACGTGCTGCGTCGCAAGTCGGGCGCGCTGCCCGATCTGGTGCACACCCACCCCTCGGAGACGGTCCGCGACGCCATCGGCATCCTTCGCGAATACGGGGTTTCGCAGATGCCTGTGGTCGGCGCCGAACCGCCCGTGGTGGCGGGCGAGGTGGCCGGCAGCGTCTCGGAACGCGAGTTGTTGTCGGCGGTGTTCGAGGGCCGCGCCAAATTGGCCGACGCGGTCGCGCAGCACATGAGCCCGCGTTTGCCGATGATCGGGGCGGGCGAGTTGGTCGGCACGGCAGCCAAGACCTTGCGTGAGTGTGACGCGCTGATGGTCGTCGAGGAGGGCAAACCCGTCGGCGTCATCACCCGACACGATCTGCTGGGTTTCCTGTCCGACGGATTCGCGCAGGCCTAGCGCCGAAGTGTCCGGGTACGACCGCGATTCCGTCGGGTTTCACGGTAGGGTTGGCACCGCTTTGTGCCAGCTACCGCTTCGCATGAGTGGAAGGCGACATGACAGACGAACCTTCGGATCCGCCTTCGGGCAAACTTCCTCCGCCGCCGCCGGGTGGCTACCCGCCGCCTCCACCGCCCGGCAGCAGTGGATTGCCGCCGAGCGCCCCGTATGGTCCGGTGCCTCCCGACAGCAACATGATCTGGGCGATCCTCGCTACCATCTTCTGCTGTCTTCCACTGGGAATCGTTTCGATCATCAAATCCAGCCAGGTGTCCGGGCTGTGGGCGCAGGGACGCTACGACGATGCCCAGAAGTCAGCCCAACAAGCCAGGAAATGGGCGATCTGGAGTGCGATCGCTGCCGCTGTACTCGCGGTCATCAGCGTGATCATCGCGATTATCGTCATAGTTATCGCCGCACAAAACGGGACGTCGACCTACGAGTACTAATCCTCCTCGAGCAGTGAGAACGTCACTGCTCTCCCGGCTGCGCGCGCCGCTCATCGTGGCCGCCGCGGCGGGGTGCAGTTGCGCCGTGATCCTGCTTGCCGACCCGACTACTCCCGGTGGTCTTCTGCCGGTTTGCCCCACGAACGCCCTACTCGGCATTGCGTGTCCCGGCTGCGGCACGCTACGGATGCTGTATTCGCTGATGCACGGTGACTTGTTGGCCGCCGCGAAGTTCAACGTGGTGGCCCTGCTGGCGGTGCCGCTGTTGGTTTGGGCGTACGGTGCGTGGACCTACGGCCGAGCGGTCGGGCGACGGGTGCTCAGTTGGCAGCACTATCGGTGGGCCGCACCGGTGACATTGGCGGTGCTGGTGGTGTGGTTCGTCGTCCGCAACATCCCGGTGTCGCCGTTCACGGCCCTGCACTTATGACGTGGCGGTTACCGAAACGCGCTGACGCCCGTGAGCGTTTCGCCGATCACCAGCTGATGCACCTCTGAGGTGCCTTCATAGGTCAACACCGACTCCAGGTTGTTGGCGTGGCGGATCACCGGATACTCCAGCGTGATGCCGTTGGCGCCCAACAGGGTTCGGCATTGGCGTGCGATGGCCAGCGCTTCGCGAACGTTGTTGAGCTTGCCGAGGCTGACCTGGTCCGGCCGGATCTGTCCGGAATCTTTCAGGTGACCCAGATGCACCGCCAATAGTTGCGCCTTGGCCAATTCCACTGCCATGTCGGCGATTTTGGCCTGGGTGAGCTGGTAGCCCGCGAGCGGCTTGTCGAACACGTTGCGGGTCGTCACGTAGTCCAGCGTGGCTTGCAGGCAGTCCCGGGCCGCGCCGACGGCACCGAACACAATCCCGAACCTGGCCTCCGACAGGCAGCTCAGCGGTCCCGACAGGCCCCGCGCCTCCGGCAGTTGCGCGTCAGCCGGCAGCCGAAGATCGTCGAACGTCAGCTCCGAGGTGATGGACGCCCGCAGCGAAAGCTTGTGCGACATGGTCCGTGCCGTGAACCCGGGGGTGTCGGTCGGCACGACAAAGCCGGCGATTCCCACCTCGGTGCGTGCCCATACGATCGCGACATCCGCGATGGTGCCGTTGGTGATCCACATCTTGGAACCATTGAGAATCCAGTCGCTGCCGTCGCGACGGGCGTTGGTGCGCATGCCACCAGGGTTGGATCCGAAGTCTGATTCCGTCAGGCCGAAGCAACCGATCACGTCTCCGGTCGCCATCGCCGGCAGCCACTGCTGGCGCTGCTCCTCGCTGCCATGTTTGTAGATCGCGAACATCGCCAGCGAACCTTGCACCGAGACAAGGCTGCGCAGCCCGCTGTCCACGGCCTCGAGCTCCTGGCACACGAGTCCGTACGCGGTGGCCGTCGACCCGCCGCAGCCATAGCCCGTCAGATGCATGCCCAGTAAGCCCAACTTGCCGAAGTCGGCCGCCAGCTCGCGTACCGGCACATCGGTGGTCTCGAACCAGTCGGCGATGTGGGGCCGCAGCCTTTCCTGGCCGAAGCGGCGAACGGTGCTGCGAAGCTCGATGTCCTCGGCGGTGAGCAGGGAGTCGATATCGAGGAGGTCGTCGACCTTGACCGGTGTGCCCATGCCCCATGTCTACACCCGCCGATAGGCTCGGTGGCCATGACCGAGCAGCATCTGGCCACCAAAGCCATCCACGCTGGATACCGGCCCGATCCGGGCACCGGCGCTGTCAACGTCCCGATCTATGCCAGCTCGACGTTCGCTCAGGACAAGGTCGGGCAGCTGCGCGGTGGGTTCGAATACGCCCGCACCGGCAACCCGACCCGTGCCGCCCTGGAGGCGGCACTGGCGGCACTTGAGGAGGCGCGGTTCGGCCGCGCGTTCAGCTCGGGGATGGCGGCCACCGACTGTGCGCTGCGCGCGATGCTGAAGCCCGGTGATCATGTGGTCATCCCCAACGACGCGTACGGCGGCACGTTTCGGCTCATCGACAAGGTGTTCACGCACTGGGGCGTGGCCTACACCGCGGTTCCGCAGGCGGATCTCGATGCGGTACGTGGAGCGATCACCGATGCCACGAAACTGATCTGGGTGGAGACGCCGACGAATCCGCTGCTGTCGATCGCCGACATTGCCGGTATCGTCGAGCTCGCCGCCGAGCGGTCCCTAAAGGTCCTGGTGGACAACACCTTTGCCTCCCCCGCGCTGCAACGCCCGCTGACGCTGGGCGCCGATGTGGTGCTGCATTCCACCACGAAGTACATCGGCGGTCACTCCGACATGGTGGGCGGTGCCCTGCTGACCCGCGACGAGGAGCTCGACACCGCGTTCGCGTTCTTGCAGAACGGAGCCGGCGCGGTGCCGGGGCCGTTCGATGCCTACCTGACGCTGCGCGGAATCAAGACGCTGGTGGTACGAATGCAGCGGCACTGCGAGAACGCGGGGAAGGTGGCCGAGTTCCTGGCCGGACATGCCGCGGTTGAAACGACACTGTATCCAGGGTTACCGGATCATCCCGGTCACGAGGTGGCTGGCCGGCAGATGAGCGGTTTCGGCGGAATGGTGTCGGTGCGGTTGCGCGGTGGGCGTGAAGCCGCGCTGGAACTCTGTTCGCGCACTGGGGTTTTCATTCTTGCCGAGTCGCTGGGCGGCGTGGAGTCACTGATCGAGCACCCAGGCGCGATGACGCATGCGTCGACAGCGGGTTCACTGCTGGAGGTGCCCGACGACCTGGTGCGGCTTTCGGTGGGCATCGAAGACGCCGACGATCTGATTGCCGACTTGCATCAGGCACTGAACTAGCGCGTCAAGGCGGGGCGAAGCGCCGACATGGTGACCGCCAAGTTCAGCTCCGGCATTCGGGCCGGCCCTTCGTTGACCCAGCAACCGCTCGCGATGTCACCTGCGCGAGCGTGCACCCAGCGCCGTCCGCGGTCGTTGAGGCTCAGCAGCGAGCCGAGCCCGTCCACAGTGTGCAGCAGTGAAATGACCGCCGCGGTCGGCGGTTGCGGGCAGTGGCCGTCGAACAGGGCGGACAGCAGCGCCGCCCGCGCCCGGCTTACCCGAGACCGGTCGGCCAGCGGCCACACCGTCTCTCGCCGTAATCGCCTGGCCCGCAGTCGAATGGGCCGAATCTGCCCGTCCTGTTCGAGCCGCGTCAGCAGCGCCGGTTCGACGTCGCGACGCAGCTTGGCGATGGCAGCGTGGGGGGTGATCGGCCGCCGCTGCACCAGTTGCAGGGCGGGTTCGAGCACCGGATCGCGGGGATCGGGCCCGGCCAGGGGAACCAGCCGTCCCACGGGCACCGATTCCCCGTCGAATGCCGGCCGGAGTCGGCACGCGTAGGCGAGGTCGAGCAGCACCGCACCGGCCAGCACCCGCTCGCGGCGGGCATGGTCAAGGGCAGGTCGAGACGACGCGTTGTCGAGGAGCATCAGGAGCAGGTCCTCGGCAATCTGCGCCATGAGCGGACTCTAGAACGCCTGATCCGTCACCGGCGGCTCGCGGGCGTCAGGAGTGGTACGGCTCGGCGCTGAGAAGCGTCACACTCTTGGTCTTGCCATTCGGCAGCGTGTACGTGCGTGTCTCCTCGACTTTCGCGTCGATGAGAGCCTCACCGAGCGGGGAGTTCGGCGAATACACCTCGTACTTGCCGTCGGTTATGCCCTCCTGACGCGTGCCGATCAGGAACTGCTCCTCCTCGCCGTCGTCATAGCGCACTTTCACCACAGAGCCCGGCAGCGCCACCCCCGACTGCTTGGGGGCCTCGCCCACTTTGGCGTTGTTGAGCAGTTCCTGGAGCTGACGGATGCGGGCTTCCTCCTGTCCCTGCTCCTCGCGGGCGGCGTGATAACCCCCGTTCTCCCGAAGGTCGCCCTCTTCGCGCCGGTCGTTGATCTCGGCGGCGATGACCGGGCGGTGAGCGATCAGCTGGTCGAGCTCTGCCTTGAGGCGGTCATACGCTTCCTGGGTAAGCCAGGTCACCTGGGTGTCGGTCATCGGGTCGTGCTCCTTTTTCTCGGCCCGCGATCTCTCGCGGTGGCAGTCAAAGTCTCACTGCCGGGAGCATGGGTCTTGTCCATGTGTATTGCCATTAAATGCAGCAATACACGGTCCAGCAGGAACCGTGTATGCGCCCATGCTACCACTGCGACGTGAGCTGCTTCACTGCCCCGTCCTGGGCTCGTTCACGGCTCAATCAAGTAGCCGGGCACCTGGGTACCGCAGCCGTAGACATCGCCAACCACCGGTGGCCTGCTGGTCTTCACTATGGCCGTTACCTGCACAGATGCCATCGGAGACGGCGGCACCAACACCTCGCGCCGGCCGGTCTCCGAGCCGTCTTTCGACCGGCCGCGCACGATGCACACCGCCGGACGCGCGGGGTCGGCACGCGTGACCGTGATCGTCACCTCCACGGTCTCGTCGTCGACGAGCCGATACCCGGCTAGAGTGCCTTCGATCTCGCTGCTGCCTAGTCGTTGGTAAGCGACCACCGCCACCGCGACGCCCACCCCCAGCGCCAGTACGGTCAGGACGATGACGATGGTGCGGCGGGCGCGACGCGTCAGCCGCTGCCGCCCGTAACGGGCGGACGGACGCACGGTCATGGTCGTTTTGGGTGCCCGTCGGTCGGATAGAAGGACTAAGACTGGAACTATAGGGCGCAGGCCGGCAGGGATGGATAGACAAGTAAGCAGGTAGGGCAGTCGTGAGCGATCTACGGTTGATGGCCGTGCACGCCCACCCGGACGACGAGTCCAGCAAGGGCGCCGCCACCATGGCCCGTTATGCCGCCGAAGGCCACCGCGTGCTGGTAGTCACGCTGACCGGCGGCGAACGCGGCGACATTCTCAACCCCGCCATGGACCTGCCCGAGGTGCACGGTCGGATCACGGAGATCCGCCGCGACGAGATGGCCAGGGCGGCCGAGATCCTGGGCGTCGAACATCGCTGGCTCGGCTTCGTCGACTCCGGTCTGCCGGAGGGTGACCCGCCGCCGCCGCTGCCCGACGGCTGCTTTGCCCTGGTTCCTTTCGCTGAGCCCACCGAGGCGCTGGTCGAGGTCATTCGCGAATTCAAGCCGCACGTGATGACCACCTACGACGAAAACGGCGGCTACCCGCATCCGGATCACGTCCGCTGTCATCAGGTTTCGGTGGCCGCGTTCGAGGCCGCCGGCGATCCGAGCCGGTTTCTCGACGCCGGCGAGCCGTGGGAAGTGATCAAGCTGTACTACAACCACGGCTTCCTGCGGCAGCGAATACAGCTGCTGCAAGACGAGTTCGTCAAACACGGGCAGGAGGGACCGTTCGACAACTGGCTCAAACGATGGGATCCCGAGCATGACGTGTTCGCCAAGCGGGTGACCACCCGGGTGCGCTGCGCCGAGTACTTCGGTCACCGCGACGGCGCGCTGCTCGCCCACGCCACTCAGATCGACCCTAACGGCCCGTTTTTCGCGGCACCTCTGGAGTGGCAGGAGCGGCTCTGGCCCACCGAGGAATTCGAGTTGGCCCGGTCACGGGTGCCGGTCGAACTGCCGGAAACCGACCTGCTCGCCGGGATCGGGCGCGACCGGTGAGCGCGCACCCCGCCCGGATGATCGCCGCGACCGTCGATCTGCTGGCCCAAGACGGACCGCGCAACACCGGCCCCGACTTCGGTAAGGCCAGCCCGGTCGGCCTGCTGATCATCGTGCTGCTCCTGATCAGCACCTTGCTGCTCATCCGGTCGATGAATCGGCACCTCAGAAAGCTGCCGGAATCCTTCGACCCGGACAACCCCGAGCCGGACCAGGCCGCGGACGACGGCACCGTCGGACTGGCCTCCGACACCACACCCGACAAGCCACGCGACAGTCCGGGCCAAGATGGGAGTTCGCGCCATGACCCCGGCGGCTAACGCCCTAGCCCAAGCGACCAGCCCCTACCTGCGCCAGCACGCCGACAATCCGGTGCAGTGGCAGCAGTGGACGCCCGAGGCGCTCGCGGAGGCGGCAGCCCGTGATGTGCCGATTCTGCTGTCGATCGGCTACGCGGCCTGTCACTGGTGCCACGTCATGGCCCACGAGTCGTTCGAGGACGACCAGGTGGCCGCCGCGATGAACGCCGACTTCGTCTGCGTCAAGGTCGACCGAGAGGAGCGTCCCGACCTCGATGCGGTCTACATGAGCGCCACCGTCGCGCTCACCGGCCATGGTGGCTGGCCGATGACCTGCTTCCTCACTCCCGACGGCCGGCCGTTCTTCTGTGGTACCTACTATCCCAAGCCGAATTTTCTACAGCTGCTCTCGGCGGTGAGTCAGACCTGGCGCACTCGACGCGGCGACGTCGAGCGGGCCGGCGAGCAGATCGCCTCCGAGCTACGCCGCATGTCGTCCGGGCTGCCGGGCGGCGGCGCGCCCGTCTCGACCGCGCTCTGCGACGAGGCGGTCGCGGCGGTGCTCGCCGACGAGGACAACGAAAAGAGGAGGATTTGGCGGGGCACCGAAGTTCCCGCCGTCGGCGTTGCTCGAGGCGCTGCTGCGCCACCACGAACGCTCCGGCGACAGCGCCGCACTGGCCGCCCTGCAACGCACCGCGGCCGCGATGGCCCGCGGCGGCATCTATGACCAGCTCGCGGGCGGGTTCGCCCGCTACAGCGTCGACGCCTTCTGGGTGGTGCCGCACTTCGAGAAGATGCTGTACGACAACGCGTTACTGCTGCGCGCCTACGCGCATTGGGCGCGTCGCACGAGGGACCCCCTGGCGTGCCGGATCGCCGCGGAGACGGCCGGGTTCATCATCTCCGAGCTGGCGACCGGCGACATGTTCGCCTCGTCGCTGGACGCCGACGCCGCGGGCCGGGAAGGTTCAACGTACGTGTGGACTCCCGCTGAGCTGCGCGAGGTGTTGGGTGACGACGACGGACGACTGGGCGGCAACGGTTTTCGGTGTGACCGAGGTCGGCACGTTCGAACGCGGGAGTTCCGTGCTGCAGTTGGCCGCCGACCCGGACGACGCCGAACGGTTCGATCGGGTGCGCACCGCGTTGCTGGCGGCACGGCACGCCCGCGTGCAGCCCGACCGCGACGACAAGGCCGTCACCGCGTGGAACGGCCTGGCGATCACCGCGCTGGCCGAGGCCGGCCTGGCGCTGAGCCGGCCCGATCTGGTCGAGTCCGCTCGCCGCTGCGCGCGGGAGCTGCTGCGCTTGCTCGTGGTTGATGGTCGACTGCGCCGGGCCAGCCTCGGGGGAGCGGTCGGGGACAGTGCCGGCATCCTCGAGGACTACGCCGCGCTGGCCACTGGCCTGCTGACGCTTTATCAGATCGACGCAGACCCCTCCTGGTTGACGGCGGCCAGCGGGTTGCTCGACACCGCGCTGGACCAGTTCGCCGACCGCGACGCGCCCGGCCGCTGGTATGACACCGCCGCCGACGCCGAGCAGCTGATGCTGCGACCGGCCGACCCGCTCGACGGCGCCACACCATCGGGTGCATCGCTGATCGCCGAGGCGCTGCTGATCGCCGGGTATCTCGCCGCCGACGGGGATCGTTACCGCCAAGCCGCCGACGACTCACTCGCCGCCCACGCGGTATTGCTGGCGCGGGTGCCCCGGTCGGCCGGCCACTGGCTGGGGGTGGCAGAGGCGATCGTGCGCGGTCCGATCCAGATCGCGGTGGCGTGCGATTCCCCCGCTTCGCCGCTGCTGGCCGACGCTCGGCGCCTCGCGCCGGGCGGCGCGATCGTCGTAGGCGGTCCAGCCGACTCCTCGCCGCTGCTGACCGGCCGGGGGCGCGTCGATGGCGCCGACGCGGCGTACGTCTGCCGCGGAACCGTCTGCGACCTGCCCGTCACCACCGCCGACCGGCTCGCCGCCGCACTGCGTGCAGCCGTGTAGCCTGCGGCGCATGCCAACTGCGGACGAGAACACCAAGACAGTCGATCGCTACCTCGAACTGGTGGCCACGGGCAGCGCGGACGAGTTGACCGCGCTCTACGCCGAAGATGCCACCGTCGAGGACCCCGTCGGCTCCGATGTGCGGCGCGGCCACGCGGCGATCCACGAGTTCTACACCGTGATCGAGAACCTGCAGCGCGAAACCGAACTGGTGTCGTTGAAGGTGGCCGGCAACGAGGCGGCGTTCCTGTGGCGGCTGACACTGACCGCCGGCGACACCCGCAGCCGCATCGAGCCGATCGACGTCATGACGTTCGACGAGGACGGCCGCATCACCTCGATGCGGGCATTCTGGTCACCGGCCGACCTGTCGGTCCTCGAGTAGCGCCTAGCCCGCGCACGGTCAGAAGACGGCGAACCACATGGCGATGTAGTGGCAGATCGCCGCGACCGCCGTGCAGGCGTGGAAGAACTCGTGATGGCCGAACGTGTCGGGCCACGGGTTGGGCCACTTCAGTCCGTAGAGCACCCCGCCGATGCTGTACAGCGCGCCGCCCACCGCCAGCAGCACCATCGCGGCGATGCCCGCACCGTGCACGATCGACGGGGCGAACAAGATCGCGATCCAGCCCAGTCCCAGATACAGCGGCACACCCACCCACCGCGGCGCCGTTGGCCACAGCATTTTCAACGCCACACCGGCCGCCGCGCCGCCCCACACGATCCAGAACAGCTGCATTCCGGTCTCATGGGGCATCGCGAGTAATGCGAACGGCGTGTAGCTGCCCGCGATGAAAACGAAGATCATCGAGTGGTCGGCGCGCTTCATCCACTTGCGGGCGGTCTCCGACTTCCACCGCAAGCGGTGATACGCGCCGCTCACGGCGAACATCGCGACAATCGTCAGCGTGTAGATCAGCGTGGCAATCCCCGCTCGCGTCGACTGCACCGACCAGGACACCGACACCAGCGCGGCGCCGGCCACGATCGCGACCGCGGCGCTGTACACGTGAATCCAGCCGCGGGCTCGGGGCTTGCCGAAAACGTGCGCGACCCCATCGGCGACCGCCTCCGGGAAGTCCGCTGCGAGATTGGTCGGCAAGTTCAGATTTCGGTGCTGTGAGTCGGAGGCATCGAGGGCCATGTCACCTCCATCACCCGCATGGTGTCTTCATGCGCCAAAGTAGTCTGGCTTTCTGTGGACATTATTCCGCCGCGCCTCAAGGAACCGCTATATCGCGCATACGAAATGCGGCTCCGGCAGGGCCTGGCGCGGCCGGATTCCCAGCTCCCCCGCCACATTGCGGTGCTGTGCGATGGTAACCGGCGGTGGGCGCGTGAGCTTGGTCACGACGACGTCAGCTACGGCTACCGGGTGGGAGCAGCCAAGATCGCCGAGATGCTGCGCTGGTGCCAAGACGCCGGCATCGAGATGGCCACCGTGTACCTGCTGTCCACCGAAAACCTGCGCCGCGATGCGGACGAGATCGCCGGGCTCATCGAGATCATCACCGATGTCGTGGAGGAAATCTGCGCGCCCGCCAACCGGTGGAGCGTACGCACCGTCGGCGACCTCGAACTGATCGGTGAGGACGCGGCCCGAAGGCTCCGCGAAGCCACCCAGTCGACAAGTGCTAACGATGGCTTTCACGTCAACGTCGCAGTGGCCTACGGCGGCCGCCAGGAGATCGCCGACGCCGTGCGGGCGCTGCTGAGCAAGGAGTTGGCCAATGGAGCCAGCCCCGAACAGATGATCGACGCGGTGACCGTCGACGCGATCTCGGAAAACCTGTACACCTCAGGCCAGCCCGATCCCGATCTGGTGATTCGCACGTCCGGCGAACAACGGCTGTCCGGCTTTTTGCTGTGGCAGAGCGCCTACTCGGAGATGTGGTTCACGGAGGCCTACTGGCCGGCTTTTCGACGAGTCGACTTCCTGCGCGCACTGCGCGATTACAGCGCACGGCATCGCCGATACGGCAAGTAGCACTGCTGTCTGCTCTTCGCGCAAGCGGCTCATCGCTGCTGTCTGCTCTTCGCGCAAGCGCGCTCATCGCACGTGCCACACTTGGATCATGGCTGCGCTGTCCGCAGTGGTGTTTACGTTGAGTTGGTGGCTGGGCCTGTACCTGCTCGCCCGGGACCCGCGTAAACCGGTCCTGGTACTGGCCGCCATCGGTCTGACGAGCTTCGCGGTCGTCGTCGCGCTCGACGCGGTACGCGTCACCAGTGCCGCGCACGCGGATCTGCTCGGCCGGATCGAGATCTATCTCGTTGCGGTGCCTGCGGTCGCGTGGTTCGCCGTGCTCGTGGAGCTGTCACGGCCCTGCGACAGTTGGCGCAGCCGGGCGGGGGAGGCGCTGCTGATCGCCGTCGTTGCCGGCGCTGCGCTGGCCGGCGCGGTCATGGCAGGCAGCGTGGAAGGGCCGCTACGGACGGGTCACTGGGTGATGTTCGCGGTGATCTCGGCCTCCACGCTCGGTGCGATGCTGGCCGCGGTGGTTCGGCGGTCGCAACCCGGTCCGGTTGCCGGTTTCGTGATCGTCGCGACGCTGTTCTTCGCGCTGGGCAATGCGATCATGATCATCCCGCTCGGGCTGGTGCCGAGTTGGCTGGCGCTGGCGGCGACGGGCTTCGACCTGGCACTGCTGGGCCTGGCAGTGGCGCTGTGGGATGCGTTCGACGAGGGACAGGCGCTGCGTGCTGACATGCTTCGGTCGTTCGCCGCGACGGGCGTCGTGGTGGCGCTGTTTGGGGGACAGGCGCTGGTCGGCCTTGCCGTCATCGGCCCGGCTGGATCCGGCCGTACGGCGGTGACCGTGCTGCTGTTCACCAGCCTGGCGGTGGCCATCACCATCCACGTTTTCGCCGATAGCCTCGCCGGGGTGCTCGACCGGGTGGCGTTCTGGAACTCGCCTGACGCTGCGGGCGGACCGGGCCGCGTTGCGCGGCACGGAGGCGGCATTGCCGCTGCGCAAGGCCAGCCCCCTCGACGACGTCGACGACGAGGCGTTCGCCCGCCTCACCCGTCGTGCTCTCGGGCACTACGGTGACTTGTCCAAGCTCGTCGCCAGCCCGCTGACCGCGCTGCCGGAGATCGACGAGCGGCTGGCCCGGCGGGGCGCGCCCGACCAACCGCTGGAGCGCGCCAACGAACTCAAGGCGCTGCTCTCGGACAAGATCGCCCGGCTCAAGCCCCGCGACGGTGGCGACTTCGGCACGACCGACGAATGGCGGTACTACAACGCGCTGTACTTCCCGTACGTCGTCGGGGTGCGCGCCTATGCGCAGAACGCCACCGCGGCGGGTCTCGACCCGGTGGCTCGGCAGGCGTGGCAGTGGTTCGTCACCGAGGTACCGCAGCGGTCCCTGCACAACTGGCAGAACGCGGCCGCCCGGCTCATCGCGGCCGATTTGCGCGGCCGGGCGCCCGTCTCGCAGGCCAGCTGACACTATTCGAAATCCCCCACGTGGAGGCCATGTTGTCCGAGAAGAGCTCCGAGCGCATCGGCCTGGTCGTTGGTGGCGCTTCCGGCATCGGCTGGGCGGTCGCGAAGGGGCTCGCCGCCGAAGGCTGCCGGCTCACCCTCGCCGATCTCAACGCTGACGGCGCCGCGGCGCGGGCTGAAGAACTCGACGCATCGCACGCCGCCGTCGACGTCACGGACGAGGATTCGGTGGCGGCGCTGTTCGACCAGACCGGGCCGCTCGACGTCGTGGTCAACACGGCCGGAATCGGTGGTGTCGGTCGCATCACCGAGCTGCCTCTCGCGCAGTTCCGTTCGGTTGTGGACGTGTCGCTGATCGGCGGCTTCCTTGTCATCAAGCATGCCGGCCGCCACCTGCGCGACGGTGGGTCATTCGTGTCGCTCACGTCGTTGAACGCGCGGCTGGCCGCGCCGGGGATGAGCGCCTACTGCGCGGCGAAGGCCGGGCTCGCGATGCTGACTCAGGTCGCTGCACTCGAGCTCGCGCCGCGCCGCATCCGCGTCAACGCGGTGTCACCCGGTTTCGTGGATACTCCGCTGACTGAGGGCGTGAACCTGATTCCCGGCGCGATTCGAGGAGTACGTCGAAAACACTCCGCTCGGCCGGGTCGGCACACCGCAGGATGTCGCCGACGCGGTGCTGTTCTTGTGCTCGGACAAGGCCTCGTGGGTGACCGGCGAGGTGCTCGATCTCAACGGTGGCGCACACCTGAAGCGCTATCCGGATGTGTTGGCCCACCTCGAAAGGATGATGTCGTCGACGTGACGCACTCCATGAGCGACGCGTTGCCGATTCCCAGGGGCCCAATCGACGTGACGAGCGCCTGGCTGTCACAGGCTTTGAGTAAGGCTTTGAGTGCCGGCGGCGGTGAGGTGGTAGAGGTCGACGATGTCGACGTCGTACCTGTCGGCACCGGTCAGACCGGCGCGACGTACCGGGTGACGGCCACCTATGCGGCCAATCCCGGTGAACTGCCAAAGACGTTCGTGATCAAGCTGCCCGCCCAAGATGATGCCGTGCGTGGTGGAGTCACGCTGGGCTATCTGAGCGAAGTCGCGTTCTACTCCAGGGTGGCCGACAAGATGGCGGTGCCGACGCCGCGGTGCTTCTATGCCGAGATCACCGACAGTGGTGCCGATTTCGCATTACTGCTTGAGGACATGTCGCCGGCCGTTCAGGGCGACCAGATCCTCGGCTCGACCCCCGAGGAGGCACACCTGGCCGTGACGGCATTGGCCGGCCTGCACGGACCGAGTTGGTGCGACCGGACATGGCTCGACCTCGCCGAGGTTGCGATGCCGAAGCCAGGCGACGCCGACGCCGCGAAAGGTCTCGGCGAAGTCGCCCGCATGGCCGTTGACATGACGCTCGAGAAGCTGGGGGCGAAGGTCTCCGCCGAGGATCGCGAAACGGCAACTGCGGCAATGAGTGTGGTCACGCCGTGGCAGCTGGCCGAGCCAGACAGGTACTCGTTGATGCATGGCGACTACCGCCTGGACAACTTGCTGTTCGATCCGGACAGGACCCGCGTCACAGTCGTCGACTGGCAGACGATGGGCGTCGGTCTGCCCGCGCGAGACCTGTCGTATTTCACCGCGACGAGCCTGTCGCCCGATCTCCGGGCGGCTATCGAAGAGCAACTGGTCGACGACTACCATCGATCGCTATTGGGTTATGGAGTAACGGGTTTCGACCGCGACACATGTTGGCGGGACTACCGGTTGGGAATGCTGCAGGCACCGTTGATCACGACGCTGGGGTGTGCTTTCGCATCGTCCACCGAACGCGGCGACGAGATGATGGCGGTGATGCTGCAACGCGGATGCCGGGCGATCCGTGAGCTGAAGACGCTGGAGCTCATCGCTGAACTGGCGCGCTAGCCCGCTGCGCGGCCTTGACCAGCCCTCCGCCGATGATCAAGCGCTGAATTTCGCTCGTCCCTTCGTACAGCCGCAACAACCGAACGTCGCGGTAGATGCGCTCCACCGGTACGCCTTTCATGTATCCGCTGCCGCCGTGGATCTGGACGGCCAGGTCGGCCACTTTGCCCGCCATCTCGGTGCAGAACAGCTTCGCCGCCGACGGTGCGATCCGTCGGTCCTCGTTGGACAGCCAGAGCCGCGCGGCGTCGCGCACCAGCGCGCGTCCGGCCATCACGCCGCTCTGCTGGTCGGCGATCATCGCCTGGACCAGCTGGAACTCCCCGATCGGTGTGCCGCCCTGCGTTGCCGTCGCGGCGTACGCCACCGATTCGTCGAGCGCTCGCTGAGCCGCTCCGACGGCGAGCGCCGCGATATGGATACGGCCGCGCGCCAGCGAGGTCATCGCCGCTCGGTATCCGATGTCTTCGTTGCCGCCGACCAGGGCGGCGTCGGGAACGCGGACGTCAGTGAAAGCCACATCGGCCGTCCAGGCGCCCTCCTGACCCATCTTCGCGTCTTTGGCCCCGACCTCCACGCCGGGGGCGTCGGCGGGCACCAGGAACACCGCGATGCCGGGGCCGTTCTCGTCCGCCGGCCGGGTGCGTGCGAACACGACGAACAGCTGGGCCACCGGCGCGTTGGTGATGAAGCGCTTCTCCCCGGAGATCAGCCAGTCTGTGTTGTTTCCCGAGCCATCGCGAATTGCTTTGGTGCGCAAACCCGACGGGTTAGACCCCGCACCGGGTTCCGTGAGCGCGAAGGACGCCACGACCTCGCCGGAGGCGATGCCCTCGAGCCAGCGGGCCTTCTGCTCGTCGGTGCCGAAGCCCACCAAGACCTGGCCGGCGATGCCGTTGTTGGTGCCGAACATCGATCGCAGCGCCAGAGAGGTATAGCCGAGTTCCATGGCCAGCTCGACGTCTTGCGCCACGTTGAGGCCCAGACCGCCCCACTGTTGCGGAATGGCGTACCCGAACAGGCCCATCTTCTTCGCCTGGTCCCGGATGTCATCCGGAACTCGGTTGTCGGCCATGATTTCCTGTTCGCGGGGTACCACGGCACTGCGAACGAAGTGACGCGTCTGGGCCAGGATGTCACCGAAATCCTCATTGCTCACGACTGCGTCGGTGGCCATGACTGAAGGCTCCTCTCGGCCTGGGTCGCAACACGGGACCCGCCGGGCCCTCGGGACCGCAGGATCATATATGAAATATGATGTGCGGCGACGAGAGGGGTTCTAGGTGGCATTGTTGGACGGTCAGACCGCGGTCATCACCGGCGGCGCGCAGGGTTTGGGTTTCGCGATCGCCGAACGCTTTGCCGCCGAAGGCGGCCGAATCATACTGGGCGACCTGGACATCGACGCCACGAAGGCAGCGGCCCAACGGCTCGGAGGGCCCGACGTCGCGGCGGCGGCGCGGTGCGACGTGACCCATGCGGCCGACGTCGACGCGCTGGTGGCGACCGCCGTCGAGCGCTTCGGCGGGCTGGACATCATGGTCAACAACGCCGGCATCACACGCGACGCGACGATGCGCAAGATGACCGAGGAGCAGTTCGATCAAGTCATCGCGGTGCATCTGAAGGGCACCTGGAACGGCCTGCGCGCCGCGGCGGCGATCATGCGCGAGAACAAGCGCGGCGCGATCGTGAACATGTCGTCGCTGTCGGGCAAGGTCGGGCTTGTCGGCCAGACCAACTATTCCGCGGCCAAGGCCGGGATCATCGGCATGACCAAAGCCGCCGCGAAGGAATTGGCCCACCTCGGTGTCCGGGTGAACGCGATCGCGCCCGGCCTGATTCGGTCCGCGATGACCGAGGCCATGCCTCAACATATTTGGGACCAGAAGGTCGCCGAGGTGCCGATGGGCCGCGCCGGCGAGCCAAGCGAGGTGGCCAACGTGGCGCTGTTCCTGGCCAGCGACCTGTCCTCGTACATGACCGGCACCGTTCTGGAGGTCACCGGCGGAAGGTTCATGTGATGTCGACGCAAGCCGTGATCTGTGAGCCCGTGCGGACCCCGATCGGCCGCTACGGCGGAATGTTCAAGTCGCAGAACGCCGTCGACCTCGGCGTCGCCGCGCTGACGGGCCTGCTCGCCAGGACCGGCATCGCGCCCGACGCGGTGGGAGACGTCATCCTCGGGCACTGTTACCCCAGCAGCGAGGCGCCCGCGATAGGCCGGGTGGTTGCGCTCGATGCCGGCCTGCCCGTGACGGTCCCCGGCATGCAGGTCGACCGCCGCTGCGGGTCGGGTCTGCAAGCGGTGATACAGGCGTGTCTTCAAGTTGCCAACGGAGACAACGACATTGTCGTCGCGGGCGGCGCCGAAAGCATGAGCAACGTCGCGTTCTATTCGACGGACATGCGGTGGGGACCCCCAAGAGACGGCGTCCGGGTGCACGACGGACTCGCCCGCGGCCGGACGACGGCGGGCGGCCGCCACTATCCGGTGCCGGGCGGGATGCTGGAGACGGCCGAGAATCTGCGCCGGCAATACGGCATCTCCCGCGAAGAGCAGGACGAGTTGGCGGTCACGTCGCATCGGCGGGCGGTAGCCGCTCAAAAGGACGGGATACTCGCCGAGGAGATCATTCCGGTCGCCGTGCGCACGCGTCAGGGTGAGGAGTTGATGGACACCGACGAGCACCCGCGCGCCGACACGTCGGTGGAGTCGTTGAGTAGGCTCAAACCCGTGCTGCTGTCGGAAGATCCCGACGCCACAGTGACCGCGGGCAACGCCAGCGGGCAGAACGACGCCGCTTCGATGTGCCTCGTGACGACGCCGGAGAAGGCCGACGAACTGGGACTTACCCCGTTGGTTCGGCTGGTGTCGTGGGGCGTCGCCGGCGTGGCGCCGAACGTGATGGGCATCGGTCCGGTGCCCGCGACCGAGGCCGCGCTGGCCAAGGCAGGACTGCGACTGAGCGACATCGACCTCATCGAACTCAACGAAGCCTTTGCCGCGCAGGCGCTGGCGGTGATGCGTGAATGGCGGTTCACCGACGCCGACCGCGCACGCACCAACGTGCACGGCTCCGGGATTTCGCTCGGTCACCCGGTCGGCGCGACGGGCGGGCGGATGCTGGCGACGTTGGCGCGTGAGCTCAATCGCCGCGGGGCCCGCTACGGGCTGGAAACCATGTGCATCGGCGGCGGGCAGGGTCTGGCCGCGGTCTTCGAGCGGTGTGCGCGGTGAGCAGCGCCTTGCCGCTCGACGGCATCACCGTCGTCGAGGTGTCCAGCTTCGTCGCCGCGCCGTTGTGCGGGGTGACGCTCGCACAACTCGGTGCGGAAGTGATCCGCGTCGACCCGATCGGCGGCGCGGCCGATTACCAACGATGGCCGCTCGCGGAGAGTGGTACATCCATCTACTGGACCGGGCTGAATAAGGGAAAGCGTTCGGCCGCAATCAATTTACGCTCGCCCGAGGGTCAAGGCCTGGTGCAGCGGCTGATCGTCGAGGGCGATGGCATCGTCGTGACGAACGCCGCGGGGTGCGACCGGCTGTCATACGAACAGCTTGCGGCCATGCGGTCGGACATCATTCACGTCCAAATACTGGGCCGGGGCGACGGGTCCACTGGGGTGGACTACACGGTCAACGCGGCGATCGGATTCCCGTTCGTCACCGGGCCTCCCGATCACGCCGGGCCGATCAACCACGTGTTGCCGGCGTGGGATGTGTGCTGCGGGTTGTATGGGGCCCTTTCGGTGACCGCGGCAGTGCGGCGTCGTGACGCCAGCGGACACGGTGCGGAAATCCGCCTTGCGTTGGAGGATGTCGCGCTCGCCATCGGCGGGCATCTCGGCTTCCTCACCGAGCCCCAAGTCACCGGCGCGCAACGGCCACGCCTTGGCAATGCGATCTTCGGGCAGTATGGCCAGAGCTTCACCAGCCGCGACGGGGTGTCTTTCATGGTTGTGACGTTGACGGGCAGACTGTTTCGCGACCTCGTGGAGGTGACGGGCACCGGGGCAGCGGTCATTGCGCTCGCGGAGGCGCTCGGCGTCGACTTCAGCGCCGAGGGTGACCGCTACCGATACCGCGAGGTCCTTTCCGGCTTGTTCGCCACGTGGTTCGCCGAGCACTCCGCCGCCGAGATCACCGAAGCGCTGTCGGCCACCAGGGTGTTGTTCGAGCGGTATCGGACGTTCGCCGAGGTGGCGGCCGACGACCGGGTGGTGCGCAACCCGGTGTTCACCCGGCTGAACCAGCCCGGCGTCGGTGAGTACTTCGCACCCGGCCTGCCGGCGTCGTTCGACGGGAGTCATCCCGTCAGCACTCCCGCGCCGAACCTGGGGCAGGACACCGCCCGCCTGCTCGCCGAACGCATCGGACTGAGTTCCGACGAGATCACCCGGCTGACGGACGCGGGAACAATCGCCTGCTGAGGGCAGAGGAGAGACGGTATGACCAGACTCGCTCAGACGCTGGGCCTCACCGAGTTTCAAACCGAGATCATTGCTGCCGTGCGCCAGTTCGTGGACAAGGAGATCATTCCCAACGCGCCGGAACTGGAGCGCACCGACACCTATCCGCAGGAGATCGTCGACCAGATGCGGGAGATGGGCCTGTTCGGTCTGATGATCCCGCAGGAGTACGGGGGACTGGGCGAATCCCTGCTGACGTACGCACTGTGCGTCGAGGAACTGGCGCGCGGATGGATGAGCGTCTCGGGCGTCATCAACACCCACTTCATCGTTGCGTACATGCTGCGTCAGCACGGCACCGACGCGCAGAAGCAGCACTACCTGCCGCGGATGTCGACCGGCGAGACCCGCGGCGCGTTCTCGATGTCCGAGCCGGAGTTGGGGTCCGACGTCGCCGCGATCCGCACGAAGGCCAAGCGAAATCCTGACGGCAACTACACCATCGACGGCCAGAAGATGTGGCTGACCAACGGTGGCAGCTCGACTCTGATCGCGGTGCTGGTCCGGACGGACGAGGGCGCGGACAAGCCGCACCGCAACCTGACCGCGTTCCTGATCGAAAAGCCGGTCGGCTTCGGCGAAGTCGCACCGGGTCTGGTGATCCCGGGCAAGCTCGACAAGCTGGGCTACAAGGGAATTGACACCACCGAGCTGATCTTCGACGGGTACGCCGCGAGCGCCGACGACATCCTCGGCGGCACACCCGGCCAGGGCTTCTTCCAGATGATGGACGGCATCGAAGTCGGACGGGTCAACGTGTCTGCCCGCGCCTGCGGAGTGGGCATCCGTGCGTTCGAACTGGCTGTCCGGTACGCGCAGCAGCGTGCCACGTTCGGTAAGCCCATCGCCGAGCATCAGGCGATCGCGTTTGCGCTGGCCGAGATGGCAACGAAAGTCGAAGCCGCCCACCTGATGATGGTGAACGCAGCCCGTTTGAAGGATTCCGGTGAGCGCAACGACGTGGCTGCCGGTATGGCCAAGTACCTGGCGAGCGAATTCTGCTCGGAGGTGACCCAACAGAGCTTCCGCATCCACGGCGGCTACGGCTACTCGAAGGAATACGAGGTCGAGCGCCTCATGCGCGATGCCCCGTTCCTGCTCATCGGCGAGGGAACCAGCGAGATCCAAAAGCAGATCATCAGCAAGCGGCTGCTGGCCGAGTACCAGATATGACTGTTCCCGATTTCGCTGCGCGGCCGCAACTTTCGGAGTACGTCGCCCGCTGTGTCCGCCAGCGGATCTTCGAGGGCAGATACAGCGCGGGCGAGTACGTCCGTCTCGAGCAGCTCGCAGCCGAGCTGGGCATCAGCGTGACGCCGGTTCGCGAGGCACTCCTGGGCTTGCGTGCCGAGGGCTTGCTGGTTCAGCAACCGCATCGCGGGTTCATGGTGTTGCCGGTCACGGGTCGAGACATCGCGGACGTGTCCAACGTCCAGGCGCAGATCGGCGGGGAGCTGGCCGCTCGGGCGGCCGGAAACATCACCGACGAGCAGCTGGCTCAACTGAAGGACATCCAGACGCAACTCGAGGACGCCTACGGACAGCAGGACCACGAGCGTGCGGTGCGCCTGAACCACGAGTTCCACCGGGCCATCAACGTATCGGCCGACTCTCCCAAGCTGTCGCAACTCATGGGGCAGATCACGCGGTATGCGCCCGAATCGGTGTTCCCGGCGGTCGCGGGCTGGCCTGCCCAGTCCGTCAAGGACCACCGGCGCGTCATTGCCGCGCTCGAGCGGCGAGACGAGGAGGGCGCGCGAGCGGCCATGTCGGCGCACTTCGTCGCCGGCGTCGCGCCGATGGTCGAACATCTCGTCAATCACGGCGTGGTCGATGGTTACAGTAAGCCTGACGGTAGCGGATGAGGAGTGGCTGATGCGCGTGCGTGTGATTGACGAGGCGGCGAACGTCTTCGCCGAGCCGAAGGCATACACGGACGAGGCGCGGCTACACGCGGCGTTGACCCATTTGCGCGCCCACGCTCCGGTCTCGTGGGTGGACGTGCCGAACTATCGGCCGTTCTGGGCGATCAGCAAGCACGCCGACATCATGGAGATCGAGCGGGCGAACACGCATTTCACGAACTGGCCGCGACCCGTGCTGGTGACCGCGAAGGGTGACGAACTGGCCGCCGCTACCGGCGTACGCACGCTGATCCACATGGACGACCCGCAGCACAGGGTCGTGCGGGCGATCGGCGGCGACTGGTTCCGCCCGAAAGCCATGCGAGCGATGAAGGTGCGCATCGACGACCTCGCGAAGACCTATGTCGACAAGATGCTGGCCCTTGGGGACGAATGCGACTTCGTCCAGGAGGTCGCGGTGAACTACCCCCTCTACGTTATCCTTTCGCTGCTCGGCCTGCCTGAGTCGGACTTTCCGCGGATGCTGAAACTCACCCAGGAGATGTTCGGCAGCGATGACGAGGAGCTCAGGCGCGAGAGCGCGCCGGAGGATCAGATGTCGCCGCTCCTCGACATGTTCCAGTACTTCAACGCGCTCACCGCATCACGGCGCGAGCACCCGACCGAGGACCTCGCGTCGGCGATCGCCAATGCCCGCGTCGACGGCGAACCGCTGTCCGACATCGACACCGTGTCCTATTACGTCATCGTCGCGACCGCGGGACACGACACCACCAGTGCGACGATCGCCGGTGGACTGTTGGCGCTGATCGAGAACCCCGACCAGCGGCAGCGGTTGCGGGACGATCTCTCTCTGATGCAGCCGGCGACTGAGGAGATGATCCGCTGGGTCACCCCGGTGAAAGCGTTCATGCGGACCGCGACCGAGGACACCACCATCCGCGGTGTTCCGATTGCCGAGGGGGAATCACTGCTGCTGTCTTACGTTTCGGGCAATCGTGACGAGGACGTCTTCGACGATCCCTTCCGATTCGACGTGGGCCGTGAACCCAACAAACACGTCGCGTTCGGCTACGGCGTGCACTTCTGCCTGGGCGCGACGCTGGCCCGTATGGAGGTGAACAGCTTCTTCACACAGCTGCTGCCGCGCCTGCAGTCCGTCGAGCTCGCGGGCACGCCGGCACACATGGCGACCACGTTCGTCGGCGGGCTCAAGCACCTGCCCATCCGGTACTCGCTGACGTGAGTTCAGCGGCTCGGCAAGCATTTTCACCGGCCAGCCAACATTTCGCGGAGGCGTCGCACGTCGACCTTGCCGGTTGATCCCCGGGGAATGGCGTCGTCGGAGTCCACTAGGAGCCACACGGTCGGAACCTTGAAGGCGCTCAGCAAGTTACGGGCAGCGTTGCGAAGCTGCTCGGTTGTGGTCGTCGTGGTGTCGCACACGATCGCGGCGCCTACCCGACCACCTTGTTCGCCGGGAACATTGGTGACGAACGCGCCTTCGACCCCGTCGATGGTCCGCAGCGCCTGTTCGACCTCGCTCGGATAGACGGTGGCGCCGCTGACCTTGAACATGTCGTCGGATCTGCCGTGGTAGAACAGGAAGCCGTCCTCGTCGAGATGGCCCAGATCACCGGTGGGATAGAAGCAGTCGACGGTGAACAGGTCCTCCCGGCGGCGCCGACACACACCGCGCAGCATTTGCGGGCCCCGGATCTGGATCACTCCCACGGTTCCAGTGCGCACGGGCCGCCCATCGACGGGATCGACGATCCGCACCTCCATGCCGTCGAACGGCTTGCCGCAACTGCCCCAGGCCGACCGCGGCATGTCGGTGTCGGCCGGATACCCGCAATACGGCCCGAAGGCCTCGGTCATCCCGAACAACTTCGCCCGCGCACCCGGCTGGGCGCGCTGATCGGGCGGTAGCAGCGCGTCCAGACTTCCCGGGCGCAATCCCGATAGATCCGCGCCAACCGAATCTGCGTGGCGTGCTAAGGCTTCCGCCTGGTCCGGCCAGCCCCGGAACAGGGTGACACGCTCGCGCTCCAGCAGCCGCAGCGTGGTCTCCGGCTGCGGAATCTCCTCGGTGACCAGCGTGGCGCCGGAAAGCAATGCCGACAGAACCCCGCTGCCGAAGCCACCCACCCAGAAGAACGGCATCGGCAGATACAGCCGAGTGGTCGAGTCGATACACCGAGCAGCGAGACCCGATCGCACGGCGGCCAGCGCGTTGCCGTGTGAGTGCACCACACCCTTCGGTGGTCCGCTGGTGCCCGACGTGAACATGATCACCAACGGATCACCGGCGCTCACCGCCGCGGTGAGCGCGTCGACGATCCGCAGCGCCGCGTCGCTGGCCGTGGTCTCGACCGCCCACTCGGCCGGCCAAACCTGCCGCAGCGCGGGAAGGTTCGGCAGGTCGTCCAGATAGCGATGCCCGCGGAACTCCTCGACGGAGATCAGGAATTGCACAGACGCGACGCGCAGTTGCGCGACCAACTCCGGGGGTTTCAGGAGCGTGCTCAGTGGCACCAGAACGGCGCCGATCCGCGTCAGTGCGACGGCGATCTGCACCCAGCGCACGCCGTTGGGCATGATCAGGCCGACGCGCGTGCCCTTGCCGATCCCGGCGTCGACGTACGCGGCGGCCAACTCGCGCGTCGCTGCATCGAGTTCGTGGAACGTGATCCGCGAGGCGGTATCGATCACGGCCGGCTTCGCACCGTGCCGCGCTGCTTGGACTCTCACCAATTGGTCCATGGTGGAACGCTCAGCCATCGAACACCTTCTCAAGGGCCTGCATATCGACCTTGCCGCTGGACAGCAGCGGAACCTCGGACGGCGACAGCGTGACGAACCGCTTCGGAATCTTGTATGCCGAGAGTTCCGATTTCAGCTCGCGTGTAAGCGCCTCGAAATCGATGCCGTCTTCCGAGACGACGGCCGCGGCGACCACTTGCCCGCGTTCTGGATCCGGAATCCCGACCACATGCGCCACAGTGCCGCCGCTGACCTTCGCAATGGCCTTCTCCACTTCTGCGGGAGAGACATTGGCGCCCGCGGTCTTGATCATCGAACCGCGCCTGCCGATGAAGTAGTAGAACCCGTCGCGGTCGGTGCGGACCAGATCGCCGGTGTGAAACCAGCCGTCGGCGTCGAAGCACTCCTCACGGCTGCGCCGGTAGTAGCGCTGCATCACATAGGGCCCGCGGATGCACAATTCGCCGACGTCGCCTGCCTTGACGACTTCGCCGGTGCCCGGATCCGCGATCTTGGTGTCAAAGCCCGGCGCCGGCTTGCCGAACGACCCCCGGCGGTGTTCGGGTTGGTCGGATTCGTCACTGCTGAGCAGCACGACGCTGCCGGCCTCGGTCATGCCCAGCATGTTGTGCCGCAGTTCCGGATCGGACGGCCGCGCGTCGGGCGCCATGATCGGGTAGAGGTTGCCCCGGCGCATCGACGACAGGTCGCGCTGCTCGAAGCTTGGGTGCCTCGCAAGGTGGGCGATGCCGGCAGCGAAACCATTTGTGATCGTGGGCCGTTCGGCCTCGAGCAGGTCAAGCGTCTCGCCGGCGTCGGTGGCGTTGGAGCACACCAGCGTCGACCCGGCGACCAGCGTGGCGAGCAGCCCGAACGCGAATCCGCCGATCCAGAAGAACGGCGAATTGCAGAACAGCTTGTCGCGTGCGGTCAGGCCACGGATCTCGTTGAGGTTGCGCTGGTGTTCGAGTAGCGCTGCGTGCGTGTGCAGCACGCCTTTCGGAGCACTGGTCGAGCCCGACGTGTAGATGACGGCGAGCGTGTCCGACCCGTCGACATCGCTCTCCATCTCGGCGAGCAGGTTGTCGTCGACGGTCTCGGCGAGTCCGTGGTTGAAGACGACATGACGCAACTGCGGCACCGGGATGCTGAACAGCGGTGCGTGAGAATCGAGATCAACGTCCGGCATCACCTCGGCCAGCCGCTGCGCGTAGTCGTGCGATCGGTAGGACGAGGTGGTGAGCAGGATTTGCACGTCGCTGTCGACGAGTTGCTCACCCAGCTCGCGCGCGGTGGCGAACGTGGAGAACGGCACGACAACGGCGCCAATCCGCGCGGCGGCCAGCATGCCGACGACGAACTCCGCGCCGTTTGGATAGTGCAGTCCAACGTGGGTGCCCTTACCGGCGCCGAGCGCGATCAACCCGCGGGCGAGCATTGCGGAGCGGCGGTCGGCCTCGGCGTAGCTGATGCGCTCCCGGTCGCACACCAGCAGCGGGTGGTCCCCCCGTGTGCGCGCCTGTTCTCGCAGGACCACCGCGACCGTGGGCGAGTTATCGGGCATGCTCACTGGCGAAGAACTGGGTGACCGCCCTCAAGTCGGGTTTTCCCGACGGCGTTCTCGGGATCGCATCCACGATCGCGATCTCCGTGGGAATCTCGTAGCCCGCCAGGCGCTTTGCGAGGAAATCGGCAAGCTCGCCGGCATCTGCGGTTTCGCCGTCCCGCAGTTCCACCACCGCGACAGGGGTTTCCCCGAGGCGTTCGTCGTGTCGCCCGACCACTGCCGCGCCCGCGACCGCCGGGTGGTTCTCCAGCGCCGCACGCACCTCGTCGGGCATGACCTTGAAGCCGCCGCGGATGATGGCCTGGTCCGCGCGCCCCAGGATCCACAGGAAGCCGTCCGGGTCGATGCGGGCCATGTCGGTGGTACGGATCCAGTCCGCGGACTCGGGAAGCTGCCCCGGCTTGACCTCCAGCAGGCCGGCCTGGCCGGTACCGAGCGGCGTGCCGTCGTCGTCGACCACCCGCAGCTGCGCCCCGAGCGTGGCACGTCCGACACTGCCCCGCTTGGTGCGCCAGTACTTTTGGTGATCGGCCAACGTCCAGCCAGCCACCCCGCCACCGAATTCGGTTGCCGCATAGGACGTCAGCACCGGAATGCCGATACTTCTCGGTGAATGCGTCGGCGTCCTCGGCCGACAACGGTGCGGTGCCCGACGTGACCGCGCGGATGCTTGCCAAGTCATCGCGCGTGAGATCGGAATGCAACACCATCCGCAATGCGGCCGGCACCAGCGAGACCGCGCGCGGTCGATGCTTGCGCACCGCGTCGGCCCACCGGGCAACGTCGAAACGCTCCAGCAGCACAAAGGATCTCGCCTCGGCGACACACTGCAGCACCCGAAACACCCCGCCGATGTGCACAAGCGGCGCGTTGACGATCGCGACGCCGCGCCGCAGCTCCCTCGGTGACGCACCGAAGTCTATGCCCATCACGCTGCGGGCCAGCATGTCGTAGGTCAGGTCGATTCGCTTGGGGGGTCCCGTCGTTCCGCTGGTCAGCATCCGGACCGCGACTCCCGGCCGCCCGGCGTCCACAACCGCACCGTCTCCGGAGACGACCGGCACCTCGAGGAGCCCCGAGATCGACACGACCGTCATGTCCGCGGACGGAATGACCAGCTGCGCTACGTCGTCGGGTGCACCGATGATCAGCGGCAGCCGAAGAGCGCTGATGTCATCGCTGGTGCGGTCGTCACCACGCGACGGGTTGATGACGACGACACAGCCGCCGCTCAGCAGCACCCCGAGCAGCGCGGCCACATGGGCGGGCCGGTTGCGCAGCAGCATCCCGACCTGAACTCCCGGGCCCGCGAAAGAGCCGATCCGGCCGGCCATGTCCCCGACCACGCGCCACGAAACCCACTGGTCCTCATACTCGATCGCCGGCGCGTCGGGTTGCAGGTCGAGGACATCGGCAATCCGCCGGCTGAGCGGGTGAGTCACCGGATCCTCGGTTCGACCGCAGGACCGTCGGTTTGAGCCGCCAGTTCGGCCTGTCCGAGCGGATTGCCGAGTCGCGTATAGATCAGCCCCTGCTCCATCGCCGCACGGTAGGGCTTGTCAAGTGATTCCCAGATCGCCTTCACGGTGCCTTGCGTCGCCGACGGCGGGTAGGCCGCGATCGTCGCCGCGATCTCATGCGCACGCTGCCAAAGCTCTTCGGGTGGAACCACTTCCGAGACCAACCCGATCCGCAGCGCGGTGTCTGCGCCGATGCGTTCATTGTTGCCCATCAACGCCATCCGCAGTGTCTCGCCCAACCCGATCCGCCGCATCAGCCCGATCGGCTCGAGCGCGCAGACCAGTCCGGCGCTGACGTGGGAGTCGAAGAACGTCGCGGCGGAGGAGCAGATCACCACATCGGACTCGTTGATGAAGTAGAACGCGCCCGCGGTGCACATGCCCTGGACGGCGCACACGACGGGTTTCCACATCTTCTTCCACTTCGGGCTGAGCGGCTCGCCGGGATCTTCGTGATTCCACACGTTCTCCGGCTGCCCGTACGGGGTCTTGATGTCGAGTCCGGCGCTGAACGCCCGCATTCCGGCCGCCCGCAGCACGACGGCGTTGACCGAGTCGTCGAACTTGACGATGCGCCACGCTTCGGCCATCTCCTCGCACATCGTCCGGTTGAACGCATTGAGCCTGTCCGGCCGGTTCAACGTGATGGTGGCGACGCGGTCGGCCGCGTCAATGTCGAGAAGGATCGTCTCGAAGCTCGTCATCGACAGCCTATCGACACTGCCAGTTGGGCGTCCGCTTTTCGACGAAGGCCCTCGGACCCTCGAGCGAGTCCTCGGTGTGCAGGTTGCGTTCCCGGAATGACTCCGCGAGCATCTCCGCCTCGTGCAACGGAAGGTCCAATCCCTTGATGATGGCCAGCCGCGTGCCCCGCACCGCAAGCGGTGCGTTGGAGTTCACGATGTCCGCGATTTCGTGCGCCCGTTCAAGGAGACGGTCGTGCTCGACGATTTCACTGATCAGTCCCAGCTCGTAAGCGCGCTGGGCGATCATCCGCTCGTGCCTGCCCATCAGCGCCGCGCGCAACGCGACCGACCGCGGCAGGACGCGGGCCAGGCGCACCACCTCACGCCCGGCTACCAACCCGATGCTGACATGCGGATCGAAGAACGTGGCCTTGTCGGACGCGATGACGATGTCACCGGTGGTGACCCAGTCGAGCCCTGCGCCACAGCAGATTCCGTTGATCGCCGCCAGCACCGGCTTGGCCATCGTGCGGAACGGCGGGGTGCCCTCCTGCGGTGCTTCCCACTGCTCGTAGCTCGACAGATACGGGCGCTCGTTGAGGACCTTGCCGTCGCCCGGGATCTCCTTGACGTCCGCGCCGGTGCAGAACGCCCGCCCGGTGCCGGTGACGATCAGCAGCCACACGTCGTCGTCGTTCTCCGCCTCCTGGTAGGCGGCGCGCAGTTCGGTGATCATGTGGGGGCTCAGCGCGTTGAGTGCGTCCGGCCGGTTCAACGTGATCGTGGCCTTGTGCCCGTCGACTTCGTACTTGATGGTGTCGAACGCCTTCATACCGTCATCGCCCCTCGAACCGCGGCTCGCGCCGCTCTTTGAACGCGGCCAGCCCCTCTTTGAAATCGCCAGTGCGACTAGATAGTTCAACGTTGAACAGCTCTTGGGTCATGGCTTGGCTGAGCGTTGCGCACTGGCTGTAGTGAATGGCCTGCTTGGTCAATCCGATTGCAACCGTGGGGCCGGCGGCCAGTCGTGCCAGCAGGTCGCCGGTGGCGCCGTCGAGTTCCGATTCGCTCACGCAGCGGTGGATCAAGCCCCAGTCCGCGGCATCCGGCGCGGCCACCTTGTCGCCGAGAAGCAGCATCTGCTTGGCTCGCGCCAGTCCGACCAGCCGGGGCAGCAGCCAGGTGGACCCCGAATCCGGGCTGAAGCCACGGGTCATGAACGGCTCCCAGAAGACGGCGTCGGCGGACGCCAGTGTGAAATCGGCGGCCAGCGCGAGATTGCACCCGAGGCCGGCGGCGTACCCGCGCACGCTGCATACGACCGGCAGGTGGATGGTGTGGATCAGTTCGATCACACGATGCGCGGTGTGCGGAATCCGACGGACGATGTCGCCGGTGCGGGGGCGGGTGCCGCCGCTGTTCGGCGCCGCCAGGTCGGCCCCCGCGCAGAAATCAGCGCCCGCGCCTGTGAGGTGAATGGCGCGAAGTGACCCGTCGACCGCGGCGTCGGTCAGAACGCTGACCAGCGTGTCTACCATCTCGCGGCTCAACGTGTTGCGTCGCGTCGGGTGATCCAGCGTGATCCGCAGCATCGCACCGTCGCGCTGCGTCGCCACCGAGCCGTCGTCCGTCACCGTGAACCTTCCCGACATTTACGGTTGCCCATACAGTAGGCTATATCGGTGCTATCTTGTATAAATTAGCAAGGAAAGGCTGCCCACGGAATGGCCAGCGAGACCGACGATCGCCGGTTCGGTGAGCACCCGCTGGCGCAGACCGTCGCCGCGGCAGCCGCGATTCGCCGTCTCACGGGCCTGCTGCTCTCCTAGAACATCCCCACCCGACCGTCGAGACGATGCTCGCCCAGTTCGCGAACTGGGAACGCGAACTCGCCGCCGCGGTGCCGCCGGACAGCACTCCTCGACTCGACGCCGACGGTGACGACAAGCGCGTCTACCTGGGCCACGCATTCGATGTCGGCGCGTTCAATCCGTGCTTTCCGGAATACCGCTTCGACCATCTCGATGCCGAGACGGCGTCCGGAACCGTCACGTTTCCACTCGTCTTCGAGGGGCCGCCTGGTCTGGTGCACGGCGGATTCCTCGCCGTCTTCTTCGACTGCGTGACCCAGCACCAGAACTGCGCTGCGGCGCGCTCGGGTCGGACGCGCTCGCTTAATGTCACGTTCCGGCGGCCGACACCCGTGCTGACCGAACTGCGCTTCGACATCGTCCGAACCGAGATCGACCGCGCGGTCACGTCGACGGCCAGGATCCTGCGCGAAGAGGAGACAGGCGACGTGCTCTGCATCGGCGAGGTGAACGCCGTGGCGATGTCTCCGGAGCAACTGACCGTGTCCCAGTTCGCCAGGCGGGGCGAGAGCCGATGACCCGTCCGACGCTTCAGCGCATCCGCCAGCCGCGGGTCGCCGAGATCGTCGCGTCACGGTTGCGCGACGACATACTGTCGGGACGGCTCAAGGAGGGCGATGTGCTGCCGTCGCAGGAGACGTTGTTCCACGAGTTCGGCGTGAGTCCGCCGGCGCTGCGCGAAGCCATCCACATCCTGGAAGTCGACGGCCTGGTCTCGGTGCGGCGAGGCAACGTCGGTGGCGCGGTCGTCCACCTTCCGTCCGCTGAACGGACCGCGCACATGATCAGCATGGTCTGCAGGCTCGGGCCGCGACACCGGCCGACGTGAGCGGCGCGCTCCTCTATCTGGAACCGGTCTGCGCGGGCATGTGCGCCGCGCGCGATGATCGGATGACCGAGGTCGTGCCGTATCTGGAGGCCGAAATCGAGCGGCAGACGGCGCAATTCGACGATATCTCGCAGTACGTGCCGAACGCCCGGCGATTTCACGAGGCGATCGTCTCCCGGTGCGGCAACGAACCGATGATCCTGGTGATCGGCTCGCTGGAGCTGATCTGGTCCGCACATGAATCGTCGGTGTGGAGCGATGACTCGCCGATGGCGCGCAAGACCAGGCGCGCCGCGCTGCGTGACCATCAGCGGCTTCTCGAGGCCATCCGCGACGGCCAGCAGGACCGTGCTGTTCGTCTGGCGCAAGATCACCTCGCGGTGGCCCGCAGCAACACGCTGGCGTTCGGCAGGGACAAAACGATTGAGGCCAAACGGATCTCGAACAATACCGATGAGCCGCTTGGGAAGGAGAGGAAACACAGCGACCTCCCCCGATGAGCGCTTGCGCGAAGGGAGCAACAGAAGTCGACATGACGACATCGGATGATCGCGTTCTGTTCGACGTGGAACCGGACAAGCGAATCGCTACCATCACGCTGAACAATCCGAAGCAGCGCAACTCGTATGACGCGGTCATGCGAGACAGCCTCGCGCGCTGCCTGGATCGAGTCGCCGAGGACGACGATCTCACCGTGATGCTGCTGCGCGGAGCCGACGGGGTGTTCTCCACCGGCGCCGACATGAACAACGCGTACGGCTGGTACGCGCGGAGCAAGACAAGAAGGGCCGGCCCAGTCAGCGCCGCCGGCTGACGGTAGACCGCAAGTCGTTCAGCTTCTACCACAACCTGATGGGCTTCCCGAAGGTCACCGTGGGTGAGATCAGCGGCTTTGCGCTGGGCGGCGGCTTCGAGATCGCGCTGATGACCGACATCTCCGTGATCGCCCGCGACACGAAGGTAGGCATGCCTGCGACCCGCTTCCTCGGGCCTGCGCTCGGCAGCCTGCACATGTTTTTCCACCGACTCGGTCCCGTCCTGGCCCGGCGCCTGCTTCTGACGGGCGACATCGTCGAGGCCGGCGCGATCGAGCATCTGGGCATCTTCACCGAGACATGTGACGCCGGTTCCGTTGGGGCGCGGGCGCGGTACTGGGCGGAGAAGGCCGCGAAGATGCCCGCCGACGGAGTCGTCATCGCCAAGGAGGCGTTCCGGCTCGTCGAGCAGAGCCAGGCGTATCAGGGCGAGGAAGTCGCAAGTTACCTGTTCCACGCGTTCGGCACGAACCTGCAGTTCGCGCCGGGCGAGTTCAACTTCGTCAAGACGCGCGCGCAGGTACGGCACCAAGGAGGCCTTCCGGCTGCGCGACGAGCACTTCCACGTGCCCGAGCCCGAGGGCCGTTAGGCGACCCGGCGCCCCGTTCGTATACAGTTCGCTTTACAGTATCGACACGATCCGTAATGCGAGGTCCCGCTATGCCCACACCCGTCATCGTCGGCGCGGCCAGGACGGCGATCGGGCGATCCTTCAAGGGGACGTTGGTCAACACGCCCCCTGAGACGCTGATCACCACTGTGCTTCCGGAGGTCGTCCGCCGGTCGGGCGTGGACCCGGCGACCATCGACGACGTCATCTTCGCCGAATCACTCTATGGCGGAGGTGATCTCGCGCGTTACGCGGCCGCGGCTACCGGCATGGAGGATGTTCCCGGCCAGTCCGTCAACCGGCATTGCGCGGGCAGCCTGACCGCGATCGGCAACGCGGCCGCGCAGATCGGCTCCGGCATGGAGCGAGTGCTGATCGCCGGCGGAGTGCAGTCGCTGTCGATGACACCGCTGGTGAACTGGCGCATACCCGGACCCGAGCTGAGGTTCGAGGAACGGTGGATGCCGCCCACCCATCCCGAGACACCGGACGCACCGGGCCGTGACATGTCGATCACCGTGGGCTGGAACACCGCGCAGGCGGTCGGGATCACCCGCGAGGAGATGGACGCCTGGGCAGCGCGGTCCCATCAGCGCGCCATCGCCGCGATCGACGACGGCAAGTTCGTCGACGAGATCATCCCGCTGAAGGTCCAGCTGCCCGACGGCTCGGTGGTCGACTTCAGCGTGGACGAGCATCCGCGCCGCGACACCACGGTCGAGAAGCTGGCGGCATTGAAGGTCCTGCATCCCGAGATCGAGGGATTCTCCATCACCGCGGGCAACAGCAGCGGGACTAACGACGCCGCGGCGGCGGTCGCACTCGTCGAGCGTGACTACGCGGCGGCGGAGCGGCTGACAGTCATGGGAACCGTGAAGGCCTGGGCGGCCGCCGGTGTGGCTCCCCGCGACACCGGCCTTGGTGCGGTCAAGGTGATCGGCAAGGTGCTGGAGCGGGCCGGGTTGACGCCGTCCGATGTCACGCTGTGGGAAATCAACGAAGCCTTCGCGTCGGTGCCGATCGCGGCGTGCCGCGAATTCGGGCTCGACGAAGAGAAGGTCAACTTCTCCGGCAGCGGGTGCAGCCTCGGCCATCCCATCGCCGCGTCCGGCGCCCGGATGGTGACCACGCTCGTGTACGAATTGCGGCGACGCGGCGGCGGCATCGGCGTCGCCGCGATGTGCGCGGGCGGCGGGCAGGGCGGCGCGGTGGTCGTCGAGGTTTAGCGCTTCGCGGCGGCCTTGCGCCCACGGCGTGAGGCAGACTTCTGGCCCTCCTCGATCAGCCGGCTGGCGTGGTCGAGGATGCAGTTGAGGCCGTACTCGAAATTCTTCACGTCGGCAGCGGCCAGGCGGTGACCCTTGGCGGCCAGCTTGGCGATCAGCGGCGTGGCCTTCGGGTCGATGGTCCTGGGCTCGAACGTGCGGTCGCCGTCGTCGAGATCGCGGGTCTTCTCCTGCAGGCGCTCGAGCACCACTGTTCCCCGGACGTGAAGCGAAACCGCGGAGTACGTGTCGAACGCGTCCTCGGGGGAGAGGCCCGCCTCCACCAGAGTGGCGATCGCCTTCTCCATCTGCTCGACACCCAGCCGCCTCGCCTTCGAACTGAGGGCGCCCCGAATCAGAATCAGGTCGGTCAAAATCGGGCTGCTCAAGAACGTCTTGCGCATCATGCGGGCATGGTTGCGTAGCGACTCGCGCCAGTCGCTGGCTTCGACATACGGCGTGGCGAACGTGAATTTCCCCAGCGCACGGTCCGCCATCGCGTTGAGCAGGTCGTCCTTCTTGCGGAAGTACCAGTAGATGCTCGTCACACCGACGCCCAGGTGCTTGCCCAGCAGCGGCATGCTCAGGTTGTCGATGGACACCTCGTCCGCAAGCTCGAACGCGCCGTCGATGATGTCCTCGGGATTGATCGAACCGCGTTCGCGCCGCTGGCGTTTGTCAGCGGTTGCCTTGCTTGCCACGGTGCTACCTCCGTCGAGCTTGTCGACTGTCAACAATACCGGTAAGTATCCGATTCCCCGCTCGGGAAACCTTTCGGTATCCAGAAAGAGGATGCGTCACTGTGCGTTTTTGTACGCCCGCCTCGGCGAGTCCCGTACGAAACCGCACAATCGCGGGTGCGCTGAACCCGACGCGACTTAGGCTGTAGCACCATGGATCTGGGCTTCACAGACGCGACCGCGGTGGTGGTCGGTGGTGGCCGTGGCATGGGGCTGGCCGCCGCGCGTTGTCTGGCCGACGACGGTGCCCGGGTGGCCGTCGTCGGCCGCTCACAATCGGTCTTGGGCCAGGCGGCCGAGGAGCTGACTCGCCGCGGCAGCCCGGATGCCGTCGGACTGGTCGCTGACGTCACCGACGCCGGACAGGTCGAGAAGCTGTTCGCCGAGCTGGGCCAGCGGTGGAACGGCGAACTCAACGTACTCATCAACGCCGTCGGGCCGAAAGCCGTCGGCAGCTTCGAAGACCTCACCGACGACCAGTGGCGAGAAGCCGTCGACGACGGCGTGATGAGCATGGTGCACTGCGTGCGGTCGGCGCTTCCGTTGCTTCGGAAGGCGGCGTGGGCGCGGATCGTCAACTTCTCGGCGCATTCGACGCAGCGGCAGAGCGTGATCTTGCCGGCCTATACGGCCGCCAAGGCGATGGTGAACAGCGTCTCGAAGAACCTGTCGTTGCTGTTGGCCAAGGATGAGATTCTGGTCAACGTGGTGTCGCCGGGCAGCGTCGCGTCCGAGTCACTGGTCGGCTGGGCGTCGTCCGTGGGCGTCGACGGCAGTGATCCCTATGCGCTGATGGACGCCATCGCCAAGCATTTCGGGCATCCGGCTCATCTGCCCCGCGCCGGTCTACCGGACGAGATCGGGCCGGTCGTCGCGTTTTTGGCGTCGCGACGCAACTCATACATGACGGGCGCCAATGTCAATGTCGACGGCGGAAGCGATTTCACGTGAGTCCCCCGCCGAAACTGCTGCCTGAGGCGGCCGAGCCATAGCGGAAGGCGCTACCGATAGGTGTACAGTATGTGCATACATCGACCTCGCGGCCACGCGTGAGGAGGCCAGCCGGGTGAGCGTACCCGAACCCGCAGTCGCCGCCGACGACGCGGTGTTGTACGAGTTACGCGCCACCGGCGTGGCCGTGTTGACCTTGAACCGGCCCGAGCGCATGAACGCATGGGGCGGCGGGCTGGCGAGCGCCTTCTATGCCTGCCTCGACCGCACCGAGGCGGACCCAGATGTTCGTGCTGTCGTCGTCACCGGAAGCGGCCGTGCGTTCTGCGCCGGCGCAGACATGGGCGACCTGTCCACGATCAGCAACACCACCGTGGACACCGCCGGTAACACGGACGTCGACGCGCTGGTCGGGGAACGTCATCCGCATTTCGTGACGACGCTGCGCAAACCGGTCATCGCGGCGATCAACGGTGCGTGCGCGGGCATCGGGCTCACCCAGGCACTGATGTGCGACGTCCGGTTCGCCGCGGAGGGCGCCAAGTTCACCACCTCGTTCGCGCGGCGCGGGCTGATCGCCGAGTACGGCATCTCCTGGATACTTCCGCGCGTTGTCGGTTGGGGTCCCGCGCTCGACCTGTTGCTGACCGGCCGGGTGTTCTACGCCGACGAGGCGGCGGCGCTCGGGCTGGTGAAGGAGGTCGTGCCCCCTGCCGAACTGCTGCCCCGCGCGATCGCGTACGCCGAGGACATCGCCGCGAACTGCGCGCCGAGTTCGCTGGCGGTGATCAAGCGACAGGTGTACGCAGACACCATGCGAGACGTGTTCGAGGCGAGCACCGTGGCGGAGAAGCTGATGCATGAGTCGATGCTTCGCCCGGACTTCATCGAGGGCATCACAAGCTTCTTCGAGAAGCGCCAACCAAACTTCCCGCCGTTGGTCGACTGAAAGGACAGAACTCATGGCGCTGGACTACAAGGCCATCGACGTCGACAACCACTACTACGAGCCGCTGGATGCCTTCACCCGCCATCTGGACAAGGAGTTCAAGCGCCGCGGCGTGCAGATGGTCAGCGACGGCAAGCACACCCAGGTGATCATCGGGGACCGGATCAACCGCTTCATCCCGAATCCGACCTTCGACCCGATCATCGTGCCGGGGTGCTTAGACCTGTTGTTCCGCGGTGAGATTCCGGAAGGTGTCGACCCGGCAAGTCTGATGAGAGTCGAGCGGCTGGCGGAGCATCCGGAGTATCAGAACCGCGACGCCCGCGTTGCGGTGATGGACACCCAAGGCATCGAAACCGTGTTCATGTTGCCGACATTCGCGTGCGGCGTCGAGGAGGCGCTCAAGCACGATATCGACGCGACGATGGCGTCGGTGCACGCGTTCAACCTGTGGCTGGATGAGGACTGGGGGTTCGACCGGCCGGATCACCGGATCATCGCCGCGCCAATCATCTCGCTGGCCGATCCGGCCAAGGCCGTCGACGAGGTCGATTTCGTGTTGGCGCGCGGCGCCAAACTCGTACTGGTCCGGCCGGCGCCGGTGCCAGGTGTGGTCAAGCCGCGGTCGTTGGGCGATCCCGTCCACGACCCGGTGTGGGCGCGGCTGGCCGAGGCAGGGGTTCCGGTCGGATTCCACTTGAGCGACAGTGGTTATCTGCAGGTGGCGGCGATGTGGGGCGGCAAGTCGACGTTCGAGGCGTTCGGCGGCTCGAATCCGTTGGACCAGATGCTCGTCGACGACCGCGCGATTCACGACACGATGGCCTCGATGATCGCGCACGGCGTTTTCACCCGCCATCCGAAACTGAGGGCGGCGAGCATCGAAAACGGTTCGTACTTCGTGTACCGGCTGGTCAAGCGCCTGAAGAAGGTGGCCAACAACCACCCGCGGCTGTTCCCCGAGGATCCGGTGGGGCAGTTGCGCAACAACGTGTGGATCGCCCCGTATTACGAAGATGATTTAGCTGACTTGGCGAAATTAATCGGTGTCGACAAGATCCTGTTCGGTTCGGACTGGCCGCACGGAGAGGGCCTTGAGTCACCGATCGCTTTCACCGAAGAACTCAAGGGGTTCAGCGCGTCTGATATTCGAAAGGTCATGCGCGACAACGCCTTGGATCTGCTCGGTTTGAAAGTGTCGGCGACGTGACCTGCTTGACCTTCCCGGGCCGTCCATAGCCATGGCCGAATGGACGTTGGGGGCGGTGCTGGACGCCATCGCCGAGGTGGTTCCTGATCGCGTGATGACGGTGTGCGGGGACCGCCGGAGCACCTACGCCGAGTCCGCGGACCGCACCAGCCGGCTCGCTAATTTCCTTGCGACCCAAGGGTTCGGCGCTCACCGCGAGCGCGAGGCGCTCAACCGGTGGGAATGTGGCCAAGACCGAGTCGCGCTCGTCATGCACAACGATCTGTACCCCGACATGGTGATCGGCGCCCTGAAGGCGCGCGTCGTGCCGGTGAACATCAACCACTACTACACGCCTCGCGAGGTTGGCGAGCTGCTCGACTACGTCAAGCCGCGCGGTGTCATCTATCACCGGTCCCTCGGCGCGAAGTTCGCCGACGTGCTTCCTCCCGACAGCGCCGACCTGCTGGTCTCGATTGACGACGGCAGCGCGGATGCCGAACTCCCCGGCGCCGTCACGCTGGACGACGCGTTGGCGCAAGGGCATACGGACCAGGGCGTGTCTCCGTCGCCCGACGACCTGATCATGATCTGCACCGGCGGGACCACAGGTCGGCCCAAGGGTGTGCTGTGGCGGCAGTGCGACATGTACGTGGTGTCGATGAACGGGGCCGACCACGCCGGCGTCGAAGAGATCCACGAGAAGGTACGCCAAGCCGGCCCGCCGTGGTACGCGGTGTCGCCGTTGATGCATGCGGCCGGCATGTGGACCGCGTTCGCGGCACTGATGAACGGGCAGACAGTGATCCTGTACGACAACCGGACCAAGTTCGACCCGGCAACCGTGCTGGAAACCGTCCAGCGCGAAAGAGTCGGGCTGATGACGATGGTCGGCGACGCGTACGCCGCGCCGCTGGTTGAAGAACTTCAACGACGTTCCTACGACCTGTCCTCCCTGTTCGCGATCGGGACTGGCGGCGCCGCAACGAATCCGAAGTATCAGCGCGCACTGCTGGACGCCATCCCACAGATCACGCTCATCAACGGTTACGGGTCGTCGGAAACCGGGAACATGGCGTTCGGGCACAGCCAGCTTGGCCATCAAAGCGACACGTTCCAGTTCAGGGACGGGGGTTGGTGCTGTCCGCCGACTACAGCCGATTCCTGGAACCCGGTGAGCCGCAGGTGGGCTGGGTGGCCAGGTCCGGCCGAATTCCGCTCGGCTACTTCGACGATGAGCAGGCCACCCTCAAGACCTTTCCGGCGGTCGACGGTCAGCGCGTGGTGATTTCGGGCGACCGGGCATCCGTTGAACCGGACGGCACCCTACGGCTGTTCGGCCGCGATTCGCTGGTGGTCAACACCGGCGGGGAGAAGGTGTTCGTCGAAGAAGTCGAGGAAGTGCTGCGCGCCCATTCCGGCGTCGAAGACGCGTTGGTGGTGGGCCGGCCGAGCAAGCGCTGGGGCGAAGAGATCGTCGCCGTGGTGGCGGTGCGGGCGGATTGTCCCGACCTCCCCCATGAGTCGCTCTCCACGCACTGCACCTCGCATCTGGCGCGGTTCAAGGCGCCGAAGCAGTTCATCGTCGTCGAGCGGATCCGTCGTCTCGGCAATGGGAAGGCCGATTACCGCTGGGCGAAAAGCGTGGCGATACAACAGGAGACGCCGGCATGACTCACAACGTGATTGACTGCCTGGTGAACGTGCACTTCGGAGAGACCGAGGTGCAACCCAACTGGATGCTCAAGGTCCGTGACGACTACTTCAAGGGCCCGGAGGAGATGTTCGCACCGGTCGAGTTGTCCGAGCTCATCGACGAGATGGACGAGCAGGGCGTGCGCAAGGCGATCCTGATGGACAACCTCGCCAAGCCGTCGGTGACCGCACGCAAATTCGTTGCGGCGAAACCGGATCGGTTCGCGCTGGCGATGGGCGGTGTCAACCTGCTACGCCCGGTCGCACCGCTGCGGGAGCTGACGGCGATCGTCAAGGAGCTGCCGGTCGCGTATGCGGCGGTGGGGCCGAGTTTCTGGGGCGACGGTCAGTACCCGCCCACCGACGCCGTCTACTACCCGCTGTACGCCAAGTGCGCGGAGCTCGATCTGCCCCTGTGCATCAACACCGGGATCCCGGGACCGCCGATCCCGGGCGAGGTGCAGAACCCGATCTACCTCGACCGGGTATGCGTACGCTTCCCCGAGCTGAAGCTGTGCATGATCCACGGCGCCGATCCCTGGTGGGACATCGCGATCCGGCTGCTGATCAAGTACCGCAACCTGCGCCTGATGACGTCGGCGTGGTCGCCGAAGCGGCTTCCGGAGAGCCTGCTGCAGTACATGCGTACCCGAGGCCCGGACAAGGTGATCTTCGCGTCCGACTGGCCGGTGCTGCGCATGCGTCGCGTCGTGCCCGAAGCCGAGGCCCTGGATCTACCGGCAGACGTCCTCGAGAACTACCTCTACAACAACGCGCAGAAGTTCTTCTTCGGCGACGGCGTGGAACGGGAGCAGTGACCCATGGACCGCTTTGAACTGCGCAGGGTCGACTACAGCCTGTCGGCCGACCAGGTAGATCTGCAGACTGCATATTCGAAGTTCTTCAAGGCGCAGTGTTCGATCGAGACGGTGCGTGCCGCCGAGCCAACGGGTTTCGACAAGAGCCTGTGGGAGCGGTTGTGCGCGACCGGCGCCACCACGATGGCGCTCCCCGAGTCGGCGGGTGGCGACGGGGCGACGCTGGTGGACCTCACGCTCGTAGCCGAGGAGGTCGGCCGGTCGCTGGCGCCGGTTCCGTGGATCGACCATGTCTGTGCCGCACGGCTGCTCGCGCGGCTGGGGACGGACACCGGCAATGTGTTGAACGGGGAGCAGATCGCCGCGCTGGACCCGCGACTCGACGCGGTCAGTGGCGTCCGGCTGATCCCGACGGGGTCGATCGCCGACCACATCATCCTGCGCGACGGCAGTGAAGGCTCGGAGATCGTGCGGCTCACCTTTGACACCCGACCGGCGCGCGTCGACAACATCGGCCGGCTGCCGATGGCCTGGGTCGACCCGGCCGCCGCCGACAGCCGCACAGTGATCGCGAGCGGTACCGATGCGCTCGCGGGTTATCAACGGGCGCTTGACGAATGGCGAGTGTTGACCGCAGCCGCCCTGGTCGGTCTGGTCGACGAGACGATGCAGATCGCGGCCGAGTTCGCCAAGACCCGCTACACGCTCGGTGTGCCGATCTCGACATTACAGGGGATTTCGCATCCGCTCGCCAACATCGCGATCACAGTGCAGGGCGGTCGGAACCTGTCGCGGCGGGCCGCATGGTTTCTCGACAACGAGCCCGACGAGCGGCCGGAGCTCGCCGCCGCGGCATTCCTGTTCATGGCCGAAGAAGCCGCCAAAGCAGCCACGATGGCGGTGCACATCCAAGGTGGTCTTGGGGTTTCGGCGGAAGCGGCCGTGACCGCGTACCTGGTGCGGGCCAGGGGGTGGCCACTGGCCGCAGGCGACCCGGGCGCCAGCGCCAAACACATCGCCGAGATCGTGGCCGCACGCGAAGGTCGCGTAGGACGGAGCTAGCCAATGGATTTCTCACGAGTTCAGCTGTCGGACCAGGATCAGGCCTTCCTCGAGGAGGCGCGGGCATTCCTGCGTACCCACGTGACCGAAGAGGTCAAACGCCGCGACCGCGAGACCGGCGACAACTTCGACGAAGGTGTGCACTTGGCGCTCGGCGCCGCGGGCTACCTGGAGGGGGAGTGGAAGCCGGAGTCGGACGGCGGCTTCAGCCGAATCCGCCGGCGCATCTGGGAATTGGAGAAACGACGGGCTCACGTGCCGTGGGTGACGTGGGGCACCAGCGCCATGGTGGCGCGGTCGGTGGCGAAGTTCGGCTCGCCCGAACTGCAGCAGGAGGTGATGCCGGGCTTCTTCAGCGGCCACGTCCGGATGTGCCTCGGATACACAGAGCCCGAAGGTGGATCCGACGTCGCCACCTGCAAGACCCGCGCGGTGCGCGACGGCGACAACTGGGTGATCAACGGGTCGAAGATGTTCACCACCGGCGCGCATAACTGCCAGTACGTCTTCTTGATCACCAACACCGATCCGGACGCGCCGAAACACAAGAGCCTGACCATGTTTCTGGTCCCGCTGAACTCGCGGGGCATCGAGATTCAGGGCATCCGCACGGTCGACGGCGACCGCACCAACATCGTCTACTACACCGACGTCCGTGTCGACGACAAGTACCGGCTAGGCGAGGTGAACGGCGGCTGGACGGTGCTGCGCGAACCGCTCAACGTCGAACACGGTGCAGTCGAGACCGCCGCGGACGGGCTGCAAGACGTGTCGATCATGATGCACCAGGCCGGATTCATGGCGACCGCGCTGGACAAGGTTGCGGCGAAGGTCGCGGCAGAAGATCCGAACGTCGGCCGCCTGATCGACGACCAGTCGGTGGCATATCGACTGGGCCGCAGTGCCGCCCGGCTGGAGGCCGCGTTGAGCACGCCGGGCATTTTCGGTCGGGTGGCCATCGCGCAGACGATGCGAGACATCGCCCCGGACCTGATGGACATCGCCGGCACCGCGTCTGCGCTGCCGATCGGCACCGACGGCGCCGCCGATGACGGTGCGTCCGAGTACATCTACCGCTTCGCACCGTTGGCCGGCATCTACGGCGGCACCCTCGAGGTGTTCCGCAACATGATCGCGCAGCACGTCCTCGGTCTCGGCAAGCCGAACTACTCACCGCCGGTGCGATGATGTCTCGGCGCGCCACATCGCCGAGGGCGACGAGGTCCGGGTCCGCTCGGCGTACGGACAGATCGCTGATGTCAAGTCACCCGAATGATGTCGACTCGTTGGTCGGCATGGCCTGGCTGACCGGTGTGCCGGTTGAGGTGGCACGGATCTGAACGCTGCTGGGCCGCGAGCGTGCGGTGTTGCTGGCGAAAAGCGGCGTGTCGTCCTACAAACACGCACGCTCGCGTGGTGGAGGGTGGGCACCCTAGGCGATGGCGCCTGATTCCTTGAGTTCGGCGATGCGGTCCCAGTCCATGCCGAGTTCCATCAGCACGAGTTCGGTGTGCTCGGAGGCCTGGGGGGCACGCGTGGTCACGAGCGGCTCATGGTTGAACTGGACGGGCCCGCGAACGACTTTGAACGGCGCTCCGCCGTCGGCGGGCTCCACTTCGACGATCATGTCGTTGGCGACGGCCTGTTCGTCGGTGGCGAGGTCGATGAAGCTCTGGAACGGCGCCCATTGACCCTTCATCGTCTTCAGATGCTGACGCCAGTACTCGAAGGGCTTGCTGCCGATTGCCTGCACGATCAATTCGCTTGCCGCCTCGGCATTCTCCATCAGCGGCAGCACATCGGCGAAGCGTGGATCATCGGCCGCCTCCGGGATGCCGAGATGCTCGAAGGTGTCGCGAATGTAGCCGGTCGGGCTCACGATGCACAGGTTGATCGTGCCGCCGTCCGAGGTTTCATAGTTGCCCAGGAACGGGTTCACGGCCGAGCCGCCGGAATGCGGCATTTCCGCACGCATCGTTTCGCCGGTATCCATGCCGTGCGTCACGCTGGCGCCCGCCGCCCACCAGGCCGTGCTCAGCAGCGACACGTCCACCTCGAGGGCTTCGCCCGTTCGCTCCCGATGCAGCAGCGCAGCCGAGATGCCGCCGGCGATGTTCATGCCGCCAATCGAGTCTCCGAATGCCGGAATCCCCTGCGCCAGCAGGCCACCCAGCTCGGGCGGCGTCAACGCGTGTCCCACCCCGCTGCGGGTCCAGAACGCTGTCCCGTCATAGCCGCCGACTTCGCGCTCCGGTCCCTTGTCGCCGTAGGCACTGCCGCGCGCATAGATGATCTTCGGATTCACCTCGCGGATGTGTTCGACGTCGAACTTGTGCTTCTGACGCACCCGAGGCATGTAGTTGGTCAGGAACACGTCGGCGGTCCTGGCGATCTCGTACAGCACTTCCTGGCCATCGGGCTTGGAGGTGTCGATCCCGACGCTGCGCTTGCCGCGGTTGGGATGTTCGATCAGCGGATGCCGGTCCGGGTTGAGCTCGTGGCCGGCCATGTTGAGGAAGCCGCGCTGCGTGTCACCGCGTACCGGGTGCTCGACCTTGATGACGTCTGCGCCCCAGTCGGCCAGGATGGCGCCCGCCGCCGGGACGAACGTGAACTGTGCGACCTCAAGGACCCGGAAGCCCGCCATCACCTTGATCACGCGTACCAAACCCCTTTCCATTGCATCGACTCTGCGGATTTGTACAGCAACTCGGCGTGTCGCGTACGAAACCGCAGACTCGCGGCTAGCGCATCAGTTTATGGCGTCGAACGTCACCGGCAGTGCGGTTGGTGACCGGAACGGATTGCCGCGGATGTGTGGGTCGTCGTCTGTGACAAGCTCGATGTTGGTCAGCCGGTCAAGGAGACACTCGACGGCAACTCGGGTTTCCAGACGGGCCAAATGCAGTCCCAGGCAGGTGTGTTCGCCTACCGCAAACGAGATGTGCGGGATCGGCTCACGGAAGATGTCGAATTCCTCGGACCGTTGCCAGCGGCGTTCGTCGCGATTCGCCGAGCCGATGCAGACGTCGATCGAGGAGTCGGCGGGAATCTCGACCGCTTCGAGCTCGGTGTCCTCGGTCGCTAACCGCTGCACCGTCGTCAGCGGCGTCTCGTATCGAAGATTCTCCTCGATCGCCTTCGGAACGAGTTCGCGATCGGCCTGCACCGCCGCGAATTGGTGCGGCCGGGTCAGTAGGTTGTACAGCAGGTTGCCCGACGACCGGTAGGTCGTTTCCAGGCCGGCGGGTAGCAGCAGTCGCAGGAACGAATAAATTGCTTCGTCGCTGAGCTTCTCGCCGTCGATGTCGGCGGTGACAAGGTCACCGATGATGTCCTCGGTCGGTTTCGACTTGCGCTGCTCGATCTGCTCGAGGAAGTACTCCTTCAACGCCGCAGATGCCTCGAATGCGCGCTTGTAATCGACGTTGTAGCTGATGAGTTGGATCGCGCGCCGACGGAAGTCGGGCAGGTCTTGCTCGGGCAGGCCCAAGAGTTTCGAGATCACGCGGGTCGGAAACTCGAACGTGAAGTTCCGTACGAGATCGGTTTCGCCGACGTCCGCGAACTCGTCGATCAAGGCATTGCAGACCGGACGGACGATCTCGGGCTCCCAGCGCGCCAGCGACTTCGTCTTGAAGGCGGCCGACACCAAGTTGCGGTGCTCGCGGTGCTCCTTGCCCTCCATGGCCAGGATGGTCTTGCCGATGAACAGGCCGATCGACGCGTCGTAGCCGCCGGAGCTGAACACCCGTCCGTCGCGAAGTACCGTGTTCACCGCGTCGAACGACAAAGCCGAGAACACGTGCTTTGGTCTCATCGACTCGGGAAGCCTGGAGTAATCCACGACCGGGCCTGCGAAGACGCCGTTCTGTCGGCGCCGCTCGGCGAAGAATGGGTAGGGATCGCGCTTCCAATCAGCGGCCCGTTCGGCTGGCAGGATGTCCTGGGCTTGGGTCTTCACGGTCGGTCTCCGAGCGTTCTGTCATGCGTGCCATATGATCCTACTGTAAAGATTACAGTATTAGTACCAACCGAACACCGGCGAGAGGACGCAGATGAATGACGTGGCGATCATCGGGGTGGGCCTGCACCCGTTCGGCCGGTTCGAGGGCAAGTCCGCGATGCAGATGGGCGCGGACGCGGTCTTCGCCGCCGTCGCCGACGCCGGCGTCGAGTGGAAGGACATCCAGTTCGGCGTCGGAGGCAGCTGGACGGTGGCCAACCCAGACGCGATCGTCGGCCTGGTCGGGCTCACCGGCATCCCGTTCACCGACGTGTTCAACGCCTGCGCGACCGCGGCCAGCGCGGCCAAGGCATGTGCTGACGGTATTCGGTTAGGCGACTACGACATCGGCATCGCCGTCGGTATGGACAAGCATCCTCGCGGCGCGTTCACCGAAGACCCCGCGCTGGTCGGAATGCCGAGCTGGTACGCCCAGAACGGGCAATACCTCACCACCAAGTTCTTCGGCATGAAGGCCAACCGCTACCTCCACCAGCACGGCATCTCCCAGCGGACGCTCGCGAAGGTGGCCGCCAAGAACTTCCGCAACGGGGCGCTGAACCCTAATGCGTTCCGGCGCAAGCCGATTCGTGAGGAAGACATCCTCAACTCGCCGATGCTGAACTATCCGCTCACGCAGTACATGTTCTGCGCGCCCGACGAAGGCGCCGCCGCGGTGGTGATGTGCCGCGCCGACATCGCGCAGCGCTACACCTCGAAACCGGTGTACCTACGGGCGGTCGAGGTCCGGACCCGTCGCTATGGAGCGTACGAGGTGAACACCACGTTCGCACCGGTCGACGAGGACGTGTCGCCGACGGTGTACGCGGCACGGGCCGCGTTCGAAAAGGCCGGCGTGGCACCGGGAGACGTCGACGTCATTCAACTGCAGGACACCGACGCCGGCGCGGAGGTTATCCACATGGCCGAATGCGGGTTCTGTGCAGACGGTGAACAGGAGAAGCTATTAGCCGACGGCGCAACGGAAATCGGCGGCGCCATGCCCGTGAACACCGACGGCGGGCTGATCGCCAACGGCGAGCCGATCGGCGCGTCCGGTCTCCGGCAGATCCACGAACTGGTGTGGCAGCTGCGTGGAGAAGCCGGCGACCGTCAGGTGCCTGGAGAGCCGCGGGTGGGTTTCGCGCAGCTCTACGGCGCGCCGGGCACCGCGGCCGCGACGGTTGTGTCCACCTAGCCGGCGCGCCGAACGTGCGGCCATTGCGAAGAAATGGCCGGAATTTCGCAGTGACTTCACGCTCGCCATGGCGCAGGACACTAGTCGCTGACGGCTTGTTCGCGTGCCCACCGGTAGTCCGCCTTGCCGGCCGGGCTGCGCTCGATCGCCGGACGGAACACGATGGCCTTCGGCAACTTGTATCGGGCGATGGATTTGCTTGCATGCTCGATCAGTTCGTCGGCATCCGCGGTGGCGCCGTCGGCAAGCGCGACGACCGCGACCACTTCCTGGCCCCACCGTTCGCTCGGTCGTCCGGCTACCACCACGTCGGCGACCGCGGGATGAGACGACAGCGCCAGCTCGACTTCCTCGGCAAAGATCTTCTCGCCGCCAGAATTGATCGTCACCGAGTCGCGGCCGAGCAACTCGATCGCACCGGTCTCGAGGTGGCGAGCCCGATCGCCCGGCACCGCGTACCGCACGCCGTCGATAACGGGAAAGGTCGCCGCCGTCTTGGCGGCATCACCTTTGTAGCCGAGTGGCACATAACCTCGCTGCGCCAGCCACCCGATGCCATCGTGGCCCGGCCGGACAATTGCGCTCAGGTCTTCGGCGGCGACGCAGGTGTCCGGCCCCGCGTTGAACGTCCCAGTCGACACTGCCCCGCTCATCGACATGTGATGCATCTGCGCGCCCGTCTCAGACGAGCCGACCCCGTCGATGACGATGGCGTTCGGGACGGCCCTGATCAAGCGCTCCTTGACGGACGGGCTCATCAGCGCACCGCCATTGGCCACTACCAGCGACGAAATGTCAGCTGTCCCTTTCTCGATCGCGGCGACAAGTGGACGCGCAATCGCGTCGCCGACCACGGTGACGACCGACACTCCCTCCCGCTTGATCGTGCGGACCACCTCGTCGGCGTCCATGCGGTCGACAACCGACGCGAACACCAGCGACTGGCCCGTCGTGATCGCGGTCATGACGCCCCATTGGGCGGCGCCGTGCATCAGCGGCGGCAGAATCATGATGTTCGTGCCGGGGTTCTCCGCGGCCCGCGCCACGATCTCGTCGTAGGAACTCATGACCTCGCCGGTGACGAGATTGCGTCCACCGAACGAGGTCACGAAGATGTCGTGCTGGCGCCACAGCACACCCTTCGGCATCCCGGTCGTGCCGCCGGTGTAGAGCACGTACAGGTCGTCCGGCGACGGTTCGACCGGCGGCGGCTCCGGTGACGCGGAGGCGATGACGGTCTCGTAATCCACCGCGCCGTCGAGCAGTTCGTTGCCTGAGCCGTCGGCGATCTGGATGAGAACCTTCAGGTTCGGCAGGTCGGGCAGCACCTCGGCGACCCGCGGCGCGAACGCGGCGTGGTAGATCAGCGCGGTCGCGCCCGCATCGGCGAGCAGATACTGCAGTTCGGCCTTGACGTAGCGGTAGTTGACGTTGAAAGGTGCGACCCGCGCGCGCCAAGCGCCGAGCAGCGCCTCGACGAACTCGTTTCCGTTGTAGGCGTAGATGCCGACGAGGTCCTGGCCCACCTCGTGTCCCGCCAGTTCCGATCGCTCGGTGTGGCAGCCCAGCCCACGTGAGTGAAGGTAGGACGCGAGCCGTCTCGATCGGTCGAGGATCTGCGCGTACGTGTAGTGCTTGTCGCCCTGCGTGACGAGGACGCGGTCGCCAATCGCGGCCGCGACGGCGTCGGCGACCGCCGGAACGGTGAACTGTGATGTGGGGGTCACGATTGCTTCCATGCTCGGAGTAGATCATCCGTCGTCGTGATGGTCGCGAGCAGGGAGAGGGTGTTGTCGATGACCGACGCGCCGTACTCGGCGGGAAAGCCGGCCACCGCGTCGCGCGGCACCACGACACGGTATGCGGCGTTGACGGCGTCCATCACCAGATTCGGGATCGCCACGTTGAGCGAGACGCCGACGCCGACGATCGTCGACACCCCGAGGTTGCGCAGGATCGCGTCGAGGTCGGTGCCGCCCATCGGGCCGACGCCGTGCCAGCGGTGAAGCACGATGTCGGTCGGTTCGGGCCCCAGCTCGGGCAACAGCGTCGCGCCGTCGCTGCCGGGGGCGATGTCGACTCCGCTGCGGCCGACGGCGAAGATCTTCGCGTTGTGGTTGGGATCCGAGCCCGTCGGGCCGTCGCTGCACCAGGCAGTGCACGACGCGCACCCCCGCGGCCCGGGCCGCGGGGAGCAGGCGAACGAATTGGGCAGTGCTTCGCGGCGTGCTTCCCTGGCGAGGACGGCCAGCCCGGCGTTCGGGCCGATCACCCCAGATCGAATAGAACCACGTCGTAGATCGACACGGTCGTAACGATCTTGCGGCGCAGCCCGGTAGGTTCCCTCCTTCTCAACCGGGCACCGGCCAGCCGGGTTCGGGCATGACGCCGGGCAGCCGGGGCGCCGCACGGCACGCCCGGCGTCCCCGGCCCAGAGCCACGACACCGCCACGCCAGCGGCGGCGCGGCCGGGGCATCGGGCGTGGCCAGCGCGTCTCAGGCGATAGTCGCGCCAACCGGCGTAGACCTGCTCCGCAAGCCCATACACGCGTGCGTAGTCATCGGGGTCGGTGACCTCACTCGCCAGAAAATTTTCGCCGCCTAGTTCGCATTCAGGATGCGCCGTTGAGGTTGTAGTACCACTGCGGGTGATTGGTCACGCCCGTAGTTCGAGGCGGTCACGATGGGTCGGGACCATCGTGGAAGTAGGTGATCTGGCGCTCTCGCGGATCACCCGACTTTGCACCCGTGGTCATCAGTCGGGGAGATGTGGAAGCCCTCGCCAAGGATCGATGGATAGCGCCCGCCGGTACGCGGTACAACCACGGGTCGATACGGGAAAAAGGTGGCGCGCTAACGAACTGTCCCAGGCGCGAACGGCCAAAGTCCTCTATGGCCTTATACCAGCGGCTGTGCTTCTTTGCGGGTCGACGTTGGCTAGCGGCATGCAGCCGGACCATACGCGCAGACGCCAAGGGGTCGGTAATGCAGGCTTTCCCCGGGATAGATGCAGCAAGCGCATACACGCCCGAGGCCGTGCGGGTGATCTCGCCGACGTGGACACCGACCTGGCCCGCTTCGAGCGCACGAGGTTGTGGTAAGACGCGTGTGCTTGGACGGCCGCTGAGTCCGATCATGATGGACCAGCCGGTGACCTTCCAGGTGAACGGGACCTTCACGCCGCGACCCTCCGCTCAAGTTTGATACTGAATGCGTTACAGTATAGATTTCCGCGATACCTGGGTCGAATGGTAGCGCGGCAATCAGGGTTTGGCGAAGCCGGCGGCACCGAGGATCTTCTCGCCTGCCTCGCCAGTAACCGCTTCGACGAATCTTCGCGCCAGGCCGGGATTTCGGGATCCTTTGAGGACCGCGACCGGATACACGTTGACCGCGCGGCCGGATTCTGCGAACGGCACCGCGGTGACCTTGTCGCCGGCGGCGATCGCGTCGGTGACGTAGACCAGCCCGGCGTCGGCTTGGCCGGACAGCACCTTGTTCAATACGTCAGTTACCGAGGACTCTTCGCTGACGGGCGCCAGTCGTACGCCGGTGAAGTCTTCGATTTTGCGGGTAGCCGATCCGCACGGCACTTGCGGTGCGCACACCACCACGTCGAGACCCGGCTTGGCCAGATCCTGAAACGAGGCGATGCCCTTCGGGTTTCCTGGCGCGACGACGATGGTCAGGGTGTTCGACGCGAAGTTCACCGGATCGCCGGCCAGCAGGCCGCCCTGCGCCGCCTTCTCCATGTTCGCTGTGTCGGCTGAGGCGAACACGTCGGCGGAGGCGCCCTGACTCAGCTGGGTGACCAGATCCGACGAGCCCGCGAACGAGAACTCCACCGACGCGCCCTGGTTATCGGTCTCGAACTGTTTGCCGATCTCGGTGAACGACTTCGTCAATGAGGCGGCCGCGAACACAATGATCTTGTCGTCCGTCGGTGCGGTGGTCGACGAGTTGCAGCCGGTGATCAGCGCGAGCAACAGCGCGATTGTCAGCGTCAGGCGGGAGGAATTTGTCACGATTGTCCGCCATCTGTTTCGACGATCACCGTGGTGGCCTTGACGACAGCCACAGCGACGCTGCCCGGCTCGAGTTTCAGTTCGCGTACTGCGTCCGAGCTCATCAATGAAACGACAGTGAACGGCCCGCATTGCATTTCGACCTGTGCCATCACCCGGTCGGCGACAACCTTGGTGACCAGCCCGGCGAACCGGTTGCGTGCCGAGCTGGCCACCTTGAGCGGGTCCTTGGGCCGTGTCGCCGCATTGGCGCGCGCAAACTCGGCGAGCACCTCGCCGGCGATGACTTTCCGCCCGGACGGGTCGCGATCTGCCGGCAGACTTCCGTCGTCGATCCATCGCCGGACGGTGTCGTCGCTGACTCCGAGTAGTTCTGCGGCCTCACGAATGCGAATCATCGACACGGTCGGATCGTAGCCGATCCATCCGCAGATACGGATAAAATACGTCTACCGCTCCGCAGTTGCGGCCATCGTCGATTCGGGCGCGGCCCCGTCGCGGATACCGTTCCGCAATCCCTCCTCGACCCTGTCGACGCCGCGCGTCAGCCACATCCGCAACAGCGGGCGCACGGGCGAGGTGGACTGCCCGCCCAATCCGAGGCTCGGCGCGCCATGGAGATGCTGGGTGGCTACCGACGCGAATTGTCTTTCTACCAACAGGTTGCCTGTACCCGCCCGGATGTTTGAAAACTCGGCCGACTTGGTGCTCGAGGACTTGCAGGATTGAGAGAACGCCGATCATCTGGCGGGCACCTCGCAGCTCACGGCATCACCGACTACTCGTTCGACCAGGCATGGCGGCATTACCGTTTCGCCGTCGCCTACCTGATGGTCCTGCCGGTCATCACGCTGATCGGTTGGGATGCGATGCCGGACCGGTCGCGTGCGCTCTGTCTGAAGCTCACCGAGCGGGCGGTGGCCACCATCGACGACATCGGCGCACTGGAGGAGTTCGAATGACACGCACCGCCCGGGAAGTGGTTGAGCTGTACAACCTTGTCGTCTGGAACGAGCGCGATTTCGATCTCGCCGATGAGTTGATGGGCGAGTCGGTCATCCGCCACGAGGTCGGTGAGGCGCAGACTCTCACCCATCAGCAGGCCGTCCGGCGTGTCGTGGACCACTGGGAGATGTTCGACGCCCTCCGTTTCGACTTGAACCTCGTTGTTGCCGGAGACGACGGGGAGCATGTCGCCATCGTGTACCAATCCACGATGACCTTGAAGGACGGCACCGAAACGACAGTCGGCAGCATGGAGATATTCCGTGTGGTCGAAGGCCGGATCACCGAGGTGTGGAACTGCGGCTACAAGCAAGGGGTTTGGGAGTGAGCGATCGCACACTCGATGAACTGGGTTACTACCTGCTGGCCGGTGCCGGCGGCGAGGGCCCGGCGACCCTGATGGACGAGGCGCGCCGCGGCGAGGAGATGGGCTTCGGCACGGCGTTCATCTCAGAACGGTGGAACGTGAAGGAAGCCTCGTCGCTGGTCGGCGCGGCGTGTGCGGTCACCACCCGAATGCAGATCGCCACCGCCGCAACGAATCACAACACCCGTCATCCGCTGATCACGGGCTCGTGGGCCACCACGATGCATCGGCTCTCGGGCGGAAGATTCACGCTCGGCATCGGCCGCGGCATCGCCGCGATCTACGGCGCCTTCGGAATCCCAGCTGTCACGACTGCGCAGATGGAGGACTTCGCCCACGTCATGCGCCGACTCTGGCGCGGCGAGCTCATCTTCAACCACGACGGGCCGATCGGTAAATATCCGGTGTTGTTCCTCGACCCGGACTTCAACGAGGACATCCGGTTGGCGATCGTCGCGTTCGGGCCGCAGACGTTGGCGCTGGGCGGACGGGCGTTCGATGACGTCATCCTGCACACGTACTTCACTCCGGAAACCTTGCGGCACTGCGTGAAAACAGTGAAGGATGCCGCGGAGAAGGCTGGACGAGATCCCGACGGGGTTCGGGTGTGGTCGTGTTTTGCGACGGTCGGCGACCACCTTCCGGAGGAACTGCGGTTGAAAAAGACCGTCGCACGGTTGGCCACCTACCTGCAGGGCTACGGCGACCTTCTGGTGAACACCAACAGCTGGGATCCCGCTGTGCTGCAGCGGTTCCGGGAAGACTCGGTAGTCAGGTCGATTGCCGGAGGGATAGACCACAAGGCCACGGCTGCCCAGATTGAGCACATCGCGACGTTGATCCCCGACGAGTGGTTGGAGCCGTCGGCCACCGGATCGGCACAGCAGTGTGTCGACCGGGTTCGCAAGGAGTTCGATTACGGCGCGGACTGCGTGATCATGCACGGTGCAACACCGGACGAACTCGCTCCGATTGTCGAGAGGTACCGCGAAGCCAGAGCCTGACTCATGGCCGACCGCAGCCCGCGGCCACTTCCAGTTCCTGCAACGCCGACTCGATGGCGTCGGCCATGTCACCGATATCGCTGGCGATCTCCGGTGTGGTGACAAAGCCGAAGTCCACCGATCCGCAATACGAGAAGCACGTGATGTTGAGGGCGACGTCGAGCACCAGCGGGCCGACCGGCAGAAGCCGTTCGACGACGGCACCGGCAAGATACAGCGGGAAGTCAGGCCCCGGGACGTTGGAGACGACGACGTTGATCGGCGCGAGGTTGCGGCCGATTCCGCTCGCCGTGTACGCCCGCGCCGCCAGCGACAGCAGGCCCGGCGGCGTCGTCTCGCTCAACCCCATGATCTGATGCGCGGTCAGCGCCTTCGCCATTTCCTTGGCGCCCTGCGAATTCGCGTAGATGGCGTTGATCCGTTCGGCCGGGTCGGCGATGTCGGTGGCGAGCGCCACTGTCATGGTGCTGATTTGATTGCCGATGTCCCTGTTGCCCTCGGCGCGGGTGGACACCGGTACTTGCGACACCAGCGTCTTGTCGGGGAGCTCATCGCGAGCATCCAGATAGCGGCGCAGCGCACCCGACACCAACGCGAGCACGACGTCGTTGACCTTGACGCCGAAGGCTTCCTTGACCGCCTTGACCCGATCCAGCGGCACGCTGGCACCGGCGACGGCGCGGTGCGGTGAGATCGGAGCGTTGAAACGCGTTGTCGGAGCGTCGAAATAGCGGGGCGGCTTGTTCGCGATGCCGTACGTGGCGAGCTGTTGGCGTATGGTCTGCTCGATGAGCCGCATGAGGCGGTACGGCGTCTTGACTCCGACGTTGATGAGCCCGCCCAGCGCCCGCAACTCCGGCCGCGGAATGTTCACGCCGACCAGCGACCGATCGACGTCGACGGACGGCGGCCGGGGGTCGGGCGTGACGTCGAACAGGATCTCGCTGAGCCCGGCGCCCGACATTCCGTCGATCACCGCATGGTGCATCTTCGTGACGATCGCCGCTCGGCCGTCCTTGAGACCCTCGATGAACCACAGTTCCCACAGCGGCTTGGATCGGTCGAGCTTGTACGACATCAACCGGCCCACGAGATTGTCGAATTCGCGGCGCCCGCCCGGCGATGGGACCGCAATGTGCCTCATGTGGAAGTCGATGTCGAGATCTTCATCCTCCACGAACCACGGTCTGTCCAGTCCGAGAGGCGCGCCGGCGACCCGCCACCGTAGCTGCGGCAGCTCAGGCAAACGGGCAGAGATCAGCTTTCTGACGGCTTCGAAGCTGAAATCCTCTGCATCGGACGGATCGCAGATCGCCGACGCGCCGACATGCATATGCCAGCTGGGAGATTCGGCAAACCAGAATGCTGCATCCGCGCTCGACAACCGATTCATGACGGTAGCCTACGGCGACGGTCGCCGCTGCGAAACGAAAAACACGGGCAATCGGTACTGGATGTACTACTGTAATATCTTCGGCATGGCTGGAGCCGCCCGGCGCGTCGATGCGCTCGTCATCGGCGCCGGCTTCTCCGGGTTGTATGCGCTGCATCGGCTGCGGGAGCTCGGCGTGCGGACACTGGTGCTGGAGACGGCCGAAAACGTCGGCGGCACGTGGCTGTTCAATCGGTATCCGGGGGCACGGTGTGACATCGAGAGCATCGAATACTCCTACAGCTTCTCCGATGAGATCCAGCAGGAATGGGTCTGGACGGAGACGATGCCGGCGCAGCCCGAGGTGGAGGCCTACCTCAACTTCGTCGCCGACCGGCTGGACCTGCGCCGCGACATCCGATTCGACACGAAGGTCATCGCGATGACCTTCGACGAAGACGCCGCCGAATGGGTGATCGAGACCGAAGCGGGGGAAACCTTCGTCGCGCCGTTCGTCGTCGCGGCCTCCGGTATCTTGTCCGCCCCGCTTCAACCCGACATTCCGGGGATCGACACCTTCGCGGGAACGTCGCTGTACACCAGTCGCTGGCCCAAGGCGGGTTTCGACCTGACGGGCAAAAGGGTCGGCGTCATCGGCACCGGCTCGACCGGGGTTCAGCTGATACCGGTCGTCGCCCGGCAGGCGGCGCACCTGTGTGTGTTCCAGCGTTCGGCCGCGTACACGCTCCCGTGGCAAGTGCGGCCGTTCGCGCCCGGCGAGCTGGACGAGATGAAGGCGCGGTACGGCGAGATCCGTGCCGCTGCGCGGCTGCACCCGGTGGGCGCGGCTCGACTCAGCGCGTTCTCGCTGCTGCTCGAGATGATCAGCAGTCCGCCGTTGAAGTCGGCCACACGGGAGGAGCAACTGCGCGCGATCGACGAGAACGGTGTGATCGGCGCCCTCAATTGGGGCGACGTCTTCTTCGACATCGAGGCCGACCGGATGGCCGGCAGCGACGGTGAGGCGTGGCGATCGGACGGATCCGAGAACGGCCGCGACGGTGCTGAGCTTGCGGGATTTCTGGGCGACCGATCATGGCCCGCTGTCTTATCTCGGCTTGGCGGTCGCCGGCTTCCCGAACCTGTTCATCGTCCAGGCACCGGGAAGTCCCTCGGCGGCAACAAACTTCGTCGCCGCGCTCGAACAGCACGTGGAGTGGATCAGCGACTGCATCGCCCATCTGCGCGCCCACGGACACCGCACGATCGAAGCACTGCCCGACGCGCAACGCGAGTGGATCGACCACACCACGTCGCTGGTGGCGCCCACCGTGCTGGTGCACCCAAGTTGCAATTCCTGGTACAACGGCGGCAACGTTCCCGGCAAGAAAAGGATGTACATGGCCTATACCGCAGGCATTCCGGAATACCGCCGTCGCTGCGACGCGATCGCCGCCAACGGGTACACCGGATTCAAACTTGCCTAGCCGCCTGAGGTCGATCATCGACGAGTTCGGCGGAGTGTTCCCGCGCGCGCTGGCCGGGCTCAAGACCACCGACTGGTCGCCGTCATCGCCGGGCGGGATGAGACAGCTGATCGAGGTGGCGCTGGACCAACTGGTGCTCAGCGGAATGTCTCTCGTGGGCGGCAATGCCGTGCTGCCGGAGCGGTCGGCAAGCGCGTATGCCGCTGCGGCGCACGAGTTGTCGGAGCTCGGCGTCGAACGAGCGCACGGTGAGCCGCAGCCATTGCGCGTTCGGACGCGTCGCCGCCGCCGTCTCGGCCGGCTTGTGTACGAGCGCGTGACGTTCGATCACGACCCGCTGTTGCCGTCTTCGCTGGAGGCCGAACACCTCGGTGGACCGGCCACCGGCGGAATGTATCTGTGCCGGCACGACGACGACCGTCGGCCGTGGCTGGTCTGGGTGCATGGCGCCGGCCAGGGCCAGCCACTGGACCTGCTGATGTCGCGGGCCGGCCGGCTGCAGCGCACGCTGGGCATCAACGTCGCGGTCCCGGTTCAGCCCGGCCATGGTTTCCGCCGCAAGGCGTGGCCGCCGTACCCCGATCGAGAGCCGCTGGCGAATGTCGCGGGGATGATGCGTGCCGTGTCAGAAGTGCGCGCGGTCGTGCGATGGCTCCAACCGCAAGCCAATGGCATTGCAGTGTCAGGGGTTTCGATGGGCAGCCCGGTCGCCGCGCTAGTATCGCAGCTGGAGACAGACGTCGATGCGGTCGCGGTCTACACGCCGATTCTCGGCCTGAACGCGATGATTGCTCACCACCTCGCCCGGGGCGGACCGTCGAGCGAACGCTACCGTCCGCTGCTGCTGTCCGACGAGGTGTCGGCGATGACATCGGTCGTCGACCCGCTGGCATTGGAACCCACACCGCCGCCGGATCGCCGGTTGATAGTGGGCGCGCGCAACGATCAGATGGCGCTGCCCGGTCCCGCGCTCGCGCTGCACGAGCGGTGGGGCGGTGAGCTGTATTGGTACGACGGCAGCCACGTCGGACACACCTTCTCCCGCCGGATTCAAGCGGTCACCGAGCGGTTCCTCCGGGGAGTGTTCACGGTGTGATCACGGTGCGGCTCACCGGTTCCGCTGCCGCCTGCCGGCTGTAGACGCCGCGCTTGAGTGCGGCGAGCAGCCCGTCCCGCGTCTCGCGTGGGTCGATGAGCTCGTCGAAACCCAAGTGCTGCGCCGACCGGAAGGACGCCTCGAGTTCCGCCTTGCGGAGCTTGGCCTCGAAGTCCTCGGCAGCGTGCGAAGCCTTGCTCAGCGCCGCCGCGCTCATCGCGCCCATCGTCGCGCCCGGGTAGGCGAACGTGGCCACCTGATCGTCGAACCCGAGCAGCGACATGACCATCGAGCCGAACCCGTACGCCTTCCGCAGCGTCACGTGCAGCTTCAGCGTCGTGGCCGCAGTCTGCGCCGCGAACATGCGCGCCCCGCTGCGCAGCACGCCGCTACGCTCCGACTGGCTGCCGGGCAGCATTCCGGGGTTGTCGGCGAGGAAAACGATTGGGAGATGGAACGAGTCGGCCACCATGATGAAATGCGCGGCCTTGTCGGCGGCGTTGGCGTCGATGGATCCGGCGAGCACCTTGGGCTGGTTGGCCACGACCGCGACCGGCTCACCGCCGAGATGCGCGAGGGCGCAAATGATCGCCCGACCGAAATCCGGCTGCACCTCGAACCAGTCGGGCCGATCGAAGATCACGTCGAGCACGGCGCGCATGTCATAGATCCGACGGTTGTCGCGCGAGACGATGTCGAGCAGCTCCGGGGTTGCGCGCGGGCCGGTGGTCTCGTCGGCGGGCAGTGCGGGCGGGTATGACCACGCACTCGGCGGGAAATACGACAGGTATCGGCGGATCTCGTCCAGCACGGCCTCGTCGTCGTCGGCGACGTTGTGGATGACCCCGCTGGCCAGCGCGACGCCCGGACCGCCGAGGTCCTCCTTCGAAATCTCCTCGCCCGTCGACTCTTTCACCACCGGCGGACCCGCGGTGAAGATCGCGCCCTGTCGGCTCATGACCGTGAAATCGCAGACAGGTGCGACCAGCGCGCCGTGGCCGGCCGATGGCCCGAGCACCGCCGACACGGTGGGCACGCGGCCGGAACACCTGCGCTTGCGCGATCAGATCGGTGGGCGTGCGCCCGTAGTGCTCACCGGAGGGGCGGAACCCGGCGCCTTCGAGCAGCATCACGAGCGGGATCTTGCTGCGCAGCGCCAACTCGGCGAGCCGGTAGCGCTTGGCGTTGCCGCCCGGACCGATGCTGCCGGCCAACGTGGTGAAGTCCTCCGCGCCGACCATCACCGGGCGGCCGTGGATGCAGCCCGAGCCGGCCACGATTCCGTCGGCCGCGACCTCCCCGCCCACCAGCGTGCCGAGTTCGGAGAACGAGCCCTTGTCGAGCAGACGCTCGACCCGCGCGCGGGCGTCGAGCTTGCCCTTGTCGCGGTGCTTGGCCAGTCGCTCGGGACCGCCCATGCCCCACGTGCGCTGGCGGCGGCGGTCGAGATCGTCGAGCGTCTTCTCCCAGCCCTGCGCGTTTGTCATGCCGCATCTCCCATACTGAATGCCTTACTGTATCTCGCATGAAAATCGACCGGGGTATCGGAAGCCAACTCGCTCGCGTCCCCGAGGAAGCGTCGAGTATCGAACGCCAGGGTTATGACGGCTGCTGGTCAGCCGAGATCAACCACGATCCGTTTCTGCCACTGATGCTCGCCGCTGAGCACACCTCGCGGGTCGAACTGGGCACCAGCATCGCGGTGGCGTTCGCGCGAAATCCGATGACAGTCGCCAACGTCGGCTGGGACCTCCAGGCGTACTCGAAAGGCCGGTTCATTCTCGGACTTGGTTCACAGATTCAAGCCCACATCGAGAAGCGCTTCAGCATGCCGTGGAGTCGTCCGGTGGGTCGGATGCGGGAATTCGTTGTAGCGCTTCGCGAGATCTGGTCGTGTTGGCAGAACGGCACCGAGCTGCGCTTCGAAGGTGACTTTTACACGCACAGGCTGATGACGCCGATGTTCGTACCCGAGCCCGTGCCGTACGGCTTTCCGAAGGTCTTTGTCGCAGCCGTGGGCGAAGCGATGACCGAGATGTGCGGGGAGGTCGCCGACGGCATGCTGGGCCATGCGTTCACGACCAAGCGCTACCTGGATGAGGTGACCGTGCCGGCGCTGCTGCGCGGGATCGAGCGCTCGGGCCGCGACCGGCGCGACTTCGCGCTGATGTGCCCGGTGTTCGTCGTGACCGGGGAATCCGAGCCAGAGTTGGCGGCCGCCGCCGTGGGGACACGCAAGCAGATCGCGTTCTACGGATCGACGCCGGCCTACCGCAAGGTGCTCGAGTTGCACGGGTGGGGCGATCTGCACGACGAATTGCACCGGCTCTCGCGGCAAGGCGACTGGGACGCGATGGGATCGCTGATAGACGACGAGATCCTCGACGCGTTCGCCGTCGTCGCACCCGTCGACAATTTGGCTGCGAAGCTGAAGAGTCGCTGCGACGGCGTCGTCGACCGGGTCCTGCTGGGCTTACCCAAGTCGGTCTCGGAGTCCGGCCAAGAGACGAAGGTCGCCGAGATACTGCACGAGCTACGCATGCCGTGAAGGAGAGTGTCATGCCCACGAATGACAGCGAGCCCCGGCCGCCCGAAGGCGACTGGCTGGGCACCCCGTTCCTCTCGTTTCGGCGCGAGGGCCCGATCGCGGTGTGCACCATCGATCGCCCCGAGGCGCGCAACGCGTTGACCCCGGCGATGTACTTCGGCCTGCGATACGCGGTGGGCCGAGTCAACGAAGACCCCGATCTCGCGGGTCTGTTGATCACGGGCACCGGCGACGTCTTCGCCCCGGGCGGCGACATGGGCGGAGGCGGCGCGGACGACTGGATCACGTTCGGTTCGGCGCTGCAGATGGACATCACCCCGTTCGACTCGCTGCGCACGTCGGTCAAACCAGTGGTTTCGGCCGTCAACGGCCTGTGCCAGGGCGGCGGACTGCAGATCGCGTTGTGCAGCGACGTCTCGGTGGTCAGCGACCGCGCGACGTTTCGCGTCCCGGAACTGTTCCGCGGTTACGCCGACACGTACTACAGCCAGGTGCTGGCCCGCCTGATCGGTCCGGTGCGAACGCGCGATCTGATGTTCACGGGTCGTGTGCTTTCCGCGCAGGAGGCGTTGGTCTGGGGCATGGTGGCCCGGGTCGTCCCGCACGACGATCTGATGGACACCGCTCGCGAGGTCTTGACGCAGTGTTGCCGCACCGCGCCCGGCGCCCGTGCGGTGATCAAGTCGAGCCTGGACGCATACCTGGGCCTGTACGACCGAATCGGAATGACCACCAGCCTGCACTCGGCTGAGGCCTCCGAAGGGGTCCGCTCGTTCAAGGAACGCCGCTCGCCCGACTGGGTGCACCCCGAGTTCCGGGCGGACGGGCGGCTTTAAACGCGACTGTTGGCAGTGTTTGGCAGTGCCGGGCGGCGACCTGGCAGTGGTTTCTGACCAGCATCAAGGGTGTTCGACCGATTCCCGCCCAGTTTCCCCCGAGCCAGATAGGAGCACCCGATGACCGCCATCACCACCCGTCCCGTCTCCACCTCCAGCGACGCGCTGCTGCGCTTCGCGTTGCGAGCCGACGCCACGTTGACCGCGCTGTGCGGTCTCGTGCTGGCCTTCTTCGCCGACCCCCTCTCTGAGCTGACCGGCCTGACGGCCACCCAGGAATGGCTGATCGGCGCGAGTTTCGTGGCCTACGGCGCGCTGCTGTACGGGCTGGCCGCGCTGGAGGACCTACGCGTGCCAGGCGCCGCCGTGATCGTCGGCAATGTGTTGTTCTCCGTACTGGCGGTGGTCGTCGTGGTGGCCGGCTGGTTCCCGCTGACCGCCTTCGGCGTCACCGTGACGCTGGCCACCGGCGTCGTCACGTTGGCCTTCGCCGACCTGCAGTACCTCGGAGTGCGCCGTCTGAGGGCGTGACTCCCACATGAGCCGGTGGGGGCGCCCCGTGGTGCTTCGGTGAGCCGCCCCGCACCGGCGTCTTCCAATTCATACCGACCGAAAAGGATCATCGTGACCATGACCGCGAACGTCAATCGATCGACCGACTTGCTGCGATTCGCCATGCGGGCCGACGGAGCCGGCACCGCCTTGGCCGGGCTGGCGTTAGTGGCGGCCGCCGTACCGCTGTCGGGGCACACCGGGCTTTCGACCACCGCCGAATACGTCGCCGGCGTTGTGTTCATCATCTGTGGGCTTGGTGGTTTCATGCTGGCCGCCCTGCCCCCGTGCGCTGGCCGGGCATCGGCATGGTGATCGCCAACGTGTGGCCACGATCGCAGCCCCGGTCATCGTGCTCGCCGACTGGCTTCCGCTCACCACGATCGGTGTCGCTGTCTTCGCCGCCAGCGCCGTCTACACCACGTTCATGGGTTGTCTGCAGTACTCGGAGTGCGCCGTCTGCAGGCGTGACGCCGTGTCGACCGCTACAGCTTGCGCAGCCGAGCCGGTTGATCGAGTGGTCGGCGTCCTTGCGCAGCACCAGCGTCGCCCGCGGCCGCGTCGGCAGGATGTTCTCCACCAGATTGGGCCGGTTGATCGACCGCCAGATCTCGCGGGCGGCGGCGACGGCCTGATGGTCGTTCAATCCGGCGTAGTGGTGGAAGTGCGACGCCGGGTTGGCGAAGGCCGTGGACCGCATCGTCAAGAACCGCGAGATGTACCACTGCTCGATGTCCTCGATGCGGGCGTCGACGTACAGCGAGAAATCGAACAGGTCGGACACCATCAGCGTCGGCCCGGTCTGCAGCACGTTCAGGCCCTCGAGAATCAAGATGTCCGGGTGCCTGACGATCTGCTTTTCGGTGGGCACGATGTCGTAGAGCAGATGCGAGTACACCGGCGCGCATGCCTTGTCGGCGCCGGACTTCACGGCGGTGACGAACCGCATCAGCGCCCTGCGGTCGTAGCTCTCCGGAAAGCCCTTGCGGTTCATCAGGTTTCGCCGCTGCAACTCGGCATTCGGGTATAGGAAGCCATCGGTGGTCACCAGGTCCACACGCGGGTGGTGCTCCCAGCGCGCCAGCAGAGCTTGCAACACGCGGGCGGTGGTGGACTTGCCGACGGCGACGCTGCCGGCGACCCCGATGACGAACGGCACCGGACGCTCGGGCTGAAGCTGCTCGCCGAGGAACTCCGCGGTCGCCGCGAACAGGCGCTGCCGCGCGGCGACCTGCAGGTGGATCAGCCGGGCCAGCGGCAGATACACCTCGGCGACCTCGACCAGGTCGATCTGCTCGCCCAGGCCGCGCAGCCGTAGCAGCTCTTCTTCGGTCAACGGCAGCGGCGTGGACTTGCGAAGCGCACGCCACGAAACCCGGTCGAATTCGACGTATGGGCTGGGCTCGCTCAGCCGCGACATGCGGTCAGTCTTGCAGGGTCGCCTAGCGTGTGCCTCATGGAGGCGCACGCACTGGTCCGTGAGTACCTGCTGCTGGGGTTGCGCTTTGACCGCATCGAACCCGGCTACGTCGACGCCTACACCGGCGACCCCACCCTGCGTCGTCTCGTCGCCGACGAACCGGCACCCGACCCCGCCGACCTTGCCCGGCAGGCGCGGACGCTGAGCGAGGCGCTGCCGACATCCGGCTTGGGCCAGGCCCGTGCGGACTTCCTCGCCGCGCATCTGCGGGCGCTGGCTTGCGCGGGACGCAAGTTCGCCGGCGAGCCGGTGAGCTTCATCGACGAGGTAGCCGACTACTTCGACGTCCGCATCGCCAAGGGCGACGAAGACCGCTACCGGCAGTCCCACGACCGGCTCGACGAGGTCCTGGGCGGCGGCGGGCCGCTCGCCGACCGCATGGCTGCTCACCGCGTTGCCGACGAGATACCGCCCGCGCGGCTGGCCGAATGCATCGACGCGTTCTCCAGCGCCCTGCGCGACCGGGTCCGCGCCGAGTATCCGCTGCCCGACGGCGAGGTGGTCACCTACGAAGTGGTCACCGACCAGCCGTGGTCGGGGTTCAACTACTACCTGGGCGACTACCGGTCCAGGGTCGCCGTCAACGCCGACATCAAGCAGCAGATGTCGAACCTGCCCCGGCTGGTCGCGCACGAGTCGTATCCCGGGCATCACACCGAGCACTGCCGCAAGGAACTCGGGTTGGTCGAACGCAGCGGACACGCGGAGCAGACCATCTTCCTGGTCAACACGCCGCAGTGCCTGATGGCCGAGGGACTGGCCGACCTCGCGCTGCATGCCGCCGTCGGCGAGGGCTGGGGAGGCTGGGCCGCCGAGATCTACGCCGACCTCGGCCTGCGGTTTGACGGCGAGCGCGCCGAGACCGTCGCTGAGGCGTCCGCGGCGTTGGTTGACGTGCGACAGGATGCCGCGCTGATGCTGCACGACGAACACCGCGACGCCGACGAGGTCGCCGCGTACCTGCGGCGGTGGCTGCTGATCGACGACGTATGGGCACGGCAGATGCTGAGGTTTCTGTCGTCGCCGCTGTGGCGCGCCTACATCAGCACCTATGTCGAGGGATACCGCCTGCTGCGAGCCTGGCTCGACGGCCGGCCGAGCGGCGTCAGCCTGACGGAGCGGTTCACCCGCCTGCTGGATGAGCCGCTGATCCCGTCGTCACTGCGCGCGGCGTAGCGAGCGCCGATCCGCTCGAAAGTGCGGTTTCATACGGGACACGCCGTCCCGTGCGTATCAAACCGCACACTGGGCGGGAATTCGGTGGACGTACCCTCTACACCCATGACCGCAGACTCCGTGACCACCACTTCTGCCGCTCCCGGTGGCCAGTACGCCGAGACGGCTAGCGCCGCCTTCCGCGCCGCGCTGCAGGTGATGGAGTCGGTAGAACCCCGCATCGCCGCCGCGACGGTCAAAGAGCTTGCCGACCAACGCGACTCGCTCAAGCTGATCGCCAGCGAAAACTACGCCTCACCGGCCGTCCTGCTGACGATGGGAAATTGGCTCTCGGACAAGTACGCGGAGGGCACCATCGGGCACCGCTTCTATGCCGGGTGCCAGAACGTCGACACCGTGGAGTCCGTGGCCGCCGAGCACGCCCGCGAACTGTTCGGCTCGCCGTACGCCTACGCTCAACCGCATTCGGGGATCGACGCCAACCTCGTCGCCTACTGGGCCATCTTGGCCACCAGAATCGAGGGCCCCTGCCTTGGAGAGCTCGGCGCCAAGCACGTCAACGATCTGTCGGAGACTGACTGGGAGAAGCTGCGGGCCACGCTCGGCAACCAGCGGCTGCTGGGCATGTCGCTGGACGCGGGCGGCCACCTCACCCACGGCTTCCGGCCAAATATCTCAGGCAAGATGTTCTACCAGCGCAGTTACGGCACGGACCCGGTAACCGGCCTGCTCGACTACGACGCCGTCGCCGCCGCGGCGCGCGAATTCAAACCACTGATCCTCGTCGCGGGCTACTCGGCCTACCCCCGCCGAATCAACTTCGCGAAGATGCGCGAGATCGCCGACGAGGTGGGCGCCACCCTGATGGTCGACATGGCCCACTTCGCGGGACTGGTCGCCGGCAGGGTGTTCACCGGAGACGAGGATCCGGTTCCGCACGCCCACGTCACCACCACGACTACGCACAAGTCGCTGCGGGGTCCGCGGGGCGGACTGGTGCTGGCAACCGAGGACTACGCCGGCGCCGTCGACAAGGGCTGCCCCATGGTGCTGGGCGGGCCGCTGTCGCATGTCATGGCGGCCAAGGCGATTGCACTGGCCGAAGCCCGTCAACCGGCCTTCCAGGCCTACGCGCAGCGCGTCGCCGACAACGCCAAGGCGCTCGCCGACGGTTTTCTGCGCCGCGGCGCCCGGCTGGTCACCGGCGGCACCGACAACCACATCGTGCTGCTGGACGTGACGTCATTCGGGGTGACCGGTCGACAAGCCGAGTCCGCGCTGCTGGACTCCGGAGTCGTCACCAATCGCAACGCGATCCCGGCCGACCCCAACGGGGCCTGGTACACCAGCGGTATTCGCTTCGGCACTCCGGCGCTGACCACGCGCGGCTTCGGCACGGCCGAGTTCGACCGGGTGGCCGACCTTGTGGTCGAGGTCCTGGAGAACACGTCCCCGCAGGGAAGTTCGAAGGCCAAGTACACGCTGGCCGACAACACCGCCGACTGGGTCCACGCGGCGGCCGGCGAGTTGTTGGCCGCGAACCCGCTTTATCCCGGATTGACGCTTTAGGGCGCCGGCGCGCCGGATTTTACTGATCCCTTATTATTGAGTTAATGTAACCGCATGGCACAGAAACCTGTCCTGACGCCGTTCATGGCGAAGCTCGAACCGATCGTCGGGGAGAGCTACAAGCGCCATGTCGACACTGCGAATCCGTGGTATGCGCATGACTTCGTGCCGTTCGACGAAGGCAAGAACTTCGCCTTCCTCGGTGGCGACGACTGGGACGCCTCGTCGGTCACCCTGCCCAAGCAGATCACCGACGCGCTCGAAATCCTGCTGATCACCAAGGACAACCTGGCCGGCTATCACCGCGAACTCGTCGAGCACTTCATCCTCGAGGACTGGTGGGGCATGTGGATCGGGCGCTGGACCGCCGAGGAGAACCTGCATGCGATCGTGCTGCGGGAGTACCTCGTGGTCACCCGCGAAGTAGACCCGGTGGCCAGCGAGATGATTCGCGTCGAGCACGTGATGAAGGGCTACCGCGCCGACCGCTTGTCGAAGATCGAAACGCTGGTGTTCATGGCGCTGTGGGAGCGCGAGCACGCGGTGTTCTGCCGCCGGCTGGCCGCCCAGACCTCCGACGACAATCTACGCAAGCTCATGGAGACGATCGCCGTCGACGAGGAACGGCACTTCGAGTTCTTCGATAGCGTGGTTCGGCCGTGCCTCGACATCGAGCCCGACGAGACGCGGAAGGCGATCCTCACCCGCGCAGAGGCGCTGCAAGTGATCGGCGCCGACATCGACGGTTACCAGGACAAGGTCCGCACCGTCGCGCAAGCCGGCATCTTCGACGAGGACGCCAAGCGCCAGGTCATCTCCGATTCGATCAAGGGCTGGGGGCTGGCCGACCACCCGGAGCTGAGCCACTTCGTGCGCTGACGCACGGCGGCACGGCGCGCCTGCAGCGCCGCTAGAGTGCCTCCGGAGTAGCGTCGTTCGCCGATGGCTAGCGACCTGCTCTGCTGTCCGGGCGGTGCCGAAGATCATGTTCTCGACCGGACCGGCCCCGGTCCCGGTACCGCCGCGACCGTCGAGACGCCCCGCGGGGCCGCGCGGGCTCGAGGAGCACCACGTGAGCGATTCGCCCGGCCAGACCTACGTGCTCGATACATCGGTCCTTCTGTCAGACCCGTGGGCTGCCAGCAGGTTCCCCGAGCACGAAGTCGTGGTCCCGTTGGTGGTGATCAGCGAACTGGAGGCCAAGCGCCATCACCACGAACTGGGTTGGTTTGCCCGTCAGGCATTGCGGATATTCGATGATCTGCGGTTGGAGCACGGCCGGCTGGATCTGCCGATTCCCATTGGCGCACAAGGCGGTACGCTGCACGTCGAGCTGAACCACAGCGATCCGGCAGTACTGCCGGCTGGATTCCGCACCGACAGCAACGACTCGAGAATCCTCACCTGCGCCGCCAACCTGGCCGCCGAGGGCAAGCGAGTCACGTTGGTGAGCAAGGACATTCCGTTGCGGGTCAAGGCCGGTGCGGTGGGTCTGGCGGCTGACGAATACCACGCCCAAGACGTCGTCACCTCCGGCTGGACCGGGATGGCCGAACTGGATGCGGCGGCGGAGGACATCGACGCGTTGTTCTCGGCCGGCGAGGTTGACCTGGCGGCGGCACGAGAGTTGCCTTGCCACACCGGGATTCGGCTGCTGGGCGGCACCTCACATGCGCTGGGCCGGGTCAACCCCGACAAGCGTGTGCAGCTGGTCCGCGGCGACCGGGAGGTCTTCGGGCTGCGCGGCCGATCGGCCGAACAGCGGGTCGCGCTGGACCTGCTGCTCGACGAGTCGGTGGGCATCGTGTCGCTCGGCGGAAAGGCCGGCACCGGCAAGTCGGCGTTGGCGCTGTGCGCTGGCCTGGAGGCCGTGCTCGAACGGCGAACGCACCGCAAGGTCGTCGTGTTCCGGCCGCTGTACGCCGTCGGCGGCCAAGAACTCGGCTACCTACCCGGCAGCGAGAGCGAAAAGATGGGCCCCTGGGCACAGGCCGTCTTCGACACTCTCGAAGGCTTGGCCAGCGCGGCGGTGCTCGACGAAGTGCTCTCCCGCGGCATGCTCGAGGTGTTGCCGCTCACTCACATCCGCGGCCGTTCGTTCCACGACTCGTTCGTGATCGTCGACGAGGCGCAATCGTTGGAACGCAACGTGCTGCTGACGGTGCTCTCACGGCTCGGTGCCGGCTCGCGGGTGGTGCTCACCCACGACGTCGCGCAGCGCGACAATTTGCGGGTGGGTCGCCACGATGGGGTGGTGGCGGTGATCGAGAAGCTCAAGGGTCATCCGTTGTTCGCGCACATCACGCTGGTGCGCAGCGAGCGTTCGCCGATCGCGGCGTTGGTCACCGAAATGCTCGAGGAGTTCAGCCCCGGCGCGCTGCCGTAACCGCAAAGGTCAACGCGTGGCGCCAGTCTGCGACGCCAGGCGGGCCAACTTCGCTTTCGATTGACGCTCGACGAACAGCGGGACGAAGTCGCGGATAGGTGCCTGCCGAAATTGCCCCCGAGCCTCGTCGACGGTCTGGCGCAGTATGTGAGGCGGCACATCGGGGAACGACTCACCGAGCCGCTCGATCAAGAGTCCGATCAGCCGGTCTTCTTCAGCTTGATCCATCTAGTAATGCTGCGCCTTCGGCGAGGCTTTCGCATGCCTTTCGCATAACGATTGCCGATCTAATCAACTCTCTTCGCGCAAGCGCTCATCGGTGACCTTGGCCATCGTGAGCACATCCAGGCGCTTGTCGAGCTCTTCCTCGGAGAGCTTGTCGCCGATCAGCCCGCGGTCGATCACCGTCTGCCGGATGGTCTTGCGCTCCTTGAGCGCCTCCTTGGCCACCGCCGCGGCTTCCTCGTAGCCGATCGCGGAGTTCAGCGGTGTGACGATCGACGGCGACGACTCGGCGAGTTCGCGCAGGCGCTCCTCGTTGGCCACCAGTCCGTCGATGCACCGCTCGGCGAACAACCGCGACACGTTGGTCAGCAGCCGCAGCGACTCGAGGATGTTGCGCGCCATCATCGGGATGTACACGTTGAGCTCGAACGCACCAGATGCGCCGCCCCAGGCGGTGGCCGCGTCGTTGCCCACGACCTGGGCCGCGACTTGTGTCACCGCCTCTGGGATCACCGGGTTGACCTTGCCCGGCATGATCGAGCTTCCCGGCTGCAGATCGGGCAGCTGGATCTCGGCGAGCCCGGTGAGCGGGCCGGAGCCCATCCATCGAATGTCGTTGGCGATCTTCGTCAATGACACCGCGATCGTCCGCAGCGCCCCGGAGGCCTCCACCAGCCCGTCGCGCGCGGCCTGGGCCTCGAACGAGTTGACGGCGGTACGAAGCTCTTCCAGGCCCGTCTGCTGCTTGAGCACCGCGACAACCTTCTCCCCGAAGCCGTCGGGTGCGTTGAGTCCGGTGCCGACCGCCGTGCCGCCAATCGCGAGTTCACCCAGCCGGGGAAGACACCCGCGCACTCTTTCTATACCGGCGTCGATCTGGCGCGCGTACCCGGAGAACTCCTGGCCGAGTGTCACCGGTACGGCGTCCATCAGGTGGGTGCGGCCCGATTTGACGACGTTGCGCCACTGCCGCGCCTTACCCGCCAGGGACTCGTGCAGCACTTCCAGCGCCGGGATCAGGTGGCGCACGGCGGCTTCGGTGGCCGCGATGTGGGTGGCGGTGGGGAAGGTGTCGTTGGACGACTGCGACTGGTTGACGTCGTCATTGGGGTGGACACTAACGGGCGGGGTCGCCATTGCTGCGATGCCGGCGATCACCTCGTTGGTGTTCATGTTGGAACTGGTGCCCGAGCCGGTCTGGAACACGTCGATGGGGAACTGGTCATCGTGCCGACCGTCGGCGATCTCTGCGGCTGCCGCGATGATCGCGTCGGCCTTCTCCGGGTCCAACAGCCCGAGGTCCTTATTGACTTGCGCGCACGCGCCTTTGAGAAGACCGAGCGCCCGAATCTGTGTGCGTTCCAGCCCGCGGCCCGAGATCGGGAAGTTCTCCACGGCGCGCTGGGTTTGCGCCCGCCACAGCGCATCCTTGGGTACCCGGACCTCTCCCATGGTGTCGTGCTCGATGCGGTATTCGGTGTCGGCAGCTTTCTCGCCGGCCTTCTTTTGTGCAGCCGAGTCGGCGGTCATGTGTGCCCTTCTTGTCGTCGGTGACTACGGCAGCGGCTGAATGGCGTTGCTATCGCCGGTGAAGTCGATGGCCGAGTATTCGTTGAGCTTGGACAGGCGGTGGTAGGCCTCGATCATCCGCACGGTGCCCGATTTCGAGCGCATCACGATCGACTGCGTGGTGCACCCGCCGCTGAAGTAGCGCACACCCTTGAGAAGGTCGCCGTCGGTGACACCGGTGGCGCAGAAGAACACGTTGTCGCCCGACACCAGGTCCTCGGTGCTCAGAATCTGGTCCAGGTCGTATCCGGCGTCGATCGCCTTCTCGCGCTCCTCGTCGTCCTTGGGTGCGAGCTGGCCCTGGATGGCGCCACCCATGCAGCGAATCGCAGCCGCGGCGATGATGCCTTCCGGGGTGCCGCCGATCCCGGCGAGCATGTCGGTGCCCGAATTGGGTCGGCACGCCGAGATCGCGCCGGCCACGTCGCCGTCGGAAATCAGCCGGATCCGGGCGCCGGTGGCGCGGACGTCGGCGATCAACTGCTCGTGTCGCGGTCGGTCCAGAATGCAAACCGTCATATCCGATACCGACAGGCTCTTGGCCTTCGCGACCTGCCGGACGTTCTCGCCGATCGGCGCGGTGATGTCGATCGCTTCGATCGCCTCCGGACCGACGGCGATCTTGTCCATGTAGAACACCGCGGACGGGTCGAACATCGCGCCCCGCTCGGCGACCGCAAGGACCGAGATCGCGTTCGGCAGGCCCTTGCTCATCAGCGTCGTGCCGTCGATGGGGTCGACCGCGAAGTCACAGTCGGGGCCGTCGCCATTGCCGACTTCCTCGCCGTTGTAGAGCATCGGGGCGTTGTCCTTCTCGCCCTCGCCGATGACGACGACACCGCGCATAGACACGGAGTTCACCAGCTCACGCATCGCGTCGACCGCCGCGCCGTCCCCCCCTTCCTTGTCGCCCCGGCCTACCCACCGGCCGGCCGCCATGGCGCCCGCCTCGGTGACCCGCACAAGTTCGAGAGCAAGGTTGCGGTCCGGCGATTCCCGACGAGTCATGCCGGTGATTGTCCCAGAAGCGGGTGCTACGCCCGGAGCTGGGATACTGGCTGGGATACTGGCGCTGTGAGCACCCAGCCGCAACCGGCACCCAGGCCACAAAAGCCGCGCGTTCTGCACGACGGCCGGGACATGTTCTGGTCAATGGCACCGCTGGTCCTCGCCTGCATCCTGCTCGCGGGACTGGCTGGGATGTGTTCGTTTCAGCCCGCCGGGCCCGCGCAGGGGCCGCCGCCCTCGTTCGACGCGGCCGACGCGCTGCGTGTCGATGCCGACCAGCTCGGCTTCCCGGTGCGGCTGCCCCAACTGCCCGAGGGATGGCAATCCAATTCCGGTCGCCGCGCCAGCATCGACGACGGGCGGACCGATCCCGCGTCGGGCCAGCGGGTGCGGGCCAACACGTCGACGATCGGCTACCTGGCGCCGAGCGGCATGTACCTCAGCCTCACCCAGAGCAATGCCGACGAGGAAAAGCTCATCGGAACCTTCGGCGGCGACCTGGCACCCACTGGCGTTCAGGATGTCGACGGCGTCACGTGGGTCGTTTACGAAGGCGGCGAGGACACCAGGCCGGTGTGGACCACCCGGCTGACCGGGAGCGGCGGTCAGACGCAGATTGCCGTGAGCGGTGCCGGCAGCCCCGAGGAGTTCCGTACGCTGGCGGCGGCCACGCAATCACAGCAGCCCCTTTAGGAGTTCGATGGACGCGCCCGAAGCGGATCTGACCGGGTGGACGGGCTCGCCCTTTACCGCCGAAGGAATCACGCACGACGTCTACCGCAGGGGCGACGGTCCAGGCGTGGTGCTGATCCCCGAAATTCCCGGCATCCACCCCGGAGTTCTGGCCCTGGGAAATCACTTGGTGGACAACGGGTTCTCGGTCGCGTCACCGTCGCTGTTCGGCGAACCCGGCCGCCCGGTGACCGCCGCCTACTTCTTGCCGACGATTGCGCGCGCCTGCGTGGCGCGTGAGTTCATGGCGTTCGCGACCAACGCGCAGCGGCCGGTCGCGCGGTATCTGCGGGCGCTGGCCCGCGACCTCAACGAACGCACACCCGGCCGCGGGGTCGGGGTGATCGGCATGTGTTTCACAGGCGGATTCGCGCTTGCGGCCGCCGTCGACGACAGCGTGCTGGCCCCCGTGATGAGCCAGCCGTCGGTCCCGTTTCCGCTCACGCCCGCGCAGCGGCGCGACCCTGGGCTGTCGGATTCGGAGTTGATGACGGTCGTCAGGCGCGCCCAAGACGAGGGGCTCTGCGCAATGGGGCTGCGGTTCACCGGCGACCCTGCGGTGCCCAACGAGCGCTTCGCGACGCTGCGGGAGCGACTCGGCGACGCGTTCGAGGTGATCGAGATCGACTCGTCACGCGGCAACGCGGACGGTTTTGGCCGCTTCGCGCATTCGGTGCTGACCGACGAGGTCCGCGAGAAGCCGGGGCATCCGGCGTTTGAAGCGCGCAACCGCGTGGTCGAGTTCCTCAAGGAGCGGCTGGTTTAGTTTCTCCCTCGCAAGCGGGTGGGGGTGCTCCCAGGTCGCTTGGCTTTTCCTCCGGCTCTAGTGCAGCCTTCGCCTTGGGGCGCAGTCGCGCGAAGAAGCGTTTCGCCTTCGATGTGTCGTCGTCGTCCGGTGTCGTCATCGGGACGCCCTTGTACACCGCCAGGTAGACGCTGATGGTGGTGACGATGACGATCATCAGAACCGGCCCGATGATGATGCCGAAGAACCCGAACGCCGCGATGCCCGCGAACACCGCGAGCAACATCAGGGCGGGGTCCAGCCGAGCTTCCTTCGGTACCAGGATCGGGCGCAGGATGTTGTCGATGTTGGTGACCACCAGCAGGTGCCAGACGATGACGAAGATCCCGCCGATGACGTTGCCGAACAAGATCATTCCGACACCAAACGGCATGGTGACGATTCCACTGCCGAGTGGAATGATCGACAGCGCGGTGAGCATGATTGCGAAGATGAAGAATCCGTGGTGGAAGCCGGCGATGTAGATGGAGGCCGCCCCGGCGATACCCTGGCACAGCGCGATCAGGAACTGGCCGCCGACGGTGCCGCGAACCATCGCGCCCATCTTCCTGAGGTAGAGGTCCGTGATCTCCTCGTTAAGCGGGTTGAGCCGACGAACGAGGATGTGCACCTTCTCCCGGTTCACCAGCAGTGATAGGAACACGTAAAGGAAGATGACCGACGCGGTCACCGCGCCGGTGACGCCGCCGACGGCGCCCTGTAATACGTACAGCAGCCATCCACCGACCCGTTGGGCCACGGCAGTCATCGCACCTTGCAACGACTCTGGAGTCACTGTGGTGTCGACGAACGGGATACGGGCCAGCGCGTCGTTGATGAGCCGAAGGATCCGGTCACCGAGTGCGCTGGGGTCGGATTGCTGTACCCAGTCGGCGACGCTCTGCACCATCCGGGTGATCTGAATGACCGCAAAGAAAACCACCAGCGACACCGGCACGATGATGATCACCATGGCCGACAACAACGTCAGCGTTGCTGACACGCCGGTGTTGAACCGCTTGTTCAAGCGATTGAACAACGGCGTGAACAAGTACGCGCCGACCGCCGCCACCACGATGAGCACGAAGTAGCCGCGCAGAAAGTACGCGCCGAATAAGAGAGCAATGACGGTGAATACCGCCAGGGCCCGTTTCTGGGTATCGGTGAATTCGCCAACCATTGCGGATGAATGCTACGCCGCCGGGGCTATGGCGATGAGGTATTCGCGCGCATGCCGGCCCGCTGCCGCTCGACAAAGCGAATAGTCATGCGCTGCATGAGATTTGGTGCCAGCCGTGCGAACAACCAGGCCGCCCGGGCCTGGGGGCGCGGCACCACCAACAGCGCCCTGTTGCGCTCGATCGCGCGCAACGTGTCTTTCGCCAGCCGGTCCGAGTCGTACGCCGTGCGTACGCCCTGACCCTTCAGGTAGTAGTCGCGGCCGACGAAACCGCCCACCGCACCCTTGTCCAGGAGCGGGGTTTCGACCGCGGCCGGGCAGATCGCGAGCACCCCGACACCGCGGCTGGCCGCCTCGGAGCGAAGTGCGAGCGACAGTCCCACGACGGCATGCTTCGTCATCACATAACTGGTGATCAGCCCGGCCGCGGTGAGACCGGCCAGCGACGCGGTGTTGACGATGTGCCCGTGGCCCTGCCGCACCATCACTGGGTAGGCCGCCGCGACGCCATGCATGACGCCGCGGATGTTGACGTCGATGATCGCGTTCCACTGCTGCAGCGTTAGCAGTTCTGTGTCGCCGCCCCAGGCGATTCCGGCGTTGTTGAACATCAGATCCAGCCGGTTCGCGCGGGCCACGACAGAGTCGACGGCCGCCTGCACCGCCGCGGCGTCGGTGACGTCCAGCCGTGCCGACCGTGCGGTGCCGGGGCCGGTGAGCCGCTCGGCCGTTCTCGCGGCTGACGCTTCATCGATGTCAGTGCAGAGCACGTCGGCGCCGGCTGCGACGAGCGCCCGGCACAGCGCGGCGCCGATTCCAGAACCCGCGCCGGTGACGATCGCCTGCCGTCCGGCGAACTGGTCACTCATTTGGTTTGTCGAGCCTCCCCGCGATTAGAACGTGTTCCAGCCGGGAATCTAACCGATGCGCCGTCCCTCTGTACGAGACGGGCGGAGATAACACACTGGCCAACCGCGGACGACCCTATTCTTAGCGCGTCGGGACGCCGGTCCCGGATCGGCGGTGAGCGGATGACGGCGTTGACGCGCAGATGACGGCGGCCGAGGTGACCGGCCGTTTGGCTTGGTTCGTGCGGAAACACGCTGCGTCAGAGCGCCAAGTTCTGTGACGAGCGGGCACGCCGACGGGCACCGCTGCGCGAGTACAAGCAAGTGACGGTGCTCTTCGCCGATGTGGTGCATTCGATGGACATCGCTGCGGCGGTGGGGCCGGAACGGTTGCGCGAGATCATGGCCGAGCTGGTGAATCGGTCGACGGCCGTGGTGCGACGTTATGGCGGAACCGTCGACAAGTTCACCGGTGACGGGATCATGGCTCTATTCGGTGCTCCAGTTGCACTGGAGGACATGGTTTCCGTGCTTGCCTGGCGGCTCTCGACATACAGCGCGAGGCAAGGCTGTTGGCAGCCGATGTGGAGCATTCCGATCGCATGTCGTTGCAATTGCGGATCGGTCTGAATTCCGGACAGGTGATCGCCGGGGAGGTCGGCTCAGGCCCGATGAGTTACACCGCGATTCGGCGAGCAGGTCGGGATGGCAGCGTATGGAGTCGGTCGCCCCTGCCGGGGGAGTGATGGTCAGCGAATCCACCGCGCGGTTGGTGGAACACGCAGTGGAACTCGGGGAACCGGAATGGGTGCGCATCAAGGGCTCCGCCAACGAGATCCCCGCCCGTCGCTTGATCTCCACTCCGGTGAAACGCCACCTGGCGCAACGCAATGAGCCGACGCTCGTCGGCCGGACGTCGGAGATCCACGCCATCGCGGAGGTTCTCGACGCGGCGGTGAGCGGGACCGGTTGTGTCATGAGCATCATCGGGCCACCGGGCATCGGCAAGAGCCGGTTGGTGCAGGAGTCGGCTGCGCTGGCTGCGAGCCGGGGCATGAACGCGGCAGTTACCCATTGCGAATCTCACGCAAGCGACATTCCCTTCCACGCGATTGCGCGATTGTTGCGTGCCGGCATGGGCGTCAACGATCTGGATGACAGGTCCGCTCGCGCACGCGTGCGCGCCCAGATGCCCGACGCTGACCCGGAAGACCTTCTGCTGCTTGACGATTTGTTGGGCATCGCCGATGCCGCGATCGCTCGCCCGATGACAGACGCCGGCATGCCGCGACCTGACGGCGGCTCACGTTCGCGGTTCGGTCAACCTCAGAGGCGATCGCACCGCGCTGGCCTCGGTCGACGAGAGCTGGCTGCAGATGTCATCCAGAACGGGATGCACGAGCCGGTACACCATGCGTTCTGTCGCCGAATCGAGATGGTTCGCGACCTGGCAGGACTGCCGATTCATCGGAAGCGGCAAGCCCGTGACGAGAATGCGTGCTGACCGTGACTGACGTCCGCGGACGACTCACGCCGTGCGCCGGCGACATCGCGCGACTGGGCCACGATCCGCAAGACACCGCGAAGTCGACGCGTTGCTTGCAATGGCCCGCGAAGCAGCAGTACCGCGGGAGCGGTTCATCGAGGATAGCCATCCAGATCATCGACGTGTGTGTTCGGGCGAGAGAAGTTGCGTACCGGCGATATCGATGGCGGGGTCGAACTCTCGCGATCACGTTGTCGAAGACCTATGGACCAGCGGCGACATGCGGTCAACCTGCCGGCGGCTGCTTCGCTGTATTGGTCGAAGCGTTGCTATGCCGCGGCGACTGACACCGATGTCCAGGAAGCAGAGACAGTTGTCGAGAGGCTGGCGGCGGCCCGAGTCGACCCGGGGTATGTGATCTACGAATTGATCCTGATGCGGCTTGCACGCACTGCTGTCCCGCGCTCGCGGCGACGAGGCCGGCTACCGGGAGTTCGCCGAGCAGTATCGCCGGATGGCGGAATCTCTTGGCTTCGAAGAACACATGCGACGATGGACCAGCGATGTAGACTAGCGATGTGACTAGGCCTTCTTCGACGCCTCGGCCTCGCTCTTCATCTGCTTGTACAGCTCTTGGTAGTAGGGCATACAGTCCTGCGTGGCCTGCTCGGTGGTGAACAGCGGCTCGTAGCCGAGGTCGCGGCGGGCCTTGTTGACCGAGAAGTAGTTGTCCAGAGTTATCCGCTCCACCGACACCGGATCCAACGGCGCCTTGGGCAACAGCGGTATTTTGGACTTCAGCTTCGTCCACGCGACCATCACCATGCGCACCGGCGCTCCGGGGATCCGCCTGGTCGGCCAGGGTTCGCCACACGCCTCGATGATCGGTCTTGCGAACTCGAACATGTTGACCGGGTCGTCGTCGTTGATGAAATACGCCTGGCCCGGGGCGGTGCCACCCTCGACCAGATGCTCTGCGGCCAGGATGTGGCCGTGCACCAGATTCTTCACGTAGGAGTTGTCCAGCTTCGCATTCTTGCTGCCGATCAGAGCCGGGACCCCCCCGGCCACGACAGGCTCGAAAACCTTGCGGAACATGGTCTGGTCGCCGGGGCCCCAGATGCCGCTGGGGCGGATCGCGCACGTCAGCATTCCGGCGACGCCGTTCTGGGCCAGCACGAACTTCTCGGCCGCCGCCTTGGTCTCGGTGTACAGGTCGTCCTTGCGTGTCGAGTACGGCATTGTTTCGTCGCCGCCGGAGATCGGCTTGCCGCTCATCACCACGCTGTTGCTCGAGGTATAGATGAACCGCTTCACGCCGGCCTTCTGTGCGGCCTGCACGAGTTTCTCGGTGCCGCCGACGTTCACGTCGAAACTGCGCCGGCGCATCTCCGGAGTGACTGTCTCGCCCACCCCTTCGATCAGCGACGCGGTGTGGAAGACCGTGTCGATTCCGTCGACGGCCGCTGCCACCGACTGCGGGTCGGTGATGTCGCCCTGCAGGGTCTCCAGCAGCGGATTGTCCGGCAGCGGGGACGGTACCCGGTCGAAGGAGCGAACTTTGAGGCCGCGGTTGAGTAACTCGGAAACGAAGTTGCCGCCGACGAAGCCGGAGCCCCCGGTGACCATGACTCGGCCAAGATCAGTTGTCAGTGATGGGTCAGCCATACGGCGAGCATAGTTAAAACCCGTTCCAGTTTCGGCGAAACGACTTTCTCAGTGGTCCTCGCTGTCGTCGCGGGCAAGCGCGTCTTCGATCCGCTTGCGGGCGCCCGCTAAGTGCTCCTCGCAGCGTTTGGCCAGTTTCTCGCCTCTTTCCCACAGTTGCAGCGACCCATCCAGGTCCAGTCCACCGGCCTCCAGAACCCGGACCACCTCGACGAGTTCGTCGCGCGCCTCTTCGTACCCCATTTCACTGATCGGTCTCGTGTCAGGGGTCTGGTCCGGGGTAGTCATGACAGATCGTCGCCCGAGCTGACCGCACTTAGCGCCCCGTCGGCCACCCGCACCCGAAGGCGAGTGCCGGCCGGTGCGTCGGCCACCGACCGCAGCACGTCACCGTCGGGAAGTGTCTGCACCACGGCGTAGCCGCGGGCGAGGGTGGCTGCCGGGCCCAGCGTCGCCAGTCGCGCGGACAGGTGCCCGATGCGGTCTCCTTCGACGGCCAGTAGGCGGTTGACGTCGCGTCGCGCGGCGGTGCGGGCCCGATGAACTTCCTCACTGCGAGCGGTCAAGGCTTGCAGCGGCGCCGCCAGCACCGGCCGGCTCCGTAGCTGATGGACGATTCGTTCCTCCCGGACCACCCAGTTGCGCAGTGCGCGCGCGCCGCGCCGGCACAGATCGTCGAGTAGGGCACGCTCGGCGGCCATGTCGGGCACGATCCGCTTCGCGGCGTCGGTCGGGGTGGCGGCCCGCAGGTCGGCCACGAAGTCGCACAACGGGTTGTCGGGTTCGTGTCCGACGGCGCTGACCACCGGAGTGGTGCAGGCCGCGATCGCGCGGCACAGCGTCTCGTCGGAGAACGGCAGCAGGTCCTCGACACTGCCGCCGCCGCGGGCGACGACGATGACGTCGACATCCGGGTGCGCGTCGAGTTCGCGCAGCGCATCGACGATCTGCGGGACGGCTTTGGGTCCCTGCACCGCGACGTTGCGCACCGCGAACCGCACCGCCGGCCACCGGGCCGCCGCGACGGTCGTCACGTCATGCTCGGCGGCGCTGGCCCGCCCGGTGATCAGCCCGACCATGGCGGGCAGAAATGGGATCGGACGCTTGAGACGGGGGTCGAACAAACCCTCGGCATCCAGCAGTCGGCGCAGGCGCTCGAGGCGGGCCAGCAGCTCGCCGATGCCAACCGCACGGATCTCGCTGACGCGCAACGAAAATGAGCCACGTCCCGTGTAGAACGTCGGCTTGCCGCAGAGGATGACCTGGGTGCCCTCGGCCAGCCGAACCGGGGCGTCCAGCACCAAGTCGCGCGGGCACGTCACCGAGAGCGACATGTCGGCGGCCGGGTCGCGCAGCACCATGAACACCGTCTTGGAGTCGGGCCTTACGTTCATCTGGGTGAGCTGACCTTCGACCCAGACCGTGCCGAGCCGGTCGATCCACTTGGCCACCCGCGTGGCGACCGTGCGCACCGGCCACGGATGTTCCGCCGAGTTCGGCGGGGCGGGATTGGTCACTTGGCCGTGGCGCGGGTGATCCTGTTGGCAAGCAGGGTCTGGAACGGCGCCCGGGCCTTGGTGGCCACTTCATAGGCCAACAGCGCGTCGAGGTCGTCGACGCTGAGCGACAGCAGCCGGGCGCGCAGCTGGGCCAGGGTGAGGTTCTCGTAATCGAGCTCGATTGCGACGTCGGGCGGGTCGGCGACGGCTGATTCAGTGTCCTCGCTGCTCGACTCGGGACGCGCCGAATTGTCGGAATAGAGCGCGAACCGGCCCTCCGTCAGCCGCTCACCGTTCTCCCTGGCCAGCGCCAGCGGCCGTGTTGGGAGTTGGTCAACGTCCTCGTCGAAAGTGGCCCACTCGGGCTGCTCGTCCTTGGGCGGAAACATCGACTCGAGCGTCTCATCGCCCTTGATCACGAGATCGGCGATGTTCTGCTGCAACTTCATGACCCAGCGCGCGGCCTGGCTGGCCAGGGTCATCGGGTACATCAGCAGCGTCTGCGGCAGCTTGCGTGTTTCCTCGACGACTGTGGCCGCCGCCCCCACCAGCAAGCGGACCCCGTACGGTGCAATAGCCATGGGCACAAGCCTGCCTTAACCGTCGCCCATGTCAAAGCTGGGGGGCCGCTGAGTGGCTCTTGGGCGCGGCTCGTCTCATCCCCGGGTCGCTTCGTCCCCCGCAAGCGGGGGAGTGCCCCCACCTGCGCGCCGAAGAACGTACCCTGGCTTCATGCCGCCGACCGTCAACATGGGCATTCCGGGTGCCGTGAGCGCGGTAGCACAGCGTCCGACCGGCAAGCGAGTGCTGCTGGCCGAGCCCCGTGGCTACTGCGCCGGGGTGGACCGGGCCGTCGAGACCGTCGAGCGTGCGCTGGAAAAGCACGGAGCGCCGGTATACGTGCGCCACGAGATCGTCCACAACCGACACGTGGTGGACACGCTGGCCGAGCGGGGCGCGGTATTCGTCGACGAGACCGACAAGGTGCCCGAGGGCGCGATCGTGGTGTTCTCCGCGCACGGTGTGGCGCCGACCGTGCACGACTCGGCCGCAGAACGCAACCTCCAGGTCATCGACGCCACCTGTCCCTTGGTGACCAAGGTTCACAACGAGGCCAAGCGCTTCGCCCGCGACGACTACGACATCCTGCTGATCGGTCACGAAGGACACGAGGAGGTCGTCGGCACTGCCGGTGAGGCGCCCGACCATGTGCAACTGGTCGACGGCCCGGATGCGGTGGACAACGTGACGGTCCGTGACGAGGACAAGGTCATCTGGCTGTCGCAGACCACGCTCTCGGTGGACGAGACCATGGAGACCGTGCAGCGGCTGCGGCAACGCTTCCCGAAGTTGCAGGACCCGCCCAGCGACGACATCTGTTACGCGACGCAGAACCGTCAGGTCGCCGTCAAGGCGATGGCACCGGAGTGTGAGCTCGTGATCGTCGTGGGTTCACGCAATTCGTCGAACTCCGTGCGACTGGTCGAGGTGGCAGTGGGCGCCGGTGCGCAGGCGGCGCATCTGGTCGACTACGCCGACGACATCGACGAGGCGTGGCTCGACGGCGTCACCACCGTGGGGGTGACCTCCGGCGCGTCGGTGCCAGAGGTGCTGGTGCAGGGGGTGCTCGGGCGGCTGGCCGAATACGGCTACGGCGTGGTGCAACCTGTCACGACGGCCAACGAAACGCTGGTGTTCGCGTTGCCGCGGGAGATTCGGCCGCCCCGCAGCTAGTCGTCGTACTCCCACCGGTCGGGCTCATATGACCTTGCGCGAGGCCGGGCGGGGCGATCTTTGCTGCTGTCCTCGGCGCCGCTTCGGTAGCGCACCTGGTTGATCGGATGATGGGTGCCGTTGCCCGCCCCATTGGACCCATTCGCCCCCGTCGACCCGTTGGTGCCGGGACGGCGACGCGGCGGTGCCTCGTATGCCTCGAACGGGTCGTATGCGTCCAATCGGCTGAGCCGATCATGCGGCGCCCGGCGCTCGTGGGGCTCACGTCGCCCGTACGGATCACGAGTGCGACGGGTCGTCGGCTGCCTGCGGCGGCGCCGCTCGGTTGATTCGTCCGGCCAGGGCGTGCCGGTCCGCGGCCGACGCGGCCGTTGGGGCGGTGGTTCGAGGTCCGGCGGCGGAGTCCTGACCGGCCGTCCACGCGTCGGCTGCGCACTTGTTGTCTTGCGGGCGGCGCGGGTCGGGGCGGGATTGGCCCTATCGCCGTTGCGACGGTCCATCGCGTGCCGCCGTTTGGGCTTCTTGTCCTCGTCCGACTTCTTGGTGGTGGAGTTGCCGGAGGCCTTGTCGCTGAGTGTGGTGAGCAGACCTTGCGGTGAGTCAGCCTTGCCGTCCGTGTTAACGGCCTCCCGCGACGACATGCCCACGTACCAGCGGGCCAGCCCGATCAGCAACACCGCGGCCGACGTGAACAACATCAGCGGAAATCGCACGATCAGCGGGTATCCGCAGGTGATCAGCACGTCTTTGAGGCCGGTGATCTCCGAGCCGTGGAACAGGTAGTAGGCGCCCGGCACGCTGATGAACATCAATACCGGCGGCTGCACGACGGCGGTGAAAATAGCGGCCTGTCGCACCATCAGCACCGCCGCGAGGCAACCGATCGCGTACATCGCAGCGAAGACGTTGGTCAGTTCCTGGGTACCCGCGCCGGCGTCGAAAGCGAAACCGAGGGCGGTCGCTGTCACGGCGATCAGCACGGCGCCCCACCAAGGCACTCCCGGCACATTGGGATGCACGGAGCGATGGCCGGCGGTTACCACCGACCGGGCCCGCTGTCCAGACACATGTAGACCGTACCGGGTAGATGGCCATGACGGTTGTCAGCCGCCTCGCCGCGCATGTCGGGTTCTCTAGACTTTGGACCCTGTGAGCCTGAACCTCGGAATCGTCGGCCTGCCCAACGTCGGCAAGTCAACGCTGTTCAACGCCCTGACGCGGAACAACGTTCTGGCCGCGAACTATCCGTTCGCCACGATCGAACCCAACGAAGGCGTGGTTCCGCTGCCCGATCCGCGGCTGGACATGCTTGCACAGATGTTCGATTCCGCCCGGATCGTGCCGGCGCCGGTGACGTTCGTCGACATCGCGGGCCTCGTCAAGGGTGCCTCCGAGGGCGCCGGCCTCGGCAACAAGTTCTTGGCCAACATCCGCGAGTGCGACGCCATCTGCCAGGTGGTGCGGGTCTTCTCCGACGACGACGTCGCACATGTCGGTGGGGAAGTGAACCCGCGCTCTGACATCGAGATCGTCGAGACCGAGTTGATCCTTGCCGACCTGCAGACGCTGGAGCGGGCGCTGCCCCGCCTGGAAAAGGAGGCGCGCACGCAGAAGGAGCGCCGGCCCGTGTTCGAGGCCGCAGAGGCGGCGCAGCAGGTGCTCGACGCCGGCAAGACGCTGTTCGCGGGGTCAGTGGATACCTCATTGTTGCGGGAGTTGAACCTGTTGACGACGAAGCCGTTCCTGTACGTGTTCAACGCCGACGAGGCGGTGCTGACCGACTCGGCGCGGGTCGCTGAGCTGCGCGAGCTGGTGGCGCCCGCAGATGCGGTGTTCCTGGACGCCAAGATCGAGGCGGAGTTGCTCGAGTTGGACGACGAGTCTTCGGCGGAGCTGCTGGAGTCGATCGGGCAGACCGAGCGGGGGCTGGATGCGTTGGCGCGGGCAGGATTTCACACGCTGCGCCTGCAGACCTTCTTGACGGCTGGGCCAAAGGAGGCCCGGGCGTGGACGATTCACCAGGGCTACACCGCGCCGAAGGCGGCCGGAGTGATCCACACCGACTTCGAGAAGGGCTTCATCAAGGCCGAGGTGGTCTCCTACGACGATTTGGTGGCCGCCGGCTCAATGGCGGCGGCGCGCGCGGCGGGGAAGGTCCGCATGGAAGGCAAGGACTACGTGATGGCCGACGGCGACGTGGTGGAATTCCGACACGGAGCAACAACCAAGCCGGGGAGGTAGGGCCGGCTGCCCCCAAAAGGGGGCCACGCTAGAGCAGTCCACACGACGTCAACGCTTTCAACTACCCTTGGATCGGTGCAAGACGCGGTCGTTGCCATCGCCATCGCCGCCTCCGCCGTAGCGGTGATGATTGCTGCGATGGTGCTCGGCTCGATGTGGTCGTCGACGTGTCGCGAGATCTTCAAGCTTCTATTTCCCGGCGCTCGCCAAGAGGCGATAACGGCCGACCTCAACGAGTGCAGCGAGAAGGGCCACCGTCACGTGGTTGCCGACGAGGTGCACGAGGCGATTCATCCCGCGCCTGCGCACCCTCCTCAACAACGAACGCGAATCACGCTTCGACGCGTGTTGTGGGGCGTCAACTCGACGGACTAAACAGTTCGGGTTCGGCTCAGTTGGTGTACGGCGACGTGGTGGAGTTCCGGTTCAACGTGTAGCGGAACGGGCGGCCAAAGGTCAAAGGCTTCCATGCGATTGCTGATTGCCTTAACGTGTCGGGCGTGGAGCCACATTCTCTAAGCGCCGGCGAACTCGTTCGAGTCGAAAATCTGCGTTCAGGTGACCCGATCACCGACATCAACGGCGGCGGCGAGCACTACAAGGTGCTGGAGTCCAGAGCGCTCGGCGACAGCTGCGTGGTTCTGGAACTCGAGTCGAAAGCCAACAACGAGTTCCGGGTCATCGAGAAGTCCTTCCCCGCCGGCTATGAAGTTGGCAGGTCGCATCTCCGTAATTGGTGACGGTCGATGATCTTCATCGTCGTCAAGTTCCAGACCAAGCCGGAGTGGTCTGAGCGCTGGCCCGAACTGGTCAGGCCGTTCACTGAAGCGACTCGATCCGAAGCGGGCAATCTGTGGTTCGAATGGTCGCGCAGCCTCGACGACCCGGCTGAGTACGTCCTCGTCGAAGCGTTCCGCGATGGCGACGCCGGTGCCGTCCACGTCAACAGCGACCACTTCAAGGCCGCGGTGCGCGAAATGCCGCAGGCACTGGTGTCCACGCCGAAGGTCATCAGCCAGACCATTGACGCCACGGGTTGGAGCGAGTTGGCGGAGATGCGGGTCGACTGAGCTCCGTGCTCGCGTAGGTTCTCGCGCCGAGCGAGAGTTGACTGCGGCGAGTGTGAAACTGCCGCGTCGCTCCTCGGCGTTTCGCCACCGTGTGTTCACGCTGGGCGCAGCCGCGTCTTGGTCGAAGCCGGGTTTCTACAGCCAGCGACGGTCGGACAATCCGGCGGTTCCCGGGTCGCCGCCCCTGCCACCAACGCCGTGGGCGCCGGAAGTGCGTCACCGAACACGACAACGACGGCTCAGTAGGGCGACGCACCCTAGTCGACGACGACCGCGATCTCGTCGCCAAGCGCATACCCGGGCACCAGCGGCAGCGTGTCACCGCTCCAGAACGAGCCCGGGTCAAACCAATTCGAGCCCTTGTGGGTGGTCAGCAACCCCATCTCCTCGTAGGTGATCGCGACCGTCTCCGCGCAGTAGGCCGTCTCCATGCCGACCTGGCGCCGGCGAGCCTTCCTGCGCTGCCCGGACTCCCGCACTCGCTTGTCCAACCAGGGAATCCCTTCGGTGATGTCGCTCACTGTCGGAACTCGGCCGCGCAGCCAGCGACCGGTCAATCGCGCCGTGCTCGGGAACGGGGTGCCGTCCATCCGGGCGATCACCTTGAGCAGTCGATTCTCCTGTTCGCGACTGGCGTACGGGCTCAGCTGCCGCAGCCAACACCGCTGTTCGTACCGGTGTACCCACTGCAGCACCGCCTCCCGAGTGTCGTTGAGCTGCACACCGCGGTGGTTCGTACCGGTCCAGACGTCGACGAGCTTGTTGCCGAGCTCGGCATGCCACAGCAGAGGTGGCAAGTCGTCGATCGCCACGGTCATTCCGGCGTGGTTGACGGGGCTGTTGGTCAGCGATTGGATGGCGCGGTCCGGCCGGGAGCGGCCGCGGAACAACCAGATGTCACCCGTGCGGGTCTCTTCGAGTGCCCTGTCCAAGGAAACGCTGCTGCGGTCCACGATCGCAGCCTAGGCTGACGACGGTGCGCAGCATGTGGAAGTGGATCGGCCTGGCGGGTCTGGTCGGCGTCGCGGCTGGTGGTGTACTCGTCGCCCGGGACCAACGGCGCCGCAATGCCTACTCGGCCGACGAGATTCGCTCCCGACTCCATCAGCGATTGGCCGAAACCAGCGAGGAGTGACTCAGCGCGGCACCATGCCGCCGTCGGCGAGCAGCACCTGCCCGGTGATGTAACTGCCGGCGTCCGACGTCAACAGCAATGCGGGACCGACCATTTCGTGGACCTGGGCCAACCGCCCAAGAAGCGTGCCGTTCGCCATCGCCGCGATGACCTCGGGTGTGTTCTTGCGCACCATGTCGGTGTCGACGGGCCCCGGCGCCAGGGCGTTCACCCGAATGCCGTACCGCGCGAACGCCGACGCCATGGTTCGTGTCAACGACACCAGCGCCGACTTGCCCGCCGCGTACATCGGCATGGTGCCGGCGAACTGGAATGCCGCGGTCGACACCAGGTTGAGAACCGCGGCGTGGCTGCTTGCTTGCAGATGTGGCAGCGCCTCCTGGACGAGGAACAGCGGACCCGTCACATTGACGGAAACCGACTTCTCCCACGCTTCCGGTGTGATGCCGCCGAACTGCTGGATGAGCGCGGTTGCGGCGTTGTTCACCACGATGTCTATTGCGCCGTATCGTGAGATCGTCTCGGCAACAAGCCTTTTGACGTGGTCTAGCTCTCCCATGTGAGCGGCGACGGCCGCCACCCTGCCTGGTGCCTGGGGCTCGAGTGCGTCCTGGGCTTCGCGGCAGCGATCGTCGGATCTGCCGGTGATGACCACATTGGCGCCCGCGGCCAAATGACCCTGCGCGAGCGCATACCCGATCCCGCGGGTGCCGCCGGTGATGATCGCCGTCCTGCCGGACAGGTCGAACAACCGCCGAAGTTGCTCAGCGTCCACCATCGTCCTCTTTTATCGCCCAACGCGGTGGACGCTTCTCCGCCCGTGCCGCGACTGCTTCGGCAAAGTCGCCACCCGATGCCGCCAGTATCTGAGTGCGGTTCTCCAGCGCGATCGCCGCATTCACGTTAGCCGCGTCCTGATTCGCCCGGATCACCTGCTTGGTCATCTCGAGCGCGAACGGGCTGTGCGACAGCAGAGTTTCAGTGAGTTGGTGCGCCTGAGTCAACAGGTTCTCATCGGACGGCGAGGATTGTCTCCCGCGTCGAGGCGACCACGCAGCGGGCGTTGTAACCGATGGTCTTGGGACCGGCGAAGGCGCATCATCGACTGATGGCCGTCGAAATCCGCCCTCCGGCCAGCCCGAGCGTGTTTGATGCCGGGCTGCCGACCATCGCGTATGAGGACGGCCAGAACCCCGACGACGCGCACCGGCTGATCCGGCAGGCACGACAGCAGGCGCCGATCGCGCTGGGGCCGCACGGGCCGCAGGTGCTGACCTATGACCTGGTGCGCACCGTGCTGCGCGATCCCCGGTTTCGCATGCCGCACGGGCTCGGTCTCGAGGCACAAGGCATCACCTCAGGTCCCCTGTGGGACAGGGTCATTAAGGGCCTGTTGAGCCTCGACGGTGCCGAACACCACCGGCTGCGCCGCCTCGTATCCAAGGCGTTCACCCCCCGGGCTGTCGCACGGCTGCGCACGACGATCGTCGAGGTCATCGGCGATCTGGTGGATCCGCTGATTGGCGCGGGCCGCTGCGACGTGGTCGCCGACATTGCCAGGCAATACCCGATTCCGATCATCTGCGCGCTGCTCGGCGCACCCCGCAAAGACTGGCAACTGTTCTCGGACTGGACCGACGACATCTTCAAGCTCTTCAGCTGGAACGTCGTCAACGACGCGCCCGTCATCCTGGCCGCCCGGGAGGCGCTCGACGCCTACCTCGACGACATGATCGCTCACCGGCGCCACGCCCTCACCGACGACCTGATCTCCGAGCTGATCCGTGCCGAAGACGACGGCGACCGCCTCACGCACGACGAACTACTCATGCTCGCCGCCGTCCTGCTCACCGCCGGCACCGACACCACCCGCAATCAATTGGCCGCCGCGGTGCAAGTCCTGTGCGACCACCCCGACCAGTGGGCGCTGCTGGCCGAGCATCCCGAACTCGCACCAAACGCGGTCGAGGAGACCATGCGCCACTCCCCCGTCGTCTTCGCCACCTTGCGCGTAGCCGTCGACGACGTCGAGCTTGGCGGGGTCCTCATCCCGGCCGGCACGCTGGTCATCGCCAACACCGGCGCCGCCAACCGCGACCCCGCCGTCTACGCCGACCCCGACCGCCTCGACATCACCCGCGAGGCCCCGCCAGCCATGCTGACCTTCGGCGGCGGCGTCCACTACTGCCTGGGTTCCCACCTCGCCAGACTCGAACTCGCCGAAGCGTTGACCGTCATCACGCGTCGAATGCCCAACCCGCGCCGCACCGGCCCCGCACCCTGGAAGCCACTAACCGGGATGAGCGGCCCGACAACCCTGCCCATCGAGTTCGACGTCAGCGGTGCTGACTGCTAAATCTAAGCCTGACGCGCGGCGTCACCCATTGTCGCTAGCACCAATATCCGTGCGGCCGTGTCGAAGTCGGCGGCGTAGTGCACGACGGTCAGGTCGTGCGCTGCAGCGAGGACTACGGTCAGCAAATTGCCCACCCGAGCTGCGAAGCGATGGTCGAGGTCGGCACGGACTGCGACATCGCCCGCCGATACCCGACCAGCCCGCCGGGCTACTGCCAAAAAAGTTGCGATTGCGTCGATGAGCGCCTCGGGTCGCTCCCAGCAGAGCATGTGCCCGGCGTCGGGCAACGGCGGCTTCCTCGCCTGTACGTTCGACGAGTATGCCGTTGCTGAAGCGAGCGCCGGCGAACAAACCACGGTCGTACGGTGACGCGGAGCCGATGACCGCACCGGCCGCGGGACCCGGGTCCCGCGAGATCGGCTTCGATGACCCGCACCCGCTCATCGCGGCGATGTGGGACACCGTCCAGGAGTCCTGCGAGTCCGCGTTCTACAGCGCCGCTGACTGGCAGCGGCTGCGCCTAGAACTGTGGTTCGCCGACCGCAGCATGGCCAGCGGCCAGCCGTCCGCGAACGCGTGGTCAACCATCCAGTCCGGGATGAACGAACTATTGTTGTCGCCGGCGCTCAAGCGGCGGGCCGGTATCGAGGTGAAGCGTAATGCGGTGGATGGGGATGCGGTGGCCGCGGATGCTCAGATCGCAAGGTAAAAGCGGGTTTTGAAGTCCGTCTGACCAGGCTGAGTGCCCATGGGCGCGATTTGAGTGTCAGGGTCAGCAGCCGCCCCTCTTCTCGTTGCGCGGCTTCGAGCGCGTCGAGCGCTTTGGAGTAGAGGAGGACGAAAGGTGAGCGATAAAGGACGACGAGGCCATGAACTTCAAACCAGGGGATCGAGTTTCGACCGATAACACCATCCTCAAGGGCACCGTCGTGGAGGTGAAGGGCGACCAGCTGTTCGTGATGTGGGACGAGGACATCGAGGACGGCGTGTTCCACGCCGACGCCATCGGCGCGGATGAGGTGCGCCGGGTTTAGCCCTGTGAGCGGCGTAGAAGTCGGATTCCCTCATGGTGACCATCATCAGGTAGTTGTTTGACGCAAACGCGCTGGGGACATCAAATCCACGTGTGGCGGGCACCGACGGCAGCGACACGCTGCAGCCGCATATTCAAATCGATGCGCCGTTCGAGCTGACCGCCCCGGTGCTGGGCTATCGCCGCATGTCGACGTCACCGTGGCGGACCTGCGACAAATTCGCCGCCGCGCTCATCTCGGTCACGGCAAAGGCCTGACCCGGCTTATCTTACCTATATCCGCTGCGAATTTCGGCAGACGCCGCATAAGGTCTTGAGCGACACGCAATGATTGCAACACTGTTGCCTCAGGAGGAACACATGAGGTATGACAATCAATGGATCTTGTCGCGAAGGGACTTCCTTGCGACGGCGGCGGCGATCACCGTTCCGGCTGTTCTGGTCGCAGGTTGCGACGACAGAGGAACTTTCACACCATTTCGGGTCAAAGCGTTCAGCTGCAATAAATTACGAGCCGAGAACGGGGAAAATCTAACCCTTCAGTGGGATTACGACAATGTTGACCGCCTGAAAATGCAAAAGCTACGCTTCCTTCGACTGCACTTGAGCGGGATCGCTCAGGAGATCGTCGATCTTGATATCAATGCCCGATCCCACCCGTTTACCTTCAACGGCCCGATTACGGTTGAGATCCAGGCGACAACCGACGAAGTCACTGAAGAGTCGCCATTCGTACCTCGCTTCTCTGCCGGGCTCACCGTCAACAAACTCCAAGATCTGTTTTTTCGGGCCACGTTCCAATCGGCGTCCAACACCCCTAACGCCCCCTTCCTCGGCTACCCCCAAAACGACCAGGCGCAGGTCACCACCAGCTCGGTAGACGTCGAGTTCACTCAGTTCGCCGGGTTCTTCGATGCGAACGGAGATGGCCGGATCGATCCTCTTGTGCAGTTCTTCGCCGGTTCCACCAAAGCGTTTCGAGCACTGTCAATCACCGGCGATGAGGACGAAGGTTTCGGATTTCGGGAAGGGCCCAGTTTTCCTTTCCAGAGCTTCAACAACCCTGGCATCGGCCGAGCGAATGGCATGATCTATGCGGGTGCGATCGTGATGAACGGGCAGGACATCCCGTATAAGGCCGACGACGGCGACGGAGTCGCCAGGACATCAGTTAATACCGGACAAGGAGCCACCACCGGCTCGCTCGGCTTCGATCCGATCTACGTCGGCATCCCGCTGCTGGAGGCCGGCAATCAGGTGACGATGGCCGACATTCAGGTGGGCAACCTCAACCAGAAATTGGTTACCACGGTCACCACCAATCCGCTGCTGACGGCAGGAGCCTCATTTGGTGAGATCATCACTCTTACGGTGGATAGATCGGCCAGCTTGTCCGTCGGGGATATCAAGGCGGCAACGACGGGTATCTCGGTGTCTCCAACCGGCGGCGGCGGCCCGTTCGACGCGCTTGTCGGTATTTCCTCGCTGGCATGGCAGACCGAGTACATGCGGGACCAAGACCTGTTGAACGTCCTGACCCTCGGTCAATAGGCCGTCATCTAGCTCACGACGAGACAGCAGGCCTTCGCGACAGACTTGCGGTGGCCGGTCATGCGGTGGCCGCTCCGTTGACGCTGCACGACTCACTAGTACTGCAGCAGTAGATCGGGATCATTGGTTTTCGCGGCGTCGGTAGTGGGATAGGCGGGCTCGGTATTGGTGTCGTCGTCGCCATCGTGACCAGGCCAGCAGCGTCGCGACGGTGTGCTTGTCGGTCAGCAGCAGGTTGCGTCGAATAGGCGGCGGAACTCGTAGATGGTCAACGCGATCAGACCCGTTCGAGCGTTGGTGCGGTGTCGCGTGGGATCGCGGTGGCCACGGCCAGGAAGGCAAGAGCGAGCATGGCCAAGGTGGTCCAGCGATACCAGGAACGGCAGCGCCGAACTTGGTGCTGATCCAGTCCGGTCAGGCCTTTGGCGGCTTGGAAGGATTCCTCGATGCGCCAGCGTTGTCCGCCAAGGCCACCACGGTGATCAGCGGTACCGAGCGTGGTCAATAGCAGCGCAGGTAGGGCAGTTCCCCGGTGGAATCGTTGCGGCGGATCAGCAAATGCTGGACACCGGTGTCGGTGTCATCTCGGCGAGCAGGCGAAACCAGGCCAGGAGTACAGGCGTGGGCCGTGGAGCTCAGCACCGGCGGAGTGTTTCTGCCAGGCGTGTGCCGGGATCAGCGCGGGCAGCGCATCGACGCGGATCAGACCGGCATCGGTGGGCACGCGCCGGTTGGCCGCCACCGCCAGCACGTAGCCCAGACCGTGACCACGAACGGCCGCCCGCAATCGGGGGTGGCGCCATAGACTGCGTCGACCGGCCACCGATGGCGCCGCGGGAACTTTGGCGGCGACAGCACGGTCGATCAGCGTGACAGCCAAGGCGGGATCGGGGGCGAAACCCCGCAGGCGGTTGGGGATTCCGGCATCAGCGCAGCGTTCGCGATCGTCTGCCACGGCTGCGTGGAAGGTAAAGGGCACGATCGATCAGGGCGTGGCCGCGTAGGTGCGGCGTAGGTCAGATACACCGCGACTTGGGAGTTCTCGATGCGCCCGGCCGAGCCGCTGTACTGGCAGTAGCACGCCGATCGCTGGGGATGCCCTGCTCAACGTCGACGGTCTCATCAACTACCAGGATCGAGACCGGGTCGCCAAACGCGTCGACGACATAGTCAAGCAGGATCGTCGCGGACGGGGATCGGCGTCCCAGCTGGCCCGCGACAACAGATGCGCAGTCCGTCCGGGGAAGCCGCGCCGCGGTGCTCGGCGATGGCCAGCAATTCTTACGGGCCAGGGCATGAGACCATCGCTGCGATCAGCGCGCCGGCATGCGAAGTGGTTCGTAGCGACGAAATCGTGGCGCGATGCGATCCAGGACCGCCGAGAACTCCGTGCGCCACCGATCAGGGTCTACGCTATGAGCCGCGGCAACAGCGGCGTATTCAGATGTGTTCACAAACTCCGAACAATGCCGCGGTCACCGCCCTGAACAGCGAAGACACGTCACAGACAGAATGGCTGACTGCTCTAGTGCATCATTCGCACGCGACGCCGTCCCTGTCGCGGTCGAGACCTGAGATAGCCTGGCTGCCCGGCCAGAAGGGGTGCCGCGCCGGCCCTTCGCGCTGCGCTGCAATTCTCGTAGTAGGCACTCGAAGACATCGGCGGCGATACGCCGGGTGCCGGCGGTGGCGGTGATCCGACACAGGCACCGGCGGTGGCGGTGCAGCTTGCGTGACGATGTCAGTCGACACTGTGTTGCCATTGCACGGCGGACCCCACAGCCCACGATGGGCGTCTCGCGCTTCTGTCTCGGCAGCTTCGATTGCGTCGGCCGGTGAACCGACGCCGACGCCGACAGTGGCCCCTCCCGGCTCAGCAGTGCGGGATGGCAAGTTCGAATTTCAGGTGCTCGCCGTCACCAGCGCCAAGACGGTCGGCGACCCCACCGGCAACCGCTACCTCACCGCCACCGCGCAGGGCGTGTTCGTCATCTTCACTCTATCGGTACGGAACATCGGCGATGAGCGGCGCAGCTACTCCGGGCGGAACCAGAAACTGATCGACAGGTCCGGCCGGGAATACCAAGTCAGTTCAGATGCCGACCTATACATGAATAGCTACGGCCTCGTGGACGACATCAACCCGGGTAACGCAATCGAAGTCAAGGTGCCGTTCGATGTGCCACCGGACACTCAGATGTCGATGCTGGAGCTGCACGATCTGATGTTCTCGGCCGGGTGAGGGTAGCGGCCGCGCCCGGCCCATAAACGGCCGGGTCGCGCCCACTGTGCCGGTATGCGGCGGCGGATGTCGAGGACGCCCAGGTGCAGGCGGCGTCAGCGGGAGATGCTGGCAGAGGGTAACGAGTGGCCCGGTGGTGAGAACCGTGATGACCGATCCCTTCGCCATGCAGGAGCGGTAACGACGAGACGGCGCGATAGAAATCGGCGGCTGACACCATCGCCGCAGCCGCACACAGCCATTTAGAAACCTTTGAGAACACTGCGCGACTGTTCCCCCCGACATCCACTCCAGTGGCTGAAAGGAGGTGACAACTCATGATTCGACGCATGACACGACGCCTCACCCGGAAGCGCAAGGGCCACGGCTGATGACCGCTCACGCGAGTACACGAGGAGGTGAGAACGCATGGTTCGTCGTATGCAGCGCCGGCTCACCCGGCGCCGTCACCACCGCAACTGATTGCCAACACAGGTGAGTACACGAGGAGGTGAGAGGCAGATGATTCGACGCATGACACGGCGCCTAACCAGGAGCCGGAGCGGGCGCGGCTGACCGCACACAACCTGACGGGTGGGGGTGACTCCACCCGTCCCCGGGCCGACGAGGTCAGCGGTACGGGTCGAGCCGGTCGAATCGGCGCGCTGGTAAATGTCGAGCGCGATTATCTCGGCGGCTTCGGTCGACCACACGGGCTTCAGTGTGCGCCGAACCTCGTGGTGTCACCAGCATCCTAGAACGTACTTCAGCGTTTCGCTGCCAGCTGCGCACCAACACGTATCACCACCCCGAGAAACTCCTCCACGGCGAAGAAGACGACGACGACGAAGACGACGAAAGATGAACTGAGTCACCAGCCTTCGGTCAAAACGCGGTCGAGGGTGTCGACGTAGAAGTCGGCAGAATCGATGTCCAGGCACAGTGGCGGCTTGGTCTTCAGGATGTTCATGTGGTCGCCGGTGGGTTGGATGATCACTCCGAGGTCGAGCATTCGCTCGCAGATCGCCCGTGTCTCTTCGGTCGCGGGCTGCAGCGTGACCCGATCGCGAACCAGCTCGACACCGAGATAGAGGCCGAACCCGTGCACGGTCCCGATGATCGGGTGATTGTGTTGCAGGGATTGCAATCTCGCCTTGAGACGACCGCCGACCCGGGCGGCATTCTGCGGAAGTTGTTCGTCGCGAAGCACGTCGAGGACCGTCACGCCGACTGCGCAGGCCAGTGGGCTGCCGCCGGTCGACGAGAAGAAGTAACCCTCGGTGCGATACCGGTCGGCGGTTTCGCTGCTCGTCACCACCGCGCCCAGCGGGTATCCGTTGCCGGTTGCCTTCGCGGTCACCACTATGTCGGGCAGCACACCCTGCTGCTCGAAACCCCAGAACCAATGGCCAAGTCGCCCGTAGCCCACCTGCACTTCGTCGGCGATGCACAGGCCCCCGCACGCACGCATCGCGCCGTACACGTCGGCCAAGTAGCCGTCGGGCAACGCCATCCCGCCCGCACTGCCATAGACGGTTTCCGAGATGAAGGCCGCCGGCGCCCGCCCATCGGCGGCCAATGCCTCGATCACCCTCACCGCCTCCGCGGCATACAGCTCGGCGTCTGCGCCGCGGTACTTACCGCGAAAACTGTTGGGGGAGTCGACAGTATGGACCCAGGGTGGACGCGTCATGAGCGCGTTCGGATTGTCCGCGACGGACGTCGACACTGCGTCGGTTGCATACGTCCACCCGTGATACGCCTCGCGGATCGCCACCACATCGTGGCGACCGGTCGCCGCCATCGCGAGTCGCAGCGCCAAATCGTTGGCTTCCGAACCCGAGTTCACCAGGAACACGGTGCTCAATTGATCGGGCAGCGTGGCCGCGAGCCGCTCGCAGAAGTCGACGACCACGTGATAGTTGAAGCGCGAGTTGGTGTTCAGCTTCCGAAGTTGACGAGCCGCCGCCTCGGCCACCCGAGGATGAGAGTGACCCAACGCGGTCACATTGTTGACCATGTCCAGGTAGCAGCGGCCGTCGAGCGATACCAGAGTGTGCCGCCACCCTCGCTCGATCTGCGGGGGTGCGTCGTAGTAGTGCTCCTGCACCCGCGCGAACGTGTGATCGCGCCGAGCCAACAACCCGCGGTCTGACCGTTGAGTGATCACGGGCGGTAATCGCAACAGCGGACGGGGGTCTCGGCACATGGCCAGCCAGCCCGCCGCCAACTCCGGCCGCACAAATCGCGGCGCGACCGGCGCCCCGACCGGGCGCACGCTGACGGATATCCATCGACCGGGCGGCGCCTCCAGCATCACCGCCCCGGCCGTCAGTCTGCTCCCGATCGGTGCTTCATCGACGCCGAGCAGGGTCATCTCGTAGTGGTCGCCGCGCACCACCACGCCGTCGTCGGCATCCTCGATGATCTCGCCATCCCAGGGCGCGGCGAGTTTCGTTGGGGCGGCGAACCATAGCCCGATTCCCGTAGCCACCACGTCCGGGCTCACTTGACTCAGCGGCGGCGCGGCGCTCAACCGTGGTTCACCGAAACGGGTGACGACGCACGCCGCGCCGGCTCCGACCGCTTGGCGAGCCAGCACGTCCTCGACATCCGGTTCGAGCCAGGCGCCGTCGTCCATCGCGTCGGACTCCGGCGACAAGTCAAGTGTGATCGTCGAGGCGGGATCCAACATTGGCACCAGTGCCGCGGGCGAGGTCAACTCATCCACCGGCAGGTCGAAACCCAAGTCCGCCTTGATAAGTGCGGTCATCACGTCGATCGGCACCGACGTGGCCCGTTCGAACATTCGCCATTCGTCGTCCATCTGGTCGGCGACGTAGGCGTTGTCCGCGTCGAGCGCGGCCTGCTGCGCGCTGCTGACGATCAGCACCGCGGAACGCAGCACCGTCAGCGGCCACAGCACCTCCACCTCGGCCATCCCCAACGGCCGGAGGCGGTGAAACGCCCGCACCGCCGGCAGGATCGAGGCAGGCCCGGCGTCGGCGTGGTGCAACACCGACGAGACCGTGATCGCGAGCTCGGACACCGCCCAGCTTCTCGTCAGATCACCGAAGTCGATGACGCCATCCGGATGTCGCCGACCGTCATCGCCCGTTCGTGGCAACCACGTTCGCGTCAGTGAGATCGAGGTGGACAGCCTGCTCGGGCAGCTCATCGATGTGCGGCTCGACCCGTGCCCACGCCCCATCCGCCGTTCGCGTCAGGCGTGCGCGCGCCGCCGGGTCGGCGACGTGCTCGATCAGTTTCGCCACCACCACGGCGCCGTACTTGAGGTCCCACTGCACGATCCGGTCCAGCCCCGGATGCTCGAATTCGACGAGCGCCCGGCTGACCCGCCCCGCGACGTCACCGAGCTCCGCAATTACGCTTCGCGACAGTAAGTTCGACTCGACCAGCGTGCCACCGGGCAAGAAGCGCAACAGCCGCACGAACGCGGCGGCACCGTCGAGCAGGCCGGCTACCCTCGTGCACGGTGCGCCATCGGTATTCGGATGCGCCACCGCGATGCGTAACGACGGCTCCGCCGATGCGATCAGTTCGGTTGCCAACTCCTGAGCCTCGATCTCGCTCTCGGAGAATGCTGGGTTCGCCACCTTCAGCACACCGAGGATCTCGCCATCGCTTCCGGAGATCAGGAAATTCTTGTCCTGCTGGCTCCCCAGTGCGGACGCCCGTGCGTGCAACCCATAGTGCTCCACCAGGATTCGTTCGGCCGCCGCCTCGGACACCTCCGGCGCGGGCAATGCAGGCTGCTCCAGGAAGTTGAAGCCGAGGGTGCGGCGACTCGAGCTCACGCCCTCAGTTAATCAGCGCGTGACGAACTGCACCACAGCATCGGTGAACGCATCGTTGTCGTCACCGGCGGCGGTGTGGCCGGCGTCGGACAGCTCGACGAACTCGGCGTTTGGCACCTTGTCGAGAAAGTCCTTCACGCCGTCGACGCTGACCACGTCGGAGAGCTTGCCGCGGATCAGCAGAATCGGAATCTTCAACCCGGTCGCGGCCCTCTCGAGCTTTTCGACCCGCAGGTGCGGGTCGTCTTCCGGTTTGGTCAGCAACTTCGGGTCCCAATGCCAGTACCACCGCCCGTGACGATGGCGCAGGTTCTTCGTCAGGCCCTCCGTGCTGCGTGGCCTGGTCCGGTGCGGAAGATAGGCGGCCACCGCGTCGGCCGCCTCCTCCAACGAGTCGAACCCGTGGACATGGCTGAACATGAAGTCGCGGATCCGTGCGCTGCCGCTCTTCTCGAACCGCGGCACCACGTCGACGAGGACCAACTTCGTCACCTTCTGCGGGCCGGCCGCGTCGGCGGCCAGGATGCCGGTCAAACCGCCCATGCTCGCGCCGATGACCGCGACCGGACGTCCGATCTGGTCGACCACCTCGAGGACGTCGCCGCACAGGGTCTCCAGCGCGTAGTCGGCGCCGGGCGCTCGGTCGCTGTCACCATGGCCGCGGCTGTCGAGCGCAGCCACGTGAAAGCCTCGATCGGCCAACACCTGGCTGGTGCTCTTCCACGAAAACCGGTTCTGCCCACCGCCGTGCAGTAACAAGACCGTCGGCTGGTCGGCCGCGCGGTGCTGGCTGTCGATCTCGCGGTTCCACTCGTCGGCGACCAGCGCGACGCCGTTGATACCGCGGTAGGTGACGGTCTGGGGTGCGCTGCTCACGAGCCTCACGGTAGCGGAGGTGAAATCGGCATTTTCACGGGCCTACAATCAGCGCTCGTGCCGACCCGCCTTCGCGACGCGGCCGACGAACGCGCCGACATCATCGACGCCGCTTACGTCTGCCTGGGGAAACCGCACTCCGGGCCGGTGTCCGTGGCCGCGATCCTGGATGCCTCCGGCCTGTCGACGCGCGCGTTCTACCGGCACTTCACATCGAAGGACGAGCTGTTTCTCGCCATGCTCCGGCGGGACAGCGCGGCCGTCGCTCGTCGACTCCGCCGCATCGCCGACGACACGGCCCGCGGACCGGCCGCGCAACTCACCGACTGGGTGGACTATCTGCTGGGCCTGGCCTATCACCCGCGCCGACGGGCTCATGCAATCGTGCTCACCTCCGACGAAGTGCGGGTCGCGAAGGGCTACCGGGAAGCCAGCGCCGAACTGCTGGCCGACCGGGAGAAGATTCTCGCCGACATCTTGCGGCGGGGGCGCGAGGACGGCTCGTTTCCTTTTGCCGAGCCCGACCGTGATGCGGCGGCGATCCACGCGCTCGTCGACCGTGCGTTCACGGCGCCGCTGCAGGGCCTGGGTCCGGACCGGCAGCGCCTCGTCGGTTATGTCGTGGACTTCGCCCTACGTGCACTCGGCGCACGGTCACCGCGATGAGTTCCTCGCGCCCCGCCGGTCGGTATCGGTAGAGGCCACGAAAGGACAGACGACATGCCGACGATCACGCCGTCGCTTTGGTTTGACGACAATCTGGAGGAAGCCGCCGAGTACTACACCTCGGTGTTCCCCAATTCCAAGATCGAGGACATCGAACGCTACACCGAGGCGGGGCCGGGTAAGCCGGGTGACGTCGTGTCGGCCACGTTCGTGCTGGACGGTCACAAGTTCATCGGTATCCAGGGCGGACCGGCGTTTCGTTTCACCGAGGCGGTCTCGTTCCTGATCAGGTGCGGTGACCAAGACGAGGTCGACTACTACTGGGGCCGGCTCACCGACGGCGGCGAGGAATCGCAATGCGGCTGGTGCAAGGACCGGTACGGGCTGAGCTGGCAGGTGGTGCCCGACCGGCTTTTCGAGCTGACCACCGACCCCGATCCGGCGCGGGCCACCGCCGCCACCAAGGCGATGCTCGGCATGCGCAAAATCGTCATCGCCGACCTGGAGGCTGCCGCCGACAGTGCATAGCCGGCGCGTGAGATGACCTCGTTAAGCTGCGGCCATGAGCGAGCCCGGCTGGGTTGAGGTCGACGCGCCGACGGTGACGTTGCGCGCGCTGCAGTGGCAGCCGCGCCACAATGCCACGAAGGCACCAGTGGCGTTGTGCCTGCACGGTTTTCCTGACACCGCGTACGGCTGGCGACGGGTGGCGCCCAGGCTGGCCGACGAGGGCTGGCGGGTGGTGGCGCCGTTCATGCGCGGCTACGCGCCGTCGACGATCCCGTCCGATTCCAGCTATCACGTCGGCGCACTCATGGACGACGCCGTGCGTGTGCTCGATGCGGTCGGCCCGACGGGACGCGACGTGATCATCGGTCACGATTGGGGCGCGATAGCCGGGGCTGGTCTGGCGGCGATGCCCGACAGTCCCTTCTGCAAGGCGGTGATCATGTCGGTGCCGCCGGCGGCCAGCTTCCGTCCGTTGCGTCGCGTGCCGGATGCGCCTCGGTTGGCCGCGCAGTTGCCCCGTCAGCTGGCCCGCAGCTGGTACATCATGTACTTCCAGCTGCCGTTCTTGCCGGAGCGATCGGCGTCGTGGGTGGTGCCCCGGCTCTGGCGGCAGTGGTCGCCCGCGCTGGACGCCAAAGAGGACCTGCGACACGTCGACGCGGCGATCGGCACACCGGAAAGCTGGCGTGCCGCACTGGGTCCCTACCGGGCGACGATCCGCGGCGGGCGGCCGCCGAAGCGATACCTCCGGCTGCACCAGCACTGGCTCTCGGCACCGCACTTGCCCACCCTGTACCTGCACGGCAACGACGACGGCTGCGCGTCGGCCGACTACGCGCGCTGGGTGCAGAACGTCGTTCCGCCCGGCAGCGACGTCCACGTCGTCGACCACGCCGGGCACTTTCTTCAGCTCGAGCAGCCGGACGTCGTCGCCGAGCACATCCTCAACTTCGTCGGGCGGGGTATCTAACTTGCCGGACCGCCTCGAGAACGGAGACCGGGGTGGTTTCGCGCCAGCACCGGCAAAAGCAGTGAACGCGGGGCCAGCCGGTAGAGCAGGGCGGCGGCGCGGTTGAGCCCACCCGGCACGATCACACCGTTATCGGCGTCCAGACCCTCGATCGCCGCACGGGCGACGTCGTCGGCCGTCTTCCACAGCGGCGTGGGGAGGGCCGCCGCGGCGTCCGCGTCACTGATGCCGGCGGTGTGTCCAAATCCGGTGTGGACCGGACCCGGGCAGAGCGTTGCCGCGGTGACGCCGCTTCCTTTCAGCTCTTCGCGCAGACTTTCGGTGTAGGAGAGCACGAACGCCTTCGCCGCCGCATAGGACGCTTGCCCCGGCAAAGGCCCGAACGCGCCCACCGATGCCACGTTGAGCACCACCCCGCGGCCCCGCTCGACCATGCCGGGCACCAACCGGCAGCACAGGTCGACCACCGCGGCCACGTCGACCTCGACGAGGTTGAGTTCTTGCGTCACAACTGATTTCGCGATCGGTCCGCTCGTCGCCAGGCCGGCATTGTTGACCAGGATCTCGGGAAGTAGCCCAAGCTCGGCGATGCGATCGGGCAGCGCCGCCCGGTCCGCTCGTACGGAGAGGTCGGCCGGCAGTGGGTGGGCGCGGGCGCCCAGTTCTTCGGCGAGCCCGTCGAGCAACTCGGCGCGACGGGCCACGAGCACCACGCGGTGTCCACGGGAGGCGAGTTCGCGCGAGAGGGCGGCGCCGATGCCCGACGATGCGCCGGTGATGACGGCGGCCCGGTCGTCGGCGGGAAGTGGGAGAGGCATGTGCGTGACGGTACCGGGGCATGCCACGATCGGCGTCGTGGACGTGCGGCTCACCGCGGCCGATGCGCAGTTCTACTGGATGTCGGCCAAGATCGGAAGCGACCAGTTCTTGCTGTACGCGTTCGACGGCCAACCGGCGTCGTTCGAGCACGCCGGTGACGAAGTGCTGCGCCGGGCCCGCCTGCTTCCCGCGTTGACGCGGCGGGTGCATGACGGCTGTTCGCTGACGTACCCGCAGTGGGTGCGCGGTGATGTTCGATCAGAGCAGTTGGTGTGGCACCGTGCGGACGTCGACTGGCGCGCGTGCCTGGACGCAGTGGCTGGGTTGGCGCGCGACCAACTCGATCTGCGGCGCGCCGCGTGGCGGCTGCACGTGTTCACGGGGGTGACCGATGTCCCCGGCTGCGCCGGTTCGTCGACGGTGGCGGTGCTGCAGATCGGGCACGCGCTGGCGGACGGGCAGCGGTCGTCGGCGTTGGCGGCGGCGCTGTTCGGTCGCGATGCGGCGGTGGGCGACGTGGTCGGCGCCGCGTCGGATTGTCTACTGACCCGAAGTGTTGCCGCGGCCCGAGCTCATCAGGCGCTCGAACGCGACACCGCCGCCGGACTTGTCCCGCCGTCGGCGCCGCGGCGGCCGGTGCTGAGCATCAACAGCAGGCCGGGCGAAGAGCACACGCTTCGCACGCTCGTGCGCCGACGGTCCCAGATCGCGGGCCCGACCGTCACCGTCGGTGTCCTCGCGGCAATTTCGACCGCGCTGGCGGGTTACCTACGGGCCCGCGGTGAGGACCCGTCGTCGCTGGGTGCCGAGGTGCCGATGGCGAAAGCCGGAGCGCGCCGGGCCAACAACCACTTCCGCAACGTCGGCGTGGGCCTGCACCCGGATGCGACGACAGGCGAACGGATCCGACGCATCGGCGCCGAACTGGATGAGCGGCGCCGCCGCGGTGACCACCCGGCCTTAGCCGCAGCCGATCGTGCCGCGGCGGCGGTCCCCGCGCCGCTAGTGCGCTGGGGAGTAAGGCATTTCGATGTCGGCGCGCGATCCTCGGTGGTCACCGGCAACACCGTGGTGTCCAGCGTCAACCGTGGCCCGGCCGACTTCAGCTTCGGCGGGCGTCCGGTGATGCTCACCGCCGGCTATCCGGCGCTGTCACCGATGATGAGCCTGACACATGGGGCGCACGGCATTGGCGACACGATCGCGGTCAGCGTGCATGCAGCGACGTCGGCAATCGATGTCGACGAGTACGTCGGCCGGCTCGACGCCGCGCTCGGGTCGCGTTGGTAGCGTGGCGCCGTGTCCGTTGCGTCGGAGCCGAGGATCGAGCTGGTACTCAACGCCGCCTGCCGGGACGGCCGAATCTACCGGGTCTGGGAAACCACCTGGCCGAGCTGGCGCGGCGTCGCAGCGCTGGAGGATCACTAGCGGTTAGGGCTTATTCACGCCATGAGAGTTCGTGTGGACAACGACAAGTGCATGGGGCACGCCCTGTGCTACCAGGTCGACCCGGATCTGTTCCCGATCGACGACGCCGGCTATTCGATTCTGCGGCCGTACGACGTCACACCCGACAACGAAGACCGTGTCCGAGAAGGCGTCGCCGCCTGCCCGGAATGCGCGCTGATTCTGGACGAAGACGCCTAACACCCTGGCCGGGTGAATAGAACACGTTCTAACGTCTGCGCATGGGATTTTTGAAGCCGACCCTTCCCGAGGTCGACATGGCCGAGTGGAGTAAGGGCACACGCAGTGAGAAAATCCGGCCCATGGCCCGGCACTGGGCCGAGGTCGGCTTCGGCACGCCGGTGGCGCTGCATCTGTTCTATGTGGTCAAAATCTGCCTCTATGTCCTCGGCGGCTGGCTGGTGGTGCTGGCCACCAAGGGCATTGACGGGTTCACCAACGTCGGCTCCTGGTGGTCGGAGCCTATCGTCTTCCAGAAGGTGGTGCTCTACACGCTGCTGTTCGAGGTCGTCGGCCTGGGCTGCGGCTTCGGGCCGCTGAACAATCGGTTCTTCCCCCCGATGGGCTCGATCCTTTACTGGTTGCGGCCCAACACGATCCGGTTGCCGCCGTGGCCAGGCCGCGTCCCATTCACCAAAGGCACTGCCCGCAGGCCCGTCGACGTCGGGTTGTACGCCGCGCTGCTGGTGATGGTCCTGTTCGCACTGATTTCTAATGGCACCGGTCCGATACCGGAACTCGACACGACGGTGGGTGTGCTGCCGACCTGGCAGATCGCGACGATCCTCGGCCTGTTGGCGGTGCTCGGACTGCGTGACAAGGTGATCTTCCTGGCCGCCCGTGGGGAGGTCTACGCGACGCTCACGGTGACGTTCTTGTTCGGCGGAGTCGACATGATCGTCGCCGCCAAGATCGTGTTCGTCGTGATCTGGATGGGTGCAGCGACGTCGAAACTCAACAAGCACTTTCCGTTCGTGATCTCGACGATGATGTCCAACAATCCGTTGATCCGGGCCAAGTGGATGAAACGCCGGTTCTTTGAACGGTTTCCGGACGATCTGCGGCCGGGACGAGTCTCCCGGATCGTCGCCCACGGTGCCACCGTCGTGGAGATGTTCGTGCCGCTGGTGTTGTTCTTCAGCCACGGCGGTTGGCTGACCGCGGTGGCCGCGTTCGTGATGGTGTGTTTCCATCTCGGGATCCTGAGCGCCATTCCGATGGGTGTGCCGCTGGAGTGGAACGTGTTCATGATTTTCGGCGTGCTGACACTGTTCGTCGCGCACGCCGATCTCGGGCTCACCGACCTGAACAATCCTGTGCCCGTTGCGATCCTGTTCGTCGTCATCGTGAGCGTCGTCGTTCTTGGCAACCTGTTCCCGCGCAAGATCTCGTTCCTGCCGGGCATGCGGTACTACGCGGGCAACTGGGACAAGACGCTGTGGTGCGTCAAGCCGTCGGCCGAGGAGAAGATCAACGAGGGTCTCGTCTCGATCGCGAGCATGCCGGCGGCGCAGTTGGAGCGGGTGTACGGCAGCAAGGAGCGCGCACAGATCCCGCTTTATCTCGGTTATGCGTTCGTCGCCATGAACACACACGGCCGCGCCTTGTACACGCTCGCGCACCGGGTGATGGCCGGGCAGAACGAAGACGACTACGTGCTCAGCGACGGCGAGCGGATCTGCAGCACCGCCGTCGGATGGAACTTCGGCGACGGCCACATGCACAACGAGCAGCTGATCACCGCGATGCAGGAGCGCTGTCACTTCGAGCCTGGTGAGGTGCGCGTCCTGCTACTCGACGCGCAGCCGATCCACAAGAAGACGCAGGAGTACCGGCTGGTCGATGCCGCGACCGGCGAGTTCGAGCGGGGCTACGTCGTCGTCGCCGACATGGTGACCCGCCAGCCATGGGATGACACGGTTCCGGTGCACGTGTACGACGCCCGTGTAGGAAGCTAGGGGCGCGAAGGCGATGACGACGATTCCTGCCGCGCTCGACCGGCTATGGGAGGCCGACGAAGAGGCCCGCATGCTGCGAAGCGACGGCGGTTGGCAGAGTTGGGGCAGGGTCCGGTCGCTGACCGAGCGTCTCGACGAGGTGTTGACCGCTGCCGGCTGTGGCGCGGGCGGCCGGGTGGCGGTGGTGCTCGGCAACCACACCGAATCGATTGTCGCGCTCATTGCGATCATGCGTGGTAGTCGAACGCTGGTGACGATCAGCCCGCTGCAGCCGGTGGAGCGGTTGAGCGCGGACATCATCGCCTCGGGAGCCGGCTATGTGATTGCGCCCGAGGCACTTTGGTCCGAGGGCGTCTTCACCAAAGCGGTCACCGAAATCGGGGCCGCCGGTTGGAGCGTCGACGGTGACGCGGTGACCACGCAAGCTCAGGCAACCCGCCCGGCATCCGGGGAGGCGCCCGGCGTCGCGGTCGAGATGCTGACTTCGGGCACCACGGGGCCGCCGAAGCGGATTCCGCTCACGTATCGACAGTTGGAAGCATCACTGTCACAAGCGTTGCAGCGCGACAACAATGACAAGCCGCCGTGGACGGGCGCGTTGAGCGTCATCACGGTGCCGATCGTGCACATCGGCGGACTGTGGGCGCTGCTGCAGGTGCTGGTGACAGCCCGGCCGTTCGTGTTGCTGGACCGGTTCACGGTGGCGGGCTGGCACGCCGCGGTCAGAGACCACCGGCCGTTGCTGGCGGCACTGCCGCCAGCGGCGATCCGCTCAGTGCTCGAGGCCGACATCCCGCGCGAAGACCTGTCGAGCCTGCGCGCCGTCCACGCCGGCGCCAGCCCGGTCGACCCCGCTCTGGTTGACGAGTTCCATCGGCGGTACGGCATCCCGATCCTGATCCTCTACGGGGCCACCGAGTTCGTCGGCACAGTGGCCGGCTGGAGCCTGTCCGATTTCACCGAACACTGGAAAGACAAGCGCGGCAGCGTCGGTCGGCCGTTGCCCGGCGTGCGACTGCGCGTCGTCGATGGGCGCCTGCAGATCGCGTCCAACCGGGCCGGCGGATCGGCGGACGAATGGATCTCCACCAGCGACCTGGCGCACCTGGACGACGACGGCTTCCTGTACATCGACGGCCGCGCCGACGACGTCATCATGCGCGGCGGCTTCAAGGTGGCTCCGCAGGCGGTCGTCACCGCGCTCTGCCGCCATCAGGCCGTCGCCGACGCCGCGGTTGCCGGGTTGCCGCATCCTCGGCTGGGACAGGTGCCGGTTGCCGCCGTCGAACTGCGCAACAACATGTCGGTGACAGGCGACGAGCTTCGCGAACACTGCCGGTCGCTGCTGACGCCGTACGAGGTGCCGGTCGAGGTCGTCGTGGTCGAGGAGCTACCGCGCGGCGCGGCGATGAAGGTCGACCGCCGTCGGCTGATCGCGATGCTGCCCCCGGCGCACGACGCTGAGAACACTGGTCAACAATCGAGGCAGTAACCACTCGTCGAAGGAGAATCACCATGCCCGAAGCCGTGATCGTCGAGGCCGTGCGGTCGCCCGTCGGTAAGCGCAACGGTGGCCTGTCCGGTGTGCATCCGGCCGAGCTGTCAGCCCAGGTACTCAATGCGCTCGTGGACCGCGCCGGTGTCGACCCCGTGCTTGTCGACGACGTCGTGTGGGGATGCGTGATGCAGGCCGGCGAGCAGGCGCTCGATATCGCCCGCACATCGGTGTTGGCCGCCGGTTGGCCCGAGAGCGTGCCGGGAGTCACCGTCGACCGCCAGTGCGGCTCCAGCCAGCAGTCCATCCACTTCGCTGCGGCCGGGATCGTGGCGGGCCACTACGACGTGGTGGTCGCCGGTGGCGTCGAGTCGATGTCGCGGGTACCGATGGGTTCGTCATTGGCGGGCGGCGGCAAGCCGCTGCCCGAATCCTTCCTGAACCGGTACGACGGAGTGCGGCCGAACCAGGGTCTGGGCGCGGAGATGATCGCCGAGCAGTGGGGTCTCGACCGCACCGCCCTTGACGAATTCTCCCTCGGCTCGCACGAAAAGGCGGCGGCCGCACAGGATTCCGGTGCGTTCGAGGACCAGATCGTCGTGATCAAGGACCAGGACGGCAACCCGGTGCGCAAGGACGAGGGGATCCGCCGCGGCACCCCGATCGAGAAGATGGCGCAACTCAAGCCCGCCTTCAAGGAGGACGGCGTAATCCACGCCGGCAACTCGTCGCAGATCTCCGACGGCTCGGGTGCGCTGCTGATGATGTCCGGCGAGAAGGCAAAGTCGCTCGGACTCAAGCCCATTGCGAAGATCCACACCGCGGTGCTCGCCGGCGCCGACCCGATCATCATGTTGACCGCACCGATCCCGGCGACGCAGAAGGCGCTGAAGCGCTCTGGTCTGAGCCTCTCCGACATCGGGGTGTTCGAGGTCAACGAGGCGTTCGCGCCCGTCCCATTGGCATGGCTGCACGACATCGGGGCCGACGAGAAGAACCTGAACCCGAACGGCGGAGCGATCGCGCTGGGCCATCCGCTCGGCGGCTCGGGGGCGCGCATCATGACAACGATGGTTCACCACATGCGCGACAAGGGGATTCGTTACGGCCTGCAGACCATGTGCGAGGGCGGTGGGCAGGCGAACGCCACGATCGTCGAACTGCTGTGACATCAGCCGCGGTGGTCGAGCGGCACGGCAATGTGTCGGTGATTACGATCAACCGGCCGGAGGCCCGCAACGCGGTCAACGGCGCGGTCAGCATCGCCGTCGGCGACGCGCTGGAGGCGGCCGACAACGACCCCGACGTGTGGGCGGTGGTGATCACCGGTGCGGGCGACAAGTCGTTTTGCGCCGGTGCGGATCTCAAGGCGATCTCGCGCCGTGAGAACCTTTATCACCCCGAGCACGGCGAGTGGGGCTTCGCCGGCTACGTGCACCACGTCATCGACAAGCCGACGATCGCCGCCGTCAACGGCAGCGCGCTGGGCGGCGGAACCGAGATCGCATTCGCGAGCGACTTGGTGGTGGCCGACGAACGTGCGACGTTCGGGGTGCCGGAGGTCAAGCGCGGGCTGATCGCCGCAGCCGGCGGGGTGTTTCGGATCGTCGACCACCTGCCGCGGAAGGTGGCGTTCGAGCTGCTGTTCACCGGGGACCCGATAACGGCGGCCGAGGCAGCCAGGTGGGGAATGATCAACCAGGTGGTGCCCGACGGGACCTCGTTGCAGGCGGCGCTTGCGCTGGCCGAGCGCATCACGGTCAACGCGCCGCTGGCGGTGCAGGCCAGCAAGCGGGTGGCGTACGGCATCGACGACGGCGTGATCACCGACGAGGAGCCCAAGTGGACGCGAATCCTCAACGAGCTCATAACAGTTCTGCGATCAGAGGATGCCAGGGAGGGGCCGTTGGCGTTCGCGCAGAAGCGTGCGCCGGTGTGGAAGGGCCGGTGATACCCGCATGCCAGAGCCGCTGATCATCGCCATTCGTGGCCACACGCCGCAATTGGACCCCGAGTCATGGGTGGCGCCGAATGCGGCGGTGATCGGCGCCGTCACACTCTGCGCGCGTGCCAGCGTGTGGTACTCGGCGACCGTGCGCGCAGAGGCGGAACCGATCGTCGTGGGCGTCGGGAGCAACATCCAAGACGGCGTCACCATCCACGTCGACTCGGAGTATCCGGTCACGATCGGCGCCGGAGTCAGTGTCGGCCACAACGCGGTGCTGCACGGCTGCGTGGTTGGGGACAACTGCCTGATCGGGATGGGTGCGGTGATACTCAACGGCGCCCTCGTCGGCGCCGACTCTCTGGTCGCGGCGTGTGCGCTGATCCCGCAGGGCATGGTGGTGCCGCCCCGGTCGCTGGTCACCGGTGTGCCGGGCCGGGTGCGTCGCGAACTCAGTGACGCCGAGGTGGCCCACAACCGACACAACGCCGGGGTTTATCAGCGACTCGTTGAACTGCACCGCGACGCGGGGTCAGTCTCCTAGCGACAACGCTGGTCAGAACTTCTCCCGGAACGTGAGCCACACGTCGCTGGTGCTGCGCACACCGACCGGTCTTTCCATCGCATCTAGGATGTCGTCGATTTCCTTGTGGTCCAACTCGATTGGCGGAATCGGTGAACCGGAGTCATCGTGCACGTCGTAGATGAACGCCAGTGGAATGCTCTGATGCAGCCAGTGGGAAACGGTGATCTGCTCGCCATCGTTCTCATACGTACCGGTGAGGAAGAAGCCGTCCGATTTTGCGAACCGCCGGTGCACTGCCACCTGCAGATGCGCCAGGAAGTGGTTGGTGAAGGTCAGCGGCAGTTCGTGATCCCCGCAGCGCAGCCTGGCCAATGTCGTCCCCTTTTCCTTGTCGGTGCCCTCACCACAGACTAGGGCCGACAGACCCTCAAGATCCGCCGACCACCCACGGCCCTGGGCCGGTATTACCCGGTGATCATCTCGACGGTGCTCTACATCGCCGTGACCGCCGCCAGCGGCAACCCGACGCTCGCGTTCGCGGCGATCATCCTGGGCACAGTGTTGCGCCCTCGAACGCAGAACCACCGGCGGCGTGCTCGTACGCCTGCTGACCCACCTGTTCTGGAGCCTGGTCATGGTGCTCGCACTGCCGCCGGTGTTCGGCCTCTAGCTACAGCGGATGCGCGATCTCGTCGCGCGGCATGCGTGCGGCGAGGATCGCCGCCACGGCCAGGACGGCGGGGACGACGCCGGACGCGACGAAGATCGTCTCCACCGAGATCACCTTCGACAGCGGACCGGCCAATGCCATCGACACCGGCAGGAAGGCCAGCGACACGAAGAAGTCGAGGCTGGACACCCGGCCGAGCATCTCCGGTTGCACCCGCCGCTGCAGCAGCGTGCCCCAAATGACCATGCCGACGCCGTCGGTGAAGCCGACGACGAACGACGCCACCGCCATCAGCGCGAACGACGACGTCCAGCCGATCACGGCGAGAGGCAGCGCGCCCAGCCCCCAGCACAGCAGCATGACCGTCAGGTAGCGGCGTGGCAGTCGACCCGACGACACGGCCAGTGCACCCAGCGCGCCGCCGATCCCGAACGCGCCCAGCACCAGGCCGTACGCCCGCGCACCGTCGTCGAAACGGTCCGCGGTGATGAACGGCAACAGCACCTCGATCGGGCCGAGCACGACCAGCACGAACAGGCTCGCGAACAGCAGCGTCCACAGCAGCCACGGCGTGCGCGACACAAACACGAACCCGTCGCGCAGGTCGGCCAGGATGTGCGATTTATCGCCATGGACCGGCTGCGGCCTCGTCGGAGGAGGCGTCGCCACCAACAGCGCCAGACCGGCGCCGAAGAGCAACGCCACCGCAACCAGACCCAGGGACGGGAACGTCGCACCGACCAGGACACCGGCCACGGCCGGGCCGACGGCCTGCTGCAGGGTGGGGCGGATGACGCCCTCGACGCCATTGGCGGCCAGCAGCTGTTCGGCCGGCAGGATGCGGGGCAGGTAGGCGCTGTAGGCCGGATAGAAGAAGCCCGCGCCGACGCCGAGCAGTGTCGCGGCCACCGCGATATGCCAGATCTGCAGCGCGCCGGCGAAGGCCAGCACGGAGATCGACGCCACCGAAGCGAAGTTCACCAACTCGACTGCGATGATGATCGATCGCTGCGAAACACGGTCGGCTGCAACGCCTCCCACCAATGCGAAGGCCAGCATCCCGCCGCCGAAGCAGGCGGCCACGAGCGACAGTGTGGTGGGATCGGGGTCAAGAGCGATCACCTGAAGCGCCATGACGACGGCCCACATCCCGCTGGCGAAGATGGACAACGCCACCGCGGCGATGAGCAGCCGGTACTCGCGGAACCGGAATGGCGCGAGCACGCGCCAGCCACTCGGCGCCTGGTGCGCCGGTGTTTCCAGTTCGGTAGTCATGGCAGAACATGGTCGCCGATGAAAGTGAGGACTGTCCAACGATTTTCCGCTCTGTCGGAGCCGATGACTACGATGGCTGCTAGCGGTTTCCCCAGCTTGGGGCGCCGATAGACGGTGGGATCGACATGATCAGAATTGTCCTCTTCGGGGTGGTGCTCATCGTTGTGCTCATCGTTGTCGGTGCGGTGGTCGACGCCGCCGTCACGATGGGCAAAGAATCCGTCGTGCGCGAAGCAGACGAGCCCCCACGCCGCAAAATGCCGCGCGGTGTTCTCGGTGTCTTGGGCATTGTTGCCGTCGTCTCTTCGATTGGTCTGGCCACGACCGTCGGCGACGGTTGGCCGCTCCTACCACTGTTGCTGTGGCTGGTGATATTCGTCGGCGCTTGGTATTGGACGACTTCCGAGCCGACGCGATGGCCCGACGAGCCCCGGGAAGAGTTCGGGGAAGAGGGCACAGAGCTTATCGAGCGTGCCGATGCAGCCGTCGGCCGGATTTTGTCGTCGGAGGCGGCCAGCCTCGGCTGGCTTGGCGATCCGGCCGAGCTCGACTTCAAGCCCGATCTGGTGATGATCGCCGACAACCTCAAGAAGGCTCAGGCCCTCCGCAAGGTGATGGCCGAGTTGTCGGCGCTTCCGACACCGACGGCCGACGACAACCGGCTGCTCGAGGAGGCGCGAAGTGCCGTCCGGAAATTGGAGGAAGCGGTACGTACGCGGGTCAAGACGCTCGAAGAGTGTGCCGACGAATCGGCCAAGGTAGACCGCAGCCTTCGCGACGAGGAAGAGCAAGCGCGCATCGCCGAGCGGCGGGATGACGTGCGAAGCCGATTGAGCGCCATGCTGTATGGCGTAGAGGTGTCAGCGGAGAGTCAGCCGTCCGAATCCGCGGACGCGGTGAAGGCCCGCGTGGACGCATTCCGGGAACTGAAAGGCATGATCGACGAACAACGGCTCGAGGATGGCCGCAATACATCTAAGTGGTTGCGAGGCAAGCGGTTTCAGTAGGTCTTGGTAGCCTACGTGTCGGTGAAGATTGGCGAGCGCCGCTGCTGGAACGCCAAGGCGCCCTCGGCGAAGTCATGCGACGCGATCAGCACCGACTGCCCGGCCAGCTCGCGTTCCAGCGCGGGATCGAGTTCGGTCAGCGTGGCTGCGTTGACGGCCGCCTTGGTCTTGCGCAGCGCCACCGCAGGGCCGTTCACCAGCCGCTCGATCACCTTGTCGACCTCGGCGTCGAGGTCCTCGGCCGGGTAGACACCGGACACCAGCCCGCAGTCATACGCGTCGCGGGCGGGTAGCCGCTCGGCCAGCAGCGCCATCCGCATCGCACGTGCGCGGCCGATGTTGGCGGCGACCAGGGCCGAGGCTCCGCCGTCGGGCATCAGCCCGATCTTGGTGAACGCCAGCAGGAAGTAGGCCTTCTCGGAGGCGAGGACGATGTCACACGCCAGCGCCAGCGACAGCCCGACACCGGCCGCGGGGCCCTGCACCACGGCCACCACGGGCCGGGGCAGTGCGACGATCGCGCGCACCGCGCGGTTGGCATCCTTGATGATCTTGGTCGGTTCGTTGTGCGCGGCGGCGGACTGATCTTCCGCGCTGATCCCCGCACCCGAGCTGAATCCGCGCCCCGCCGCGCCCAGCCGAACCACTTTGACCCGAGAGTCGGTGGCCGCCTGCTCCATGATGTCGGCGACGCCTTCGAGCATCGGGCCGGTGAGCGAATTGAGACTGTCGGGCCGGTTCAATATGACCGACAGGACGCCGTCGGCCAGTTCGACGGCGAGCCCCTGGACGCGTACGTAGGGCGCGGTGGTGGAATCGATGCTCGTCATGGCCTCACCCTAGGGCTTTGTATAGTCCAACCAACCAGTAGGTCGGTGGAGGAAGGAAGACGATCAGTGGAGATCAAAGACGCCGTAGCGCTCGTCACCGGCGGCGCCTCAGGGCTCGGGCTGGCCACGGTCAAGGCGCTGCTCGACGAGGGTGCGCAGGTGGTGATCCTCGACCTGCCGAGATCCAAGGGCGAGGAGGTGGCCGGTGAACTCGGCGATCGGGTTCGTTTCGCGCCGGCCGACGTCACCGACCCTGAGACGGTGACCAAGGCGCTCGACCTCGCCGATTCGATGGGCACGCTGCGCGTCGTCGTCAACTGCGCCGGCACCGGCGACGCCATCCGCGTGCTGGGCAAGCACGGCGTCTACCCGCTCGAGAATTTCCAGCGCGTCGTCAACATCAACCTGGTCGGCACGTTCAATGTCCTGCGGCTGGGCGCCGAGCGGATCGCCAACACAGATCCGGTGGGCGAGGAGCGCGGCGTCATCATCAACACCGCATCCGTCGCGGCGTTCGACGGGCAGATCGGGCAGGCGGCGTACTCGGCGTCCAAGGGTGGCGTGGTCGGCATGACGCTGCCGATCGCCCGCGACCTGGCCAGCAAGGGCATCCGGGTGGTGACGATCGCGCCGGGGCTCTTCGACACGCCGCTACTGGCGCTGCTGCCCGAGGAGGCCAAGAAGTCCCTGGGTGCGCAGGTACCGCATCCGAGCCGGCTGGGCAAGCCGTCGGAGTATGGCGCGTTGGCGGTTCACATCGTGGCGAACCCGATGCTCAACGGCGAGGTGATTCGCCTTGACGGCGCAATCCGGATGGCACCGCGATGAGCGCTCGCGCGAAGAAGCAGAAAGCTCCGATAGTCGGGCAAAACGAACGGATCGAATAACGGTTCACGGTCGGCGCGGGGCAAACCCTCGCGCCGGCTAGCCCGGCGGTGCGGTCAGACTGCGGGGGCCAGCGGGTGCCCGTCGTCAAGCTGCTCCGAGGTGTCGCCCTCTACCAGCAGATCGCCGTGGTAGAGCGCGTCGAAGTCAACCTTGATGACGTCAGCGCTGGTGTCATCGATCCACATGGCCCTGAGCGTATTGGTCACCATTAAGAGGATCTTGAGTCACGTTTCGGAAAACGTTGGCAATTCCTACCGGCGGGTAGGGTTGCGCGCTGGCGAGATTTCGCCGAAATTGTGGGGCGGCGTCGGAAGTGGATGGGATTGTGACGTTGAGCACGATCCACGTCAGGATCGCCACGACGATCGCGGTGCCGAATGGGCTCAGCGAGATATGGCTTGACCAGGTCGTCCGGCCCCACAGCACCCGGTCGACCGACGCGCGCACCCGTCGCCGCCGTCGGCCGCGCCGATGCCGCTCAGCAAGGACGGCAAGACGGGGCTGATCGTCGCGGGCATCGCCGGCGGTGAGAACGACGCGCAGCAGTACGCCAAGGCGCTCGCGGCTGAACTTATTCATGACCGGCCCGGGGTGACGGTGCAGGATGGCGGTGAGGCCATGATCTACGCGCAGATCAGCGGCCAAAGCGAACGCGACCTGTTGCTCATGGAATCGATCGCCATTCCGCTGAGCTTCATCGTGCTGGTGTGGGTGTTCGGCGGCTTGCTGGCGGCCGCCCTGCATCTGGCCGTCGGTTGTTTCGCGACCCTGGGGGCGATGGCGGTGTTGCGCGCGATCACCTTCTTCACCGAAGTGTCGATCTTCGCGCTCAACCTCACCGTCGCGATGGGGCTGGCGCTGGCCATCGACTACACGCTGTTGATCATTAGCCGATTCCGGCCCGATCTGGCCGAGCCCAAGCCCTGGCCAGGCTTGGCCAGCTCGGCTTTCACGCACATGCGGTCGAGCGTTGAGGCAATGATGGATGAGGGCATTTATGTGCCAGGCGACGCCACGCAGGTCGCCTTGGAGTTGTGGAGCGCCGCCCACGGGGTCGCCGCGCTGCTGATCGCCAAGCCGTACCTGCCGTGGGGTGACGCCGAGGTGTTCGCCGACCGGGGTGTTGGGCGCGGTGTGCTGCGGCCAAATTGTCACCGGCATAGTGGGTTACGATACGAGCCCCGGCGATACTGTCGACTGGCTGATGAACCGAAGAGGACAACGACACGATGGGTGAGCAGGCAACCGTCGACCATCCGTACTTCGCGAGGATGTGGACGTTCCTGTCGCGGCACGAGCCTGAGTCGGTGCGGGAGCTGCGCCGAGAGAATCTCGCCGGATTGTCGGGCCGCGTGCTCGAGGTCGGCGCGGGCACCGGCACCAACTTCGTGCTGTATCCGAGGACCGTCGAAGAGGTGGTCGCGGTCGAGCCGGAGCCCCGCTTGACCGCGATCGCGCGGCAGGCCGCGGCCACCGCGCCGGTACCGGTTACGGTGACTGCCAGCACGATCGAGGCATTGGATCCGGGCGAGCAATTCGACGCGGTGGTGTGCTCGCTGGTGCTGTGCTCAGTGGACAAACCGCAAAGCGTTCTGCAGCAACTGCTTTCGCGACTGCGGCCGGGGGGAGAACTTCGGTATTTGGAGCACGTCGCCAGCGGCGGGGTGCGCGGACGGCTGCAACGGCTGGCCGATGCGACGGTATGGCCGCGCATGGCCGGCAACTGCCACACTCATCGCGACACCGAACGCGCGATCATCGAGGCCGGCTTTCGCCTGCAGACCGCCCGTCGCGAATGGGTGGTGCCGCCGTGGGTGCCGGTGCCGACGTCGGAAATCGCGCTGGGGCGGGCGATTCGCCCGGTGGGTGGGCGCTGACGGCGTTTGTGCCGGTCGCGGTGCCGGTGCTGTTGGCGTCGGTAGCAGATTGTGTTCTGAGAAGTCCATTCAGAACTTAATCATCATGGTGCTGTTGGGGACTCGGCCGTTACCAACTAGACGAGCAGGTCGTCGAGGCGATCCAGTAACCCCGGTAGCGCGCGGGCCGCGGTGTCGCGCACCGTCGCGGTGGCGCTGCCCGAGAGCGGGGTCGCGTCGGGGTTCACCTCGATGACCGGGATGCCCTGCGCCAGCGCGGCCGACGGCAGCCCGGCGGCGGGGTACACGATGCCGGAGGTGCCGACCACGATCAGCACATCGGCCGTCGCCACCGCCTCGACGGCTTGCTGCCACGGCTCGTCGGGCAGCGCCTCGCCGAACCACACCACGCCGGGCCGGATCGTCCCGCCGCAATCACACACGGGTGGATCGACCGCGGCGACCGGTTCGGGCATGCCTTCGAGCTCGCCGTGGTACTCCTTGCCGCATTGCGAGCAGCGGAAGTCGAACAGGCTTCCGTGCAGATGCGCGACGTGCCGGCTGCCTGCCCGCTCATGCAGGTCGTCGATGTTCTGGGTGACCACCCGTACGTCGGCGTGCCGTTGCCAGTCGGCGACGGCCAGATGTCCCGCGTTGGGTTGCACCGAGCTCACCAGGTGATACCGCCACAGGTACCAGGCCCACACCACGTCCGGTTGGCGCAGCCAGGCCCGCGGGCTGGCCAGTTCCTCCGGGTCGAATGTTTCCCACAGCCCGGTCTGGGCGTCACGGAACGTCTCGACCCCGCTCTCGGCCGACATCCCGGCTCCGCTCAGCACCGTTACACGCACGTCGTCCAAGGTAATCCCCGTGTCGCTCCGTCCCCCGCAAGCGGGTGGTGCCCCCACCAGCCCGCCGGGGGTAATCCCCGTGTCGGCCCTGCGATACTTGAGTGCGTGTCCGAGTCGGCTGACTGGGTGCAGGTTGACCCGCACGCGGCGGTGCCGCTTTTCGATCAGCTGCGGACGCAGATCATCGCTCGCGTGCGCGACGGGCGGCTGCCTCCGGGCGCGCGGCTGCCCACGGTGCGGGAACTCGCCGTCCAACTGGGGTTGGCCGCCAACACTGTGGCTCGCACGTACCGCGAACTCGAGATGGCCGGAATCGTCGAAACCCGGCGCCGGTTCGGCACTTTCGTTGCCCGGACGGATCCCGCCGACGCCGCCATGGCCGAGGCGGCCCGCGCCTACGTCGACACGGCAAAAGATCTGGGCGTCGGCCGGGCCGAAGCGATTACCTATGTCGAGGCGGCGTTCGACTAACCGAACTCCAGCAGCGTCAGCGTGGGCCGGACCGCGTCGAACACCGGAATCCGCTGCATCGTCCACACCATCAGGTTCAGCAGCCCGCCGCGACCCTTGGGCAGCGGCAAATCGTGCACCGCGCGGATGCCCGGCACCGTGTTCACCAGGTTGGCGATCTCGGCAACCGACAGGCTGAACGGCATCGGGGGCACCCGGTAGCGGAAGGACAGCGGCATGCCGTGCCGCGTCACCTTCGCGACGAACGTCGGCGGCAGGTCGAACATCATCTGGCCACCGGGGAAGCGGCGGGCGCACTCGATGATCAACTCCATCGCCTGGTCGGGCGGCAGATACATCAGCAGGCCCTCGGCTGTGATGGCCACGCCGTTCGTCGGATCGACCTGATCCATCCACGAGAAGTCAAGTGCCGACTTGGCGCACATCGACACCCGTGGCGACTCCGGCAGCAGCCGCTGGCGAAGCTCCACGATCGGTGGCAAATCCACGGTGAACCAACGGAATTGGTCACTGACGCCGGAGGCGTCGAGCCGGTAGAAGCTGGTCTGCAAGCCCTCGGCCAGCGCGACGACGGTCGCGGCAGGATGGGTGCCCAGATAGCGACGGGTGTTGCCGTCGAACGCCAGCGCGCGCAGCGCGACGTCCTGGCGTGCGGCCGGGCCGAACTTGGCGAAGTCATAGTCGATGGCATCGCGCAACCTGACCGCCATCGGGTCCTCGATGATCGAGTCGGGCCGGCGGGCCTCGCGGGCGCGGGCGTTGAGTGTCAGGAGTGCTGTTTCGGAAACTCCGGACAGCGATACGTCGGCTTTCGTCACGGGGCGAATCTACCCGCAAGGGCCTATCGCAGCACTTTCCCCAGCGTGCGGAGGTTGCGGGTGGTCGTCGAGGATTTGTAGCGCTTCTTGCCCATCGTCTTGCCCATTGCGCTGTCGAGGGTCTGGGCTCGTAGCACCTGCCAGTAGATCACCCCGTCGCCGGGGATGATCTGTTCGCCGGAAACAGGGCTAAGCGTCGCCAGCTCCGCGAGCACCTCGGGGTCGGAGACGAAGGTGACGTAGGAGTGATGGTCGGCCACCTCGGGCTCGAACGGGTAGTTGTCGACGATCGCGCGCACGGTGTCCAGGTCGTACGCCAGCACCCAGGCGTCGTAGCCGAACGCATCGCGCAGCGCTGCCTCCGCCTTCTTGCGGACCGCTGCTACTTTCGCCGGGCTGTCGAGCAACACGTTGCCGCTCGCCAGAATCGTCCGCACGTTGCTGAAGCCGGCGTCCTCCAGCGCGCGGGCCACGTCAGCCATCTTCAGGCTGACCCCACCGACGTTCACGCCCCGCAGGAAGGCGGCGTAGGTCGTCATCGGTTCGATCCTAGTGCGGGCCCGCGGCACGTAGGCTCGCTGTCATGACGCCCCGAGAGGCATTCGACGACAGACTGCTGGCGCTGATAAACGGCAATTCGCACGGCGTGTTGGCCACGATCAAGCGCGACGGACGTCCGCAACTGTCGAACGTGGGGTACTGGTTCGATGCGAGGGCGACGGCGATCGAGGTGTCGATCACCGAGCCGCGAGCCAAGACCCGCAACCTGCGTCGCGACCCCCGGGCATCGATCCTGGTCGACTCCGACGACGGCTGGGCCTACGCGGTCGCCGAAGGCATCGCCGAGCTCAGTCCGCCGGCGGCCGCCCCTGACGACGACACCGTCGAGGCCTTGATTGCGTTGTATCGCAACATCGCTGGCGAGCATCCGGACTGGGACGACTACCGGCGCGCGATGGTCACCGACCGCCGCGTGCTGCTGCGGTTACCGATCACACATGTGTACGGAATGCCACCCGGGCTTCGATAACGTTCTAGGCTTCACCTATGGCCGAGCCAGATGCAGACGAGGACGACACCAAGCGCAAGTTCCGGGAGGCGTTGGAGCGCAAGAAAGCGCGCAACGCGGGCGCGGCGGAGCACCGGGACGGTGGCACCAAGCAACCGCGAGCGCACGGCCCGGCCGAGCAACGCCGCGAGTTCCGGCGCAAGAGCGGGTAGTCGACCCGTCTCGGTGATTTAGCCGCGGACGGGCACGCGGGAGTCGGTCGCGAGAGCACGTGCGCCGATCAACGCCACCACCAGCACCGCGACGCACCACACACCCTCGTCCTTGAGACCCCACTTCACCGACACCAGCGTGGCCGCCGCTGCCACACACAGCAGCGTCCCGACCGCGGCGCTGCGCGGCCCCGGAGCGGCGACGAAGCCGCCGTCCCAGCCCGGCAGCGGGTTGTTCTCCAATGGCCGCAACGCCACGAACAGGACACCGACCATGAGCACCATCAGGGCCAGTTGCACCACGCTGAGCAACACGAAATCCGGCGCCGCGATGCCGTAGCGCGGCATGCCGAGCGCGTCGAACACCAGATGCATCCCCAGCAGCGCGGGCATGTGCCACAGGTAAAGCGTCATCGCGCCGGAGTTGCCGATGGCGACCAGCCACCACGCCCGCGGCCGCTGCGCCCACCTCGCGATCACCGGCGCCACCGCAATGGCCAACGCGGACAAGACGATTGCATGCCCGGCCAAAAGGGCCGATGGAGGGAACATGTTCGGCAGCCGCTGGCCCTCGAGTCCCACCAGGCTCACCTCGTACGGCCCGAGCCACACCAGCATCAGGTTGACGGCCAACATCGCCGCGGCGAGCGCGATTGCCGCACCACGGGTGACCAAGCCGCGGCGGTAGCCGACGCCGAGCATGCCGGGAATCAGCCAAGCGGCGAGGTTGAGGTATCCCAATGCCGACAGACCGTCGACGCTCAGCCGTAGGACGTCGACCACGACGACCATGCCGTAGACGGCGGCGACCGAGGCCACCAGTCGGGCCGTCGTGGTGATCCGCGTGAGCATCGGAACCGTTGCGAGCACCAACACGTAGACGCCGATGAACCACAGCAACTGAATGCTGATCCCCGCGACGGGTTCGTACACATGCGTGGGCAGCAACACGCGCAGCACCACCAGCGCCACGCCCCAGAACGCCAGGTAGTAGAACACCGGGCGGTACAGCCGCGTGCAACGCTGCATGAGCCACCCACCCCAACTCGAGTGGGGTTTCCACGAGTCGACGCACGCCGCCGTACCGGCGAAGAAGAACAGCGGCATGACCTGCAAGAGCCACGTCAGCCACTGAACCGCGACCACCGACGTCAGCAGGTTCTCCCAGATGAACACGTCGTCGCGAATCGTGCTGACCGCCATGACCGTGTGCCCCAGCACCACCCCGAGCAGCGAGAAGATCCGGATGAAGTCGATGACGCGATCCCGGTCGGGCGGCGTGGCCGCGGCCACCTCCGCGGGGGTCGGAAACATGCCGGCAAATCTACCGGCGGCCGACGCCCTTCCCCTGCACCAGAATCAGTGCTGGACGGCCTTCTCGGCGCCGACGCCAGTCAGCGCGCGAACCTCCATCTCCGCGTTGAGTTCCGGGTCGCCGCGGTCCGGGGAGGTCAACGTGCCGACGATGCCCAGCACGAACGCCAACGGAATCGCGACGATGCCCGGATTCGCCAGCGGGAAGTACGAGAAGTCGAGGCCGGTGATCATCGCCTTCGACGAACCCGATACGGCGGGCGAGAAGACGATCAGCACGATCGTCGAGATCAAGCCGCCGTACATGCTCCACAGCGCCCCGCGGGTGTTAAAGCGTTCCCAATACAGCGAATACAGGATCGTCGGCAGGTTCGCGGCCGCGGCGACTGCGAACGCCAAGGCAACAAGGAAGGCGATGTTCTGCTCGGCGGCCAGGATGCCGAGAGCGATCGCGAAGATGCCCAACACCACCGCGGTGATGCGGGATACCCGCACCTGCTCGTCCTCGCTGACGTCGTGGCCCTTCATGACGCTGGCGTAGATGTCGTGGGCGAACGACGCCGATGCGGTGATGGTGAGACCGGCGACCACGGCGAGGATCGTGGCGAACGCGACCGCGGAGATCACCCCGAGCAGGATCACGCCGCCGAGTTCGAACGCCAGCAGTGGCGCCGCAGAGTTCTCGGCCCCGGGGGCTTCCAGAATCCGGTCGGGTCCGACGATCGCTGCGGCCCCGTATCCCAGCGCGAGCGTGAACAGATAGAACGCGCCAATCAGCGCGATCGCCCATACCACCGAGCGTCGTGCCTCCTTCGCGCTGGGCACCGTGTAGAAGCGCATCAACACATGGGGGAGTGCGGCGGTGCCCAACACCAAGGCCAGCCCGAGGGACAAGAAGTCGATCTTCGACGTCGTCGACCCCCCGTACCGGGCGCCGGGTGCCAGCACGTCGCGTCCGGCTACCGCCTCGGACGTCGATCCGGAGATCTCCGCCTGCGCCGAGCCCAGGATTTCGGAGAAGTTGAAGCCGAACTCGAACAGCACCATCAACGTCATCAACGCGGCACCGCCAATCAGCAGCACCGCCTTGATGATCTGCACCCAGGTGGTGCCCTTCATGCCCCCGACGAGGACGTAGATGATCATCAGCACCCCGACGACCGCGATCACGATGCCCTGGCCGAAGCGGCCCTCCACGCCGAGCAGCAGCGCGACCAGGCCCCCCGCACCCGCCATCTGCGCCAGCAGATAGAACAGCGACACGGTCAGCGTGTTGGTGGCGGCCGCGAGCCGAACCGGACGCTGTCGCAGCCGAAAGCTCAGCACGTCCGCCATGGTGAATTTGCCGGTGTTGCGGAGCAATTCGGCCACCAGCAGCAATGCGACGAGCCAGGCGACGAGGAAGCCGATGGAATAGAGGAAGCCGTCGTAGCCGTACACCGCGATGGCGCCGGCGATGCCCAGGAAGCTGGCCGCCGACAGGTAGTCGCCGGAGATTGCGATGCCGTTCTGTGCCCCGGTGAACGACCGGTCGCCGGTGAAGAACGCGGTGGCGCTGGCGCCGCGTTTGCTCACCCGGATGACGATGGCGAGTGTGACCGCCACGAATAGGCAGAAGATGCCGATGTTGGCCACCGGGTTGCCGACGGACTCCTGGGCAAGGAAGGTCATGACGCCTCCAACCGGTTGCGAATGGCCTCGGCCTGCGGATCGAGCCGACGGTTGGCGAAGCGGACGTAGATGCCGGTGATGACGAACGTCGTGACGAATTGGGCGAGCCCGATCAAGAGTCCGACGTTGATGTTGCCCCACACCTTAATGGCCATGAAGTCGTGGGCGAACGCGCCTAACACCACGTAGAGGGCGTACCACAGCAGGAAGACGGCCGTCATGGGAAACACAAAGGTACGCAACGTCTTTCGCATTTTCTGGAATTCGGGGCTGGCCTGAACGTCGATGAACTGCTGGCCGTCGGCGGTGGGCAAGGCGCCTCCTCGGTAGTCGGCAGAAGGATTCGCAGTGAGCCTAGTGAGGAGGCTTCACCACGGGAAGGTTCTAGACTTGCCGCGTGGCGAAGTTGCAGCTTGCGGGTGACCCGGCGGCCGATGCGCTCCTCGACGACAATCCGCTGGCTCTGTTGATCGGGATGCTGCTCGACCAGCAGGTGCCGATGGAGACGGCGTTCGCGGGACCCAGGAAGATCGCCGATCGCATCGGCGGCATCGACGCTGGCCAGATCGCCGACTACGACCCCGATGAGTTCGCGGCGCTGTGCGCGGAACGTCCTGCGATACACCGCTTTCCGGGGTCGATGGCCAAACGGATCCAGGCATTGGCCCGCGAGATCGTCGACCGCTACGACGGAGACGCGGCTGCGCTGTGGACCTCGGCAGATCCCGACGGTGCCGAGGTGCTGCGGCGGTTGAAGGCGCTGCCGGGCTTCGGTGAACAGAAGGCCAAGATCTTCCTGGCGTTGCTCGGTAAGCAGTACGGTGTGACGCCGAAGGGCTGGCGCGCCGCGGCAGCTGACTATGGCAAGGAGGGCACGCATCTGTCGATCGCCGACGTCGTCGACGCGGCCTCGCTGGATCAGGTGCGGTCGTACAAGAAGAAGATGAAAGCCAAGGCGAAGAGTTAATCCCCGCGAGCGTGCGTGTCTGCTACGCGACACACCGCGGATCTTTGACACCTTGCGCACGCTCACGACGAGAGGAGAGCACGTGAAGACCCATCTCAATTGCCCGTGCGGTGAGGCGGTCGTCGGCAAGGACGAGGACGACCTCGTCCAGAAGGCCCAGGCTCACCTGGCTGAGGCGCATCCCGGTCGTGAATACGACCGAGACGCCATCCTCTTCATGGCCTACTAACCCATGCGCGAGCGTGCACAAAGTGCCGCTGATCCGCGGCGTGTCGCGCAGCAGACACGCACGCTCGCGCAAATGGGGCGGGCTACGGGACGACCGTCGAGCCGATCGTCGGCAGGAAGTTGCACTGCCTGTCCTTGGTGCTGACCTGACCGAAGATCGTCGACATGACGCTGCCCGAGCCGGTGTCGGCGATGGCGACCAGCGTCGTCGGGCCCTCGGGGTTGATCTGCGGGTTGGGCAGCAGCTTGGTGGTACCTGACTTCCCGGTCGTCAGGTTCACCCAGGTGACGTTGAGAGGCAGCTTCTGCTCCGGGGCGGGCCCGGGCGTGCCGACCGCGGTGAACACGTACGCCGTCTGACCCTGCTTCGGACCCGGCTTCGGGATCGGCGCCGGACCGGCCACCGAAAGGGCGGTGGCGATCGAGTTGCCGCCGTCCTTCAGGCATCCCTGCCCGATCGACGGGTACATGAAGTCCTGCGTCGGCGGCGCGTCGGGCCCGAAGGCCGTAGGCACGGCAGCGGGCGGCGCGTCGGCCGGCGCCGGTGGCGGGGTAGGAGAGGGGGATGGGGCTGGATCGGGCGCGGCACCCGGCGCCGGTGCGGGCGCCGCCGCGGGTGCCGGCCCGACGACGTAGGCGGGATTGATCCCCTGCGGCAGGTGCGCGTTGCTTCCGGCGTTGGGCGCCGGGACGTGGGCGGTCGACGGGTCCGGGGCCGGTGCGGGCATCGGCAGATTGACGCCGGGCGGCAGCAGCTGGCTGAGGTCGCCCAGCACGTCGACGTTGTTGGGCATCGGGACGGGCACACCCGGGATCGTCGCGGGCATGTCCACCTGCGCCGACGGGAGGTTGGGGTCCTGGATGAATTGCGTGACCGAGTCGGCCACACGCTGCGAGTCCGACGGGGCCGACGAGTTGCCTGCAAACGCCGAGGCGGCCGCCATCAGGAGCGACACCGCGTTCTGCGGGTTCGCGGCGGCCTGCTGGATGGCGGGACTGATCTGCTGAATAGCCGGCAACCCAGGCGCCTGAAGGGCGGGCGGAGTCGGCGCCGGGGCGACCGGGTCGGCCGAGCTCACTGGGGCCCTCGCCCACCCGCAGGCGCACAGCGTCGCCACGGCGGCCATCCCCGCGATCAGTTGTCGACTCCGTAGACGGCTCATTGGGGCGCGCTCCGTTCCGTGGGCACGCACGCGAACGTATCGTGTTACTAGAGTGATTCAAGTGACACATGGTGCGTTTATGCAACCGTTACTGACACGAGCGGCTACGGTGACGGCACCCATGCCTCGATAGAGTCGGGCGCGTACATACGAAACTTGCCGCCCCCCGGCTAGCCGGCCTCTTGCCTGTCCTGGCGCCGCTGCTGCTGGCACTCAGCGTCGTTGCCCGACTCGCATGGTCATACCTCAGCGGGGCGACCTTCGTCGACCTGCACGTCTACGTCGGCGGTGCGGCGACCATCGGTACGTCGGAGAAGCTCTACGACTTCACCTACTCCGAGGACTCGCCCGACTTCGCGCTGCCCTTCACCTACCCGCCGTTCGCGGCGCTGGTGTTCTACCCGCTCACGCTGCTGCCGTTCGGGCTGGTGGCCCTGGCCTGGCAGCTGGGGATCTTCGCTGCGCTGTACGCCGCGGTACGGGTCACCCAGAGGCTGCTCACCCCCGACAACACGCCCGGTCGCCGTACCACCGCGATGCTGTGGACCGCGGTCGGCATCTGGACCGAGCCGGTCCGCGGCACGTTGGACTACGGGCAGGTCAACGTCATCCTCATGCTGGCGGTGCTGTACGCGGTGTATAGCACCCGCTGGTGGCTGTCGGGTCTGCTGCTGGGGCTGGCCGCCGGCATCAAGCTCACTCCCGCGGTGAGCGGGCTCTACTTCGTCGGCGCGCGACGGTGGGCAACCGCGTTGTTCTCGGCCGGGGTGTTCGTCGCGACGGTCGCGCTGTCGCTGCTGGTGCTGCGCGACCAGGCAAGCGTCTACTTCACCGATCTGCTCGGCGACGCCCGGCGGGTCGGCCCGATCGGCACGTCGACCAACCAGTCCTGGCGAGGCGGCATCAGCCGCATCCTGGGCCACGACGCCGGCTACAGCCCGCTGGTGCTGATCGGCATCGCCGTCACCGCAGTAGTGGCGCTGTTGGCGTGGCGAGCCGTCGCAGCCGATGACCGGCTGGGCCGGATCGTCGTGGTGATGTTGTTCGGGTTGCTGTTGTCCCCGATCAGCTGGACGCATCACTGGGTGTGGCTGATCCCGACGATGATCTGGCTGATCTACGGCGCGGTGCGCACCCGCCCCGGCGCACGTCTGTTGGGCTGGGGATGGCTGGTGCTGACGCTCGTCGGCCCGCCGTGGCTGCTCAACTTCGCCCAGGAAAGCCAGTGGATGATCAGCCGGCCGTGGTATCTGGCATGGGCCGGCCTGGTCTACATCGTCGCGACACTCGCCACGTTGGCTTGGATCGCCGCTACTGGTCGCCGCCTGACCCAGAGTCGCTTGGCTTCTTCGCCCGAACGATCCCGTCGATCTCGTGAGCCAAGTTCAGATCCTTCTCGGTGATGCCGCCCTCGGAGTGGGTCGATACCGTGAAAGTCACTGTGTCATAGTGGATATCGATGTCCGGATGATGGTTGGCGGCTTCGGCTCGCTCGGCGACCTGACGCACCGCCTCGATACCGTCGGGAAAACTTCGGAACTTCACCTTTTTGCGCAGCGCATTCACGGCTTGCTCCCAATCGTCAAGATCGGCCAGCGCGGCGGCTACTTCGTCATCGGAGAGTGAGGCCATATCGTGACCGTATACCGTGACTGCCCATGCCGGGCGAGATCGTTGTGGCAGGCGCGCTGATTGCCGACGATCGGCTGTTGGTCGCCCAGCGGGCGCGCCCGCCCGAGCTGGCCGGCCGGTGGGAACTCCCCGGTGGGAAGGTGGGCGCCGGCGAGACCGAGCCGCAGGCACTGATGCGCGAGCTGGCCGAGGAGCTGGGCATCACCGTGGCCATCGGGCCCCGACTGGGCGACGACGTGCCGCTCACCGAAACGATGACGCTGCGCGCCTATCTCGTGACGCACACCGCGGGCACGGCGCGGCCGAACGACCACCGGGCGTTGCGCTGGGTCACCGCTCGCGAACTTGCCGAGATCGACTGGGTGCCCGCCGACCGGGCGTGGCTTGCTGACCTGACTTCGGCATTGACGCGCCACTGAGCACTGTCGTTTGCAGGCCATCGAGTTCTGCGGTTCGTGTGGCAACGGGTGCTGGCGTGGTACGTCTTCCGCTTCGGGGGGACAAGCTCGACGATGTACGCCATCGTCTGCATTCCGCTCGGGTGGATGAGGTTGCAGGAGAAACGCACCATTGTTGTCGTACCCGTAGCGAGGGCAAGGGATTTCCGCCAAAAGACGCCAACATCGAGGCCAAAGTGGTTCGGTAGACAGCGTGGACACGGCACTGAAGCCGGACACCGGCGCTCGACGGGGCCTGAACCTGGCGCTGGCCACTTGGGTGTCAACCATCAACTTCTGGGCCTGGAACATGATCGGCCCGCTATCCACGACGTACGCGGCAGACATCGGCCTTTCCAGCAAGAAAGCGTCGTTGCTCGTCGCGACGCCGATCCTGGTCGGGGCGCTGGGCCGGATTGTGGTCGGTTCGCTGACCGACAGGCTCGGCGGACGCACGATGTTCATTGCGGTGTCGCTGGCATCGATCGCGCCGGTGCTGGCGGTCGGCGCCGCGGGAGCGGCCCGGTCGTACCCGATGCTTCTCGTGTTCGGGTTCTTCCTCGGGATCGCGGGCACGATCTTCGCGGTGGGGATCCCGTTCGCCAACGCGTGGTATCCGGCGGCCCGGCGTGGTTTCGCCACCGGGGTGTTCGGCATGGGGATGGTGGGCACGGCGCTGTCGGCGTTCTTCACTCCCCGCTTCGTGCGCTGGTTCGGCCTGTTCACCACCCACGTGATCATCGCCGTCGCACTCGCGCTCACCGCGGCGCTGTGCGTCGTGGCGATGCGCAACTCGCCGGACTTCAAACCCAACACCGGCCGGGTGGTGCCGAAGCTCGTCGCCGCCGCGAAGCTGCGCGTGACTTGGGAAATGTCGTTCCTGTACGCCGTCGTGTTCGGCGGGTTCGTCGCGTTCAGCAACTACCTGCCCACCTACATCAAGATGATCTACGGCTTCTCCACGGTCGACGCGGGCGCCCGCACCGCCGGCTTCGCCCTGGCTGCGGTGCTGGCGCGGCCGGTCGGTGGCGCGCTGGCCGACCGGATCGCCCCCAAGTACGTGGTGCTGGCGTCGTTCGCCGGCACCGCGGTGATGGCGTTCGTCGCGGTGTTCCAGCCGCCGGCGGATCTGTGGTCGGCGGTCACGTTCATCACGCTGGCGGTGTTCCTCGGGATCGGCACGGGTGGCGTGTTCGCGTGGGTGGCCCGTCGCGCGCCGGCACAGTCCGTCGGTTCGGTCACCGGAATCGTCGCCGCTGCGGGCGGATTAGGCGGCTACTTCCCGCCGCTGGTGATGGGCGCGACGTACGACCCCGTCGGCAACGACTACACAGTCGGGTTGCTGCTCCTGGTGGCCACCGCACTGGCGGCGCTTGCCTACACCGCGTTGCGGCTGCATGCGCGTGAACCGGAACGCAGGGAGGCGCCAACGTGACCCACACATCGGGGCCGCCGCCGCGCACCGGCGGAGTAATCGAGGAACTGCTCGAGCGCAGCGGGCGGTTCTTCACACCCGGTGAGTTCTCCGACGACCTACGCGCGGTCACCCGGCGCGGCGGCCGTGAGGGTGACGTGTTCTACCGCGACCGGTGGAGCCACGACAAGGTGGTCCGCTCCACGCACGGCGTCAACTGCACCGGGTCGTGCTCGTGGAAGGTGTACGTCAAGGACGGCATCATCACGTGGGAGACCCAGGAGACCGACTACCCGTCGGTGGGCCCGGACCGGCCGGAGTATGAGCCGCGCGGCTGTCCACGCGGCGCCGCGTTCTCCTGGTACACCTACTCGCCGACGCGGGTGCGCCACCCCTATGCCCGCGGGGTGCTGGTGCAGATGTACCGAGAAGCCAAGCAGCGCTTGGGTGATCCGGTGCTGGCGTGGGCGGATATCCAGGCCGACCCGGATCGCCGTCGCCGTTATCAGCAGGCCCGCGGCAAGGGCGGCCTGGTGCGGGTGACGTGGGCCGAGGCGACGGAGATGATCGCCGCGGCCCATGTGCACACGATCAAGACGTACGGCCCCGACCGCCTCGCCGGGTTCTCGCCGATTCCGGCCATGTCGATGGTCAGCCACGCGGCCGGCTCACGCTTCGTCGAACTGCTCGGCGGCGCGATGACGTCGTTCTACGACTGGTACGCCGACCTGCCGGTGGCCTCGCCGCAGGTGTTCGGGGACCAGACCGACGTGCCCGAGTCCGGCGACTGGTGGGATGCGTCGTATCTGATGATGTGGGGCTCCAACGTGCCGGTCACCCGCACGCCCGACGCCCACTGGATGGCCGAGGTGCGCTACCGCGGCACCAAGGTGGTCAGCGTCAGCCCGGACTATGCCGACAACACGAAGTTCGCCGACGAGTGGATGCCGTGCGCGGCCGGCACCGACGGGGCGCTGGCAATGGCAATGGGCCACGTCATCCTGTCGGAATACTTTGTGCGACAGCGTGTCCCGTTCTTCGTCGACTATGTGCGCCAATATACCGACCTGCCGTTCCTGGTGAAGCTGGAGCAGCGTGGCGACGCACTGGTGCCGGCGAAGATGCTGACCGCTGCCGACTTGGGTCAGGACGTGGCCAACCAGGAGAACTCAGCGTTCAAACCCGCGGTCCTCAACGGCGCGACCGACGATGTGGCGGTGCCGCGCGGATCACTGGGGTTCCGGTACGGCGACGACGGCGTCGGCAAGTGGAATCTCGATCTCGGCGACGTGGTGCCGGCGTTGACGGTGGCGCGTGGCGACGGCGGGGAGAGCGCGCTGATCACGTTGCCGCGCTTCGACACCACCGACGGGCACGGGTCGACGCTGCGGCGCGGGGTGCCGGTGCGACGTGTGGGGGAGCACCGGGTGTGCACGGTGTTCGACCTGATGCTGGCCCAGTACGGGGTCGGGCGTCCGGGTCTGCCGGGCGACTGGCCGAGCGGTTACGACGACCCAGAGCATCCGTACACCCCGGCATGGCAGGAACCGATCACCGGGGTGTCGGCGACGCAGGCGATCCGGGTGGCACGCGAATTCGCCCGCAACGCCGAGGAATCCGGTGGCCGGTCGATGATCATCATGGGCGCCGGGATCTGCCAGTGGTTCCACGGCGACGCCACCTACCGCGCGGTGCTGGCGATGCTGCTGCTCACCGGGTCGATGGGGCGCAACGGCGGCGGGTGGGCGCACTACGTCGGCCAGGAAAAGTGCCGACCCGTCACCGGATGGGCGACGATGGCGATGGCCACCGACTGGTCGCGCCCGCCACGGCAGATGCCGGGCACGTCGTACTGGTACGTGCACACCGATCAATGGCGCTATGACGGGTACCGCGCCGACGCGCTGGCCAGCCCGCTGGGGCGCGGCCGGTTCACCGGCAAGCACACGATGGATGTGCTGGCCACCGCGGCGGCGATTGGGTGGAGTCCGTTCTACCCGCAGTTCGACCGGTCGAGTCTGGCCGTGGCCGACGAGGCGAAAGCAGCCGGCAAGGAGGTACCCGCCTATGTCGCTGAGCAGTTGGCGTCCGGCGCGCTGAAGCTCGCGGTCACCGATCCGGACAACCCGGCCAACTGGCCACGGGTGCTCAACGTGTGGCGGGCGAACCTGCTGGGCTCCTCCAGCAAGGGCAACGAGTACTTCCTGCGCCACCTGCTCGGCACCACGTCGAACCTGCGGGCCACGCCGACACCAGAACAGTTGCGGCCCAACGACGTGGCATGGCGTGACGGCATTCCGGAGGGCAAGCTCGACCTGCTGATGTCGATCGACTTCCGGATGACGTCGACGACGCTGCTGTCCGACGTGGTGTTGCCGGCGGCCACCTGGTACGAGAAGGCGGATTTGTCCAGCACCGACATGCACCCGTACGTGCACGCCTTCAGCCCGGCGATCGACCCGCCGTGGGAAACCCGTTCCGACTACGAGGCGTTCGGTGCGATCGCCCGTGCGTTTTCCGCGCTGGCCAAGGAGCATCTGGGCACACGAACCGACGTGGTGGTGGGCGCTCTGCAGCACGACACTCCCGGCGCGATGGCATACCCCGGTGGCGTCGAACATGATTGGCGAGTCAGCGGAGAGGTGCCGGTGCCGGGCAGCACGATGGGACCGATCGCGACGGTCGAGCGCGATTACGCCGCGATCGCCGAGAAGTGGGCGACGCTGGGGCCGCTGGTCGATCGGCTCGGCGTGACGACGAAGGGCCTGACGGTCCGGCCGGACCGGGAAGTCGACGAACTCGCGGCCAAGTTCGGGGTGATGGATTCCGGTGCGGCGGCTGGGCGTCCGGCGGTCACGACGGCGGAGCGGATGGCCGACGTGATCCTGGCGCTGTCGGGAACCTCCAACGGGCGGCTGGCAGTCGAAGGCTTCAAGGAGTTGGAGAAGCGGACCGGCAAGCCACTGGTGCACCTTGCTGAGGGCAGCGAGGAGCGGCGGATCACCTACGCCGACACGCAGGCCCGGCCGGTGCCGGTGATCACCAGCCCGGAGTGGTCGGGCAGCGAGACCGGCGGTCGGCGCTACGCGCCGTTCACGGTGAACATCGAGCAGCTCAAGCCATTTCACACGCTCACCGGCCGGATGCACTTCTACCTCGACCACGACTGGCTCGAAGAGCTGGGCGAGCAGTTGCCGATCTATCGGCCGCCCTTGGACATCGGGCGGCTGTTCGGCGAACCCGCCCTCGGGGGAGACGGCGGCTCGGACGGCCTGGCGCTCACCGTCCGCTACCTGACGCCGCACTCGAAGTGGTCGATCCACTCCGAGTACCAGGACAACTTGTTCATGCTGTCGCTGTCGCGGGGTGGTCCGACGATGTGGATGAGTCCGGCTGACGCCGCCAAAATCGCTGTACACGACAATGATTGGGTGGAGGCGGTGAACCGCAACGGCGTCGTGGTGTGCCGGGCGATCGTCAGTCACCGGATGCCCGACGGCGTGGTGTTCGTCTATCACGCGCAGGAGCGCACCATCGACGTGCCGCTGACCGAGACCACCGGCACCCGCGGCGGCATTCACAACTCGCTGACCCGGCTGCTGATCAAACCCAGCCACTTGGCCGGCGGGTACGCCCAAATGGCGTTCGCATTCAACTATCTCGGCCCTACCGGAAACCAGCGCGACGAGGTGACCGTGGTGCGGCGTCGCTCTCAGGAGGTGACGTACTGATGCGGGTCATGGCTCAGATGGCGATGGTGATGAACCTGGACAAGTGCATCGGGTGTCACACCTGCTCTGTGACGTGCAAGCAGGCGTGGACCAACCGGTCGGGCACCGAGTACGTGTGGTTCAACAACGTCGAAACCCGCCCGGGGCAAGGGTATCCACGCACCTACGAGGACCAGGACCGCTGGCGCGGCGGATGGATTCGCGACCGTCGCGGGCGGTTGCGGCTGCGTGGCGGCGGGCGACTGCACAAGATGCTGCACATCTTCTCCAACCCGAAGCTGCCGAGCATCGACGACTACTACGAGCCGTGGACATACGACTACGAGAACCTGACCACCGCCCCGCTGGGCGAACACATGCCGGTCGCGCCGCCGCGCAGCCTCATCAGCGGCCGGCCGATGAAGGTGTCGTGGTCGGCGAACTGGGACGACGACCTCGGCGGCTCACCGGAGATCGTGCCGGGTGACCCGGTCTTGAAGCAGGTGAACGAGCAAGTGCGCCTGGAGCTCGAGCAGACGTTCATGTTCTATCTGCCGCGGATCTGCGAGCACTGCCTCAACCCGTCGTGTGTGGCGTCGTGCCCGTCGGGCGCGATGTACAAGCGCGCCGAGGACGGCATCGTCTTGGTGGACCAGGACCGCTGCCGCGGTTGGCGGATGTGCGTGTCGGGCTGCCCGTACAAGAAGGTGTACTTCAACCACAAGACCGGCAAGGCCGAGAAGTGCACGCTGTGCTACCCGCGCCTCGAGGTGGGGTTGCCGACGGTGTGCTCGGAAACCTGCGTCGGCCGCCTGCGGTACCTCGGGCTGGTGCTCTACGACGTGGACCGGGTGCTGGAGGCGGCGTCCGTGGAGCGCGACACCGACCTGTATGCGGCGCACAAGCGAATCCTGTTGGACCCGAACGATCCTGCCGTGATCGCGGGTGCGCGAGCCCAGGGCATCTCCGACGAGTGGATCGAAGCGGCGCAGCGCTCGCCGATCTATGCGTTGATCCACACCTACCAGGTGGCGTTGCCGCTACATCCCGAGTTTCGGACGGTACCGATGGTGTGGTACATCCCGCCGCTGTCGCCGGTGGTCGACGCGATCAGCCGCGACGGCCACGACGGTGAGGACCTGGGCAACCTGTTCGGTGCGCTGGAGGCGCTGCGGATTCCCTTGCAGTATCTGGCGGGGCTCTTCACCGCGGGCGACACCGCCGTCGTCGAGAGCGTGCTGCGACGGCTGGCGGCGATGCGTTCGTACATGCGCGACATCAACCTCGGCCGCGAAACGCGGCCGGAGATCCCGGCGTCGGTGGGCCTGACCGAGGAGCAGATCTACCAGATGTACCGCCTGCTGGCACTGGCGAAATACGAAGAGCGCTACGTCATTCCGACCGCATACGCGACCGAGGGCGGCACGTTGGAGGAGCCCGGCTGCGCGCTGTCGTTCGAGGGCGGGCCCGGGATGTATGAATCAGGGCCGTTCGGCGAGGCCAGCGGGGGGCCGGTGCCGGTCGCGGTGGAGACCTTCCACGCGCTGCGGCACCGGCAGACCAGTGAGGGGATGGCCGCCAACGCCGAGCGCCCGTCGCGGGTCAACCTGCTCAATTGGGACGGCCGCGGGGCGCCGTCCGACCTGTTCCCGCAGAACGGTGGCCGGTGATGAAACTGCTGCACCGCACGCGGACCGGCGCACTGTACGACCGGCTGGTGTGGCAGTCTGCGTCCCTGCTGCTGGCATACCCGGACGAGCCGCGGCTCGACGCCGTCGAGAATCTGCTCACGCACGTCGAAGGCGCCGCCGCGGAGCACCTTTCGCGCACGGTCGCAGCGTTGCACCGGCTCGATCCCCTGCGAGCCGCACAAAACTACGTCGACACCTTCGACATGCGGCGTCGCTGCACGATGTATCTGACGTATTGGACCGCCGGCGACACCCGCAACCGCGGCAACGCGATGCTGGCGTTCGCGCGGGCGTACCAGGCAGCGGGCGTGCGGCCGCCGAACGCCGAGGCGCCCGACTACCTGCCGGTGGTGCTGGAGTTCGCAGCGAACGTCGACCCCGACGCGGGACGCAGGCTGCTCGTCGAGCACCGGGTGCCCATCGACGTGCTACACGACGCGCTGCGCGAGTCAGGCTCGCTCTACGCGGACGCCGTCGCCGCCGTGCTGATGACACTGCCGGCCGCCACCGATGCCGAGGTGCGGCGGGCACAGCGGCTGGCGCAGGCCGGACCACCGGCAGAAGCGGTTGGGCTGCAGCCGTTTACGTTGACCGTGCCGCCGCGACGCGCATCGAGAGGTAACTGAGATGCTGGGCGAAATCTTCTGGGACGTCGTGCCGTATGTGACGCTGGCGATCGTCGCCATCGGCACCTGGTGGCGCTACCGGTACGACAAGTTCGGCTGGACCACGCGCTCGTCGCAGCTCTACGAGTCGCGGCTGCTGCGCATCGCCAGCCCGATGTTTCACTTCGGCATCCTGGTGGTGGTGGCCGGCCACGTCATCGGCTTGCTGATCCCCGAGTCGTGGACGCACGCGGTCGGTATGAGCGAGCACACCTACCACGTCCAGGCGGTGGCCCTCGGGACGATCGCCGGGGTGATGACGCTGGTGGGCATCGCGCTGCTGATCTTTCGACGGCGCACCACCGGTCCGGTGTTCATGGCGACCACCGTCAACGACAAGGTGATGTACGTGGTGCTGGTCGCAGCACTGGTGGCGGGCCTGTATGCGACCGCGCTGGGTTCGGGCGTGTTCGGGGAGCCGTACAACTATCGCGAGTCGGTGTCGGTGTGGTTCCGCTCGATCTGGGTGCTGCAGCCGCGCGGGGACCTGATGGCCGAGGCGCCGCTGTACTACCAGGTGCACGTGCTGATCGGGCTGCTGCTGTTCGCGCTGTGGCCGTTCACTCGGCTGGTGCACGCGTTCAGCGCACCGATCGGGTACCTGTTCCGGCCCTACATCGTCTACCGCACCCGCGACGTCGCGGATAAGGGCGAGTTGGTCGGCTCGCAACCACACCGCCGCGGCTGGTGACGGGTCTTCCCGGCGCTGACACGATCGGCGGTGATGCTTTGGCGGCCGTCGCTGCCTGACGCTCGCTTTCGCGATCGCGACCTCACACTGCCAGAATCACCGGGTGCCAGAGTTCCGGAGGGCAGGAGCGAAGCGACCGGGGAATGACTTCCGCAACGTCGCCATCGTCGCGCACGTCGACCACGGCAAGACGACGCTCGTCGACGCCATGCTGAGGCAGTCCGGCGCGCTGCGCGAACGCGGCGAAGTCCAGGACCGGGTGATGGACACCGAGGACCTCGAGCGCGAAAAGGGCATCACGATCCTCGCCAAGAACACCGCGGTGCACCACCACCTGCCCGACGGGCGGCATCACCGTGATCAACGTGATCGACACCCCCGGACACGCCGACTTCGGCGGCGAGGTCGAGCGGGGCCTGTCGATGGTCGACGGGGTGCTGCTGCTGGTCGACGCGTCGGAGGGTCCGCTGCCGCAGACCCGGTTCGTGTTGCGCAAGGCCCTGGCCGCACACCTGCCGGTCATCCTCGTCGTCAACAAGACCGACCGGCCTGACGCCCGCATCGCCGAGGTGGTGGAGGCCAGCCACGACCTCCTCCTCGATGTCGCCTCCGACCTCGACGACGAGGCGGCAAAGGCCGCCGAGCACGCGCTGGGGCTGCCGACGCTCTACGCGTCTGGCCGGGCCGGCGTGGCCAGCACCACGCAGCCGGACAACGGTCAGTTGCCTGACGGGGACAGCCTTGACCCGCTGTTCGAGGTGCTGATGGAGCATGTGCCGCCACCCGGCGGCGATCCCGACGCGCCGTTGCAGGCGCTGGTGACCAACCTCGACGCGTCGGCATTTCTCGGCCGGCTGGCGCTGGTGCGCATCTACAACGGTCGGCTGCGCAAAGGCCAGACGGTGGCGTGGCTGCGCGAAGTGGACGGCGAACCGGTGACGTCGACGGCCCGGATCACCGAGCTGTTGGCCACCGAGGGCATGGAGCGAAAGTCCACCGACGAGGCCGTCGCCGGCGACATCGTCGCGGTGGCCGGGCTGCCCGACATCATGATCGGCGACACCCTGGCAGATCCAGTTGACCCCGTCCAATTGCCGCGCATCACCGTCGACGAACCCGCGATCTCCGCGACGATCGGCACCAACACCTCGCCGCTGGCCGGCAGAGTGCCGGGGCACAAGCTGACCGCGCGGCTGGTGCGGGCACGGCTGGACGCCGAACTGGTGGGCAACGTGTCGATCCGCGTGCTCGACATCACCCAGCCCGACGCCTGGGAGGTCCAGGGTCGAGGCGAGCTGGCTCTGGCGGTGCTGGTCGAACAGATGCGCCGCGAAGGGTTCGAGTTGACCGTCGGCAAGCCGCAGGTGGTGACCAGGCAGATCGACGGCACGCTTCACGAGCCGTTCGAGGCGCTGACCGTCGACTGCCCGGAAGAGTTCGTCGGCACCGTCACCCAGCTGATGGCCGCGCGTAAGGGCCGGATTACCGAGATGGCCAACCACGCGGCGGGCTGGGTGCGGATGGACTTCGCCGTGCCCAGCCGCGGGCTGATCGGCTGGCGTACCGACTTTCTCACTGAGACACGCGGTACGGGCATCGCGCACGCGGTGTTCGACGGGTATCGGCCGTGGGCGGGTGAGATCCGCGACCGGCACACCGGGTCGCTGGTGTCCGACCGGGCGGGCAAGGTGACGCCGTACGCGTTGCTGCAGTTGTCGGATCGCGGCACGTTCTTCGTCGAACCGGGCGACGACACCTACGAGGGCATGGTCGTGGGCATCAACCCGCGTGCCGAGGACCTGGACGTCAACATCACGCGCGAGAAGAAGCTGACGAACATCAGATCGTCGACGGCCGACGTGATGGAGACGCTGGCCAAGCCACTTGAACTCGACCTGGAAAAGGCGATGGAGTTCTGTGCGCCCGACGAGTGTGTGGAGGTGACGCCGGAGATCATCCGCGTCCGCAAAGTGGAACTCGACGCCAGCGTGCGGGCGCGGACCAAGGCGCGCGCAAAGGCGGCAAACCGTGGGTGACGAGCCGCCCCCCGATACCCTGAAGGGCGTGGCGCGACGACACCACCGCACTGCCGCGCTTGCCGGCGTGCTGGCGATCGTCGCGTCGGGCTGCACCGTCAGCGCCCCGCCTGCCCCGCAAAGCACCGACATCACCGGCAGCGCGGCGCCGGCGCCGCCACGTGCCATGCAGATCATCATGGGCATCGACTCGATCGGGCCGGGCTTCAATCCGCACCTGCTGTCGGACCAGTCGCCGGTGAACGCCGCGATCAGCGCGCTGGTGTTGCCGAGCGCATTCCGGCCGGTGCCGGACCCGTCGGCACCGGCCGGGTCGCGCTGGGAGATGGATCCGACGCTTCTGGTGTCGGCGGAGGTGACCAGCGAAGTCCCGTTCACGGTGACCTACAAGATCCGGCCCGAGGCGCAGTGGACCGACAACGCGCCGATCGCCGCCGACGACTTCTGGTACCTCTGGCGGCAGATGGTGAGCCAGCCCGGCGTCGTCGATCCGGCGGGGTACGACCTCATCACTGGCGTGCAGTCGATCGAGGGCGCCAAGACGGCTGTGGTGACGTTCTCGGCGCCGTATCCGGCCTGGCGTCAGCTGTTCACCGACCTGCTGCCCGCCCACATCGTCAAGGACGTGCCGGGCGGGTTCAGCAGCGGGCTGGCCCGCGCGCTGCCGGTGACGGGTGGGCGGTTCCGGGTGGAGAGCATCGACCCGCAGCGCGACGAGATCCTGCTGGCCCGCAACGACCGCTTCTGGGCCCCGCCGGCACAGCCCGATTCGATCCTGTTCCGGCGGGCGGGTGCGCCTGCGGCGCTGGCGGATTCGATCCGCAACGGCGACACGCAGGTGGCGCAGGTGCACGGCGGTGCGGCGACGTTCGCACAGCTCAGCGCCATTCCTGACGTGCGGACCGCGCGGATCGTCACGCCGCGGACGATGCACGTGTCGCTGCGGGCGTCGCAGCAGAAATTAGCCGACGTGCGGGTGCGCAAGGCGATCCTTGGTCTGTTGGATGTCGATCTGCTGGCGGCGGTCGGGGCCGGCAGCGACAACACCGTGACCTTGGCGCAGGCGCTGGTGCGGTCGCCGTCCGACCCGGGATATGTGCCGACGGCGCCACCGGCAATGACGAGAGACGCCGCGTTCGCTCTGCTCACCCAGGCCGGATACAAGGTCGACGCCGTCACCACCTCGACGGCTGCGCCACCGCCGGGCACGCCTCCCACGCCGACGGTCACCGGGGGAAGCATCACCAGGAACGGAGCACCGCTGTCGCTGGTGATCGGTGTGGCGGCGAACGACCCCACCGCCGTCGCCGTGGCCAACACCGCGGCGGATCAACTGCGCAGCGTGGGAATCGTCGCGTCGGTGTTGGCGCTCGATCCGCCGCTGCTGTACGGCGATGCGTTGACGAACAATCGGGTCGACGCGGTGGTCGGCTGGCGCCAGGCCGGCGGCGACCTGGCGACGGCGCTGGCGTCGCGGTTCGGCTGCTCGGCGATGGAGGCCACCCCGATCCCGACGATCCCGTCGACGCCGGTTTCGTCGCCCGCGTCGACCCAGGCCCCGTCGACGGACGGCAATCAGACCGATGCTCCGACGGCGACGGCCACCAGCCCGCCGCCGCCACCGCCGGGGGCGTTGGTACAGGCGCCCAGCAATATCAGCGGTATCTGTGACCGCAGCATCCAGCCGCGCATCGACGCGGCCTTGGAGGGCCATGTCCAGATCGGTGAGGTCATCGAGGTGGTCGAGCCGCGGCTATGGGACTTGGCGACGGTGTTGCCGATCCTGCAGGACACCACCATCGTCGCGGCCGGGCCCAGCGTGCAGAACGTGAGTTTGAGCGGCGCGGTTCCGGTGGGCATCGTCGGCGACGCCGGGAAGTGGACGAAGACACCGCAATGACCGGAGCGGCGGCTCGTCGGTCGGCCCCTCAAACACCCCGAACACCCCGCCTACTCTTCGTGCACGCCCACCCCGACGACGAGTGCCTCACCACCGGCGGCACGATCGCGCACTACGCGGCCGCGGGCGCGGACGTCCGCGTCATCACCTGCACGCTCGGCGAAGAAGGCGAAGTCATCGGGGACCGATACCAGCTCCTTGCCGTCGACCACGCCGACCAGCTCGGTGGCTACCGGATCAGTGAACTCGCCAAGGCGCTGGCTGCGCTCGGTGTGGACGAGCCGCGCTTCCTCGGCGGCCCTGGCCGCTGGCGCGACTCCGGGATGGCTGGGACGCCACCGCGACGGCACACGAGGTTCATCGACGCGGGGGATGCCGCCATCGAGGAACTGGCTGCGGTCGTCGACGACTTCCGCCCACACGTTGTCGTCACGTATGACCCAAACGGGGGGTACGGCCACCCCGACCACATCCACGCGCACGTCGTCACCACCGCGGCCGTCGCGGCAAGCGACTGGGACGTGCCCAAGGTGTACTGGAGCGTCATGTCGACAACCGCCGTGCGCGCGGCCGTGACGGCCCTGACCGATGTCCCGCAGAGTTGGCGTCGACCCGATCCCGATCACTTCACGTTCGGCTACGCCGACGACCGGATCGACGCGGCGATCGACGTCAGTGGCCACATGCCCGCGAAGACGGCCGCCGTCGAGGCGCACGCCACGCAGGTCACCGTGGCACCGAATCGCCGGTCGTGTGCGCTGTCCAACAACATCGCGCTGCCGATCCTCGACGAAGAGCACTACGTGCTGGCCGCCGGCACCGCTGGACCGAGGGACCGCCGCGGCTGGGAAACCGACCTACTTGCCGGCCTGAACCTTGGGTAGTCAACGGCTCTTTGGGCTAGGCTCCATGCACTGGGCAAAAGGAGGGACTGCCGTGAACCCGAATCCCGACCCCGATCTACCCCCGAACATCCAGACGTGGCAAAACCGGGCCGACAACTTCCAGTGGGTGGTCGGGTCGCTACAAGCGCTCCTCGACAGCATTCCGACCTGACAGAGGTCTCTTCCGACATCGACCACTCCGGTCGATCGGTGTTTCGCGGCGTCATCTTCGTTCTGCTCGCCGTCGACGGCGTGATCTCGGCGGTCATCGCCGCGCTTCTTGTGCAGACCCGCCTGGGCGGCATTCCCTTTCCGGTGAGCGCGCTCGCCGGCGGGCTCGTCAACGCGGCACTGGTGTGGGTCGGCCTGCAGTGGACGGCGTCGACGCGGCTCGCCGCGCTGTCGTTGTGGACGTGGCTGTTGACCGTCGCCGTCCTGGCGTTCGGCGGTCCCGGCTCCGACGTGGTCTTCGGCGGACGCGGGGTCAACGAGTTGAGTCCGCTGCCGCTGCTCGTGCTCGGGCTGGCGCCGCCCGTGATGGTGCTGTGGCGGCGACGACTTTTTGCCGGTGCGCCTTAGTTTTCGCTGTTGGCTTTCGGCGCTTTGGCCGCCGTGCGTACGTCGTCACTTGCCTTCTGCGGCCTTCTTGACGCCCTTGGTGACGCCGTCTGCGACCGCGGACCGAGCGTCGGCGACCGCTTGGCGAAGGGCGCCACGCTTGTCGCTGCGGGCTGCCTGCGAGACGTCCTTAACCGCCTTGGTGACGCCACCGCGGATCTCGCCCCGCGCCTGGTCGACGCCGTCGACGACCGTTCGGGGCGCAGCGGTCGTCGCCTTGACGACGTCCTTGTTGCGGCGGAGGCCGGGAAGGTCACGCTTGGGGGTGAGGGTCGGGACGACGTCGTCAATGACATCGCTGCCGGGAATGCTGGCATCAGGCTCCACGTCCGTGCCGGTCACCGCGCCCGTCACGACATCCACCGTCCGGGTGAGAACCGAGGTCGCCGCATCAACCGGCGTGAAGACGCGGTCGAGAAGCTGCTGCAGCGGGCCGGTGTTGCAGGCTCCGATTCCCCATCTGCCGGAGCGACGGTCTGCTCGACCTCGGCCTGCTCGAGGGCGAGGAACGGACCTTGCACCGGCGGCCTCGGCGGTAGCGGCAAAACGGCGGCAGCGGGATGAAAGTATTCAACTCGTCGATTCCCAGCCACACGAATGCCAGGCCGACGTCGACACCGAAGTCGACCAGGTTCTCGACGACGCCGCCGTCGCCGCGAAGCCAATCGGTGAAGTTGAAGACGCCGCTGGGGACCAAGCTTTCGCCGAAGAAGTAGCCGTCCATGATGAGACCGGCGAACCAGCCGACATAGGGAACCCATCGCACCACCGCTGTGGCGACCTCGAACCCATACTGCACCCAAGGCTCGACGGCGATGTAGATGCTGTCGATCGTGTCGGCGAGGTTCGGCGCGATTGCAAACTGAGTCGGAGCCGGCGGAGGGGGCAGCGTTCCTAGTGTTGCTGCGGGCCCGAGCAGCGCCAGCGGTGAGTTGAGCAGGACAGTGAGGAGAGGCGGTTGTGGCTCTAGCGCCAGCGGTTGGACTGTCCGCCGCCAGCTGGACCGTTGGTACGGGTGCCGGGAGGGGGCTGCACAGATGGTGCAATGGCGATCGCGCTGGCGCCGACTACCGCGACCCCCGCTGTCAGGACTGATTGGACTGCAGACTTCATAGCAAACCTTCCTCCCCTGCGATTCTTGATGACATGAACATATACCAGTGATAGGTGGAATGGGACCACCCGCCGCGTGTCTTGAGGCGCTGAGGCGGCGCGCGCGAGCGCCTTTGGCTGGGTCTACTCTGGCACGCATGGCAGGCGCCCAGTGGCCCACATTGTGGGACACGCGGATGATTTTCGAACCAGTCGGAGTTACACCGACGTGCGCCTGACCCCTGGCGACGATCGGACCGTGCTGCCGACGCCGACGGTGCCACCCAAGCCGAACAGTTCAGCGCTGCGGCGGGTCCTGCGCCGCGCCCGCGACGGGGTGGCGCTCAACGTCGACGAGGCCGCGATCGCGATGACCGCCCGCGGTGCCGATCTGGCCGATCTGTGCGCCAGCGCGGCGCGGGTCCGAGACGCGGGGCTTCAGTCGTCGGGCCGACGCGGCGCGACCGGCCGGTTGCCCATCAGCTACTCGCGCAAGGTCTTCATTCCCGTCACGCACCTGTGCCGGGACCAGTGCCACTACTGCACCTTCGTCACGGTGCCCGGCAAACTGCGCGCCCAAGGCATCGGCATGTACATGGAGCCCGACGAGATTCTCGACGTGGCCCGCCGCGGCGCCGAGTTGGGCTGCAAGGAGGCGCTTTTCACCCTCGGTGATCGGCCCGAGACGCGCTGGCCCGAGGCCCGGCAGTGGCTAGAGGAACGCGGCTACAACGCCACGCTCGACTATGTGCGGGCCATGGCCATCCGCGTGCTGGAGGAAACCGGGCTGCTGCCACACCTCAACCCCGGGGTGATGAGCTGGTCCGAGCTGTCGCGGCTCAAGCCCGTCGCCCCGTCGATGGGCATGATGCTGGAGACCACGTCGCGCCGGCTGTACGAAACCAAGGGCCTCGCCCACTACGGCAGTCCCGACAAGGACCCCGAGGTGAGGTTGCGCACGCTCACCGACGCCGGGCGGCTGTCCATTCCGTTCACTACTGGCCTGCTGGTGGGTATCGGTGAGACGCTCACCGAACGCGCCGAGACGCTGCATGCGATTCGTAAGGTGCACAAGGAGTTCGGGCACGTCCAGGAAGTGATCGTGCAGAACTTCCGCGCCAAGCCGGCGACCGCGATGCAAGCCACGCCCGATGCCGACATCGACGACTTCGTCGCCACCGTCGCCGTGGCACGGTTGGTGCTGGGTCCGAAGATGCGCATCCAGGCGCCGCCGAACCTGGTAGCGCGCAGCGAATGCCTGGCGCTGATCGGAGCCGGCGTCGACGACTGGGGCGGCGTGTCACCGCTTACCCCCGATCACGTCAACCCGGAACGGCCCTGGCCCGCTTTGGAAGAACTGGCCGCGGTGACGGCCGAGGGCGGCTACGACCTCGTACAGCGACTCACCGCGCAACCGCCGTATGTACTGGCCGGTGACGCGTGGATCGACCCGCGGGTGCGGGGGCACGTGGCCGCGCTGGCCGATCCGGGGACGGGGTTGGCCCGCGACGTCACACCCGTCGGACTCCCATGGCAGGAGCCCGACGACGCCTGGGAGTCCACCGGCCGGGTCGATCTGAACGCGGCGATCGACACCGACGGGCGGTTGACCGAGACGCGCAGCGACCTCGGCAGCGCGTTCGGCGACTGGGAGTCGGTACGGGAGAAAGTACATGAGCTGGCCGCACGGTCACCGGAGCGCATCGACGCCGACGTGCTCGCGGCACTGCGCCGCGCCGAGCGTGATCCCGCCGGCTGCACCGACGCCGAGTACCTGGCGTTGGCGACCGCGGACGGTCCGGCACTGGATGCTGTTGCGGCGCTGGCTGATTCGTTGCGTCGCGAGGTGGTCGGCGACCACGTCACCTACGTGGTCAACCGCAACATCAACTTCACCAACATCTGCTACACCGGCTGCCGGTTCTGCGCGTTCGCGCAGCGCAAGGGCGACGCCGACGCCTACACGCTGTCCTACGAGGAGGTCGGCCAGCGTGCGTGGGAGGCCTACGTCGAAGGCGCCACCGAGGTGTGCATGCAGGGCGGGATCGATCCCGAGTTGCCGGTCACGGGTTACGCCGATCTCGTGCGGGCCGTCAAGAAGCGGGTGCCGTCCATGCACGTGCACGCGTTCAGCCCGATGGAGGTTGTCAACGGCGCGGCGAAAAGCGGTGAGAGCATTCGCGACTGGCTGATCGGTTTACGCGAGGCCGGCCTCGACACCATCCCCGGTACCGCGGCGGAGATCCTCGACGACGAGGTTCGCTGGGTCCTCACCAAAGGCAAGCTGCCGACGTCGGCGTGGATCGAAGTGGTCACCACCGCGCATGAGGTGGGGTTGCGGTCCAGTTCCACGATGATGTACGGGCACGTCGACGCGCCCAAGCACTGGGTGGGTCACCTGCGAATCCTGCGCGACATCCAGGACCGCACAGGTGGTTTCACCGAGTTCGTCCCGCTGCCGTTCGTGCACCAGAGCTCGCCGCTGTATCTGGCCGGCGCCGCACGGCCGGGCCCGACGCACCGGGACAATCGCGCTGTGCATGCCCTGGGGCGAATCATGTTGCACGGCAGGATTTCTCACATCCAGACGAGTTGGGTGAAGCTGGGCGTCGAGCGCACCCGGGTGATGCTCAACGGCGGCGCGAACGACCTTGGTGGCACGCTGATGGAGGAGACCATCTCCAGGATGGCCGGCAGCGAGTACGGGTCGGCCAAGACCGTGGCCGAACTCGTCGAGATCGCGGCCGGCATCGGCCGCCCAGCCCGCCAGCGCACCACCACCTACGCACCCCTGGCCGCGTAACCCCCCTTGCGCGAGCGTGCGTGTCTGTCGGCCGACACGCCGGTGAACTGCCGACAGGAGCGCACGCTCGCGCCCACTTGAGCGTGCAGACTTGCCGTTCCAGCACGGCGTGTCGCGCAGCAGACATCGCACGCTCGCGGACAAAGGTGAGCTACAGCCGAGCGGCCAGCTCCGTGCCCTGCTTGATCGCGCGCTCGGCGTCGAGTTCGACCGCCAACGCCGCCCCGCCGATGATGTGCGGGTCAATACCTCTGCGCCGTAACGCTTCCTCCAGATCGCGAACCGGGTCTTGGCCGGCGCAGATGATCACGTTGTCGACGGCCAGCACGCGCCGAGACTTGCGATCCTGCCCGAAGCTGATATGCAGCCCGTCGTCATCGATGCGCTCGTAGTTCACGCCCGAGAGTTGCTGCACCTTCTTGGCTTTTAGGACACGGCCATCGGTGCAACCAACAATTCGAGGAGAATCATGCCCACCACGACCCGACCTCCCGATCCCGGCCGGCGCCACCACCGACGGCCACTGGTCCGACCTCACCGACATCGACGGCGACATGATCCGTGCGCTGCTCTCTCGCTTCACGACACCGACAGGGTGGGGGTGGCGGTGGACGGCTGGCAGACCGCCCGCGGCGAGATCACACGGTCGGTGTCCCTCTATGACACCGACAAGGAGCTGACCGCCAGTGACGCCCGCCGGTTGGCTGCGGCGCTGCTCGATGCGGCTGACGCGCTGGACGCGCTGCAATGAGCGGAAAAAAAAAAACGACCGCTTGTTCTGCGCCCACGCCAACGCCGACGGCGACGAGTCCCGCTGCGCCTGCCAGCTCGGGCCCGGCGCCACCCGCGAGCAGATCCTCGCCTACGAGAACGCGCAGGGCCGGCGGTGACTGCGGCGACCATGTCGGCCGGCTCCACTAGCGTCACCGGATAACACCCAAGGAGCAGCCATGAAACGTCTGATCGTCGCCGCAGCCGCCGCCGCCGTGCTGGCGGCCGGGCAGTCGGCCTCGGGGCCGCTCGGACCACTGTGGCCGGGACACCTGTGGCCGAGGCGCTCACCGCCGGCGACGGCGAGTTCATCGAGGCGACAGACCGGGTGACCTCCGATCTGGACGGGAACTGGACCGGATACCCCGATGTCCCGGCCCGGCTGCGGGTCAACACCGCCCACACGGTGTGCGACAAGCTCGACGGCGGTGCTCTCGGCGCCGGCGACTTCATCGTCGCCGCACTCGATGACCGTCGCGAGCACGCCGGGTATTTCGCCGCCTTGTTCCAGCAGTCGGCCATCATCCACTACTGCCCGAGGCACAGCGACAAGCTCGGGAACATCTGACCCCGTCCCGCCTGACCATGTAACGGTAGATGTTCGCGAACAGTATCTGTTACATTGACAAGGTGGCAACCAACATTGTCTGTGAATACTGCCGCGCACCGATCCATCCCACGGATGTCCGGCCCATGGCTTACCGGCTGCGCTACCACCCCAAGTGCAAGCGCGAAGTCGACCGGCAGCGGCAGCGCCACAACGGCCGCGCAGCGGACGCCAACGCCTTCCGCTGCGCGCAGTGCGGCGAGGTGTTCCACGCCAAGCGACGCGACGCTAATATTGCTCGGTGCGCTGCCGTGTGGCAGCCCACCGCACCCCGTAAGCGTCTCCGCGCGGCGCTGTAAGCGATCAGGACACCCGGCGTAGGTGATCCGGGTGGGTGACGGTGCCGCTGCCGCCCAGAACGGGTGGTGCGCGCTGGGGCGCGCACCAAATAGGGGTGTGGCCGGGCCGCGCCACCGCGCTGTGTCACCGCGAACCCGGCCACCAGGGGCGCGGCAGCGGGCGACACCTCCCGCGCCGCAATCCCCAACCCGCCCGGCGTGGTCGGGGGAGAATCCCCGCCGGGCGCACACAGAGAAAGCGATCATCACTGGTCTGCATCGCTTCCCCCTGTCGCGGGAGGAAATTACTCAACAACGGAGCGTGAATTCCTAGCCTTGCCGCGCCCGACGCCGTGGCGTCGCCGCTACACTTGGCGGCGACTCATCGCCCTCGCACTCGCCAACGACCCACCGCCCGCGTGGAGACCGGCCAGCTTGCGCAACTCCCGCATCGTCGTCCGCAACTCCCTCGCATTGCTCGCATGCTGCGCTGGCGCGAGCGGATTGTCACAAATCTGCGCGGACGACTGCGCCAACGCGGCCAGCACCCGGTCAGCGCCGGGAATCGACGCAATTTCGTGCAAAACGCCCTGCTCGACCGGGCCGGGAACCCGATCCGGCGCCGCGCCGGGTGTCAAAGGCACCACAGTCGGCGCACCGAGCTGCCTGGCGCGCTTCTTGGCCCGGTGCTGCTTCATGTAAACCGACTGCTCGGCCTTGCAAACCTCGCAGCGGCAGCCTTTCGAGTACGCTGAGCTGGCCGTGATCGTTCATAGAGGCCATGATCCCATCTTGGCTGATCATCACCGAAAAATTGTCTTCGGAGTCCTGTTGGCGCGAAGATCTCCTACCGCGGCAGGCTTGCAGGGGGTCGACCTGCGATCCGAGCCCCCTGATCCCCTTGCGTTGCAACGTGATTCCGTGTTGGTTGAATATATCTAACCAACGATTGATTCTGTCTCGCCGCGATCGCGTTCGATCGAACTTGATCGACTTTCATGCCGTTGACCTGCACTTATCCATGCGATTGTCCGGACAGCGTGACACGGTCGCGGCGGGCGCCGGTGATGCCGCCGTGGACTCCCGGCTGCGGCCGCCGCTTCCCCTTGCCCGCGGTGGAACGGACGCGGGCCGGTCGGGGTGGCCGCGCCCGGCGCACCTGGAGGGCCAGCGAGTCCCTTCGCCGCCGCGCGCGGCCACGTCTTATGCGGCGGTGCCGACCTTCACGATCGCGCCGGGCTGGTTCACCGAGACACCGAAACGGCCTTCGATTCTCGCCCGCAGATAGTTTTTTGTGAAGTCGTCGCCGACGCTGTCGGACCATGCGGTGTGGATGCGGCTGTCGTGGTCGACGGTCACGCTGCCTTCGCCGATGATGACCGCGGTCTTGACGGGCAGGGCAGTGGCGACAACCAATACCACCGGCACACCCCACAGGTGGAGGGTGACCGCATTGATCGGGAGTCCTTGAGGTAGGTGGCACGGAGGTGACGAGGAGCAGCAGCAGGGTCTGCAGTAGGCTGGCCTCATGGCGATAGCGGCTGGGCTGTACGAGGCGTTGGCCAGCGTTGTGAGCAAGACAGGATGCTTGTGGAGGATGTAGGTAGCGGAACGCCTGCACCATGATTACGCTGGTGTTGAGGATGCAGGTGAAGTGTTCGCGGTTAAGTAGCGTTGAAGACTTCCTGCTAGAGGCAGATACGCAGACCGTAGAGCATTTAGTAGACGACGAACGCTGGAGGTTGGTGTTGTAGCTCAACAGGTAGTGGTAGATCTGTTCAGTGAAGTGCGCAAAACGCGAAGCGGTTCTGTACAGCCACAACGGATACGGTGCTAGTTGGTTTAGTAAAGCGCTGGCGACGGGCTTGCGGCAGGGAGCGGGTAGACTGGCGTAAGAGAACGAGTAGGACGGGTAGACGATGCGGGTAGGCAGGATGTACAGCAGCGATGTGACTGGCAGGCAGGTTGGGACGACGTAGGGCAGCAGGACCACGCTGGTGGTCTGCACGCCGGAGGCTAGTGCTTGGTGCAGTTGGTTTACGCATCTTGGTGATGATAGGTAGGCCTGCGTTTTGGCGTGTGCACCGGTACATGCGAGGTGTAGGTCTTGGGCGCCTGGCGGCAGTCGCAGGGCAGGCTGTAGGGGCAGAGCGGTACTGCGGTGGCCGCTATGGCGTAGCTGGTACATGATGCGCCTGTCTTGGCGGCCGCCTCCATGCTCTTGGTCAGCGGTCTCGGCGGCTTTGAGATGTGTTTAGACCAGTTGCGTTTAGTAGTCGGACAGTTCGCGGTAGAGTTCCTTTGCGAGTTCGACGACCTGGCGGACCATGCGTAGGTGTTCGTAGCGTTAGACGGCGAAACGGTTGGGTTGATCGGTGGTCATGGTTTCTGCTTTAGTTTAGATTTGGGCGCGGGCGACCTTCTCCCGCAGCTGTTCGCGGCGGCCGGCGGATTTGGCGGCGGTGATCAGTGCGCGGTAGTTGGCGCCGCGCGCCACCACCGACACCTCGATCAGGTAGAGGTAGAGCAGTTCGGTGACACTCTTGCTGTTCTTCGTCGCGTCGAGGATCTGATACCCGATGGACAGTGATTCGGCTCGGCGCGCTTTGACTTGCCGGTAGGCGGCTGCGCTGTGCTCGGTGTCCAGGTCGAACTGGCCGCGGATCTTCAAACCTCGACGGTCTCGGATGCTTCGATGACCTCGCCGACGAACGACCGCGGGTTCTGGGAGCGGTGCATCCACAGCAGCGGCACGGTGCGGCCGCTGGCAACGGATTTGGCGAACGCGCTCGGTTTGACGATCTCACCGTGGGCGTCGATGTTGCCGTAGCAGGACGCTCAGCGCTCGAATTCGCTCTCGGCGAGGTCGGTGGTTTTCACACCGGACAGCGGCAGTGTTTTGTGTTGCACGGATTCACCTCCGGGTGATGGCTGATCGGGGTTGGCCGGTGGGCGCGGGCCGCCGCTGGCTGGCGGCGCCTGCCGGAGTGGTTCGCGGGCCGGCTGGCGGGGCTCCCGCTGGGATGGCTCAGGCCGCCGCGCTGGCGACACTCGTTGAGGCCAGTCTAACGGCAGCGGTCAAGGCTGGTCGCCTACTTCCCGGTCCATCATGGCCCCAGGCGTCCATCGCCCACAGGTCGAGCATCGGCTGGCAGTCGGTGCGTCGTCGTCGGCGACCTGCGTCAGCCGGTGGGCCAGGGCGAGGACGACCTGTCGAGCTGGGGCAGCCGTGCGGTCGCGTTCTGGGCGATGAGCGGCGTACAGGCTGGGCTGGTCGTCGGCTTTGATCGCGGTCGACGAGCCGCGCGGCTTGACGACCACGGCTGTTGTAGATCTCTGCGTCGGTCATGGGGTGTTGCCTTTCGTGGTGGTGTGCCAGGTTGGTGCGTCGGTGTGCCACGGCGGCCGGCAGACGTCGCATAAACCACCGATGGTCGCCAGGCGAGTGATGCACACTCGGCACAGCTCGCGGTTAGTCACCAGAACAAAACCACCGATCATTAGCCTAGCCATATTTATTGTCTCCCAACGTATTTAGATATGGCTCTTGACTTTTACCTTGACTTACCCAATAGGATTAAAGGGCCTGGTGGGGTGGGATTCGATAAAGGTGTAGGCCGAACCCTAGATACCCTGCGTACCCTACGAACCCTAAGTATCCTGCGTACCCTACGAACCCTGCGCACCCTGTAGACGCTCAATTACCCGCTCCCACATGACTTGCCCGCGCGGGTCCATGTACCGGTCCGGGTAGCTGACCACGGACACATCGGTGCCGATCTCCAGGCCGTCTAGGACGTCACGCGACGCTTTGGCCATCGCGGCCCGGGTAGCGGCGATCACGTCGTCGAGCTCGGCGATGTCGCCCTCGATGAGCAGGGCGTCATGGACCGGTGCGCACACGGCGATCCCCTGCTCGGTGGCCAGGCAGCACGCAAGCCGCAGCATCTCGGCGCCGTTCGCCTGCATCGGGATAGTTGCGCAGCGCGGTGGGGCGGGCGTTGTCGGTGACGTGGATCGGCCAGCCGAACACCGTCGACAAGCGTCCGGTCAGGATGCCCACGTCGATCACGTGCTCGGCCCATTCCCAGAACGTCGGGAACGTGGCCGCCAGCTTGCGCAGCACGTCCTGGGCGTCGATCCGGCTCAGGCCGGTCCGGCAGGCGAGGGCTTGCGGGCCCATGCCGTAGTTGGTGCCGAGCACGACGGTCTTGCAGACATCACGGATGGCGCCGTGGCTTTGCTTGGTGGCGTCCGGTGGGGCCAGCCCGGATCGCTTGGCGAACGCGAGGTACGGGTCACCGGATTCGACCGCGTCGCGCAGACCCGTATCCCCGGACAGCGCCGCCGCGATCGCCACCTCCTGGCGAGCTCCAGTCGACGTATGCCACGGCCCGCCCGGGCCCCGGCTTGATCAGGCCCCGCAACCAGACCGCGGGCCCGAAGATGAACTTCGTGTTGGACGGCGTGTTCCGGCCGGTGCGCGCGCCGAACGGCGACAGCATGGTGCGGTTGCGGCCATCGGGGCCCACCGCGAGCTCCTCCAGCCGCATCTCGCTCAGTGCGTGCCGAAGTTCCTTGAGCGGCTCCAGCTTCGGGTACGTCTTGGCCATGTCTTTGAAGGTGTCCTGATCGAGCTGCAGCCGGCCGGTGGTGGTGCGCGGCCAGGCGATCCCCTCCGCGTCGAGCCACGCCGCGAACAGGCCGGCCTTAAACGTGGTGCCCTCGAACACGCCGTAATCTTTGTCGACGTCGGCGATGAGGCCCCGCTTGATGTCGCCCCAGCCGGCCCGCAGCATCTCGAGCACGGGCGACGTCGATCGGTATGCCGGTGTGTTCCATCCGGGCCACCGCGGCGGTATAGCGGCCGCGCAACAGTGCTTGACCGAAGCTCTGGTTGGTGCGCCGGATGCCGGGCAGCATCCGCTCCAGAAGCGGGCCCAGGCAGTCGACGTCGGTGGCGCAATAGTCGAGGATGTCGCGACGTTCGGACTCGCGACCACGGCCCGCCGCGCATGACCAGATCGCGCATGTTCGCGCTTCTCGTCGGAGGTAATGCCCGGGATGCCGTGATAGCTGAGCGCGCCGAGCAACCCGCGGCCAACCGGCAGGGGAAGCCCGTTGGTCTTCGCCCGAAACTCTACGAACAGGTCGAGGATTCGCGTCGGAAGCGGCCAGCCCAGCGCCAGGAAGCACGACAGTTCGGCGGGGGCGTAGAACGCGACGAACAGCACGTCCGGATCGACCCGGAACGGCGGTTCGGGCCCGAGCTCGTCTCTGCCATAGCCGGATGGACCGACCGGAGATCAGCTCGTTGCGCGACCAGGCACACCGGCGAGGGACGGGCCCCCGACTTCGCGATGAACTCGAAGTCGAGGGCCCAGATCTCGGTGAACGGAAGGCCGAACACCTCAGATCTCGCCGGCCAGCTCCCGCAACACCGGATGGTCGAGCGAGTTGATCAGCAGATCACCCTTGAACGCCAGCCGAAGCCTCTCGCCAAGCGTCTTGTCCGACAATGCCGGATCGCCTAAATCGCCTCTGGCCCGGTACATCTCGTAGGCTCCGAGATCACGCTTGCCCTGCATCTTGACCCACAGACTTTTCGCTTGCTCGGCGATCTCCAGCGCGGATTCGTGCCAACGGCGGCCCAGGCGATTATCGGCCCCCGGTAACCGGGCGGGCCATAGAAATTCTGTGCCGCGCTTGTTGATACAGGTAAAGATGCGCACCGGCTTGAGCTCGTCGAGCAGATCGCCGCGAAAGTCTTCGGTCACCCAATAGATCTCGCGGTCCAGCTCGTCGTCACGTTCCAGCACGAACCAGTCCACCGTCATGTCACGGCCGGGATGGACACGGAAGAACTCGTTGCGGCCGGCCGCCGGACCGGAATCGTGAGCGTGACCTTTTCGACCCCGATGCTCTCCAGCGACGCGGACCGCAGTCGATCAACATCGAACGGGTCGATCGGTTCGTTCTCGTCCGGTTCGTCCGGCGAGACGGCGTGTATTTTCGTTGTCACGGTTAAACTTCCTGTTAGTAGTTGATGTACTAAGAGGGCCGCTCCCGATGTCCAGGGAGCGGCCCTCTTGGGTTAAGCAGTTAGGGAAGAGAGCACCTCCTCCTCGTCGCCGGTGCACAGCTCTTCATCAACGAAGAACTCAGCACGACACACATGCTGAGCGGTGCCGGCCTTGTAGCGGACACGGACGACATGCGCACGCTGGTGGTCATCAACCGCCCAGACATGACCACTCCGCCGGATGACCCGACCAGAAGCGCAGCCCGACCGCATCGCACGCGGCCAGGCACTCGAGGGTCCTCCTGTGCAGCGGACGGCCCGCCGCGGTCACGATGCCCGCGCGATCGGTGGCGCCGCGGTAATACCTGCAGCCAACTGATCGAGCACCGACCACACGTCGGGGTCATCGATCTCCCGCGCTGCGACCCGCAGGGCGTCTACAGCACCGCGGCGGAAGCCGTCCCGCCATGCGTCTGCATATCGGGCACCGCCAACCTTGGCCGGTCCCCTACCATGAAGACGACCGTTGAGGGTGGTGCCGAGACGGTTGGTTGTGAGGTGGGTGTGGGCCGGGTCAGGGGTGGTCCGGCCGCCCCTTCTCTCAGGCGGCTCCACCCGATCGCCGGGCATCAGGTGCCGGCCCGCAGCAGGGCAGCGATGCGCTGCTTCTGCTCGTCCGACAATGGCGGAGCGGCCTCGATGGTCTTGCGGACGTACTGCTCGATGTTCGCGGCGGCCAGGTCGCGCTTGTCCTCGGAGTGGTCACGGTCGGGATAGTGCCGCTTATTGGCGGCGAGGCGCGCACGTGCGGCGCGTGGGGTTGACACCAGGAAGCTCCATCAGCAATGCGGAGTTTCGCCGCCCCGACGAGGTGCGGCCTAACTCCTGGCTGCTAATCGGCTTCCCAGGTTCACCGGCGTAGATGGAGATGCGCTATTGCAGAGAACCTTAGCAGGGCTTAGCCGCCAAGCACATGCACGTGAACCTCGCGCGTCCGATCCCGATGCGCCCGGTCGACAATCTCCTCGGCGCGGGGCTGTGACAGCCGCAGATCGAGCTTCTTGCCGTCGCGACCGCACGCGGTACAGGTGAACAGCAGCGTCTCGCCTGCGGTCACCAGGATCGCGTTGCGGCGCCGGGAGTCGAGCCGGAAAGTCCCTATGTCGTCGTTGTCGGGCTGCCACAGATACCCGACGACATGGCTGCTCGGGCATTCGAGGCGCACGATGCCGTCGACGTAGTCGATGACGAGCCCGTGGGCGGCGCGCACACGCCGCGACCGGCGACTCATGCCGTCTTCCAAGCGATCTCGATGAGGTCGTAGTCGAACTGTTGCGGACCTTTGCGGCCTGGCATCACGGTCACGGTCAAAAGTTCGTCCACGATTTTGCCGCGGATGTCGACACTTGCTGCCGGCCCAGCGTTTTTCGAGTTTGCCACCGCCTGCGAGCAGCGCCGCCGCCGGACTGACCCGTGCCGCCTCGGCGAGCACGGTGTCGATGCCGGCGATCTGTGTGCGCAGGATCGCGTTGAGCCGCGGCGCACGTTGCCGACGCCGTCGAGCTGCGCCGGATCGCGGAACATGGCGGCCGAGCTCGTCTAGCCGTGCCTGTAGCGCGGTGCGCTTGGTGTGCATCGAACCGATGTCGGGACGGTCATCGCCGATCAGCGAGAAGTTCGTGAATGTCGCTGCGCCGCAGGTACTCCAGCACGATCGCCTCGATGTATTCGTCCAGCGGTGCGGCGAGCCGCGACAGGTGCCGCGCCGGTTTGCAGACGTACTGCATCTTGCCGTTTCTGCCGTGCGGGTAGGCGGCGTACAGGGTGCCGCCGCAGCGGCCGCAGCGGTACACCCCGGAGCCGAGGTGGCGGCGCTCGAACGCCACCGCCGGGGTGCGCGACCCGATCGGACAGGAACGCGACCAGACCCTTGTGGGTGTCGGTGTCTATCAGCGGTTCCCAGTCGCCGGGGCCGACCACCTTGCCGCGATGCACACGTAGTGCGGCGTACACCGGGCGGGCCAGCATGGCGCGCAGCTTGGGGCCGGTCCACGCGACGCCGCGGCTGGTGGTCAAGCCTTGCTCGTTCCAGTCCCGGCAGATCGACAGCAGTGACACCCCGGTTAGCACGTCGGCGACGGCTTTACGCACCGCGGTGGCTTCGGGTTCCAGCGGTTCGCCGTGCCGGGTGTAGCCGAATGTGCGGTGACCGGCGGCGACCCATCTGCCGTCGGCGGCGTGCTGCGCGTTGGCGCGGCGGTGCCGCTCACCCTTGTGCTCGGACTCTTGCCGCGCCACCGAGCCGAGGATTCGGGCCATCATCCGGCCCGGCGCTGGTGGACAGGTCCAGGTCGCCGGAGTTGACGGTGCGTATCTGGACGCTGCCGGCGTCGGCGATGTCGATCAGCCGCTCCAGATCCTTCATCGAGCGGTACAGCCGGTCGACGTGCCAGCAGATCAGCGCGCCGAACTCGCCGGCCTTCATCGCGTCGAGCATGGCCTCGAAACCGGGCCGTTCCTGGCCGTTGAACGCGGACAGGTCGTTGTCGTCGTAGTGCGCTGCGACGACGTCCAGCCGAGCCGGTGCGCTAGTGCGAGTGCAGTCTTCGAGTTGTCGTGTGACACCGAGGGCTTCGCCGGTCTGGTCCTGGGAGATGCGGGTGTAGATCGCTGTCTGCATAACCTGATACTGTAGTGCACCGCTCGCACGGTCCTATCAACGACGCGCGGTGCACCCAACCCGACGTCCTGCCCAGCCGGCGACCCTGCGGCCCCTTACTGCGCTGCAGCAGGTACACCTCCCGCGCGGGCGGCGCCGGCAGCGGCGTCGTCAACGCGCCGCGGACCTCTAGCGGGTCGGCCGCACCCCATTCCGCCTTCCACTCCTTGAGATTCAGCGTCGGCGACGAGTCGGTGACGAGGAACTCGCTGACGTCGAAGCCTATGCCGCCGGCCCCGACCACCGCCACCGAGTTGCCGACCGGCGTACCCATGATCGCCTCGACGTACGACAGCACCATGGGGTGATCGATCCCCGGGATGTCCGGCATCCGGGGCGCCACACCGGTCGCCAGCACCACGTCGTCGAACCCGGCGAGTTCGTCGATTCCAGCACGAGTGTTCAGCCGCACGTCGACGCCGTGCTTGTCCAACATCCGCGTGTAATAGCGGATGGTCTCGGCGAATTCCTCCTTGCCGGGAATCCTTCGCGCCAAGTCGAACTGGCCCCCGATCACCGGGCCCGCCTCGAACAGCGTGACGTGGTGCCCGCGCTGGGCGGCCGTCACCGCCGCGGACAACCCCGCCGGGCCGGCGCCCACCACCGCAATCCGCCTCGCACGCCGCGTCGGGCCCAAAACCAGCTCGGTTTCCCGACCGGCCCGCGGATTCAGCAGGCACGTCACCGTCTTGTGCACGAATGCGTGGTCCAGGCACGCCTGATTACACGAGATGCAGGTGTTGATCTCGTCGGCCCGATCCTCGGCGGCCTTGACCACCCAGTCGGGATCGGCCAGTAACGGCCGCGCCATCGAAATCAGTTGCACCTGCGTCTCGGCCAGGATCTGCTCTGCCGCTTGCGGCATGTTGATCCGGTTGGACGCGACCACCGGAATGTCGACGTGCTGCGCCACGGCGTTGCTGATGTCGACGAACGCGCTGTTGGGCACCGAGGTGACGATCGTGGGCACTCGCGCCTCGTGCCAGCCGATGCCCGTGTTGATGATCGTCGCGCCCGCATCCTCGACTTCCTGTGCCAGAGCGACGATCTCGTCCCACGACTGACCGTCCTCGACGAAGTCGGCCATCGACATCCGGTAGCAGATGATGAAGTCACGGCCGACGGCTCGCCGGGTGCGACGCACCACCTCCACCGGCATCCGCCGCCGCTTCTCCGCAGTGCCGCCCCACGCGTCGGTGCGCTTGTTGGTTCGTGGTGCGAGGAACTGGTTGAGCAGATAGCCCTCGCTACCCATGATCTCGACGCCGTCGTAGCCCGCCTCGCGCGCCAGGGCCGCGCAGCGCGCGAAGTCGTCGATGGTGCTCTCGACGCCGCGGCTCGTCAGCCGCACGCGGCCGAAACGGGTTGATCGACGCCTTGATCGACGAGGCGCTCACCGAAAACGGGTGGTAGGCATAACGTCCGGCGTGTAGCACCTGCAGCAGGATCTTGCCGCCCTCGGCGTGCACGGCATCGGTGATCAGCCGATGCCGACCGGCTTCGGCGGGCGAAAGCATCTGCGCGGCAAACGGAAGCAACCAGCCGGCGCGGTTCGGTGCGTAGCCGCCGGTGATCATCAACCCGACGCCACCGCGGGCACGCTCGGCGAAATAGTCGGCGAGCCTTGGAATGTCGCGGCCGCGGTCCTCCAGCCCGGTGTGCATCGAGCCCATCACCACGCGGTTGGGCAGCGTGGTGAAGCCGAGGTCCAACGCAGACAGCAGGGTCGGGTACGGGCTGGTCACGATGCCCCCGATGCCAATGCCGCGCGGAGCTGGTCAGGTATCGGCCGCTTGTTCCAATCCGACGTGGACACCACGACGTAGACGCTGCGGCCGCGCACGGCCGCCACTTCATCCTCGCCCTTGCGACGCCGCAACACGGTGAACGCCAGGGTGAAACTCGTCGACCCCAGCTGCTCGCAGGCGACGGCCACGCGCACCTCGTCTCGCCATCGCACCGGCGCCGCGAAGTCGAGCTCGGCGCGCACCACCTGCACGTCATATCCGGCAGCGATCACATCCGGGTAGCTCATCTCGGCGTGGTCGAGGAAGCCGGTGAACGACTCGTCGAACCAGGTGAGGTAATGCCCGTTGAACACCACGCCCTGCTGATCGATCTCGGCGAAGCGGGGCGTGATCGGAAACGAGAAGCCCGTGCGCGCGGGCTGCGGGGGCACGCCCGGGAGCGTACCAAGCAGCGCGGGTGCCCCCAGGATGGCTAGTGTGTGCAACGACTAGTATCAGGTATCAGATCAGCGCCTGACGAGGGGAGACAAACCTTCACCCGTCTAGGCCCGAGCATCCGATACTGTCAGCAACCTCGAAGACCAAGCAGCCCAACTCGATGAGGAGACCGAGGAGACCTTGAGGAGGCCTCTGTGACGTACACGATTGCAGAACCCTGCGTCGACATCAAAGACAAGGCATGCATCGAAGAGTGCCCCGTCGACTGCATCTACGAGGGCGCACGCATGCTGTACATCCACCCCGACGAGTGCGTGGACTGCGGTGCGTGCGAGCCGGTCTGCCCGGTCGAGGCCATCTACTACGAGGACGACGTGCCCGACCAGTGGGCGCAGTACACGCAGATCAACGCCGACTTCTTCGAGGAGTTGGGGTCGCCGGGGGGCGCGTCGAAGGTCGGATTGACCGAGAACGATCCGCAGGTGGTCAAGGATCTTCCGCCGCAGGGTGAAAGCGCTTGAGCTGACTGACACCACCGCGTGCCTGAGCGGCTCATCGGTGAAGCGCCGGCCTGGTCTGTCGGCGTCGCTACCGGTTTTCCCGTGGGACACGCTTGCCGACGCGTCCGCGCTGGCCCGCTCGCACCCCGACGGAATCGTCGATCTGTCGGTCGGCACCCCGGTCGATCCCGTCGCGCCGCTGATCCGCGAGGCACTGGCCGCCGCAAGCGCGGCGCCCGGCTACCCGACCACGGCGGGCACGCCGGCGCTGCGGGAGGCGGCCGTCGCCGCACTGAAGCGACGGTACGGCGTTACGGGGCTCGCGCCCGATGCCGTGCTGCCGGTGATCGGTACCAAGGAGTTGATCGCCTGGCTGCCCACACTGCTGGGGCTCGGTGCCGACGATCTGGTCGTGGTGCCGGAGTTGGCCTATCCCACCTACGAGGTGGGCGCCCGGCTGGCCGGAACGCAGGTGGCGCGCGGCCGATTCGCTGACCCAGCTTGGTCCGCAACGGCCGGCCCTGATCTACCTCAACTCGCCCAGCAACCCGACCGGCCGGGTGCTCGGCACCGACCACATGCGCAAGGTCGTCGGGTGGGCCCGCGAGCGCGGCGTGCTGGTCGCGTCCGACGAGTGCTATCTGGGGCTGAGCTGGGACGCCGACCCGGTGTCGGTGCTGCACCCGCAGGTCTGCGACGGCGACCACACCGGCCTGCTGGCCGTGCATTCGCTGTCGAAGAGCTCGTCGCTCGCGGGGTACCGTGCCGGGTTCATCGCCGGCGATGCGGCGGTGGTGGCCGAGCTGCTGGCGGTGCGCAAACACGCCGGGATGATGGTGCCGACCCCGGTGCAGGCCGCGATGGTCGCCGCGCTGTCCGACGACGGCCACGAACGCGAACAACGGGACCGCTACGGCCGCCGCCGCGCCACCCTGCTGCCCGCGCTCGTGGCCGCCGGTCTGACGGTGGACGATTCCGAGGCCGGGCTGTACATCTGGGCGACCCGCGGCGAGCCGTGCCGCGACACCGTCGACTGGTTCGCCCAGCGCGGCATCCTGGTCGCCCCCGGCGAGTTCTACGGCACGCGTGGCAAGCGGCACGTGCGGATCGCGCTCACCGCGACCGACGAGCGGATCGCGGCCGCGGCGGCGCGCCTGGCGGCAGAGCCCGCAGACCCAAACTAAGCACCAGCCGGTCGTCGGGGTCTCCCAGCGACGTGCCCAGCAGTTGCTCGATGCGACGCACCCGGTAGCGCACGGTGTTGGGGTGCACGTGCAGGTGCTGCGCCACCGCGGCGACGTCGCCGAAGCAGTCGAGGTAGGCGCGCAACGTCTCGGCCAGAACCGGGTCGCTGTCACGCAATCGGCGTGCGCGCGGGTCGACGAGCCGGTCGTTGTTGCTCACCAGTGCGACGATCTCGTCGAGCAACACGGTGGTACGGGCCTCATCGACCGAGGTGACGCTCTTGATGACGCCGGGGTGGCGGCCGGCACTGTCGAACACCCGGTCCACCTCGGTGCGTGCGGCTGCGGCGCCGCCCAGGCCGGACAGGGGTGCGGCGATCACCGCCCGCAGCGCCACGCCGAGTTCGCGGTCGAGCGCCGCGACGGTGCCCCGCACCCACGACGTCACCGTCGAGGATGCACCGGTCTGCGGAAACAGCACGTACACCCTGTCGTTGACCGGCGCGACTTGGGCATCGTGACGAAAAGCGCTGGCGCTCAGCGCGATCGCATCCGACGGCACGGGTGAGCCTGCGCAGCGGAAACCGACCAGCGCGGCCCGGCCGTCGGCGCCAACACCGAGCTCACGCGCCACCGCGGCCACGTCGACGTCGCCGGCCAGCCCCAGCAGCTCCTGCACCCGCAGCGCATGTGTCGACGGGGTGGCCGCCAGCCGAGACATGATTCGCGCGGCCAGTACGGCGGCACCGCGCAGAATGTCCTCGACGTCCTCGGCCAGCGGGCGCGAGCCCTGCTGCAACCAGATCGTGCCCAGGAAACCTGGTGCTCGCCGCCTGGGCGATGAGCCGCTTGCGCGAAGAGCATCGGCAGCGTCCGATGGGCGGTGGATCCCGACCGCCAGCCGGGGCCGCAACCCCAACTCGGGCCGTTCGGCGACCCGGACGACATCACGGCCGGCACGCAGCGCGTCGAAGATGCCCCACTGGTTGATCCACTGCAGGTGCTCGGGCGGACCGGCGCGGCCCAGAATCGACAGCCGGCGCAGTTCATCGGCCTCGTCGTTGGAGGCCGAGTACGCCAGCACGTGTGACTGCGCGTCCTCGATGCTGATCATGCCGCGCGTGCGCTCGGCGACGGACTGGGCGAGACCGAAAAGGTCGGTGCCCGTGTCGAGGTGCGGATCGTCGCGGTCGCCTTGCCCAACAAGATGGTGCTCGATGACGTGGGTGACCAAGCGGTACAACCGTTCCCACCGGGCGCGCGGGTCGACGGCGACGACGGCCGCTCCCGCCGCGACCGCACGTTCGACGAGATGTGAAGCGGGCTCCTTGACGAAGATCGCCACCGGCACGCGAGCTTGCCCGTCGAGCCAGCGGACCGCGTCGTCGTCGGAGACGCCGAGGAGAAAGAACACGTCGGCGTTGCCGGCACCGACGGCCAGCCCCAGCCGCACGTCGTCGACGTCGACCAGCGCCACCGAACCCACCGGCATGTCGAGCCCGAGCGGCGCTTCGACCAGCGACACCATCGTGCGGTCCAGCGCCAAGAGCAGCTGACCGAGTCCGAGCCGGGCCACCGTCTCCATATTGGCGGATTGTACTAGTCAATACAGTAAAGCTTTGTCCGATCGTACAATCATCGCAGACCGCGATTCGGCGATCCTTGACCGCATGGACGCGATCACCAACGTGCCGCTGCCGGCCAACGAGCCGGTGCACGACTACCGACCGACAAGCCCTGAACGCCAGCGGCTGGCCACCCACCTCGAGTCGCTGGCCACCACGCCCGTCGACCTACCCCACGTCATCGGCGGCGAGCGCACCGGATGGGTGACGGCGAACGCATCGACGTGGTGCAGCCCCACCGGCATTCCGCGCGGCTGGGCACGTTCACCAACGCCGACCCACGCCGACGCGACCGCGGCCCGCGACGCCGCGCTGGCCGCCAAGGCCGACTGGGCGGCGATGCCGTTCGACGAGCGCGCGGCGGTCTTCCTCCGTGCCGCCGACCTGCTGTCCGGACCTTGGCGCGAAAAGATCGCCGCCGCGACGATGCTCGGCCAGTCCAAGACCGCGTACCAGGCCGAGATCGACGCGGCGTGCGAACTCGTCGACTTCTGGCGGTTCAACGTGGCGTTCGCCCGCGAGATCCGGGCGCAGCAGCCGGTGAACTCCCGCGGCGTGTGGAACCGCACCGACTACCGGCCGCTGGAGGGGTTCGTCTACGCGATCACGCCGTTCAACTTCACCGCGATCGCCGCAAACCTGCCCACCGCGCCCGCGCTGATGGGCAACACCGTGGTGTGGAAGCCGTCGCCCACCCAGACGTTGTCGGCGTACCTCACGATGGAGTTGCTCGAGGCGGCCGGGCTGCCGCCAGGGGTGATCAATCTCGTTGCGGGCGATGGGATCGCGGTCTCGGAGGTGCTGCTTGCCGATCCGCGCCTGGCCGGTATTCACTTCACCGGGTCGACGGCCACGTTCCAGCACCTGTGGCGGGAGGTCGGCACACACATCGAGCGCTATGACGGATACCCGCGCCTGGTCGGGGAAACCGGCGGCAAGGACTTCGTCGTGGCGCACGCGTCGGCACAACCAGATGTGTTGCGCACCGCGCTGATTCGCGGCGCTTTCGACTACCAGGGGCAGAAGTGCTCGGCCGCCTCGCGTGCCTTCGTCGCGCGGTCGGTGTGGCAGACGATGGGAGACGACTTCCTCTCCGCAACCGAGGCGCTCTCCTACGGCGACGTCACGGACCTGGCCAACTTCGGCGGGGCGTTGATCGACGCGCGGTCGTTCGCGAAGAACGTCGCCGCGGTAGAGCGGGCCAAGAGCGCAGCGGGTGTGACGATCGCGGTCGGCGGCGAGTACGACGACAGCGAAGGCTATTTCGTGCGCCCGACGGTCCTGCTGTCCGACGACCCGACGGACGAGGCGTTCTCGCACCGAGTACTTCGGACCGATCCTCTCCGTGCACGTCTACCCCGACGAGGAGTTACGAGCAGATCCTGTCCGTGGTGGACCGCGGCGCCCGCTACGCGCTCACCGGTGCGGTGATCGCCGACGACCGCGCCGCGGTCACGCTGGCGTCCGACCGGCTGCGCTACGCGGCCGGCAACTTCTACGTCAACGACAAGCCGACCGGCGCCGTGGTGGGCCAGCAGCCGTTCGGCGGTGCGCGCGCGTCGGGCACCAACGACAAGGCCGGCTCACCGCTCAACCTGCTGCGCTGGACGTCGGCCCGGTCCATCAAGGAGACCTTCGTGCCGCCCACCGACCACACCTACCCGCACATGGAGGTGTCCTGATGAGCGTGTTCGCGCGGACCGCACGGCCGGCGATCCTGGCGGCGAGCCGGTCGTCGCTGCTGCGGCGCACCGCCGAGCGGCTGCCGATCACCCGGCGAGGTGGTGCACCGGTTCGTGCCGGGTGAGACCGTCGAGGACGCGCTGAGCGCCGTTGGGACGCTTCGTGACACCGGCCGGATGGTGTCGATCGATTACCTGGGCGAGGACGTCACCGACGTCGACACCGCCGACGCGACGGTGGAGGCGTACCTGAAGCTGCTCGACGCGCTGGGCTCGACGGTGACGAGGTGCCGCAGGGCCCGCGGCCGCTCGAGGTGTCGCTGAAGCTGTCGGCGCTCGGCCAGGCGCTGCCCCGCGACGGGGAGAAGATCGCGCGGGAGAACGCGCACACGATCTGCGCGGCCGCCCAACGGGCCGGGATATGGGTGACCGTCGACGCCGAGGACCACACCACCACCGATTCGACGCTGGCCATCGTGCGCGATCTGCGAACCGAATTCGATTGGCTCGGGACGGTTCTGCAGGCATACCTGCATCGCACGCTCGACGACTGCCACGAGTTCGCCGCCTCCGGCGCCCGAATCCGGTTGTGCAAGGGCGCCTACGACGAACCCGCGTCGGTGGCCTACCGCGACCGCGACGACGTCACCGACTCCTACCTGCGCTGCCTGCAGGTGCTGATGGCCGGGTCCGGCTACCCGATGGTGGCCTCGCACGACCCGGTCATCATCGCCGCCGCCGGCGAACTGGCACGCGAAACATCGCGCGGGCCGGGCGACTTCGAGTATCAGATGCTGTATGGCATCCGCGACGCCGAACAACGCCGGCTCGCCGAGGCAGGCGACGCCGTGCGCGTGTACGTGCCGTTCGGCAGCCAGTGGTACGGGTACTTCGTGCGGCGGCTGGCCGAACGCCCGGCCAACCTCACGTTCTTCCTGCGTGCGCTGGCCGAGCGTCGCGGCTAGCGTCAGGGCAGAGTCGACGCCGCTCGGCGCAGACTCGATGGACCACACTCACCCGAGTGACCCGACTCGCGGCCGCCCCTGGCTCACCCGCAATGTGCGGCTGTTGTCGGCGGTGTCGCTGTTGCAGGACACCGCCAGCGAGCTCGTCTACCCGCTGCTGCCGATCTACCTGACCGGCGTGCTGGGCGCACCGGCCGCGGTCGTCGGCGCGGTCGAAGGCGCCGCCGAGGGTGCCGCGTCGCTGACCAAGATCGCGGCCGGGCCGCTCGGTGACCGGTTCGCCCGTCGCCCGTTGATCGCCACCGGCTACGGGATGGCGGCGTTGGGCAAGCTCATCGTCGCGGCCGCCGCGGCATGGCCTGGCGTGATGGCGGGCCGGGTGGTCGACCGGCTCGGCAAGGGCCTGCGCGGGGCGCCCCGGGACGCGCTGCTGGTCGACGACATCGCACCGGCCGAGCGCGGCGGGTGTTCGGCTTTCACCGCATGATGGACACCACCGGCGCGGTGATCGGGCCGCTGCTCGGTCTGGCCGCCTACGAGCTGTTCAACGAACAGATCGCACCCGTGCTGTATCTGGCCGTGATTCCCGCGGTGCTCAGCGTGCTGCTGGTCTTCTTGGTGCGCGAGCGGCCGCGGGTGCGCACCGTCCGGCCGTCCGTGTTCGCGGGTGTCCGGCGCCTGCCGGGCCGTTACTGGCGCGTGGTCGTCTTCCTGGTGGCGTTCAGTGTGGTGAACTTCCCCGACGCGCTACTTCTGTTGCGGCTCAACGACATCGGCTTCTCCGTCGCTGGCGTCGTGCTGGCCTACGTCGGATACAACGCGGTGTACGCCGTCGCCAGCTATCCGGCGGGGCTGTTGGCCGACCGCTTCGGCAGGCCCGCGGTATACGCAGTGGGGCTGGTGTTCTTCGTGATTGGGTACCTGGGCCTCGGGCTGGCCACCGACACGCTGACGGCCTGGGTCTTGATCGGGGCTTACGGGGTGTTCACCGCGTGCTACGACGGCGTCGGCAAGGCGTGGATCTCCACGCTGGTCGGCGAGGATCTGCAATCCAGCGCGCAGGGCGTCTTCCAGGGATTGACCGGATTCGCGGTGCTGGCGGCGGGGCTCTGGGCGGGTCTGCTGTGGGGTGTCGACGGACGTCTGCCGCTGCTCGTCTCGGGCTCGGTGGGCGCGGTCTTCGCGGTGGCGCTGCTGGCATACGCGATCCGCGCCCGTCGGCTAGAGGCGTCTAGCGGACCGGGAACGCCGCCACCGGCATGATCACGTTGCCCCGGCACGGGCCGCTGAGAATGTCGGTGTACCACCTGCCGCGCAGTGACCCATCAGGTTGTGGAGCGTAGAAGGTCCACGACCGGGCGGCGCTGAACTGCACGGGCTGGCCATCTCCCTGGAAGCATTCCCACTGCCAGTCGAACGAGCTTCCCCACTGGGTTCCGTCCCACTTGTAGCGCAGCGGATGCGGAATCGTCGGATTCGTCGGCGTCGGACCGTCGGCGAGCGTTGCGACGCACTGACCGCCCGAACACATGGAGACGACGACGTACTCGGCGCTGAATGTCGATTCCGGTTGGCGGGCTGCGATGCTGGTGCCCGCCTTCTCGGCGGCATAGCCGAAAAGGCGGTACCTACCGTTCCACGCAGCGGTATCGGCGGCACCCGTCGGCGCGGTGATCGCTGCGATCACCACAGCCAGCGCGGCTGCTGCCGCGACTCGAAAACCAGACATGACGGCTCAAGTGTCGCAGCGAAGTGCCGCGACCTGTCGGATTTACACTCCGGGCGGTTCGTCCTGCTGTGGGAACGAGTGGTGCTCGTGCGTGACGATCCAGCGTCCCGCCCGCTTGCACAGCCCGACGGTGATCCGCAGTCGGTTGTCGGGATTGCGCCGGAATTCCTCCGGCTGACCGCAGCGCAGCAACGCGTGAGCGAACGCGACGTCGGTGCCCGCGGTGACGTCAAGCTCGACGAGCTCGAACGTGGCGCCCTGGCGTAACCACTCGAAGAACGGCTGCCACGACTCGCGGTATTGGTCGATGCCGCGGACACCGTCGTACGGCGGCGGCACGTCGAACATCACGATGTCGTCGGCGTGGTCGGCCAGCACGCCGTCGATGTTCTCGGTCTGTATCGCCTTGATCCAGCGGTGGATGAGGTCACGAACGGCGTCGTCGTCAGTCGGCATACCGGAATAGACCGGCGCCGGCCGCAGAACTCATCGCGGATCTAGACGCGGGCTGCCCGGCGGCGGCGGGGCGCGGCCAGAACCGCATCGGAGTCCGGCACGTTGTTTCGGCGTGGATCTCGACGGCCGCACCGTAAGTTCGCCGGCGCCAACGGGACACGAGTAGTCGGCTACCTCACCGTTCGCTCAGCAGCAACAGCGTCCACGCCGCGACGGACTGCGCGTCGGTGATCTCGCCGTCGCGGATCATCCGCTCGACCTCGGTGCGGGAGAACCACGCGCTGCGCATGTCCTGCTCCTCGTGCTCGCGGTCGTGCTCACCCTCGGTGATGTCGGTGGCCAGAAAGACCCAGCCGCGCTGGCTGCTCATGCCAGGGGCCACGTCGAGCTGCCCGAGCAGTGTCATCGACGCGGCCAGCAGCCCGGTCTCCTCGCGCAGTTCGCGGTGGGCGAGCGCCGTCGGTTCCAGATCGGCCCGCCCCGGCGCGGTGCCTTGCGGAAACTCCCACCGGCGCAGTCCCAACGGGTAGCGGAACTGCTCGACGAGCCGGACGCGCTCCTGCTGCACCGCGATGATCAGCGCGTACGTCGGCTTGTCGACGACGCCGTAGATCCCGTCGGAGCCGTCCGGGCGTCGAATCCGGTCCTCCCGCAGCGTCATCCAGTCGTTGCGGTAGACCTCGCGGGACGCGATTCGCTCGATGGGCTTCACCCGGCCACGGTAGCCTCGCTGGCGTGCTGCTGGCCTCGTTGCATCCCGCGACGCCCGATATCGGTGCCGCCGTCCGCATCGGCGACGTCGCGCTTGGCCGCAGCGACCTGCTGGGCGCGGCGACCTCGGTCGCCGAGCGAGTCGCCGGTGCCGAGCAGGTGGCGGTGCTGGCCCGGCCGACCGCGGCGACGGTGCTGGCCATCACGGGTTGCCTGATCGCCGGCGTGCCGGTCGTGCCCGTGCCCGCCGACGTCGGGCAGGCCGAACGCCGTCACATCCTCACCGACTCGCGCGCGCAGGCGTGGCTCGGCGAACAGCCCGACGAACCGGATGGGTTGCCGCATGTCCCGGTGCGGTTGCACGCGCGGTCGTGGCATCGGTATCCCGAACCGTCACCGGACGCGACCGGCCTGGTGATGTACACCTCGGGCACCACGGGCCCACCCAAGGGCGTGCTGCTGAGCCGGCGGGCGCTCGCCGCCGACATCGACGCGCTGGCCGAGGCGTGGGGATGGACGCCCGACGACGTGCTGGTGCACGGGCTGCCGCTGTTCCACGTGCACGGATTGGTGCTGGGCCTGCTGGGCTCGCTGCGGATCGGCAACCGGTTCGTCCACACGGGACGGCCGACACCCGAGGGCTACGCGGGTGCGGGCGGCACCCTGTACTTCGGGGTGCCGACGGTGTGGTCGCGGGTGGTGGCCAACGCGTCCGCCGCCGAGGCGCTGCGGTCGGCTCGGCTGCTGGTGTCGGGTAGCGCGCCGTTACCGGTTCCGGTGTTCGAGCGTCTCGCGCAGCTCACCGGGCACCAGCCCGTCGAGCGGTACGGCAGCACCGAGTCGCTGATCACGCTGAGCACCCGAGCCGACGGCGAGCGCCGCCCGGGCTGGGTGGGGCTGCCGCTGGCGGGGGTCAGCACGCGGCTGGTTCTCGACGACGGCGCGGAGGCCGCACATGACGGCGAAACGGTGGCTCAGTTGCAGGTGCGGGGCCCGATGCTGTTCGACGGCTACCTGGGCCGACCGGACGCCACCGAGGCGGCGTTCGACGACGGCTGGTACCGCACCGGCGACGTCGCCGCGGTCGACGCCGACGGCATGCACCGGATCGTCGGGCGCGAATCGACCGACCTGATCAAGTCCGGCGGCTACCGGATCGGCGCAGGCGAGGTCGAGGCGGCGCTGCTCGGCCATCCCGGTGTGGCGGAGGCCGCGGTGATCGGGGTGCCCGACGACGACCTCGGGCAGCGGATCGTCGCGTACGTTGTCGGCGACGTCGCTGCCGATGCGCTGATCGACTATGTGGCGCAACAGCTTTCCGTCCACAAGCGGCCACGGCAGGTCCGGGTGGTCGACTCGCTGCCACGCAATGCGATGGGCAAGGTGCTGAAGAAGGAGCTGATGACGTGGGGTTGAGGTTCGACGAGATCTGCATCGACGCCGCAGATCCGACGGCGTTGGGGAAGTGGTGGTCACAAGCGCTTGGCTGGCCGCACGACGTGGATTCCGACGGCGACGTGGTGCTGCACACGCCAGCCGGCGCGGGGCCGAACTGGCTGTTCGTGCGGGTCGACGACCAGCGGATTGTCAAGAACCGCATTCACTTCGACTTCGTGCCCGACGATCAGCGGGCGGAGGTCGACGGTTGGTGGCGATGGGCGCACGGCACGTCGACATCGGGCAGGGCGAGCAGAGCTGGGTGGTGCTCGCCGATCCGGAGGGCAACGAGTTCTGCGTGCTGGCCGCGGAGTAGCCCCGCGTCCCGCGCGCGAGCGTGCGCGAAATGCCGTACGAATGCGGCGTGTCGCGCAGCAGACACGCACGCTCGCGGGCGGGGAGATCAGTTGGCGTGCAGGGCCTCGTTGAGTGCGATGCCCTGCCCGTCGCGGGAAACCACTTCGACGGCGCCGGACAGCGAATTGCGCCGGAACAACAGGTTATTGGCACCCGATAACTCAGCCGCCTTCACGGTGCGCCCGTCGGCCGTCGCCACCTTCGTCCCCGCGGTCAGGTACAGGCCGGCCTCTACGACACAGTCATCGCCCAGCGAGATCCCCAAGCCCGCGTTTGCGCCCAGCAGACACCGCTTGCCGATCGAAATGACTTGTGTCCCACCGCCGGACAGCGTGCCCATGATGGACGCACCGCCGCCGACGTCGGAGCCGTCATCGACCACGACGCCCGCCGAGATACGGCCCTCGATCATCGAGGTGCCCAGCGTGCCGGCGTTGAAGTTGACAAAGCCCTCGTGCATCACCGTCGTACCCGCCGCGAGATGCGCGCCCAGGCGCACCCGGTCGGCGTCGGCGATCCGCACGCCCGTCGGCATCACGTAGTCGACCATCCGCGGGAACTTGTCCACCCCGTACACGGCGACCGGGCCGCGTCGGCGCAGCCGCGCCCGCACCGATTCGAAGCCCTCGACCGCGCACGGCCCGTAATTGGTCCACACCACGTTGGTCAGCACACCGAAGATGCCGTCGACGTTCGCGTCGTGTGGCTTGATCAACCGGTGTGACAACAAATGCAGCCGCAGATAAGCGTCGTAGGCGTCGGCTGGACGTTCTGAGAGATCAGCGATCACGGTCCGCACCACCGCGACCTCGACCCCTCGGTCCGCGTCGGTTCCGGCCAGCGCCGCCAGGTCGTCGGGCACCTCGGCCACCGAGAGCCGCACCGTGCCGGCGGATCCGTCGCCGTCTCCGGTTTGCGGTGCGGGGAACCACGTGTCGAGCACCGATCCGTCGGCGGCGATCGTGGCCAACCCGACGCCTGAAGCAGCAGTCACGCTGGTCCACGGTACTAGGCTCCTCAGTGTGCTGGACTTGCGCGGCGACCCGATCGAGCTGACCGCCGCGCTGGTTGACATCCCCAGCGAGTCGCGCCACGAGGCCCGTATTGCCGACGAGGTCGATGCCGCGCTGCGCGAGCAGACCAAAGGCTTCGAGATCATCCGCAACGGCAATGCCGTGCTGGCCCGCACCCAGCTTGGCAAGCCGAACGCGGGTGCTGCTCGCCGGGCATCTCGACACCGTGCCCGCCGCGGACAACGTGCCGTCCCGTCGGGAAGGAGACGTGCTGCACGGCTGCGGCACGGTCGACATGAAATCCGGCGACGCGGTGTTTCTGCATCTGGCCGCCACCGTCGACGAGCCGGCGCACGACCTGACGCTGGTGTTCTACGACTGCGAGGAAATCGAGGCTGCCGCAAACGGTTTGGGCCGTATCGAACAAGAACTGCCGCAGTGGCTGCAAGCCGACGTCGCGATCCTCGGTGAACCGTCGGGCGGCTACATCGAGGCCGGCTGTCAGGGCACTCTGCGCGTCGTCGTCACGGCGAGCGGCACCAGGGCGCACTCGGCTCGATCGTGGCTGGGCGACAACGCGATTCACAAACTGGGCGCGGTGCTCGAGCGGCTCGGGACCTACCGGGCGCGCGACGTCGACATCGACGGCTGCACCTACCGCGAGGGCCTGTCGGCGGTCCGCATCGACGGCGGCATCGCCGGGAACGTGATCCCCGACGCCGCGTCGGTCACGGTGAACTTCCGCTTCGCTCCCGACCGCACCATCGCGCAGGCATCCGAGCATGTGCGCGAGGTGTTCGACGGGCTCGACGTCAGCATCGAGCAGACCGACGCCGCACCCGGCGCGCTGCCCGGCCTCGCCCAGCCCGCTGCCGCAGCACTCGTCGAGGCCGCCGGGGGCCAGGTCCGGGCCAAGTACGGCTGGACCGACGTGGCGCGGTTCTCGGCGCTGGGCATCCCGGCGGTCAACTACGGTCCCGGCGATCCCAACCTCGCGCATCGCGCCGACGAACGCGTGCCGGTCGACCAGATCACCACCGCGGTCGAGACGCTGCGCCGCTACCTGACCGGCTGAGACGACGCGGAGAACCTCTCGGCCTGAGCGGCGGCGTCGGCGGCCGCCGGGTGCAACCCGACCGCGGCGAGATCTTCTGACACCTCGCGCAGTGCATCGGCGTCACCGGCGGGCAACGCGCGCGCGTGCGCCAGCGTCAACCGGCCCAGCGCGCAGTTCACCTCGCTCGCCAGCCGCTCAGCGCGGTAGACGGCGCGGATGTCGCCGAGACGAGCCGAATCCTGCAGCGCGCGCAGGGCCACCGCCGACTGGCCACCGCGCTCGGCGGCCTGCACCGCATCGCGCGCCGCGTCGATCGCGGTCCGGCCGTCGCCGAAGGACGCCTTCGTCCACGCCTTGGCTAACGCGAGCTCCGGGGCGAACAGCGCCGACTTCAGGCCGTGCCGGGATTCCGCCCGGGCGAGCGCCTTCGCCGCGTCGAGGCGTTCGCCTTGCTGGCCCAGCGCCTGCGCGAGCAGCATCAGCGACAGTGGTCCCCACGAGTAGCCGGTCGGCGCGAGCGCATCGGCGGCGGGGGCCAGCAACCTCACCGCCGTGTCGAAGTCGCCCTGCGCGATCGCCACATAGGCCACCAACACCTCACCGATCGCGCGTCCGGGCTGCTGCAACTCGGCGAAGTCGGTGTACCGCTGCGCCAGCGCCCGCGCCTCGTCCAGCCGGCCGGCCATCATCAACGCCGTGATACGACCGAAGCCGCTGGTGAATCGCAGCAATCCAGGATGCTCGGCGGCCACCGCCCGCGCGGCCAGCGCATCGACGTCGCCGAAGCGGCCGGTCCGGGCCGAACACAGCGCCGCGGCGGACGCCGCCCAGCCCACCGCCACGTGGTCGGCGTGCGGAGACGCCAGGACCTCCTGAGCGATCCGCAGCGCGCGCAGCGGTGTACCCGCGTTCATCGCGAAGGTGGCCGTCAGCGCGTCCAGGGTGGCGCGGGCCGCCGGGGCCGAGACCCGGTTGCGCGCGGTCGCCAGGAAGGCGGTCGCCTGCGTCGGCTGGCTCAGCATGAAGAACTGGTTGGCGGCACGGGGCAGCGCCCAAGCCATCAGCTCGGTGTCGGACAGGCTCGTCGGATCGACGGCGGACAGCACCTCGTCGGCCTCCCGGCCGCGACCCTGCCAGCCCAAGGCGTACGCCAATGACAACCGCGCGGCAAGCATGTCCGAGCGATGCAACGCGGCGCGGGCCAGCCGTTCGGCCAATTCCAAATCACCGAGACGCAGCGCCTCCGCCGCCGCGGCCACCTCGGCGTCAACCGACTGCGGAACGTCGCTGTCCAATGCCAGGACCGCAACCCGCAGTCGCCCGACGACGTCGGACGGCGCGGCGAGCTGATCGACGAGCGAGGTGCGCAGCCCGCGCACTTCGTCGTCGCTGAGTGCGGCCCGCACCCGGTCGGTGTAGAGCGGATGCGCAGGGCGTACGACCGTGCCTTCGACGCGCACCGCACTGGCCGTCTCGGCTGTGGCCACCGCGTCGTCGCCGACGAGCGTGGTCAGGTCGTCGGCGGTCAGCGGGTCTCCAACCGCCAGATAGCGCAACACCTGTTGTGCCGGTTCCGGCAGTGCCGCCACATACGCGGTGACGAGCGTCGGCAAGTCGGCCGCCGGTTCGTTCAGGATGACATGACGCAGATAGAGCGGATTGCCTCTGCTCGAGGCGAACACGGCGTCGAGGATGCCGGGCTCCACCGGGTGTCCGGCGGCGGCCTCCAGCACCCGCGCGGTCCGGTCGCGGTCGAGCGGTGCGACGTCGTGCCGGGACAACAACCCGTCAGTCCACAGCGCGGCCACCGCATCCGGCGCGGGCGCATCGGAGTCGACGGTGACGATCAGTCGAGCGGCCCGGTTGGCCGCCAGTTGGTACACCAGCGTCGCCGACAGCTTGTCGAGGTGATGCGCGTCGTCGACGACGATCACCCTGTCGTCTCCCTGCAGTGATGCACGCGCTGCCCGCAGCAGTGTCGCAGGCGTCCCGGCGTCCTCGATCTCGATGACGTGAGCGAAGGCACCGAGTGGCACACTCCGGGCCGACGCGGTGCCGACGACACGTGTTGTGTGCGAGCCGAAACGGGCAGCGAGCGCGTCGGCAAGCTCGGTCTTGCCCACGCCGACCGGCCCGGCCAGGACGACGCCACCGCTTCGGAGTTCGTCGGCACCGAGGTCGATTAACCCTTGGTCATGCACGAGGACCCACTGTGCTGGCATCCGGGCGATCTTATGGCGCTACGTTGTCGGGTGTGTCGGAATTGGGTGACGCGCGGGCGGAATGGGCAGTGTGCGTGTACTGCGCGTCGATTCCGGACCATCCCGAACTCTTGGCCTTGGCCAGCGAGGTCGGCGCGGCGATCGCCGACCGCGGATGGACGTTGGTATCCGGCGGCGGCAACGTGTCGGCGATGGGAGCGATGGCCAAAGCGGCGCGTGCCCGCGGCGGCCGCACGGTCGGGGTGATACCCAAGTCGCTGGTTCACCGCGAGGTGGCCGACGTCGACGCCGACGAACTGGTTGTCACAGACACCATGCGGCAGCGCAAGCAGCTCATGGAGGACCGCTCTGACGCATTCATCGCGTTGCCCGGCGGCATTGGCACGTTGGAAGAACTTTTTGAATCGTGGACGGCCGGCTATCTCGGAATGCATGACAAGCCGGTGGTCATGCTCGATCCGGACGGCCACTACGACGGGTTGTTGGCGTGGCTGTGCGGTCTGCTCGATACCGGGTTCGTGCACCCAACCGCGCTCGCCCGGCTGGTCGTTACTCGCGACGTCGACGCCGCCCTGACGGCGTGTGCCCCGGCCGGGTGGCGCAAATCACAGTGACCGTAGGCTCAAGGCGACCACCGCAGAAGTAGGAGAGACGACGCATGGCGACCACAGCTAACGAGCCCTCGAGCGAGCAGAAGAAGGGTGACGAGAAGAAAACGGTTGGGCTGCTTGACATCGCGACCCGGTTGCCGGGATTCCTGAAGGACACCCCGGCGATCCTGCAAGGAGCGCTAACCGGGTTCACGGCGCGACCTTCGGCCAAGACCTCGATCGGCAAGGTGTTCCAGGAGCGCGCCGCGCGCTACGGCGACAGGCCCTTCATCAAGTTCCAAGACGAGACCGTCACGTACCGAGAGGCGAACGAGACCGTCAACCGGTACGCCGCTGTGTTGGCTGACCGCGGCGTCGGCGAGGGCGACGTCGTCGGGATCATCCTGAAGAACTCACCGCGCGGGGTGCTGTTGATGCTCGCGGTGGTCAAACTCGGTGCTATCTCCGGCATGCTCAACTACAACCAGCGCGGCAAGGTGCTGGAGCACAGTGTCGGGCTGCTCGGCGCCAAGGTCGTGATCGGCGAGGATGACTTGCTGAAGGCGATCGAGGAGTCGGGGGCGCAGGTCGACGACCCGCTCTCGGTCGATGAGCTCGAGCGGCTGGCCGCCGACGCGTCCACCGAGAATCCCTCGGGCACGTCGTCGCTTCTCGCCAAGAACAAGGCGTTCTACATCTTCACGTCCGGCACCACCGGCATGCCCAAGGCCAGCGTGATGACGCACTACCGCTGGCTGCGCGCGCTCGGCGGCTTCGGTGGCATCGGGATGCGGCTCAACAGCAAGGACATCCTGTACTGCTGCCTGCCGCTGTACCACAACAACGCCCTGACGGTCGCGGTGTCGTCGGTGCTCAGCGGCGGCGCGGCGCTGGCGCTGGGCAAGTCGTTCTCGGCGTCGAGGTTCTGGGACGAGGTCATCCGCTACGACGCGACCGCGTTCGTCTACATCGGCGAGATCTGCGGATACCTGCTGAACCAGCCGGAGAAGGACACCGATCGCAAGCACAAGGTGCGCGTGATCGGCGGCAACGGCCTGCGCCCGGCAATTTGGGACCAGTTCACGACGCGCTTCGGCATCGAGCGGGTGTGCGAGTTCTACTCGGCGAGCGAGTCCAACACCGCGTTCCTCAACGTGTTCAACATCCCCAAGAGCACCGGCATCTGTCCGTCGCCGATCGCCTTCGTCGAGTACGACCACGAAACCGGCGAGCCGGTGCGCGACGAGAAGGGCCGGGTCAGGAAGGTGCCGAGTGGCGAGCCGGGGCTGCTGCTGTCCAAGGTGAGCAAGTTCCAGCCGTTCGACGGCTACACCGACAAGGCGGCCTCCGAGAAGAAGCTGGTGCGAAACGCGTTCAAGGAGGGCGACGTCTGGTTCAACACCGGCGATCTGATGCGCTCGCAGGGGTTCGGCCATGCGGCGTTCGCCGACCGGCTCGGCGACACCTTCCGCTGGAAGGGCGAGAACGTCGCCACCACCGAGGTCGAGGCCGGGCTCAGCCGGGACCCCAACGTCGAGGAATGCACGGTCTACGGCGTCGAGGTCGAAGGGGCCGGCGGGAGGGCCGGCATGGCCGCGATCCAGCTCAAAGGGGGCAATGAGTTCGACGGCAAGCAGCTGGCGAAGACCGTCTACGACAACCTGCCCAACTACGCGGTGCCGCTGTTCGTGCGGATCGTCGACTCGCTGGAGACGACGGCAACGTTCAAGAGCAAGAAGGTCGACCTGCGCAAGCAGGGCTTCGGCAAGGACGTGGAGGATCCGATCTACGTGCTCAAAGGCCGCGAGGAGGGCTACGTCGAGTTCTACGACGAGTACCCCGAAGAGGTGAAGGACGGCAAGCTGCCGAAGAACAAGTAGGCGCTCCGGGACCGGGCCTCGCCGAGTGTGCGGTGTCGTACCCGACACGCCCGCGAGGCCCGTCTCAAACCGCACACTCACCGCTGCAAGCGCGCGACTCCGCAGGCGCCTGGCACCCTGTAGGGGTGGTGTCCACCTTCTGCGGCCGGTCTGTGGCCGCCGATCGCGCGCTGATCATGGCGATCGTCAACCGCACCCCAGACTCGTTTTACGACCGCGGCGCCACGTTCACTGACGAGGCCGCGAAGACCGCGGCGAAGCGGGCGATCGACGAGGGTGCCGACGTCATCGACGTCGGCGGGGTCAAGGCCGGTCCCGGGCAACCCGTCGACGCCGATGAGGAGATCGCCCGAGTGGTGCCGTTCGTCGAGTGGCTGCGCGGCGCCTACCCCGATCAGCTGATCAGCATTGACACCTGGCGCTCGGTGGTCGCCAAGCAGGCGTGCGCAGCCGGCGCGGACCTGATCAACGACACCTGGGCCGGCGCGGACCCGGGCCTGGTCGAGGTGGCGGCGGAGTTCGGCGCCGGCCTGGTGTGCTCGCATACCGGCGGCGCGGAGCCCCGCACCCGACCCTTTCGGGTCAGTTACGGGACCACCACCCGTGGCGTCGTCGACGACGTGACCGTCACCCTCACCGCCGCCGCGGAGAAGGCCGTGGCGGCGGGCGTCGCCCGGGACGCGATCATGATCGATCCCACGCACGACTTCGGCAAGAACACATTCCACGGGCTCGCTTTGTTGCGTCACGCAGAAGATCTTGTTAACACCGGATGGCCCGTGCTGATGGCGCTGAGCAACAAAGACTTCGTCGGGGAAACTCTGGGTGTGGATTTGACCGAGCGCATCGAAGGCACCCTGGCGGCGACCGCTCTTGCGGCCGCGGCCGGCGTGCGGATGTTTCGAGTCCACGAAGTGCAAGCCACTCGACGCGTGCTGGAAATGGTCGCGTCGATCCAGGGCGTGCGTGTTCCGACACGGACGGTGAGGGGACTGGCATGACGACTGCACCAGAGTTGACCGCTGTCGAAAGCACCGAACGATGGATGACCGACCACAGCTGGAGCCGACCGAACTGGACGCTCGCCGAACTCGAGGCCGCCAAGGCGGGCCGCACCATTTCGGTGGTGCTGCCGGCGCTCAACGAGGAAGAAACGGTCGGGACCGTCGTCCAGTCGATCGTGCCGATGCTGGGTGGCCTCGTCGACGAGTTGATCGTCCTGGATTCGGGCTCTACCGACGACACCGAGATCCGAGCGATGACCGCGGGTGCGCGGGTCATCACCCGCGAGCAGGCGGTTCCGGAAGTGGCGCCGCAGCCCGGCAAGGGTGAGGTGTTGTGGCGGTCGCTGGCCGTTACCACCGGCGACATCGTCGTGTTCGTCGATTCCGACCTCATCGACCCCGACCCGACGTTCGTGCCCAAACTGGTCGGCCCGCTGCTGACGGTCGACGGCGTGCACCTGGTCAAGGGCTTTTACCGCAGGCCGTTGAAGGTCAGCGGAAGCGAGGACGCCAACGGCGGCGGCCGCGTGACCCAACTGGTCGCGCGTCCCCTTTTGGCCGCGCTGCGGCCCGAACTCAGCTCTGTGATGCAACCCCTGGGCGGCGAGTACGCCGGGACGCGCGAGTTGCTCACGTCGGTGCCGTTCGCGCCCGGCTACGGCGTGGAGATCGGCCTGCTGATCGACACTTACGATCGGCTCGGTCTGGACGCGATCGCCCAGGTCAACCTCGGGGTGCGGGCACACCGCAACCGGCCGCTGACGGAACTCGGGGTGATGAGCCGCCAGGTGGTCGCCACACTGCTGTCGCGGTGCGGCGTCGTCGACTCCGGGGTGGGGCTCACGCAGTTCTTCGTCGACGGCGGCGGGTACACGCCGCTGGTGTCGTCGGTGTCATTGGACGACCGGCCGCCGATGAGCACGCTGCGGTAGCTTCCCCGGAGGGCTGGAGCGATGGGGGTACTCCCCTGCGAAGCGGGGACCCCCCCGCCCGAAGGGCAGGGGGACGACTGGGGAATGTCCCCGACACGCTCTTGTCGGGGGCGGTCAGGCAATATCGGTGACGTGACGATGGTGTTGCTGTACCTGCTTGTCCTCGTCCTGGTGGCGGCTGTGCTGTTCGTGATCGCCAGCGCGTTGTTCGGGCGAGGCGAAACGCTGCCACCGCTGCCGCGCGCCACGACCGCCACCGTGCTGCCGGCCTCCGGCGTGACGGGCGCCGACGTGGACGCGGTGAAGTTCACGCAGACGCTGCGTGGCTACAAGACGAGCGAGGTCGACTGGGTGCTCGACCGGCTGGCCCAAGAGATCGAGCTGCTGCGCGGGCAACTCTCGGCGGTACGTGCGCTGTACGAGGACCGCCCCGCCGCCGCACAGGACGAGCAGCCGTGACGATCGCCGACGATGGCCGCTCGCGCTGCGACTGGGCCACCAGCGGCGGGGCCCACGCGGGCATCTACCGCGACTACCACGACTTCGAATGGGGGCGTCCGCTACGCGGCCGCGACGCACTGTTCGAGCGAATGGCGTTGGAGGCATTCCAAAGTGGGCTGTCGTGGTTGACGATCCTGCGGAAACGGGAGAACTTCCGGAAGGCGTTCGACAACTTCGACGTCGACAGGGTGGCCGCCTACACCGACGCCGACGTGACGCGGCTCCTGGCGGACGCCGGCATCGTGCGCAATCGCGCGAAGATCGACGCGACCATCGCCAACGCGCGCGCGGCCGCCGCCCTCGACGTCGACCTCGGCGAACTGCTGTGGTCCTTCGCGCCGCCGCCGCGGCCCCGACCGGCCACCCTGGCCGACGTCCCGGCGATCACCCCCGAGTCCAAGGCGATGGCCGCGGAGTTGAAGCGGCGCGGGTTTCGCTTCGTCGGTCCGACGACGGCGTACGCGCTCATGCAGGCGACCGGCATGGTCGACGACCACGTCCGGTCCTGCTGGGTGCCGACGGTTCGGTGCGGCGCCGACAAGGGCGTATAGCAGGGTCTTTGCACACCCGGGCACACGGATAGGGAACAATGGGAGCGTGAAGTTGCAGTTCGATGTCGGGTGTGACGATGGGTGGGCACTCTCGACACCGGTTGGGTCCAAGACGGCGGCCCGGCTCAGTTCTGGAGGGAGCGCTCGATGGCGGCGATGAAGCCCCGGACCGGTGACGGTCCACTGGAAGCGACGAAGGAGGGGCGAGGCATCGTGATGCGGGTACCGCTTGAGGGCGGTGGCCGACTCGTCGTCGAACTCACACCCGAAGAGGCCTCTGCACTCGGCGACGAACTCAAGGGCGTCAGCAGCTAGTCCCCACGCAAGCGGGGGCCCCGCTACGACGACACCTTGCGATAGATCTCCAGCGTCTGCTCGGCGATGTGCGCCCACGAGAACTCGTCGATGCAACGCTGCCGTCCCGCAGCTCCGAACCGCTTGGCCCGCCCCGGGTCGGAGACTAGGGCGTTCACTGCGTCGGCAAGCCGTGACTCGAAGTCTGCCGGGTCCTCGTGGTCGTAGTGCACCAGCAATCCGGTTTCGCCGTCGGCCACCACCTCCGGGATGCCTCCGACATCGGACGCCACCACGGCGGTCCCGCACGCCATCGCCTCCAGGTTGACGATTCCGAGCGGCTCATACACTGACGGGCACACGAAAGCGGTTGCTGCCGAAAGAATTTCGCGGATTTTACCGATGGGGAAGAACTCCCGCACCCAGAACACGCCCGAGCGGGCGCGGGCGAGTTCCTGCACCGCGGCGGTGACTTCGGCGGCGATTTCGGGTGTGTCGGGCGCACCCGCGCACAGCACCAATTGAACGTCGGGTGCGAAGCGGTGCGCGGCGGCCACAAGATGCGCGACGCCCTTCTGGCGGGTGATCCGCCCCACGAACGCAACGATCGGCCGCTGCGGATCGACCCCGAGTTCGGCCAGCACCGATTCGCCCGGTTCCGGTTCGATCGGATACCAGACGTCGGTGTCAATCCCATTGCGCACCACATGCACCCGGTTGGGGAAAAGCGCCGGATAGGTCTGCAGCACGTCGTCGCGCATGCCAGAACTGACCGCGATCACCGCGTCGGCGGCCTCGACCGCAGTGCGTTCCACCCACGACGAAACCCGGTAGCCGCCGCCCAACTGCTCGGCCTTCCACGGCCGCAACGGTTCGAGCGAGTGGGCGGTCAGCACATGCGGGATGCCGTACAGCAGGGCGGCCAGGTGGCCCGCCAGCCCGGTGTACCAGGTGTGGGAGTGCGCGACGGTGGCATCCTTGGCGGCGTTGGCCATCACCAGATCCGCCGACAACGTCGACAGCGCCGGGTTGGCACCCTGCAGCGCCGGGTCGGCTTGGTGCACGAATGCGCCGTGCCGTGGCGCGCCCATGCAGTGCACGTCGACGTCGCACAACTTGCGCAGCTGCGCCACGAGTTCGGTGACGTGAACTCCGGCGCCGCCATACACCTCGGGCGGATACTCCCGAGTCATCATGGCCACCCGCATACCTCCCGACGGTAGTGGCCGCCGCGCGCTGCGCCGCTGGATTCGAACGATTGCCCTAGCCCTGCTCAACGGCGGCCGATAGGTTGGGTCCATGAGGGAAGCGCCACATGTGCTGGGCGTTGTCCTGGCTGGCGGCGAAGGCAAACGGCTCTACCCACTCACCGCCGACCGGGCGAAGCCGGCCGTGCCCTTCGGTGGTGCATACCGTCTGATCGACTTTGTGCTGTCCAATCTCGTCAACGCCCGTTACCTGCGCATCTGCGTGCTCACCCAGTACAAGTCGCATTCGCTCGACCGCCACATCTCGCAGAACTGGCGGCTATCGGGTCTGGCCGGTGAGTACATCACCCCGGTGCCGGCCCAGCAGCGGCTCGGCCCACGCTGGTACACGGGTAGTGCCGACGCGATTTACCAGTCGCTCAACCTCATCTATGACGAGGACCCCGACTACATCGTCGTCTTCGGCGCGGACCACGTGTACCGCATGGACCCGGAGCAGATGTTGACGTTCCACATCGAAAGCGGCGCAGGGGCGACGGTTGCGGGCATCCGGGTGCCGCGCGCGGAGGCGACCGCATTCGGGTGCATCGACTCCGACGATTCCGGTCGCATCAAGGACTTCATCGAGAAGCCGTCCGACCCGCCCGGCACCCCTGACGACCCCGAGCAGACCTACGTGTCGATGGGCAACTACATCTTCACCACCAAGGTGCTCATCGACGCCATCCGCGCCGACGCCGACGACGACCGCTCCGATCACGACATGGGCGGCGACATCATTCCCAGGCTGGTCGACGATGCACGCGCCGTCGTCTACGACTTCAGCGACAACGAGGTACCGGGCGCTACCGAACGGGATCACGGATACTGGCGCGACGTCGGCACGTTGGACGCGTTCTACGACGCGCACATGGACTTGGTGTCCGTGCACCCGATCTTCAACCTGTACAACAAGCGCTGGCCAATCCGAGGCGGCACGGAGAACCTGGCTCCGGCCAAGTTCGTCAACGGCGGCTCGGCGCAGGAGTCGGTGGTCGGCGCGGGGAGCATCGTGTCGGCGGCCTCGGTGCGCAACTCGGTGCTGTCGAACAACGTCGTCGTCGACGACGGCGCGATCGTGGACGGTAGCGTGCTGATGCCCGGCGTGCGGGTGGGCCGCGGCGCCGTCGTCCGCCATGCGATTTTGGACAAGAACGTCGTCGTGGGTCCGGGGGAGATGGTGGGTGTCGACCTGGAGAAGGACCGCGAGCGGTTCGCGGTGAGCTCCGGCGGCGTCGTCGCGGTCGGCAAGGGCATTTGGATCTGAGTCCGGGAGCCGTTCTCCTAGCCGTCGTTCTCCTCCGGCGCGGCGGCCTTGCGCGCTCGTCGTCGGCGCAACAGTCGGATGGCCCCCCACACCAGCGCTGCGAGCACGACGAGAACCAGCACCGGCACCAGGATCGCGACGATAACCAGCACCACGCTGACGATGTCCTCCAGCGTGCTCAATACCGGTGCGGCCACACCGGCGCTCATGACGTTGGCGCCCGGGCGCACAGCCGTCTTGGTCAGGTGGACCACCAGCGCGACGACGACGCCGACCGACGATCGGAATCCACTGGCCCGACTGTGCGAACGCACCGGGGTCGGACACGGCGGCGGTTTGCGCGGCGGTGCCCGAACCGAACACGATGCCGCCCGCCGTCGGTCGCACCAGGGTCTGGATGGCGTCGTTGACGCTGTCAAGACCCGGGATCTTGTCCGCGATCACCTCGATCACCAAAAGGACGCCGACGATCGTCAGCACCCAGCCGTTCTCCAGCCACGACCATCCCGAGCGGCAGCGTCACCAGATCGGTGAATCGGGCCAGCAGACCCAGCGCCAGCAGCGGGATGTAGGCGTTGAGCCCGGCGGCCGTGGCCAAGCCAAATCCGGTCAGCACCTCCACACATCGAGCTTAGGGCGGCGGCGCGCTGTCCGTCCGGTTGCAGCGAGATCGACGTTTTGCAGGTCCCTACTCGCACTTCCTCTGCAAATCGTCAATCTCGGCGCAGGGCTCCGCGGTTCAGCACCTACCAGACGAATGGCACCAAGCGGTAGTGCACTTTTTGGGTGTATTCCCGATAGCCGGCCAGCTCCTGGTTGAGCATCTGCTCCTCGTCGAGGATGCGGAACGCGATCCCGGCGAGACAGGGGACGATGATGAGCAGTCCCCACCATGAGCCGAGCGCGAGCGGGATGCCGGCCATCATGATCACCACCCCGACGTACATCGGGTGTCGCACGAGCCCGTACAGGCCGGTCGACACGACTGGCTGGTTGTCCTCCACCGTGATGGTGGCAGCGGCATAGCTGTTCTGGATGACGACCAATTGTGTGATGCCCAGTCCGACCGCCACCAGCGCAATCCCGACCAGCGACACCGCACTCGGCACGGGCAACCAGCCGAAGCGATGGTCGAACGCGCTGAACACCATCACCGCTGGTATCAAAAGGAATGCACCAGTGATGACGATCTTCTGCACCGTTCTCGTCTCCGCCGTGGGCCCCGCGTGCATACGGCGCTCCAACGCAGCGGGATCCTTGACAAGCAGATAGAAACTCGGCACAAGCGTGAAGGTCGTGAACACGGCGATTAAGGCCCATGCCTGCCAGTAGTCGAAAGTGCCTGCCGGCCAGAACAACAACAATCCGAAAACCGCCAACCCGAGAAGAGATGATCCTGCGATTCGAAGAACGGTTCTCATATCCCTTACCTCCCTATCAGACGGCGTCGCGTTGCCGATAGACCGCACCGGCCGCGGCGATCAAAGCGACGGCGCCGAGCACCATCACGGTCAGCGCGGTCGCCGGGAAGCTGCTCGGCACCGTCGTGGTGAGCACCGGCGAGGCGTCGAGCAGCCACTTTGGCAGGCGCAGCAGCGCGCCCAGATACAGCGAGACGATCACGAACGCCACCGCGATCCATGCCAGCCACGGCCGACGCACCGCGACAGCCACCGCCGCGATCCCGGCCATCACGGCCATGGCCGGCAACTGCGCCAGGGCGGCGCCCGTCAGCAGCAGCGCCGCGCCGGCGTCACCGATCGTGACCGCCGCGCCGAGCCCATACCCGAGGCCCGCGCACAGCTGCAGCACGACCGAACCGATAAGTGTTGCGGCGCAAGCTGTTATGAGCCAGCGCCAGCGTGACACCGAGCCGGCGAGCACCACTTCGCCGAGCCCGGATTGCTCGTCGGCGGTCAGCCGCAGCACCCCGGCCGCGACGAACGCCGTCGCCGCCGCCGCGAGGAACTGCGTCATCGCGGTGTACATGCCGTTGTTGCCCTGGGTCGCGAACACCTGCGCCAAGAGCTCGTTGGTCGCCGCGGCATCCTGCAGTGACTTGGTCATCGAGCCGAACGCCAGTCCGGACAGAAACAGGCCGACCGCCCATCCGATGACCAGTCCCCGTTGCAGGGTCAGGTGTAGGCCGATGACCCCGCGAATGGTCGGCGCGTTGGGGCGGTCACCGCTGGCGCGCAGGGTGCCGGCGTCGTACTGCCGGCGACTTTCCAAAACCGCTGCTGCCGTGGTCAATACAGTGGCCGACGCCAGCAATAACGCCAGCGGCCACCACCGCAACTCGACGAACGGGCGCATCTGCTGAGCCCACGCGATCGGCGAGAACCAACTGAGTGTGCTGCCGGAATAGTCGATGACGTCGCCGACCCCGCGCACCACCACCGCAGTGGCCAGCACGCCCATGGCCGCCGCGGTGGCCGTGCGGGCCTGCCGCCACAACTGAGCGGTCACCGCCGCGACGGCGCCGAACACCAGCGACACCCCGGTGATGCCCAATGCCATGCCGGCACTGTCGATCACGTCCAGTCCGGTCACCGCGGTCGCGACCGTCATCGTGACCGCCAGCACCAGGTTGACGATCGCGACGAGCGCGAGCGCAGCGAACGTGCGGGCATAGCGACCCACCACCGACGACATCACCAGTTCCGCGGTACCGCCTTCCTCCTGGGCGCGCGTGTGGCGGATCACGGTGAGGATCGACATTATCGACGCGGCGATGATCATCGTGAGCATCAGCTCGTTGGCCACCATGACACCGAGATCGGTCTCGTTGCCGCCGAACATCGGTCCGCCGAGCATCATCCCGGCCGGGGTCTTGAGCAGTTGCACACGGGAAAGACGTTGTGCCTCTTCGGGGTATGCGAGCTTGATCGCGTAGGGCGAGTAGACCATCAACAGCGTGAGGGCACTCACCCACACCGAGATTCGGATCCGGTCACGACGAGCGGCCAGCGCCAGCAGGCGACTCAACCCCGTCAGCGGGGGGTTGGACGACTGGGCGTGCTTGCCGACATGTGTGGCGGTCATCGCGTCGCCTGGTACTCGCGCAGGAACAGGTCCTCCAACGACGCCGGGTAGACCGAGAGCTCGTCGATACCCAGCGAGGTCAACCGACTCATGGTGCGGTCGAGATCTGTGCGGTCGATCGAGAAGGTGCTGACGCCCTCATCGGTGCTGAAATCATGCACGAAGGGCTGGTTTTGGAGACCGTTCGCCTCGCCGTTTGTTTGGCTGTGCGTGCGCACCTTGACGGTGGTGCGCATCAGGTGGCGCAGTTCGTCGAGTGTGCCCGAGCGCACGGTGCGACCGGCTCGGATGATCGTCACGCTGTCGCATAGCTTCTCGACCTCGGCGAGGATGTGGCTGCTCAACAGCACCGCCGCGCCGCGGTCGGCGACTTCGTGCACGCAGACCTGAAAGGCCTTCTCCATCAACGGGTCCAAGCCGGAGGTGGGTTCGTCGAGCAGGTACAGCTCGGCGTCGCAGCTGAATGCCGCCACCAACGCGACCTTTTGGCGCGTGCCCTTGGAATAGGTGCGTGCCTTCTTGTCGGGGTCCAGCTCGAAGCGCTCGATGAGCTCGTCGCGCCGCCGATGGTCGACCGGCCCGCGCAGCCCGATGAGAAAGTCGATCGCCTGACGGCCGGTCAGGTTCGGCCACAACGTCACATCGCCGGGTACGTAGGCGATGTGACGGTGCAGCGACACTGCGTCATACCAGGGGTCACCGCCCAGCAGCCGCACCGTGCCGCCGTCGGCACGCAGCAGGCCGAGGAGCACCCGAATCGTCGTCGACTTCCCGGCTCCGTTGGGTCCGAGGAAGCCGCTGATGCTGCCGCGTTCGACAGTCAGATCGAGTCCATCCAGCGCTCTGGTGCGGCCGAACGACTTTTGTAGACCCTGGATTTCGACAGCGGCCCGGTCAGTGTGCACTGCGGTCTCCTTGTTGATGGGCTCTTTGTTGCTCCACGATCGCGTCGTACATCGTGGAATCGGTCAGCAGTCCTTGGGTGTAGAGCTCGAGGGCCGGCAGCACCATGTCCTCGCGGTAGTCGCGCAGGACGGCGGCAATGTCTGTCGGGTTGTCGTGCAATTGCAGATACAGCAGAAACCCGCCGCCCCCGATCATCGCCAAGAACCGCGCTCTGGCATGCGGATCGTGACTCGGCTTGATGGTTCCGGCGCGCACGGCGTCTTCCATGTACTGCTCGGCGTTGTCGATCATCCGCTGCCACAGCGTCCGGGCCAGCTCGCCGCCGGACTGCAGGCTGCGGACCAGGTACGCCATGAGGGAGGCAAATGTCTCGATCGCAGCGAGTTGGTCGAACCACGCGGCGGGATCGGCGGACTGCAGCGCCTCACTCTTCGAAGTGCGAATGAGTTCGAGGACGTGGTCGTCGCATGCCTTGCGAAGCCCGTCCTTGGAGCCGAAGTGGTGGATCACCAGGGCCGCGCTCACCCCCGCGGCGTCGGCGATGGCCCGCAGACCGGTGCGAAAGCCATGCTGGCCCCACTGCTCGATCGCCGCGTCGCGGATCCGGGCGGTGGCAGTGAGATCGGCTGAACGCATGTTTAGTATCCTAAACGTGTGTTTAGCCGACGGTCAAGTGTCGCTGGTGTGGCGGGTGAGCACCGCGTCGAGCGTGTGCCTAGTGCGGCCTGATCGCCAGTTCTTCGCAGTGGCCGCACGCTCGGTGAGCTGTCAGCTCACACGCGATGCGACGTCCGCTATCAGAGGCGTGCGGCGACGAGGATGCCGTCACCAAGCGGCACCATCACCGGCGTCAGCCGCTCGTCCTCGGCGATCAGCCGGGCCGCTTCGCGGACGGCGGCCACATCTGCGTCTCGTGCCTCCGGGTCACCCGCACGACCGCCGAGCGCAGCGCGGTGCACCACTATCGCGCCGCCAGACCGCAGCAAACGGACGCCTTCGACGACGAACTCGGGCTGGTCGAGCGGGTCGGCGTCGACGAACACCAGGTCGTAGGACTCGTCGGCAAGCCTGGTCAACACCTCTTGAGCACGACCGCCTATGAGCCGCGTCCGCGACGGCGCCACGCCGGCTTCCGTGAAGGCCTGCTTGGCCAGTCGTTGATGTTCGGGCTCGACGTCGATCGTGGTCAGCACACCGTCGTCACGCATGCCCGACAGCAGCCACAATCCGCTCACCCCGCCCCCGGTGCCGACTTCGGCGACGGCCTTGCCGCCGGACAGCCGGGCCAATACCGACAGCAGCGCCCCGACCGCCGGTGTGACCGCCCCGGCGCCGACGTCGATGGCCCGCTCACGGGCCGCAGCGACGATTTGGTCTTCGGAAATCGAACCTTCCGCGTGCGCGAGCATCGCGTCACCTCGCTCCAGCTGTGAGCTCACCATTCCCGCAGCGTAGAACCAAAGGTCGCGCCCGGTTGGCAGGCGCGCCCCAGCGCCGGAGATTGATGACCCCGAGGCGAGACACGCCGAACCGAAAACAGGCATCCAACGCCCGTTCCTGCAGGCTAAGACGACGAACGTCGGCTTTCTCAGTGAAAGCTCAGTTTGCTCACATCAACCCCACACCGGGATAGGGAACGGTAGGGCGATGAGCTCCTCAAGCTGGCGACTCGGGAATATTCCCGACGACGAGCATGTTGCCCGCTTTGACGATGTCAGCCTTGCGGCTGTCAGCTCTGTGCACGACTGGGAGGATCCGACGACCCGCACGTTTACGACCATGACGCCGGCCAGCATGTCGGGCCCGGAGCGCTATCGCGACACCGACTGGGTCGAACAACCCGACGAGCCGCAGGGCACGGCCGTGTTCGACGCGACCGGCGACAAGTCGACTATGCCGTCATGGGATGAGCTGGTCCGTCAACATGCGGACCGGGTGTATCGGCTCGCCTACCGCCTGTCGGGCAATCAGCACGACGCCGAGGACCTCACCCAGGAAACGTTCATCCGGGTGTTTCGCTCGCTGCAGAACTACCAGCCCGGCACCTTCGAAGGCTGGCTGCACCGCATCACCACGAACCTGTTCCTCGACATGGTTCGTCGGCGTGCGCGCATTCGGATGGAGGCACTGCCTGACGACTACGACCGGGTGCCTGCCGATGAGCCGAACCCCGAGCAGATCTACCACGATTCGCGCCTGGGTCCCGACCTTCAGGCCGCGCTGGACTCGCTGCCGCCGGAATTCCGCGCTGCGGTGGTGCTGTGCGACATCGAGGGTTTGTCCTACGAGGAGATCGGCGCGACGCTCGGCGTGAAGCTGGGTACCGTTCGCAGTCGCATTCACCGTGGCCGGCAGGCCCTGCGCGACTACCTGGCGGCGCACGGCGACGCGGAGGCGCTGCCCGCTCGGTCGGCCTGACGTCGCCCGTCAAGCGCCTCAACGCGGGGGTCCATTCCGTGGCTGATCGCGCTACATTCGAAGAAGCAGATTCGAAGAAGCAGACGGACGCCGCGTACGCGCACGAGGAGGAAGCGAGATTATGGCGGATTCGGGCCACGTATTCCGTCGCGCGTTCTCCTGGTTACCGTCCCCGTTCGCATCACAAAGCGACGCCCCGGTCGGAGCGTCTCGGCAGTTCGGCTCGACCGAGCACCTGTCCACCGAGGCGATCGCCGCGTTTGTCGACGGTGAGCTGCGCATGAACGCACACCTGCGGGCCGGTCATCACCTGTCGTTGTGCCCGCAGTGCGCCGCCGAGGTCGATGCTCAACGTCAGGCGCGTGCGGCGCTGCGGGATTCGCATCCGGTCCGGGTTCCCACTTCTCTCATGGGGATGTTGTCGCAGATACCCCTCCATTCAGACGACGATCAAGCAGCCGATCAAGCCGACGCGGACGCCGCCGTCCGACCGGCCGAGCAGTTGACTGACGACGTCACACGTGGCCGGCGTAAACGCCGGTAGGGTGGTGTCGAACTTCATCGGGAACACGTGCTCCATGTAGCCCGTGCCTTTGCCCACCCCGAAAGAGGATGAGTTGAGCCCCCAGCAGGACAATCAGGACAATTCTCGCGGCGCACAGACCAACAGCGCTTCCACACAGGCGCTCGGCATGGACGGACCGCGCCTCGCGCCCAGACCGATCTTCCGACCACCGGTAGATGCCGCATCGAGTCGTGCGTTCGGTCGCCCGAGCGGGTTCAGCGGGTCCTTCCTCGACGAGAAGAAGTATCGCGACCAGGGCGAGTACACGCCGCGAAACGCCGCGCCCGATCCGGTGCTCGCCCAGGCGTTCGGTCGCCCGTACCCCGGAGCGGACTCACTGCAACGGCACCCGGCCGACGCCGGTGCGCTCGATGGCAAGCGTGACCAGGACCTCAACGGTTTCGAGGATCCCTGGCGCGACCCCGGCGCGGCCGCCGCATTGGCGGCCCCGGCGATGGAGAAGCCGGTTCCGGCGCCGATCAGCCCGACCGCGGGCAAGCTCGGCGTGCGCGAAGTGTTGTTCGGCGGAAAAGTCTCCTATCGCGCGCTCGGAGTGCTGATGATCCTCGCAATCATCATCGGTCTCGTCGGCGGCTGGGTGGGGCGCACGACGGCTGAGGTGGTCGAGGCGTTCACTACGTCGCGGGTGACGCTGGATACCAACACCAGCCTGCCGCCGGAGGGCCGGTTCGCTCAGGTCGCGGCCTCGGTGGCCGATTCAGTCGTCACGGTTGAGACGCTCAGCGACGAAGACGGCGCGCAGGGTTCCGGCGTGGTCATCGACGGCCGCGGCTACATCGTCACCAACAACCACGTGATCTCCGAGGCCGCCAACAACCCGAGCCGGTACAAGACCACCGTGGTCTTCAACGACGGCAAGAAGGTGCCGGCGAATCTGGTGGGCCGCGACCCCAAGACCGACCTCGCGGTGCTCAAGGTCGACAACGTCGACAACCTGACCGTCGCGCAGTTCGGCGACTCCGACAAGGTGCGGGTCGGAGACGAGGTGATCGCCGCCGGCGCACCGCTGGGTCTGCGCAGCACCGTCACTCACGGAATCATCAGCGCGCTGCACCGACCGGTCCCGCTCTCTGGCGACGGTTCGGACACCGACACGGTCATCGACGCGCTGCAGACCGATGCATCGATCAACCACGGCAACTCCGGCGGGCCGTTGATCAACATGAACTCGAACGTCATCGGGATCAACACCGCCGGCAAGTCGCTGTCGGACAGCGCCAGCGGGCTGGGCTTCGCGATCCCGGTCAACGAGGTGAAGTTGGTCGTCGAGACCCTCATTCGCGATGGCAAGATCGCGCACCCGACCCTCGGGCTAACCGCCCGCTCGGTGAGCAACGCCATGGCATCGGGTGCTCAGGTCGCCAACGTCAAGGTGGGCAGCGCGGCCGAGAAGGCCGGCATCCTCGAGAACGACGTGGTGGTCAAGGTCGGGAATCGCCCGATCGCCGACGCCGACGAGTTCGTCGTTGCCGTTCGTCAGCTGGCCGTCGGCAAGGACGCACCCATCGAGGTGGTGCGTGACGGACGCAACGTCACACTGACCGTCAATCCGACCTCCGACAACTAGCTGGACGGCTAAATGTTCGCCAACGTCGGCTGGGGCGAGATGCTGGTCTTGGTCGTCATCGGCCTGGTCGTGCTCGGCCCGGAGCGCCTGCCCGGCGCGATCCGCTGGTGTAGCGGCGCGCTGCGCCAAGCCCGCGATTACGTCAGCGGCGCTACCAGTCAACTGCGTGAAGAGCTCGGACCCGAGTTCGATGACTTGCGTGAACCGCTTGGCGAACTGCAAAAGCTGCGGGGAATGACGCCGCGGGCGGCGCTGACCAAACATCTGCTCGACGGCGACGACTCCCTGTTCACCGGCCGAGTCGACCCGCCGGCCACACCGGCACCGCCGCACCGGCACCGCCTGATGCGCTGCCGAGCGCCGCGACGGCGCCGTTCGATCCCGACGCGACCTAAGGAGCGCGGGTCACTGCCGCGCGGTGTCGATGCCGAGCGACATGCCGGCTAGACCGCGGCGGCGGGACGACAGCTTGTCCGCCACGCCGCGCAGCTCCTTGCCCGCCGCCGAATCGGGTGCGCTGAGCACCAGCGGCACACCCGAGTCGCCTGCGGTGACCAGCGCGGTGTCCATCGGCACCTGCCCGAGCAGCGGCACGTCGGCGCCCACCGCGCGGCTGAGCCGTTCGGCGACCCGATGCCCGCCGCCCTCACCGAACACCTGCAGCGTGGATCCGTCCGGCAGGGTCAGCCATGACATGTTCTCCACCACCCCGACGATGCGCTGACGCGTCTGCAGGGCGATCGCACCCGCGCGCTCGGCGACCTCGGCAGCGGCGAGCTGCGGAGTGGTGACCACCAGAATCTCCGCGGTGGGGATCAACTGCGCAACGGAAATCGCGACGTCACCGGTGCCGGGCGGGAGATCCAGCAGCAGCACGTCCAGGTCACCCCAGTAGACGTCGGCGAGGAACTGCTGCAACGCGCGGTGCAACATCGGACCGCGCCACACGACCGGGGTGTTGCCCTGCGTGAACTGTGCGATCGAGATGACCTTCACATCATGGGCGACGGGCGGCAGAATCATCGACTCAACCTGGGTGGGCCGGTCGGTGGTGCCCATCATTCTCGGAATCGAGTGTCCGTAGATGTCCGCGTCGAGGACACCGACGGCCAGCCCGCGCGCTGCCATCGCGACCGCCAGGTTGACCGTCACACTCGACTTGCCCACGCCGCCCTTGCCCGACGCCACGGCATACACCCGGGTCAGCGAGCCCGGCTGGGCGAACGGAATCACGGGCTCGCGGGCGTCGCCACGCAGCATCTTGCGCAGCTCCGTGCGCTGCTCGTCGGACATCACGTCGAGGCTCACCCGGACCGCACCCGTGCCCGGGACGTCGGCGACCGCCTTGGTGACGCGGTCGCTGATCTCCGCCTTCTTCGGGCACGCCCCGATCGTCAAGTAGATCTCGACGTGAACCGCGTGGTCCGGCTCGACGGTGATGTTCTTGACCATGCCCAATTCGGTAATCGGCCTGCGCAGTTCAGGGTCGATTACCTTGCCGAGCGCCGAGCGCACTGCAGCGACGAGTTCGTTCTGGTGTTCGGACATCACCGCAAGTCTACGAGCCGGCCGTTACGGCTGGACGTGAGCGAGCCTGCGGTGGGTTAGTTGAGGGGTCCGAGTGGCGGTAGCGGCGCTGGCGGCGCCAAACCCGGTGGTGGTGGCGGTGGCGGGCCCGGCAAGAGTGGGGCGGCCGGCGGCGGTGGCGGGCCAGGCAGGAACGGAGCGGCCGGCGGTGGTGGCGGACCCGGCAAGAGTGGGGCGGGCGGCGGTGGTGGTGGCCCGGGCAGGAACGGAGCAGCCGGTGGCAGCGGCTGCGGTGGACCCGGCAAGAACAGGCCACCCGGTGGCAGCGGCTGCGGCGGACCCGGCAAGAACTGCTGTGCCGGCGGCAGTGCCGGGGCGCCCGGCGGGAGCAGGGCCGGCGGTGGGCAGAAAAAACAGGCCGGGTTCTGGGCGGCCAGCATCGCGGTGTCGGCAATCGGGTTGAGCGACTGAACAGGAACGAGCGGTCCGCCCAAGTTGAACAGCGGCATCTGCGCGAGCGGATCGTTCGGCGGGATGCCGAGGACGTTGACCGGCAGGCCGGGTCCGAGGCCTTCGGGAGTGTTTTCCAAGTGCATGTCGTACATGTCGCGCACATTCGGCATGTCGCTGAGCACGGGGATCGGCCCGGTGATCGGCGGCAGGTCCACCGGAAGGACGCCGGTGGCGTATGCCGCAGCCCACCCCAGCACGTTTTGGGTGTAGGGCATCGAGTTGTTGTAACGCAGCACCGCGCTGATCACATGAGACTGGTCGCGCAGGTTCAGACCGCCGCTGCACAGATAGCGGGCGGCACCGAGGGTGGAGTCGAAGAGATTCTGCGGGTTGGCCTTGCCATCGCCGTTGCCGTCGGAGGCGTAGCGGGTCCAGGTGCCGGGCAGGAACTGCATCGGGCCCACCGCGCGGGCAAAGATCGTGCGACCGTTGGCGGCGCGGCTCTGGACGATGATCTCGTTGCCGGGCAGTGACCCGTCGAGCGCGGGGCCGTAGATGGGGTTGACGGCGTCGCCGCTGGAGTCGGTCGCACCACGGTTGGCGTGCATGGATTCGATGCGCCCGATACCGGCCAGCAGGTTCCAGCTGACCCCGCAACCGGGCATGGCCTGCGCCATCACGCGCTCAGCATTGCGGTATGCCGTGAGCGCCATCGCGGGGATGCCCAACGCTCCGGGCGAGTTGACGACCGCGGACGGCGGCGGCGCGACGATGTTCGACACGGCGAAATGGAAACTCGCCGGCGGCCGCGCGACCGGCACGACCGAGGGCCCCTCCGTGTTGACGGGCGCCAATATCACCGCCGCCAACGGCTGGACCGCCGGATCCGGGGCAGGTGGTTTGACCGTGGTGACCGGACCGGGCGCGGCGGCGACAGCGCCGGCCAATACCAACGGAGCAATGACAACCAGGCCACATGCCGGCGTGCGTGCGGTTCGGATGACGTGGCGGCGCGCCCGCTCGAGAGCCTTACCGGCTCGTGCGCCTCCCCGTATGTGCACTCACACCGTCCTACGTCGTCGCAAATTCAGTCCCGACCTTCTGACTGACCTGTGAACTAAGTCACCATACAAGGGTTGTCGACGACGTGTTTGCATAATCGTCACTCCCGAGATTTTAAAAAACGATCCGCGTTGTCGGCCTCGTGGCCGATGTCTTCGACGCCGTCCTGACGGTCGGCTTGGAGGTCTTCCAGCAAGACCCGCAGTTCGTCGAGTTCGCGGCGTAGATAGTCGCGGGTGGCCACCTCACCGATGGCCAGACGTAAGGCCGCCAGTTCGCGGGCAAGGTACTCGGTGTCGGCCTTGGTCTGCGCGGCGCGGCGCCGATCTTCCTCCAAGGAGACCCGGTCACGGTTCTCCTGACGATTCTGGGCCAGCAGGATCAACGGAGCGGCGTAGGCCGCCTGCGTCGAGAACGCCAGGTTCAGCAGGATGAACGGGTAGGGATCCCACCGCAGCGTGACTGCGAACAGATTGATCAGCGATCCAGACGATCACGAGGATCGTCTGCACCAGCAGATAGCGCCCCGTGCCGAGGAAACGGGCGATGGACTCGCTGAACCGTCCCACCGCCTCGACGTCGACGTTGAGAGAAAAACCCCGTGAGGTTCGAGGGGTATCCAGGCGGTGCCGTGACGACAGTTCGCTCATGTCCCCCCTTCGGCGCCGGATAGTTCGGGCTCGTCGAGGTGCACCCGCCAGTCCTCGGGCAACAGGTGGTCGAGCACGTCGTCGACGGTTACCGCGCCGAGCAGGTGGCCTTGTTCGTCGACCACCGGACCGCAGACGAGATTGTAGGCAGCGAAGTACCGGGTGACCGCCGCCAGCGAGCTCTCCGGTTTCAGGCTCGGCAGGTCGGTGTCGACCATCCCGCTGACGAGAGCGGCGGGTGGTTCCCGCAGCAGCCGTTGCAGGGGCACGCAGCCGAGGTACCCGCCCGTCGGCGTGGCGGTCGGGGGCCGCGCGACGAATACCAGCGACGCGAGTGCCGGGGTGAGGTCCGGGTCGCGCACCCGCGCCAGCGCCTCTGCGACCGGAGTGTCGGGTGCAAGCACCACTGGGTCGGAGGTCATCAGGCCACCCGCGGTGTCGGGCGAATGGCGCAGCAGCCGCCGCACCGGCTCGGAATCCTCCGGATCCATCCGACGCAGCAGCGACTCCGCGTCGACGGGATTCATCGTCCCGAGCAGGTCGGCGGCGTCGTCGGGATCCATTGCCTCCAGCACGTCGGCCGCTCGCTCGGTGTCGAGTTGCATCAGCAGCGTGGCCTGCTCATCTTCGGGTAGCTCCTGCAGGATGTCGGCGAGGCGCTCGTCGTCCAGCGCGCCGATCACCTCGGTGCGGCGCTCAGCGGGCAGTTCGCGGATCGCTTCGGCGACCTGGATCGGACGCAACCCCTCGAACTGATGCAGCAACTGCGCCACCCCTTGGCCGGGCAACGCCAGAGCCGATGGGGTCAGGCCTTGCACATCGTTCCAGTCGACGACGTAGACGCTGCTGCGGCGGCCCAGCCGGCGCTGGCTACGTACCGCCACCCGCGTCACCATCCAATCTCTGGTGCGAGTCTGCTCCATGCCGAGATCCACCACGACGACCTCTATCCCGGCCAGTTGCGGCAGCTCGGGATCATCGACGCGCACCTTCGTGTCGACGACTTGACCCAGTACCACTACCTCGCCGGGGCGTTGCTCGAACCTTCGGAGTGACACGTTGGCGGTGGTCAGCGTCACTGCGCTGGGTTCGATCACGGTCACGCGCCCGATCGGAACGAAAATTCTTCTCCGCGTGAGCAATTCGACTACCAGGCCGAGAACGCGCGGTTGTCGGCGGACGATGCTGATGCTGATGACGACATCGCGCACCCGGCCGATCGATTCGCCGTCAGGGCCCAGCACGACCATGCCCGCCAGTCGGGCTGCGTACACCCTGTTGACCGCCACCATGACTGAAAGGGTAGGAGTATTGGCGTGGATCAGACATTCGGGGCTGCGTATCGGCCCCGCCGAACATGTCTTTCGGTACCGGGCAGCAGTCGCAAGATGATCGAGAAGGCGAAGAGCCTGCCGGCGGACGAAGTGTTCCTCGACCTGGAGGATGCGGTTGCTCCGGACGCGAAAACGCAGGCGCGCGGCCAGGTCGCGGCGGCTCTGTCCGGGCCGGGGTGGGGCGACCAGTTACGCGGTGTCCGCGTCAACGACTGGACGACACCGTGGACTCATGCCGACGTGATCGACGTCGTCTCGGTGGCCGGTGCTCAGCTCGATATCCTGCTGCTTCCCAAGGTGACTGACGTATCGCACGTGCAGGCGTTGGATCTGCTGCTGACGCAGCTCGAGAAGTCACACGGGTTGCCGATCGGACGCATCGGTATCGAGGCGCAGATCGAGAATGCCCAGGGACTGCGCAACGTTGACGCGATCGGTGGCGGCCCTCGGGTGCAGGCCCTCGTGCTCGGTCCTGCCGATCTGATGGCCAGCCTCAACATGCGCACCCTCGAGGTCGGCGAGCAGCCCGAGGGATACGACGTCGGTGACGCCTACCACCACGTGCTGATGACGATTCTTGTCGCCGCTCGTGCGAACGGCGTGGCGGCGATCGACGGGCCGTACCTGAGGGTGCGCGACGTGGAGGCGTTTCGACGAGTGGCCGGTCGGTCGGCGGCGTTGGGTTACGACGGCAAGTGGGTGCTGCACCCCGACCAAATCGCGGCCGGGAACGAGATCTTCAGCCCGCGACAAGGCGAATATGACCGCGCCGAGCTGATTCTCGAGGCGTACGAATGGCACACCTCGGCCGCCGGTGGTGCGCGTGGCGCGGTCATGCTGGGCGACGAGATGGTCGACGAGGCGAGCCGCAAGATGGCTCTGGTGGTCGCGGCCAGGGGACGGGCTGCCGGTATGACGCGACAGGGTGAGCGATTTACCCCACCAAGCTGAGTGCGGCGGCGGAGGTGGATGCGTCGGCAGCGACGGCGACGATGAAGAACAGCAGGAGGAGGGGCAAGCCCACGGCGCCGATGATGACGCCGGCAAGCGCCAGGCCGTGACCGTCTTGGCCGGTGCGTTTGGTTTCTTGCATCGCGATGATGCCCAGGATCAGCCCGGCTATCGAAGGCAATCCGCAGAAGAATGGGCCGACTAATGAGCAGACGAGCGCGCCGATCGCCATGCCGTTGGTGCCCGCCGGTCGGCCGGCGCGGTACGGGTCGTAGGGATCGGCGGAATATCCCTGATAAGGCGTCGGATAGCCGGAGGGGTAAGTGGGGTAGGTCGGCGGGTAGACGGGCGGGGGTAGCGGCGGAGGCAACTGCGCATTCGGGGGGTACTCGACCGCACCGTAGGCATTTCCTGACGACTCGAGCGGCGGATATTCGATGCCCCGTTGCTGCTCGGGATTCTGGTGGGGGTCGTACGTCATGGTCTCAACCGATCTTCAACTGTGCGAGGAGCAAACCGGAGGCCACATCTCGCCATGGTGGCCGGGATTTGTCATGCTGAATAACCTAGTCTCATTTCTCGAAACCGGGCAGGACACAAGGCGGAGGAGCACCAGACGATGACCAGCCCGTTCACACCAGGACAGAACCCCGGCGCGACACCACGCGGGTCGTCGCGGGCCCGGCGTCCCGCGCTGCCCACCCCGCCGAAGGGTTGGCCGATCGGCTCCTATCCGACGTACGCCGAGGCCCAGAAGGCGGTCGACCATCTGTCCGACCAGCAGTTTCCTGTGGAGCAGGTGACCATCGTGGGGGTCGACCTGATGCAGGTCGAGCGCGTCACCGGCCGGCTCAGCTGGCCGAAGGTGCTGGGCGGCGGTGTCCTAACGGGCGCCTGGCTGGGCATCTTCATCGGGCTGGTACTCGGGTTCCTCACCACCGACCCGTGGGCCGCACTGCTCACCGGTGTCATCGCCGGCGTGATCTTCGGATTGATCAGCTCGGCCGTGCCATATGCGATGGCCCGCGGCACAAGGGATTTCAGCTCCACCATGCAATTGGTGGCCGGTCGTTATGACGTGCTGTGCGATCCGCAGAACGCCGAGAAGGCACGGGATATGCTGGCGCGCTTGACGTTATAGCCGCGACACGAACGGCAGCGCTGCAGGTCACGATCAGGCCCCCGGCGGGGGGTAGTGTTGCACATCACGCACGATGGCTCTACGGTTTGCGCGCGGGAGGAAAGCGGTCGGCGGTGCACACGGGAGGCGGTCGTGCGGAAGGCGTCGCGAGGCAGAGCTAGCCGGTTGTGCGCGTCGGCCCTGGTGGCGCTGACCACCGCCTCGATGGTTTCGGCATGCGGATCCGACGGCGGCGGCACCGTCGTCTCCCTCTACACCTCCGCCAATGAGGCCGAAACGTTCACCGCCGCGGCGAATCGCTGCAACGAGGAGTTCGCGGGCCGGTTCACGATCCGGCAGGTGAGCCTGCCCAAGGATGCCGACGGTCAACGGTTGCAACTGGCTCGCCGACTCACCGGCAACGACCGGACGCTCGACGTGATGGCGCTCGACGTGATCTGGACGGCCGAATTCGCACAGGCCGGCTGGGCGCTGCCACTGTCGGACGACCCGGCCGGGCTGGCCGTACCTGACGCCGTCACCGACACCCTGTCGGGCCCGCTCGCAACCGCGAAGTGGAACGGCAGCCTGTATTCGGTGCCGGTCACCACCAACACCCAATTGCTTTGGTACCGGCCAGATTTGATGGCTCAGCCGCCGACCGACTGGAACCAGATGGTCGAGGAGGCGACGCGGCTGCACAACGCCGGCAAACCCAGCTGGATCGCCGTCCAGGGCAGGCAGTACGAAGGCTTGGTGGTGTGGTTCAACACCCTGCTGGTAAGTGCCGGCGGCCAGGTCCTCTCCCACGACGGCACGCGGGTCACGCTGACGGACACGCCAGCGCACCGAGCCGCGACCGCCAAGGCGCTGCAGATCATCAAGGACGTCGCGACTGCACCCGGTGCCGATCCGTCGATCACCCAGACCGACGAGGGGACGGCGCGGCTGGCCTTGGAACAGGGCAACGCAGCACTCGAGGTGAACTGGCCGTTCGTGCTGCCCTCGATGCTGGAGAACGCGGTAGGGGGCGGGGTCGAGTTCCTGAGGCTCGATCAGCGTCAAGATCTGATCAGTGGGGTCGGCGCCGATGGCAAGTTCTCACCGGACGACCCGCAGTACCCAGCGGTGTACGACGCGGTCCAACAAGTATTCAGATTCGCGCCCTATCCCGAGGTGATACCCGGCCAGCCGGCGAAGGTGACGTTGGGCGGGCTGAATTTGGCCGTCGCCAAGACCAGCCAGCACAGGGCCGAGGCGTTTGAGGCCATCCGCTGCCTGCGCCGTCCGGAGATCGGAAGGACGATCGCCATCGAGGGCGGCCTGGCACCGGTGCGGGCATCGCTTTACGACGACCCCGAGATTCAGCGCGCCTATCCGGCATACGACATCATCCGTCAGCAGCTCGCCAACGCCGCGGTGCGTCCGCTCACCCCGGTCTACCAGGCGATGTCCATCCGGATCGCGGCGACGCTGGCGCCGATCACCGACATCGACCCTGAGGGGACGGCCGACAAGCTGACCGTCGAAGTCCAGAAGGCGCTCGACGGGAAAGGACTGATCCCGTGACGGCTGCCACCGCCGAACCGGTTGAGGCTTCGGTCACGAAGGTCGCCCGCCGCACGGCCGATGAGCGCGCCCAACGCCGGTTGGCGTATCTGCTGATCACTCCCGCGGTCCTGCTCATGCTGGCCGTGACGGCTTACCCGATCGGCTACGCGGTGTGGCTGAGCCTGCAGAGGGTCAGTCTCGCCACGCCCGACGACACCACGTTCGTCGGGCTTTCCAACTATCTGACCGTGCTCACCGACCGGTACTGGTGGACGGCGTTCACGGTGACGCTGGTGATCACGGTGATCTCGGTAGCCATCGAGCTGGTGTTGGGCCTGACACTGGCGCTGGTGATGCACCGGACGATCTTCGCCAAAGGAACGGTGCGCACCGCGGTGCTGATCCCGTACGGCATCGTCACCGTCGCGGCGTCCTACAGCTGGTACTACGCCTGGACGCCGGGCACCGGTTACCTGGCCAATCTGCTGCCCGAGGGCTCCGCACCCCTGACCGAACAGATCCCGTCGCTGGCCATCATCATCCTCGCCGAGGTATGGAAGACGACACCGTTCATGGCGTTGTTGCTCTTGGCGGGATTGGCACTGGTGCCCGAAGACCTGATGCGGGCCGCGCAGGTGGACGGCGCGGGGGCGTGGAAGCGACTGGTCAAGGTCACGTTGCCGCTGATCAAACCGGCAATCCTGGTTGCGCTGCTGTTCCGCACCCTGGACGCGTTCCGAATCTTCGACAACATCTACGTGCTCACCGGCGGTGCCAACAACACCGGGTCGGTGTCAATCCTCGGCTACGACAACCTGTTCAAGGGGTTCAACCTGGGCCTCGGGTCGGCGATAAGCGTGCTGATCTTCGTGTGTGTTGCCCTGATCGCGTTCATCTTCATCAAGCTGTTCGGAACGTCGGCCCCAGGATCAGAGAACGAGGATCGGTGACATGGCCGAACGGGTAGGCGCGGTTCGCAAACCCTGGTGGGTCATCGTCGACGTCCTGGTACTGATCTACGCATTGTTCCCGGTGCTGTGGATCCTCAGCCTGTCACTGAAGCCGCCGTCGATCGTCAAGGACGGCAAGCTGATTCCGACGAAGATCACCTTCGACAATTACCGCGAGATCTTCACCGGCGACCTCTTCGCGCCGGCGCTGCGGAACTCGATCGGCATCGGCCTCATCACGACCGCCATCGCGGTGTTGGTCGGTGGTATGGCGGCCTATGCGGTTGCGCGACTGACCTTTCCAGGTAAGCGATTGTTGGTGGGTGTCGCTTTGTTGATCGCGATGTTCCCGCAGATTTCGCTGGTGTCACCGCTGTTCGACATATGGCGGGCAGTGGGTTTGTTCGACACGTGGCCGGGGCTGATCATCCCGTACATCACGTTCGCGCTGCCCCTGGCGATCTACACGCTGTCGGCCTTCTTCAGGGAAATCCCCTGGGATTTGGAGAAGGCCGCCAAGATTGACGGCGCCTCACCGTTCCAAGCGTTCCGCAAGGTGATCGCCCCGTTGGCGGCGCCCGGCATCGTCACCGCGGCGATTCTGGTGTTCATCTTCGCGTGGAATGACCTGCTGCTGGCGATTTCACTGACCGCGACAAACGCGTCGGTCACCGCGCCGGTGGCGATCGCGAACTTCCCTGGCAGTTCGCAGTTCGAAGAGCCGACCGGGTCGATTGCGGCTGGGGCCATGGTCATTACGGTGCCGATCATCGTTTTTGTTCTAATCTTCCAACGAAGGATTGTCGCTGGTTTGACCTCCGGCGCGGTAAAGGGGTAATCGATGGCCGAGATTGTGTTGGACAGGATGACCAAGAGTTACCCCGACGGCACTGGCGGCGTTCGGGAGGCCGTGAAGGAGCTTTCCGTCACCATCGCCGACGGGGAATTCATCATTTTGGTGGGCCCGTCGGGTTGCGGCAAATCGACGACCCTGAACATGATTGCCGGCCTCGAAGAGATCACATCGGGTGAATTGCGTATCGACGGCCAACGGGTGAATGAGAAGGCGCCCAAAGACCGTGACATCGCGATGGTCTTTCAGTCGTATGCGCTGTACCCGCACATGACCGTTCGCCAGAACATCGGGTTTCCCGCTCACTTTGGCCAAGATGAAGAAGCCACAGATTACCGAGCAGGTCGAGGAGACCGCGAAAATCCTTGACCTGAGCGAGTTTTTGGACCGCAAGCCCGCCAGCCTTTCCGGTGGACAGCGTCAGCGGGTGGCGATGGGCCGCGCGATCGTTCGCAATCCCAAGGCGTTTCTCATGGACGAGCCGCTGTCCAACCTTGACGCCAAGTTGCGTGTGCAGATGCGCAGTGAGATATCGCGGTTGCAACGCCGGCTGGGAACCACGACCGTCTACGTCACCCACGACCAGACCGAGGCCATGACGCTGGGTGACCGGGTGGTGGTGCTGCGGGCCGGCGCCGCGCAGCAAATCGGTACTCCGCAAGAGCTCTACGACAGTCCGGTCAACCTGTTTGTGGCCGGCTTCATCGGAAGCCCGGCGATGAACTTCTTCCCGGCGTCGCTCACGCCCACCGGCGTCAGTATGCCGTTCGGTGAGATCACTTTGACCCAGGCAGTGCTCGACAACCTGGCCCGGCAACACGCGCCCAATGGCGTGATCGTCGGTATCCGTCCGGAGCACATCGAGGACGCGGCGATGATGGACACCTATCAGCGGCTGCGGGGACTGACCTTCGAGGTGAAGGCCGAGATGGTCGAGTCGTTGGGTGCGGAGAAGTACGTCCATTTCACCGCGCCGGGCGGGGGTGCGCAGTCCGAGCAGCTCGCCGAATTGGCCGCCGATGCCGGCATCAGCGAAAACGAGTTCGTGGCTAGGGTTTCCGCAGCGTCGAAGGTTACGTCGGGTCAGCCGGTCGAGTTGGCGTTCGATACCACCAAGGTCGCGATCTTCGACGCCGACACCGGCGCGAATCTGAGCATTCCGCCACCGAACGAGTGACCGACGTCCCGGCTGGCGTTCGTGCGCATCTGAGAGCGCACTTCGCCGCGGCCGGAATCGTCGCCGAACCAGAGTCGGCCACCGTCACGTTTCTCGGCGTCGAGCCCATTGAAGTGGTGCGGTTCGGACCGGGGCCCATCGGCGTCGTCCATCATGTGTCGCTGGGCTGCTCGCGATATCCGATGCACGATCCCGCGGTGCTGGACGCCGACCCGGTACGCGGCCCGCGCGCAGAGGTGGTGGTCAGCCTCAAACCCCGAACGGCGATGACAGGCCTGGCGCGCAGCGTCGCGGTACTTGCCGCCGCACCGGCCGTCGATGGCCTGGTGTTGTGCCCCGATGCGCTGGTCGATCTCGGCCAGCCGCTGTGGCAAGGCGCGCCGTTCACGGCATTTCTGTTGAGCGACAGTGGCATTGACGACCTACCGCTGCCACCACCGAGCGAGCCGGTGGTATTTCTGCAGGCCGAGCCGATCACCGCCACGGAGGCGGCGTGGGTTCGGCTCAAGGGCGCCGACGCGTTGCGGCAGGCGTGGCAGCAGGACGGGGCGGAGCGCTGCGCGATGAGCAAGCGCGGCTTGCGTCGAGCCGGCATCAAAGCCAGTGATTGCGTCGAAACGTTGCGTACAGAAACAGGCAGACGCACAGCATAACCACGAGCAGCACGGGATAGCTCCACGTATATTCCAACTCCGGCATGTGCTCGAAGTTCATGCCGTAGATCCCGGCCACCATGGTGGGTACCGCGACGATCGCCACCCACGCGGAGATCTTGCGTATGTCGACATTCTGTTGCATCGCAACCTTGCCAAGGGCGGCCTGCACCATCGAGCTCAGCATGTCGTCGAAGCTGCTGATCCGGTCCGCCGCCTGTGTGTTGTGGTCGAGGACGTCGCGCATGTACCGCCGGACTTCTTTCGAGACGAGATCGTTGTGCTCGGAGCCGAGCCGCTGCAGCGCGAGCGACAACGGGTTGACCGCCCGGCGCAGCTCGACCATCTCCCGCTTGAGCAGATAGATGTGCTCGATATTGATCTGCGTGCGCGGCGAGAAAATGTACTCGTCCATGGCGTCGATGTCGGTCTCGATCAGGGTGGTGACGGCGAGATAGTGGTCGACGACGTGGTCGGCGATTGCGTGCATGATCGCGTACGGGCCGAGTTTCAACCTCGCCGGTGAGGTCTCCAGCCGCCTGCGCACGCCGGCAAGCCCGCTAAAGTCGCCGTGGCGGACGGTGACGACGAAGTCGCGGCCGACGAAGATCATGATCTCGCCGGTTTCGACGATCTCGCGGGCGTGGGCCACTGACTCGTGCTCGACGTAGTTCACGGTCTTGATTACGAGGAACAGCGTGTCGTCATAGCGCTCGAGCTTCGGCCGCTGGTGCGCGTGCACCGCATCTTCGACGGCCAGCGGGTGCAGACCGAAAACGTCGGCGACCGCCTGCATCTGCTGTTCGTCGGGTTCGTGCAGGCCGATCCAGACGAAGGCGTCGGTGCCCGCCTGCTCCAGCTCGTGCACCTTTTCCAGCGCGGCGGCGTGGGTGTACTTGCCGGGCAGCCGCTCGCCGTCGACGTAGACCCCGCAGTCGACCATGGCCCGCGCAACAGGGATGGGAATGTACTGTGCGTTGTCAGCGACCTTGGCCCGCAGGACTGGTCGAAGCGATGGAGGCAACCCGGGAAACGATGGCATCGGGTCACACTCCCGTCGCAACGTAGGTCTGATCGGGCGTCTGCCAATGCTACGCGCCGCTCAGGGGTTCGGACCGGGAGAATTCGCGCTGGCGCGGGTGCGCTAGTTTCGACCCCGAAACTTCTCTCCCCAAGGAGCACCTCACGTGAGCACAACTCCCCTCAAGGTCGCCGTCACCGGCGCCGCCGGCCAGATCGGCTACAGCCTGCTGTTCCGGCTGGCGAGCGGCTCGCTGCTCGGCGCCGACCGTCCGATCGAGCTGCGTCTGCTCGAGATCGAGCCCGCGCTGAAGGCGCTCGAGGGTGTCGTGATGGAGCTCGACGACTGCGCGTTCCCGTTACTGGCCGGCGTCGAGACCGGCTCGGACGCGACCAAGATGTTCGACGGCGTGAACCTGGCCCTGCTCGTCGGCGCCCGTCCGCGCGGCCCGGGCATGGAGCGCAGCGACCTGCTCGAGGCGAACGGCGCGATCTTCACCACCCAGGGCAAGGCCCTCAACGAGGTCGCCGCGGACGACATCCGCGTCGGCGTGACCGGCAACCCGGCCAACACCAACGCGCTGATCGCGATGACCAACGCACCCGACATCCCGCGCGAGCGGTTCTCTGCACTGACCCGCCTCGACCACAACCGGGCGGTCGCGCAGCTGGCCAAGAAGACCGGCGCTGCAGTCACCGACATCAAGAAGATGACGATCTGGGGCAACCACTCGGCCACCCAGTACCCCGACCTGTTTCACGCCGAGGTCGTCGGCAAGAACGCCGCCGAGGTCGTCAATGACCAGGCCTGGATCGAGAACGACTTCATCCCGACCGTCGCAAAGCGCGGCGCGGCAATCATCGACGCGCGCGGCGCCTCCTCGGCCGCCTCGGCGGCGTCGGCGACCACCGACGCCGCCCGGGACTGGCTGCTCGGCACCCCCGAGGGCGACTGGGTCTCGATGGCGGTGATCTCCGACGGCAGCTACGACGTGCCGGAGGGTCTGATCTCCTCGTTCCCGGTGACCACCAAGGACGGCAACTGGACGATCGTCGGTGGTCTGGAGATCGACGAGTTCTCCCGCGGCCGGATCGACAAGTCGACCGCCGAGCTCGCCGACGAGCGCAATGCGGTCACGGAGCTCGGTCTGATCTGAGCTTCAGACGATTAGGCCAGCTATCCTGACGGCCAGTACCCTGACCCCGTGTCCGAAAAGCCGCCCGCGGAGGAAGGCCCGCCCGAGAGCCCCCAGATCGTCGTCACAGACGAGGAGATCTTCGAGGCCCACGTAGGTGGCAAGCTTTCGGTAGAGCTGAAGGCCCCGTTGGATACCCAGCGCGCCTTATCGGTGGCCTACACCCCCGGCGTAGCGCAGGTCAGTCGCGCGATCGCCGCGGATCACACCCTGGCCGCCCGCTATACCTGGGCGAACCGGCTGGTGGCCGTCGTCAGCGACGGCAGCGCGGTGCTCGGTCTCGGTGACATCGGCGCGGCGGCGTCGCTGCCGGTGATGGAGGGCAAGTGCGCGCTGTTCAAGGCGTTCGGGGGCCTGGACTCGATCCCCATCGTGTTGGACACCAAGGATCCCGACGAGATCGTCGAAACCCTGGTGCGGTTGCGGCCGACGTTCGGCGCCGTCAACCTCGAGGACATCTCGGCGCCGCGGTGCTTCGAGATTGAGCGACGCCTCATCGAGGCGCTGGACTGCCCGGTGATGCACGACGACCAGCACGGCACCGCGATCGTCGTGCTCGCGGCGATGCTGGGCGCAACCAAAGTGCTCAACCGCGACATGGCCTCGTTGCGCATGGTGATCTCGGGCGTCGGCGCAGCTGGCATGGCCTGCGCGAAAAGCCTTCTGGCCGCTGGTATTTCGGACATGACGGTGTTGGATTCGCGCGGCATCCTGCATCCGTGTCGTGATGACCTGAACCCCGTCAAGCTCGAGTTGGCGCAGCGCACCAACCCCGACGGCCTCTCCGGCGGAATGGTGGAGGCGCTCAAGGGCGCGGACGTGTTCCTCGGGGTCTCCGGCGGCATCGTGCCCGAAGAGCTGATCGCGACGATGGCCCCCGACGGCATTGTCTTCGCGCTGTCGAACCCGGACCCCGAGATCCACCCCGAAGTGGCGGCCAGGCACGCCGCGGTGGTCGCGACCGGCCGCAGCGACTTCCCGAACCAGATCAACAATGTGTTGGCCTTCCCGGGGGTGTTCCGCGGCGCGCTGGACGTCGGTGCACGCCGGATCACTGAAGAGATGAAGCGGGCTGCTGCCGAAGCGATCTTCTCGGTCGTCGGTGACGACCTGGCGCCGCACCGGATCGTGCCGAGCCCGCTCGACCCGCGCGTCGGGCCGGCGGTAGCGGCCGCGGTGGCAGCCGCGGCAGACACTTCGGGTGGCTAACCGCGGGCTCGTTCTCATCGTCGCCGCAGTGCTGGCGCTGGCCGGCTGTGGCGATCGGCAGCCGGGTCCCCGCGAGTTGGTGGTCGGTGCCGGCCCCGGTCCCGAGTCGGTGCTGCTGGCCGAGCTGTATGCCGCGGCGCTGCGCTACTACGGCACTGGAGCCCGAGTCGAGTCCGTCCCGGATCCGCTCACGCGGCTCGACACCGGCGAGTTCGCCGTGGTGCCGTCGTTCACCGGTCGGGTGCTGCAGAGATACCAGCCGGGCGCGGCCCAGGTGCAGGACCAAACGGTGTACCGAGCGATGGTGGCGGCGCTGCCTGAAGGCATTGCCGCCGGCGATTACGCCACCGCCGCGCAGGACAAACCCGCCGCGGTGGTCACCGAAGCGACCGCGACGGCGTGGGGCGGCCGGGAGCTGACCGCGCTCGTGCGGCACTGCGACGAGCTTTCCGTCGGCAGCGTCGCCGGAGTGGTTCCGCCCGCTGCAGCTCGCCGGCTGCCGGATGCCCCCGGCGCGCGAATTTCCCAATGACACAGCGCTTTTCGACGCGCTGCGGGCCGGCCGGATCAACGTCGCATGGACCACCACCACCGATCCCGACGTGCCCGACGAGTTTGTGGTGCTGGCGGACCGCCGACCTCCGCTCGTGCAGGCCGAGAACGTGGTGCCGCTGTACCCCCGCAACGTGCTGGGCGAACGCGAGGTGCTGGCCGTCAACGAGGTCGCCGGCGAGTTGGACACCGCCGCGCTCCAGGAGATGCGCCAGCGCGTCGCCGACGGTGCCGACCCGCGGCAGGTGGCCGAGGAGTGGCTGGCCGCGCACCCACTGGGGCGTTAATCCCCGTAGCGCGGCGGCGCGGGCATGGTGCGCGTTGTCACCGCGGTGAACAGCCGCTGATACTTCGATCCCGTGATCCGGACGATGAGGTCGAGCACCTTGGCGTCCGGGCCGACCAGCACGCGCGCCCTGTTCTTGCGCACGCCGTCGAGGATGATGCGCGCCGCTTTCTGCGGCGACGTTTTGGCGAGCTTGGAGTCGAAGGTTCGCGCCAGTTCGGCGACGTCCATGCCGTCGACCGCGGTCATGTTGCGCACGATCGCGGTCTTGATTCCGCCGGGGTGCACGGTGGTGACCTTGACCGGGTGACCGGCGACGATCATCTCCTGCCGCAGCGCCTCGGTGAACCCGCGGACGGCGAACTTGGCCGAGTTGTAGGCGGCCTGGCCGGGCACCGAGAACAGCCCGAACACACTCGAGATGTTGATGATGTGCCCGTCGCCGGATGCGATGAGGTGCGGCAGAAACGCCTTCGTGCCGTTGACCACGCCCCAGTAGTCGACGTCCATCACCCGTTCGATGTCCTTGAACTGGCTGACCTCGACGTCACCGGCAAACGCGATGCCGGCGTTGTTGTAGATCTGGTTGACCTTGCCGAAGTGCTCCCTGACCTCGTCGGCATAGGCCAGGAACTTCTCGCGTTCGGTGACGTCGAGCCGGTCGGCCTTGACCGGGGCACCGAACGTCGACACCCGCTCCGCGGTGCCGGCCAGGCCGTCGGTGTCCACGTCGCTGATCGCCAGTGACGCCCCCGAGCGGGCCAGCTCGATGGCCAGCGCCTGACCGATGCCCGATCCCGCTCCCGTGACGACCGCGACCTTTTCGGCGAAGCCCTCCATGAACACCCCTCCGTGCGCGTGCGTGCGTGTCGCTGACACTCTACGCACGCTCGTTCGGTAACGCGGATGGCCCTGGCCGCGATTCCCAGGTCATGAAGTGCAGCCGCCTTACGACCCTCGCGTCGCTGGCAATATCCGCGGGTCTCATCACCACGGCCACAGCCACGGCAGCGCCCGCACAAGCCGACCCGGCCACCGACGCGTTCCTTGCGGCGCTCGGCACAGCCGGGGTCGGGGGATTGGATCCCATGAGGGCGATCGCGGTGGGTCAGTCCGTCTGTGGGATGTTGGCGCAGCCCGGGCAGACCGCAGTCGACGTCGCGGCGAAGGTCGCCGACGCCGTCGGTATGCCGCTGAGCCCCGCGACCAGCCTCACCGGGCTGGCGATATCGACGTTCTGTCCGTCGATGCTGGCCCGGCTGGGCATCGGCAACGGGGTTCCCGAAATACCGATACCGCTACCGCTGTTCGGGCCGTAATCAGGGAGTTACCCGAACGCCTCGTCGAGGATCTCTTGCTGCTCGACGGCGTGCACCTTCGCCGAGCCCGACGACGGCGCCGACATCGCCCGCCGGGAGATCCGCTTGATACCCGCCAACTTGTGGGGCAGCAACTCGGGGAGCACCAGGCCGAACGTGGGCCACGCGCCCTGGTTGGCGGGCTCTTCCTGCACCCAGAAGTACTGCTCGGCGTTGGGATAGCGGTCCAGCGTCTCGTTGAGCCGACGCCTGGGCAGCGGGGCCAGCTGCTCGATGCGCACGATCGCGACGTCGTCGCGCTTCTCCTTGGCCTTGCGGGCGGCCATCTCGTAGTAGATCTTGCCGCTGGTCAGCAGGATGCGCTTGACCTTGCTGCGGTCGCCGTCGCCTTCCTCGTAGGTGGGTTCCTCGAGGACGGAGCGGAACTTGAGCTCGGTGAAGTCTCGAAGGCTGCTGACGACGGCCTTGTTGCGCAGCATCGACTTCGGCGTGAACACGATCAGCGGGCGGTGAATGCCGTCCAGTGCGTGACGGCGCAGCAGGTGGAAGTAGTTCGACGGCGTGGACGGCACCGCTATCGTCATCGAACCCTCCGCCCACAGCTGCAGGAATCGTTCGATGCGGCCCGAGGTGTGGTCGGGGCCCTGGCCTTCTTGGCCGTGCGGTAGCAGTAGCACGACATCGGAAAGCTGGGCCCACTTCGCCTCACCGGAGCTGATGAACTCGTCGATGATGGACTGCGCACCGTTGACGAAGTCGCCGAACTGCGCTTCCCACAACACCGTTGCGTCGGGGTTACCCACCGAATAGCCGTATTCGAAGCCGACGACGGCGAACTCCGAGAGCGGTGAGTCGTACACCATGAACCTGCCGCCCGTGGGGTTGCCCTCTTCGTCGGTGGCCAGCAGCTGCAGCGGTGTGAACTCTTTGCCGGTCTTGCGGTCGACGATCACCGAATGCCGTTGGCTGAACGTGCCGCGACGGCTGTCCTGACCGGTAAGCCGGACCGTGCGGCCTTCGGCCACCAGCGAGGCGAGCGCCAGCAACTCGGCGAACGCCCAGTCGACCTTGCCCTCGTAGGCCATCTCCCGGCGCTTCTCCAGCACGGGCCTGACGCGCGGATGCACCGCGAAGCCCTCGGGAACCGCGAGAAAGGCGTCACCGATGCGGGCCAGCAGCGACTTCTCGACGGCAGTCGACAGCCCCCGGGCGATCTGCTGCTCAGATTCCACAGACTCGCTCGGTTCGATCGCGTGCTTCTCCAGTTCGCGGACCTCGTTGAACACCTGCTCGAGCTGGCCCTGATAGTCGCGCAGCGCGTCCTCGGCCTCTTTGATCGAGATGTCGCCGCGACCGATCAGCGCCTCGGTATAGGTCTTGCGAACGCCCCGCTTGGTGTCGATCACGTCGTACATCGCCGGCTGGGTCATCGACGGATCGTCGCCCTCGTTGTGACCGCGACGGCGGTAGCACAGCATGTCGATGACGACGTCCTTCTTGAACTTCTGGCGGAAGTCGACGGCGAGCCGGGCCACCCACACGCAGGCCTCGGGGTCATCGCTGTTGACGTGGAAGATCGGCGCCCCGATCATCTTCGCCACGTCGGTGCAGTACTCCGAGGACTTCGCGTCGAACGGCGATGTGGTGAAGCCGATCTGGTTGTTGACGATGATATGGATCGTGCCGCCGGTGCGGTAGCCGCGCAGCAGTGCCAGGTTGAGTGTCTCCGCGACCACACCCTGACCGGCGAACGCCGCATCGCCGTGCAGCATGAGGGGAACGACGGTGAAGTTTTCGGAGCCATCGACTCCGTTCTTTGCGTCGAGCAGGTCCTGCTTGGCGCGCACCAAGCCCTCAAGCACCGGGTCGACGGCTTCGAGATGCGACGGGTTGGCCGTCAGCGACACCTCGATGTCGTTGTCGCCGAACATCTGGATGTACGTGCCGCCCGCTCCCAGGTGGTACTTGACGTCGCCGGACCCGTGCGCCTGAGACGGGTTCAGGTTGCCCTCGAACTCGCTGAAGATCTGGGAGTACGGCTTGCCGACGATGTTGGCCAGCACGTTGAGCCGGCCGCGGTGCGGCATCCCGATGGCCACCTCGTCGAGGGCGTGTTCCGCGGCCTGGTCGATCGCCGCGTCCATCACCGGGATGACGGTTTCCGCGCCCTCCAGCGAGAAGCGCTTCTGCCCAACATATTTCGTCTGCAGGAAGGTCTCGAACGCTTCTGCGGCGTTGAGCTTGGACAGGATGTACTTCTGCTCGGCAACGGTGGGCTTCTCGTGCTTGACCTCGATGCGCTCCTGCAGCCACTGTTGCTGCTCGGGTTCGAGAATGTGGGTGTACTCGACGCCGACGTGGCGGCAGTACGCGTCGCGCAGCAGACCCAGCACGTCGCGCAGCTTCTTGTATTCCGCGCCCGCGAACCCGCCGACCTTGAACACGCGGTCCAGATCCCACAGCGTGAGCCCGTGCGTGTTGATGTCGAGGTCGGGGTGGCTGCGGAACCGGGTCTTGTCCAGCCGCAGCGGGTCGATGTCGGCCATCAGGTGGCCGCGGTTGCGATAGGCGGCGATCAGCTCGATGACGCGCGCGTTCTTGTCGACGATCGAGTCGGGGTTGTCGGTGCGCCAGCGCACCGGCTCGTAGGGGATCGACAGTTCGCGGAAGATCTCGTCGTAGAACTCGTCGTCGAGCAGCAGCTGATGGATGGTGCGCAGGAAGTCGCCGGACTCCGCGCCCTGAATGATCCGGTGATCGTAGGTGGACGTCAGGGTGATGAGCTTGCCGACACCGAGTTCGGCGATGCGATCCTCGCTGGCGCCCTGAAATTCCGCGGGATACTCCATGGCGCCTGCGCCGATGATTGCGCCTTGCCCCTTCATCAGCCGCGGTACCGAGTGGACGGTGCCGATCGTGCCGGGATTGGTCAGCGAGATCGTCACGCCGGCGAAGTCCTCGGTGGTCAGCTTGCCGTCGCGCGCCCGCCGGACGACGTCTTCGTATGCGGTGACGAACTGGCCGAACCTCATGGTGTCGGACTTCTTGATGGCGGCCACCACGAGCTGCCGGTTACCGTCCTTGCCCGGCAGGTCGATCGCCAGGCCCAGATTGGTGTGCGGCGGCGTCACGACATTGGGCTTGCCGTCGACCTCGGCGTAGTGCCGGTTCATGTTCGGGAACTTCTTGACCCCCTGCACGATCGCGTAACCGAGCAGATGAGTGAACGAGATCTTGCCGCCGCGGGTGCGCTTGAGGTGGTTGTTGATGACGATCCGGTTGTCGATCATCGCCTTGGCCGGTACCGCCCGAACGCTGGTCGCGGTGGGAAGCGTCAGCGAGGCGGACATGTTCTTGGCGACCGCGGCGGCGACGCCGCGCAGCACCTGAGTGTCCCCGCTGGGTGCAGGCTCCTTGGCGGGCTGCTTTTCGCTCCGCCGCTCCGGCTCTTCCTTCTTGGCGGGTCTTGCTTTCGTTTCGCGGACTGCTTCTGCGGTTTCTCGGCCGTCAGCGTCTTACCGTCGCCAGCGGGTTGTTGAGCATCAGATTGGCGGGCCTCAGATTGACCGGCCTCAGACTGACCGTTGCCAGGGGGCTCCGGTGAGTAGTCGGCGAGGAATTCATGCCAGCTGGGGTCGACCGACGACGGATCTTCCCGGAACTTGCGGTACATCTCTTCGACCAACCATTCATTCTGCCCGAATGGTGAAGATGAACTGCTCACTGCGGCTGCTCGCCTCGATTCCTCTGTCCGGGAAGCGTCGTCACGGCGCTCGCCCACCTGTCAACCGGGGACGGTTGGGCCTCATCCCTGGTCGCTTCGGCCCGCCTGCCGGCCTCGTTTCCGCCATCTAAAGGCTAACCCGTTGGCAACGTCGGCGACTATGTTCCCGACCGCGCCCCGCAATAACAGTAAGCGCGGTTTTTTTGCGGTGTCTGTCGCTTACCCGGATGCGTCCGCAGACGGCAGCACGTGCAGGGTCACGGGCCACCGGCTGGGTGCCGGCCCGAAGGCAGTACGCGCATTGCTGACGATCTTCTTGCCCATCATGCGGTTGCCGCCACCGCCGAGGACCGCGCCGATTCCCATCGGCAGCAGCTTGCCGAAGGCCATCGCTCCGCGCTTGAGCGCGAAGCGCTTGACGAAGTACTTCAGCAGTCGGTTGTTGAGCTGGGCTACCGCCGGGATCGGCAGCGTGGCCGCAGACTCGCTCAGCCAGGCGCCGCCGGTGGTGCGGCCCGGGCCGAGCAGTTCCCTGACCGCATGCTTGCTGTCGTCTCCGACGAGCACGGCCAGGACCAGTGCGCGCCGACGCTCGCGATGCTCGGCGGGTATGCCGTGCACCTCGGCGACGGCGAGCACGAACAGCGAGGTGGCCTCGAGGAATACGACAGTCTCGCCGGCCACCGCCGCGAGCGCCGTCAGCGTGCCGATGCCGGGCAGCCCGGCGGCGGAACCGACGGCCGCTCCGCTGGCCATCACAGTGGCCAGGTAATGCTTCTCCAGTTTGGTGACGATCTCGGCGGGCGACGCGTCAGGATTGCTCCGCCGCAGCCGATCCACATAGGCCTTCACCGCCGGCGCCTGCACACGTGCGCCCTTCTCGAGGATCATCGACAGCGCCCGGGCGGCTGCTCCCGGATGCTCGTCAGCCTCTCCCGCGGGCAGTTGCGCGTTCGATCCCCCACGTGCGGCGTTCATGTGGCCTCCCTGGTAACGGGCGTGCTGTACAAGGCTACCGGTGGGCGGGGACGAAGCGACTAGGGAACAGGAGAGCGCGGGAAGAAAAAGCCGATACGTAGCGCTGCTTACTTTCATGGCATCATCGCCCGCTGTGGACGTGACGACCAATCGGATGAACCCGGCCGCGTCGACCGAGCCGCTCACCCAGCCAAGTCGTACCCGAATGATTTTGGTGCTGGGCGCCATGATCGCGCTCGGGCCGTTGACCCTCGACCTCTATCTGCCTGCGCTACCGACAATCACGCAGGAAATGGGGGTGTCGTCGTCAGTCACCCAGTTGACGCTGACCGGCACGCTGGCCGGGTTGGCGTTCGGTCAGCTGATCATCGGCCCACTGTCGGACTCGATCGGCCGGCGCGCTCCGCTGCTCGCCGGGATCGTGCTGCACATCCTTGCGTCGCTGGCCTGCCTTCTGGCACCGAACGTGGCGTTGCTCGGCGCCGCCCGGTTCCTGCAGGGTGTCGGCGCCGCCGCAGCGATGGTCGTGGCGATCGCCGTGGTCGGTGATCTGTTCACCGGATCGGCTGCCGCCACCGTGCTGTCGCGGTTGATGCTGGTGCTCGGCGTGGCGCCGATAGTTGCGCCGTCACTCGGGGCGGCGGTCCTGCTGCACGGGTCGTGGCACTGGATGTTCGCGGTGTTGATGCTGCTCGGCGGTGCTCTGCTGATCGTCGCGGCGCTGGCGTTGCCCGACACCCTGCCGCCGTCGTACCGGCGCCCGCTGCAGGTGCGCTCGGTCGCCGCGACCTACGTCGAACTGCTGCGCGACGTGCGATTCGTGATCCTGGTGCTAGTCGCCGCGCTCGCTATGTCCGGGCTGTTCGCCTACATCTCCGGAGCGTCGTTCGTGCTGCAGGGCCGATTCGGCCTGAGCCAGCAGGCGTTCGCGATCGTCTTCGGTGCCGGTGCGGTCGCACTGATCGGCGCCTCGCAGTTCAACGTGGTGCTGTTGAGACGATTCACGCCGCAGGCGATCACCCTCTCGTCGCTGGCCGCCGCGGTGCTGGCCGGCGGAGTCTTCGTCGGGCTGGCGGTCACGGGCGTCGGCGGTCTGGTCGGGTTCGTCGTGCCGGTGTGGTCGATCCTGGCCACGATGGGGCTGGTGATTCCGAATGCGCCCGCCGTCGCGCTGTCGCGGCATCCCGACGCGTCGGGGACCGCGGCGGCGGTGCTGGGCGCCGGTCAGTTCGGCGTGGGCGCCGCGGTGGCCCCGCTCGTCGGTGTGCTGGGCAATGACGAGATGGCGCTCGCCGCGGTGATGACCGCCGGGGTGGTGATCGCGCTGGGTTCGCTGCTCGCGTTGGGCAGTGAGGCCCGCGTGAGCGCGGAGAGCGCAGCGAATTAGCTCTCCGGCGGGCAGGTGGGGGCACCACCCGCTTGCGGGGGACGGAGCGACCCGGGGCATTGCTTGGGTTGTGTCGGGCGTGCGCACTCCGTACCGTCGCACCGAATATCTCCGAACGGAGCGGCCAGCACCGAGATGCCCAGCGATGACGGCCAGGCTGGCCGAGGCAACGACATGAGCACGACAACGACTCGTCTGCAACCCAGCGACCCGCAACCCTGGCGGGCGCTGTGGGCGATGCTGATCGGCTTCTTCATGATCCTGGTCGACGCGACCATCGTCGCCGTCGCCAATCCCCGGATCATGGCGGCCCTGCACGCCGACTACGAAGCAGTGATCTGGGTGACCAGCGCCTACCTGCTGGCCTACGCCGTGCCGTTGCTGGTGGCCGGACGCCTCGGCGACCGGTTCGGCCCGAAGAACCTGTATCTGCTCGGGCTGGCCATCTTCACCGCGGCGTCACTGTGGTGCGGGTTGGCCGACTCGATCGAGATGCTGGTCGCGGCCCGCGTGGCCCAGGGCGTGGGCGCCGCCTTGCTCACACCGCAAACGTTGTCGACGATCACGCGCATCTTCCCGGCGGAGCGCCGCGGTGTCGCGATGAGCGTATGGGGCGCCACGGCCGGGGTCGCGACGCTGGTGGGGCCGCTGGCCGGCGGCGTGCTCGTCGACCGGCTGGGTTGGCAGTGGATCTTCTTCGTCAATGTGCCGATCGGCATCATCGGTCTCGGACTGGCGGTCTGGCTGATCCCCGTGCTGCCGACGCAACGGCACCGGTTCGACTTCATCGGCGTGGTGCTGTCCGGCGTTGCCCTGTTCTTGCTTGTGTTCGCCCTGCAAGAGGGCCAGTCCAACGACTGGGCGCTGTGGATCTGGTTGATGATCGCCGCCGGGGCGGTCCTGATGGCGGCGTTCGTCTATTGGCAGTCCATCAACAAGGACGAGCCGCTGATTCCGCTGCGGGTATTCAGCGATCGGGACTTCTGGCTGTCCAACGTCGGCATCGCGGTGATCGGTTTCGTGGTGACGGGCATGGTGCTGCCGGTGATGTTCTACGCGCAGGCGGTGTGCGACCTGTCGCCGACGCGCGCGGCGCTGCTGATGGCACCGATGGCCGTGGCGACCGGCGTGCTGGCGCCCGTCGTCGGTCGGATCGTGGATCGTTCGCACCCTCGGCCGGTGGTCGGCTTCGGCTTTGCGGCCGTGGCGATCTCGTTGACGTGGCTTTCAATCGAGATGACCCCTGCCACACCGATCTGGCGACTTGTGTTGCCGTTCATCGGCATCGGTGTGGGCATGGCGTTCATCTGGTCGCCGCTCGCGGCCACTGCGACCCACAACCTGCTGCCGGAGTTGGCCGGCGCGGGCTCCGGTGTGTACAACACACGCGCCAGGTCGGCTCGGTGCTGGCGCGGCTGCGGACTGGACGGTATATGTAATGATGAGAATTTAGTAACCGCACGCGGCAAATGAGACATAAAAGTTGCTGACGGAGTTGGCGGCGCGGGCTCCGGTGTGACAACACCACGCGCCAGGTCGGCTCGGTGCTGGGCAGCGCCAGCATGGCGGCGATCATGACGTGGCAATTGAGTCTCGAGATGCCACAAACCTCGTCCGGCATACCGGGTGGCGAGGGCAATGAAGGCGTAGTGACCGCGCTGCCCGGCTTTCTGCAGGTCCCATTCGCCGCGGCGATGTCGCAGTCCACGTTGCTGCCCGCGTTCGCGGCGCTGTTCGGGGTGGTGGCCGCGCTGTTCCTGGTCGGATTCGGGTTTGATCGGCCACTCCACGCAGGGCCCGCGAGATGACGCTTAGGGGGACGACGCCGCCAACTCCTTCTCGTCGATGCGGGGTTGCCCCGACGCAGCGACGTCCAGCTACGGTTTGTGCCGAGTCGGCTCGGGCATCGTCGGATTACATCAGAGCCCGCGACGGCACCGCTGGTCTCCATTAACGTCTGCGACTGTGTCGGAGGTCACGTTCACCCGCTACGTCGCTATCGGCGACAGCCAGACCGAAGGGCTGTGGGACGGTGATGACATCGTCGGTCTGACCGGGTTCGCCGATCGGCTTGCCGCCATGCTGGACTCGCTCAACCCAGGGTTGATGTACGCCAACCTCGCCGTCCGCGGCAAACAGGTCCGCGACGTGCTCGACGACCAACTTCCGCAAGCGTTGGCGATGAGGCCGGACTTGATCACGGTGTGCGTGGGCATGAACAACGTGACACGGGCGGGACGATCGTTCGATCGAGCCCTTGCCGACCTCGAACAGCATCTACGCCCAACTCGCCGAATCGTCGGCCACCGTCGCTCACCACGACGTTCCCGAACATCGCGGCGGATCGTGCCCATGGGCGGCTGCTGGCGTCGCGGGTACGCCGCATCAACGATGTCATCAGCGCCGCCGCAGACCTCACGGGTTCGGGCTCGTCGACCTGTACAACGCCCCCGCGATGGACGAGCCCGACACATGGAGCGACGACCTCATCCACGCATCCACCAAGGGTCACATCCTCTTTGCGCCGGCGGCCGCGGAAGCGCTCGGTTTGCCTGGCGGCAACCATGATTGGGCTCAGGCGTCGGGAGATCCGACGCGGCCGTCTTTCGCGGCGCGCGCCCATGCCCAGCTGCGCTGGACCACGAACATGCTCATGCCATGGCTCTGGGACCACGTTCGGGGTCGTCCGCCGGCGACGGTCGTGGGCCTAAGCGGCCACGTCTGGAACCGGTGACGGCGAAGTGCGGCGCCACGCCGGCGACGGTCGAACCTGTCGCGATGTCAGATCGCAAAACCGATAGCGCATGTGATAGCACTTTTCAGACAGCAACAAACACCGCACGCCGATCCACAAACCTCCAATTCAGCAGGCTCCTAGTCGAGTAGCACGGCCGCGTTGAGATAGCCCGTCGGGTCGAAGGCGGCCTTGATCTTTCGCATCGCCGCGATATCGGCCGCTTCCCGCGACATCGAAAGATAGCGCCGCTTGAGCGTGCCGACACCGTGTTCGGAGCTGACGTTTCCGCCGCACGCGGCGATCAGGTCCATCATCGCCGGATACACCGCAGCCTCGACATCGGCCGCACAGTTCAGCAGGTTGAGGTGCAGATTGCCCTCGCCAATGTGGCCGAACAGCACCGGAATTGCGTCCGGAGCATGGGTGGCGACGATATCGGCGGACCGTCCTGCGAACTCCTCGATCGCCGGCAACGGCAGTGACACATCGAATTTCACCGGCGGCCCGTAGACACCGAGGATCTCGGCGATCGCCTCGCGCACACGCCACAACCGTTGCTGCGCTGTGCTGTCCACCCCGACAGCGGGTTCGCCGATGATGTCCATGCTCGCCAGAGCGTCGGCGAGACGGTCCGTCATATCGCGGTCGGCGGCGAGTTCCACAAGCAGCAGCCACGGCGCGTCAACCGGCGCGGCGACGTCGAGGCGCTCGGCGGTGATCGCGCACGCGCGCGCGTCGAGGAGTTCGAGCGCCGCGATTCCGTCCAGGTCCCGGAACGACTGCCCGGCGGCGACCAGCGGTGCAAGTTCGGCGAAGCCGGCGATCGCCGTAATCCGGTGCGACGGCGTGGGATGCACCCGCAGGTCCAGTCCCGTGATGACGCCCAGCGTGCCCTCAGCGCCGACGAACAGCGACGTCAGGTCGTATCCGGTGTTGTCGCGTCGCACCCGGCTGTGCCGACGGACCAGCGTCCCGTCCGGCAGGGCCACGTCAAGACCGAGCACCTGCTCGCGCATGTTGCCGTAGCGGACCGTGCGCAGGCCGCCCGCGTTGGTCGACGCCATGCCGCCCACGGTCGCCGACTCGCGCGCGGTCAGGTCGACGCCGAACAGCAGCCCGGCCGAGGCGGCGGCCCGCTGCACCGCGGCGAGGGTGACCCCGGCGCTCACCTGCATGCGTCGCTCAACGCTGTCGACGTCGCCGACCGAGGTGAGACGCTCGGTGGACAACAGCACGTCGTCGTGCTGCGGCACCGTGCCGGCGACCAACGACGTGCGGCCACCCTGCACGGTCACGTTCGCACCCGCGTCGCGGCAGGCCAACAGCGTCGCGGCCACCTCGTCGGCGGAGCCCGGTCGCACCAGAGCCGCGGCGCGTCCACGGTACCGGCCGGTGTGATCGACGCTGCGTGCCGCCAGCACGTCGGAATCGGTGCTGACATGGGCAGAACCGACGATTCCCGACATCCGCTCCGCCAGCGAGGTCCTCATGGCGCCGGGGTATCACACGGCGAGAGCGACAGGAATGCGCCCAACTCGATCAGCCCGCTCGGGCTGGTTGGCAGGTACTCCGTCAGCCAGCTCGATCGCACGATCACCGACGCGTATTTAGCCCGGCTGATCGCCACGTTCAGTCGATTCCTGTTGAGCAGGAACGAGATTCCGCGGGGCACGTCGTCGATCGACGACGCGGTCATCGACACGAACACGACAGGTGCCTGACGCCCCTGGAACTTGTCCACCGTTCCCACTGCCACGTCGGCCAGTCCTGCCGCCTTCAAATGCTCGCGCAGCACGACCACTTGGGCGTTGTAGGGCGCGACCACCAGCACGTCGGCCGCGGTGAGCCGCCGGGTGCCGTGCTCGTCCGTCCACGCCGAACCGACCAGCCGGCCGATGTTGTCCGTGATCGCCGCGGCCTCCTCAGGGCTGCTGGTCGAGTTGCCGTCGTGGTCGACGAGCACGGTGTGCACACCGGCGGGATAGCCGTCCAGCGTTCGCGCTGCGGTGACCTGCTCGGCGGCGTGCAGTCGGTTCTCGTAAGACAACGCCGAAACCCGGGCGCACACCTCCGGATGCATCCGGTAGGACCGGTCCAGGAAGTAACCCCGTTGTGCCGGCAGCGTGCGCTGCCCGTCGACGAGCCAGCCCAGCGCGGAGGCGTCGACGGGTTCGGGGTGGATGCCCTGGCTCACCTGCGGAAGCTGCTGTGGATCACCAAGGAAGAGCAGGCTTTTGGCGGCGCCGGCCACCGCGATGGTGTTGGCCAGACAGAACTGACCGGCCTCTTCGACGACCAGGAGGTCGAGGCTGCCGGCCGGTACCCGGCCCGGGTTGGCGAAGTCCCACGCCGTGCCGCCCACGACGCATCCCGCGGTGTCGGCGATGAAGCCCGGGTACTCCTTCTCGTCGATCGCCCGCCAGGCTCCCTGACCGTTCGCCTTCTTGGCGACACGCGTCGGCTGGACCCCCGCCGAGATCACGCACTCGAAGAGGTGCTCCACCACCGCGTGCGATTGCGCCACCACGCCGACGCGCCAGCCGTGGTCGTTGACCAGGGTCGCGATGACCGCCGCCGCGGTGTGCGTCTTCCCGGTGCCCGGCGGCCCGTGCACCGCCAGGTACGACGAGTCCAGGTCGAGCAGCGCCGCGGTGATGTCGGCGGTCGCGTCGGCGCCGCGCGGCAGGGGAGCGCCGGTGCGAGTGCGGGGGTCGCGCCGCAGCAGCACGTCGAAGATGGCCGTGCGGGGCAGGTCGGGCAGGCGGGCCGCGACGTCCTCGGCGGTCCGCTCGATCGCCGCCTTGAGGCTGTCCGTTCCTATCGGCGGTCCGGGCGTGAGGGCGACCGGCAGCTGGTCGAACTCGTTGCCGTCCTTGGGTGTTCGCTCGAGGATCACCACCTCGGTGGGCACAGTGTCGTCATCTGCCCCGACGACCTCGGCTTTACCGGCGGCACGGTGTTGCGGCTCGTCGGTCAATCCGGCGGGCGCGGGCGGGTCGTAGATCGCGAACACTGTGTTGTTGAGGCCGCCACGGGCGAGTTGGCCGGACAACCGCACCCGTCGCTGCGGTTTCCTCGCCCGAGGTGGCGTGTGCCAGTCGACGACCACGGACGCGTCGTCGGCCACGAAGACGTCGGAGGTGTCGGCCCATTCGTCGACGGGGTAGTTGAGCCGGTTGAAGTGCGCCCACCAGAACGGCTTGTCCTCGCGCCGGTGAAATCCGCGTGCCGCGGCCACCAACGCGACGGCGGTCTGTTCGGGGGTGCGGGCGCCGACCCCGTCTCCGGCGAACGCGCACAGCGCACGGTCAAGCGCATCGGTCTCTTCGATCACCCCGCCGTCGGCGACGGGGACCGCGCCGCCGGGGGCGATTTCGGCCTGAAACGCCTGCACCAGAAGCCAGTTGCGCAGCTCCCGCGTCGACACGCAGTCGTACCGGTTGTAGTCCGCGATCTCCGCCAGCACTTCCTCGGCGGTGTCGGCGCAGCCGTCGTCGCGCAGCTGACAGAAGCGTGCGTACTGTGCGATGGAGTCGCTCGCCGTGGTGACGTCACCGGTGCGCAGTCGCGTGCCCATGTACAGCGGCTCCAGCGACTTCAGGCTGTAATTGTCGGACCCGCTGCGAATGCTCTTCAGCACCAGGGGATACAGGTCGACCAGTACCCCGTTGCGCAGCAGGTCGTCGACGTCGTCCTCGCCGACCCCGTACCGGCCCGCCAGCCGCAGCAGCGCGCTCTTCTCATAGTCGCCGTAGTGGTAGATGTGCATGTTCGGATAGCGCCGACGGCGCTTGCGCACCATCTTCAAGAAGGCGACCAGCGCGCGGCGTTCGCTCGCGCGGTCATGCGCCCACAGCGGTCGAAACGTTTCGGCCGCTCCTGCCTGCAGCACGCCGAACAGGTACTCCAGCCCCCAGTCGGCACCGTCGGCGGTCCACAGCGGGTCACCCTCGAAGTCGAAGAACAGGTCACCGTCGTCGGGCTCCGGTAGCAGCATCAACGGCTGGGCGTCGACGACCTCGAATTGTGGTGTCCCCGAACACTGTTGGGCCACCTGCAGCCGCGCCTGCCCGCTCAGGGTGGTCACGGTGCGCGCCGCGAGTTCGGGTACCGGCCCGCTGTGCGCGGCCAGCTCGGTCATCGTGGTGATCCCGGCGTCGAGCAGCCGGGCACGCTGGCTCACCCGCATGCGGGCCACCAGCAGCAGGTCGTCGGTGGCGCGCAGCTGCTGCTCGCACTCCGGGCAGCGGAAACATGCCCGCACCTCCTCGTCGGCCCACTGCACCGCGGTGCCGCCGGCGTAGTGCTCGTCGAGCAGCCGCTGCAACGCCGCTCGCCGGCCCCGATACACCCACACCAGTTCGTCGGTGCGGTAGCGCACCGAGGTTCCGTCACCGAGCACCAGCTCGACCTCCGGCGCGACTGGCACCCCCGCGGCGGCCAGCGCGTCGGCGTAGGCCGCCAACTGCAACAGCGCCGGAACCTTCGCCGAACGAGCCAGCTTGGTGTCGCACACTCGATAGCGGTGCTCCCCCGCGTCCACACAGCGCAGCAGGAAATCGGCGAATCCGACGAAGCGTCCGTCGAACATCGCCGCCTGATACACCACCGGCGCCTCTGCGGCGATCGCACGGTTGGTCGCTTCGGTTGCGGCGGTCAGTCCCTCGATCGTGAACGCGGGCCGGCCGATGACCGCGACGTCGTCGTATCGGCGGCGCAGCTCGTCCAGCCAGCGCTGCTCATGCGCGCCGCCCAGCTCCGCGGTGCGGGCCAGCAGCGCATCGTCGTCGACCTCCGGCTCCGGTCCCCGGCCGAGCTTGTGATCGAAAGCCCGCAACAGGGCATATTCGCAACGCGCCGCGGCTGCCAGATCCGAAGCGCTGTAGATGACTCGGCCGTCGTCGACGAACACGGTGTCACTGTAAGTGAGCCCACCGACACCCGCGGGTGACGAGAGCCTGGTCGCGCGTCACCCGGTGTTGGCGACGAGCTCCACCACCGCGCCGTTCCACCGGAACCGCACGACGCTGTCGAGTCCGGGGACGCCGTTGGAGTACTTCAGCGCAACGGTGTCGCCGGTGCTCGCCGACTGGGTCGATGGCGTTGAACCCGAACGTCTCGGGAACACCGGTCGGGATGAACTTGCCCCGGTGAAACATGACCGCCCGCGTGTTGGGGTTGTCGGCGTTGGTGTTGGCCTTGACGATCACGGCGGACAGCTGTGCGCACTCGTTGTAATTGCCGGCAAGCGGCTCGGGGCTCCAGCCCTGCCCGCTGCGCGGGTCCGGCGGCAGGCTGGCCACGGCCTGGGTGATCTCGGGCGCGCCGAGGTTCACCGCGCACGGGTCAACGGGTGGTGGGGCGGCCGTGGCGATCGGCGGGGGGGCGCTGCTGGCGGGGGGAGGTGGTGGCGGTGGCGGTGGCGCCGCGGGCGGGGGTGCGACGCTGCGCGCCTCAGGGGTTTTGGCGACGGTCGTGTCGCCCGATCCGCAGCCGGCGAGGGTCAGGAGCATCGCCGCGGCCATCAGGGCCGCTGGTACCGACATCCTCCGCATAGATGCGCACGGTACCGGCAGCGGCGCCGCTCACCGGGAAGGCGCGGCTGTGAGCGTCGCAGGTTTCGGCATGCGAATGCGCCTGCGCAGAAGCGGCATGCACATGGCGGGGATCGCGCCGGCCACCAGCGATGCCACGACACCCACCAGCGGATTGCCGAACAGCGGGAACACATGCCAGTGGATGAGATAGATGAACAACGACGCGTTCGCCAGCACGCCGGCAACCGCGATGAGCGCCCACGGGCAGCGGATCGTCGGAATCCAGATCAACGCCGCCAGACCCGCGATCACCAGCGCCTCTCGCCGGCCGTCGCCGAAGAACCCGTACACACTCACGGCGAGCACAATCGTCACCGCGAGCCGCTGCCAGTGCGCGCTGGCCTTCGCCGCCGCCCAGCCCAGCGCAAAAATCCAGAACGTCAGAACGGAATACACCGCCTCGCCCCCGAGGTCGAACCCGAACACGTCGTAGCGCAGCGCGATGCCGATCCCCAGAAAGACGGCCGCGAACGTGAACGGCCGCGCCCGCTCCCACCGATCACATACGGGCAGCCAGCACACCACGCTCACGACGATGAGGAAGTAGACGAGCACCTCGATGAACCACATCTGCCCTGCCGCCCAGTGGCCATGCGGGCCGATGATCTCGTTGAGCAGGAACAGGTTCGAGGCCTGGTAGTAGTCGCTGATCACCAGCGCCAGCGCGATCCAAGCAATCGACGGGAGGGCGATCCAGGCGATCATGTTCCACAGGTGGCGCGCCCGCTGCTCGCGGGACGAGCCGGTGAGGAAGAACCGGCCGAAGTTATACCCCGCGATGCCGAGCAGAATGTGGGCCCCGCCCATTAATTCGAACAGATCCGCATGATTCGCGACGATGAGCAATATGGCAGCGGCACGAAGCGCCACGCTGGTTTCCAGCGTCCCGGTGAATCGCGGTCGTGAGCGCACCTGCCGTTGCAAGTCGCGCAATGGCATCCGGTGCCACCCGGCCGGCAACCGGCCCAGCGCGCGTTCCAACCGGACGGACATCGCCACGTACGACAACGAGTCGCCGCCCAGGCCGACGAAGCTGCTCTCGGGACCTATCTCGGCCGGGTCGACATGTAGCACGTCGGCGAACAGTCCGCGCAGGTCCACGCTCGGTGTGTCGGCTCGTCGGGTGTCGCGCGCCAGCTGCGCCACCGTGCCGTAGTCCGGCTTTCCCGATGACAGCCGGGGGAGTTCGTCGAGGGTCACGACGGACACCGCCGAGTGTGGAAGCCCGGTTGCCGTGACCGCGATCTGCTGCACCGCCTCCTCGTCGTACCGGCCCGCCGCCGCGACGACGAGTCGGTCCTCGTCTTCCGTGCAGCACGCCGGCACGCCGCGGTCGCCCAGGGTGTTTTCCACCCGGTTGAGGTCCAGGCGCAGCCCGTACAGCTTCGCGACGCGGTTTCGGCGGGCGATGATTTCGTACAGCCCGTCCGGGGCGCGCCGCGCGATGTCACCGGTGCGAAGCGCGTCAACGGTGCTGCCGGATGCGAGATCTGCGGCCGATGAGGCGTAGCCCATCATCACGTTCGGACCGCGGTAGACGAGCTCACCGACGTCCGGGTCGGTCCAGCCGTCGACCGGCTCCAGCGCAAACGAGCCGCCCGGTATCGGCTTGCCGATGGCGCCCGCACGCGACTCCGCGAGATCCGCAGGCAGATAAGCCATCCGGGCCGTCGCCTCGGTGGCGCCATACATCACGATCAGGTCCCAGCCGCGCCGTCGGCCCAGGGCGGCGAACCGGCGCACGCGATCGGGCGGCAGGCGGCCTCCGGCCTGCGTCACGAACCGCAGGGCGGGCAGGTCACGCTCGGCGAAGCCGGCTCGCTCGAGCAGCTCGAACGTGTAGGGCACGCCCGCGAAGTTGGTGCCGCCTTCCCGGCGAAAAAGCTCCCAGAACTCCTCGTCGACCACCGACCGGTCGGTGAGGATGACACCCGCCCCGCTGAGCAGGTGGCTGTGGATCACCGAGAGTCCGTAGCAGTACGACATGGGCAGCGTGGTGGCGGCCCGGTCGGTTGCGCGGATGTCGAGGTAGGAGCTGATGGCCGCGGCGTTCGCAACGAGATTGGTCCGCGACAACCGGACCAGCTTCGGCGATCCGGTGCTGCCCGACGTGCTGAGCAGCAGCGCCAGGTCCGGATGCAGCTCATGGTCGCCTGGGTGGCGCACGTCGTGAATGCCATCGCCGATGACGACGTCGGGTCGATATCTGGCCAGCAGGGCGTCGTGGTCGCGTCCCGGCGGCACCGGCAGCACGACGTGGTGGCCGGCCAGCGCGCCGAGGTACCCGACGAGGGTGGCGATGTCGTTGCGCGTCTCGAGCATCACCAGACGGCGGTGCGCGCCGAGCCGGTCCGCGGCGTCGTCGACGCGCGACGCCAGCGCGCGGTAGGAAAGATGGTCCGTGGCGGTGGCCGTTTCCATCACGACGGCGAGATCGTCGCCCCGACGGGCGAGGCAATCGACGAGTCGGCTCACCAGTGCAGTTCCCTTGTATCGTTAGGCTCACCTCACCATAGGGCCCCGGCGGCGGTTTCGAAACCGGACTGGACCGGGCCGGCAATTAGACTTCGAAGCCGATGATCTCCTCGTCCGAGCCGCGTGCGGCCCCGCCCGCCATGACGTTCGCCGACCTGCCGATTCACCCCGCCGTGTTGCGGGCCGTCGCGGAGGTGGGCTACGAGACGCCGTCGGCTGTGCAGGCGGCGACGATCCCGGCGATGATGGACGGGGCCGACGTGGTGGGCCTGGCCCAGACCGGTACCGGCAAGACCGCGGCGTTCGCGCTGCCGATCCTGTCGAAGATTGACACGGCCAGCACCGCGACTCAGGCGCTGGTGCTGGCCCCCACCCGCGAACTGGCGCTTCAGGTGGCCGAGGCGTTCGCCCGGTACGGGGCGCACCTGCCCGGCGTCAACATCCTGCCGATCTACGGGGGTCAGTCCTACGGCGTGCAGTTGGCGGGTTTGCGGCGGGGCGCACAGGTGGTGGTCGGAACACCCGGCCGGTTGATCGACCATCTCGACCGGGGGACGCTGGACCTGTCGCGACTGGACTACCTGGTGCTCGACGAGGCGGACGAGATGCTGGCCATGGGCTTCGCCGAGGACGTCGAACGCATCCTGTCCGACACCCCCGAATACAAGCAGGTGGCGCTGTTCTGTGCGACGATGCCGCCCGCGATCCGGAAGATCACCTCGAACTATCTGCACGATCCCGTCGAAGTCACGGTCGAGGCGAAAACCACGACGGCGGAGAACATTTCGCAGCGCTACATCCAGGTCTGGGGGCCTCGGAAGATGGACGCGCTGACCCGCGTTCTCGAGGTCGAGCCGTTCGAGGCGATGATCGTGTTCGTCCGCACTAAACAGGCCACCGAGGAGGTGGCCGACAAACTGCGGGCGCGGGGTTTCTCCGCAGCGGCCATCAACGGCGACATGCCGCAGGCCCAGCGGGAGCGGACCATCGCCGCGCTGCGGGACGGCACTCTCGCCATTCTGGTGGCGACGGATGTCGCGGCCCGGGGTCTTGATGTCGACCGGATCTCCCACGTGCTCAACTACGACATCCCCCAAGACACCGAGTCGTACGTGCATCGCATCGGCCGCACCGGGCGGGCGGGGCGCGCCGGCACGGCGGTGTTGTTCGTCTCGCCCCGGGAACGCCACCTGCTCAAGGCAATTGAGAAGGCCACCCGCCAGAAGCTCACCGAGGTCGAGTTACCAACGGTCGAGGACGTCAATGCCCAGCGGGTGGTCAAGTTCCGCGACTCGATCACCGACACGTTGGGCGCACCGGGGATCGACCTGTTCCGCCGCCTGGTCGAGGACTACGAACGCGATCACGACGTGCCGATGGGCGACATCGCGGCGGCGCTTGCCCTGCAGTCGCGCGACGGCGATGAGTTCTTGATGGCGCCCGAGCCACCCGCGCCGACGCGCGACGGCACTCAGTCGGACCGCCCGCGGCGCCGCCCGGCGCAGGACATGGCCACCTACCGCATCTCGGTGGGCAAGCGGCACAAGGTCGGGCCGGGCGCGATCGTCGGCGCCATCGCCAACGAAGGCGGCCTGCACCGCAGCGACTTCGGCCACATCACGATCCGGCCGGACTTCTCCTTGGTCGAGTTGCCGGCCAAGCTGCCGCGAAAGGCGTTGAAGGCATTGGAGCGCACCCGGATCTCCGGTGTGCTCATCAACCTGCAGCCCGACCGCAGCCCCACGAAGCCGCCGCAGCGGCGGCGGAAGCCGTCATGACGCTGTCCAAAGACAAGGACCTTCACGCCGCCCAAGGCCTGGAGTCGGTCACCGCGTCGCGGCGAGTTGCGTCGCTGACCGGTATCCGTGCGGTGGCCGCGTTGCTGGTGCTGGGCACTCACGCCGCGTACACCACCGGGAAATACCCGCAGGAGTACTTCGGGACGATGTCCTCGCGGCTGGAGATCGGCGTGCCGATCTTCTTCGTACTGTCGGGCTATCTCTTGTTCGGGCCCTGGGTGAAAGCCGCCGCCGGCGACCGGCCGCCGCCGTCGGTAAGCCGCTATGCCTGGCACCGGGTGCGTCGCATCATGCCCGCCTACGCGGTGACGGTGATAGTCGCCTACATCGTGTATCACTACCGCACCGCCGGCCCCAATCCTGGCCACGACGCGAGCGGGCTGTTGCGCAACCTGACGCTCACCCAGATCTACACCGACAACTACATGGGCTCCCACCTGCACCAGGGACTTACCCAAATGTGGAGCCTGGCGGTCGAAGTCGCGTTCTACGTGGTGCTGCCGCTGCTGGCCTACCTGCTGTTGACCGTGCTGTGCGGCAGGCGGTGGCGCCCCGCCCTGGTCCTGGCGGGATTGGGCCTTCTCGCGTTGATCACCCCGCTGTGGCTGGCCCTGGTCTACACCACGGACATCATGCCGGACGGGGCCAGGCTGTGGCTTCCGGCGTACTTCAGCTGGTTCCTGGGCGGGATGATGCTGGCTGTTCTGCAGGCGATGGGTGTGCGCTGGTATGCCCTCGTGTGCGTGCCGCTGGCGCTGATCTGCTTCCTGATCGCGTCCACTCCCATTGCCGGGGAGCCGACGACGTCGCCCACCAAGCTGTGGGAAGCATTGGCCAAGTCGGTGTTCTACGCGGTGATCGCCACGGCGCTGGTGGCACCGCTGGCGCTGCACAACCGCGGCTGGTATTCGCGACTCCTGGCCACGCGGCCCATGGTCTGGCTGGGTGAAATCTCCTACGAGATCTTCCTGGTGCATCTGATCGTCATGGAGATCGTGATGGTGGAGGTGCTGCGGTGGCCGGTTTACACCGGGTCCATGACGGTGGTGTTTCTGGTCACCCTCGCGATGACGATTCCGGTGGCGTGGCTGCTGCACCGGTTCACCCGGGTGCGAAGTTAGGGCCGCGCGGCCGCCGGGGCGACGATCGGCACGACGAACTCCTCGATCATCGCGCGCTCGTCGGCCTCATTGCGGCCTGGGAACACCAGCAGTGAGGTGATGACCCGCACCAGCCACCGGGCGCGGCGCACGACGATCGCCGGGTCGTTGGGGTCGAGCGAGTGCAAGAACGCCGCCGTCAATGCCTTGATGACCTCGGACTGCTCGGCGATCTCGCCGCCGATCGGGGGTTCGGTGGTGGCGAACCACGATGCGAGCGCCGGGCTGCGGCGCACCATTCGCACCGAGGTCAACACGCCGGCCGTCAGCCGCTCCGCCGGATCGGGCAACCCGGCGATCTGCTGGCTGATCTGTTGGTAGACGCGGCGCGCCTCCCGATGCACGTATGCGGTGTGAAGCGCCTCTCGGTTCTCGAAGTAGCGGTACAGCGTGGCGCGCGAACATCCTGCGGCGCGTGCGATTTCGTGCATGCCGACGGCGGCGGCTTCCCGTTTTACAAACAGTGCTCCCGCGGCGTCGAGAATCCGGTCGACGGCCACTTCGCTGCGCCGCGACGACAGCCAGTCGCGGGCCATCAGCACGCCACCCGGAACGGCACCGACAACGGACGCCGCACATAGCTGCCGCCCGCCCAGACGATCTTCGACTCGTCGACCTCGAAGTCCGGGCAGCGGGCGAGCAATTCGGTCAGCGCCACTCGTGACTGCATTCGCGCGGCGGCGGCGCCGAGACAGTGGTGCGCACCGTGGCTGAACGTCAGGATGTTGCGGGGTCGACGGGTCACATCGAGTTCGCCTGCATCGGGTCCGAATTGGCGTTCGTCGCGGTTCGCCGACCCGTACAGCAGCAGCAGCTTGCGGCCGGCGGGGATGGTGGTGTCGCCGATGGTGACGTCGCGTGTGGCGGTACGGGCCAGGCCCTGCACGGGCGAGGTCAGCCGCAGCAGTTCGTCGACGGCGTCGGGGATCAGGTCGGGACGCTGCGCCAACAGCCTGCGCTGGTCGGGCCGGCGGTGCAGCAACTGCACCGAGCCACCAAGCATGCCCGTCGTGGTGTCGTTACCACCGGTGACCATCGTGAATGTGAAGGCCAGCACCGCCAGCGTCCCGGCAATGTCGCCGTCGGCGCCCACCCCCGCCGCCACGAGATGGCTCACCGTGTCGTCTGAAGGCTCGCGCCGCCGCCGCTCGACCAACTGGGTGAAGTACCCCATCATCGAGCCGATCGCGTCGCCGACGGTGTCCATCGCGGTGGCGATGCCGCCCTCGGCGGTGTTCGCCGCGACAATCGCCTCGGTCCACCCGTCGAACTGACTGCGGTCGTCCTCCGGGACGCCGAGGTAGTGCGCCACCACCATCGATGGGAGGGGCTTGAACAGCTCGGCGACGATGTCGCCGCCTCCGGCGGCCACCAGGCGCTCCAGCCGCTCCACGACGAACGACCGAACCGCCGGTTCGACCGCCTCCACCTGGCGTGGCGTGAACCCGCGGGCCACCAGCTTGCGGAACTCGGTGTGCACCGGTGGATCCTGCATCACCATCGGTGGATTGTCTTGTAGCCCAATCATTTCCAACTCGCCGTAGTTGACGGTCAGGCCTTGGGCCGACGAGAAGGTCTCGTGGTCACGGGCAGCTGCCCACACGTCGGCGTGTCGGGACAGCACCCAGTAGTCATGATCCGGCCGCTCGGGCGGTCTGACGTGGTGCACGGGATCGTGATCGCGAAGGGCCCGGTACATTGGCCACGGGTCCGGCCAGGTCTCGGCGGTGCCAAGCTCGAACTTCACCGGTACGTCGTGAGACACTGCCGCCGTCATGTCGTGTATGTACGACAAGTTGGTCTAGGCTGTCAACCCCGGCCGCGGCGCCGGTATCAGATCGACACGATAGCTTTCGAGTCGTGGACGTCCTCGATCGCCTCCGGATCGATGTACCCATTGCTCAAGCCGGTATGGGCGGCGGCCTCGCGGGTCCGGAACTGGCCATCGCCGTCGCACAGGCCGGCGGTCTGGGAACGCTCGGTCTCATGCCGCCTGAGCTGCTTCGGGAATCCATCCACCAGGTTCGGGACGGGGCGCCCGGGCGCGCGGTCGCGGTGAACCTGCTGATTCCGTTCGTCCGCCGCCGCCACGTCGTCGAGTGCGCGGAGTCCCGGGTCGACGTCGTCGTCCTTGCGTTCGGAGGCGAGCCGTCGCTCGTGCAGTACCTCAGCAGAGCCGGGGTGTTCGTGCTCGTGATGGTCGGCACCATCGATGGGGCGCGAGAGGCGCTTCAGTGGGGCGCCGACGGCCTCATTGCGCAGGGAGTCGAGGCCGGCGGGCACTTGTCCGGCGACGAACCGGCGCTGACGTTTCTGCCGAAAGCGCTCGATCTTGCCGACGGCCGGCCGGTGTTCCTGGCTGGTGGGATAGCCAGCAGCGAGGACACCCGCCGAGCGCTGGCCGCCGGTGCGAGCGGCGTGGTCGCGGGCACTCGGTTTCTCCTGACCCATGAGTCCAACGCTCACGCTGAGTACCAGCGCCGGCTCTTGGCCGCCGAAACGACTTATCTGACAACGCTGTTCGGGTTCGGCTGGCCATCCGTCCACCGCGTCGTCGCCAACGCGGCAACCAAGCGGTGGTGCCATCCCGACGGAACGGAGAAAATCATTCCGCGGATCATCAACGCGGGCAGCGCGACAGCCGCCAGGTTCGGCGACCTGAGGCCGGACGTGATCGTCCGTATGCAATCGCCACGGCTGCCGTTGTTCTCCCCAGTGGCGCCCACCAAACAGATGCCCGACGCGTGGGTAGAGCGAACCGCCCTCTACGCCGGCGAATCCGCGCTGCGGATGAATTCTGTGGTATCGGCACGCGAAGCTGTCGCAGACCTCGCGGGCCGCTAGATCGCCGCGCCCGGATTGAGGATGCCGGCCGGGTCCAGGGCCTCTTTGATGCGCCGGTTCAGGGCCATGGCGTCCGGTCCGATCTGCCCGGCGAGCCACGGTCGCTTCAGCCGGCCGACGCCGTGCTCGCCGGTGATCGTGCCGCCCAGCCCCACGGCGAGGTCCATGATCTCGCCGAAAGCCTGCTGGGCCCGCTTGGTCATTGTCGGGTCGGCGGGGTCGTAGACGATCAGCGGGTGGGTGTTGCCGTCACCCGCGTGTGCGATCACCGAGATCGTCAGATCGCGTTCGGCCGCGATCCGCGCGACACCGCTCACCAGATCGGCCAGTGCCGGCAGCGGCACACCGACGTCCTCGAGCAGCAGCGAGCCCTTCGCCTCGACAGCCGGGATCGCGAATCGGCGCGCGGCCACGAATGCCTCGCCTTCCTCGGGGTCGTCGGTCGAGTAGACCTCGGTGGCGCCGTGTTCGGCGAACACCGCAGACATGAACTCGGCGTCTTCGCGCGCGGATGCGCCGCGCTCGTCGGATCCGGCCACCAGTAGAGCCGCGGCGTCGCGGTCCAGGCCCATTCGCAGCTTGTCTTCGACCGCGTTGACCGCGACCGAGTCCATGAACTCCAGCATTGCCGGGCGAATCTTCGCGGTCACCGCCAGCACCGCACGCGCCGCAGCCTCGACCGAGTCGAACGCGGCGACGACTGTGCTCGACGCATGCTGTGGGGGCAACAGGCGCAGTGTCACCTCGGTGATCACGCCGAGCGTGCCCTCGCTGCCGACGAACAACTTGGTCAGGCTCAGGCCCGCGACGTCCTTGAGCCGTGGTCCGCCGAGCCGCACGGCGGTGCCGTCGGCAAGCACCACCTGCAGTCCCAGCACGTAGTCGGTGGTGACGCCGTACTTCACGCAGCACAACCCGCCCGCGTTGGTCGCGATGTTGCCGCCGATGCTGCAGATCTCGAACGACGACGGGTCCGGCGGATACCACAGCCCGTGCTCGGCGACCGCCTTCTTGACTTCGGCGTTGAACAGCCCGGGCTGCGCCACCGCGGTGCGAGTGACCGGGTCGACCGTGATGTCGCGCATCCGTTCGGTCGACAACACGATGCCGTTGTCCAATGCCGTTGCGCCGCCGGATAATCCGCTGCCAGCACCGCGGGGCACCACCGGGATGCGGTGCCGGCTGGCCCACCGCATTACCGTCTGAACGTCCTCGGTGCGCCGTGGCCGCACTACCGCCATCGGTTTCCCCGCCGCCCGATCCAGGGCGCGGTCCTGCCGGTAGGAGTCGGTGATCGCCGGATCGGTGACCACCATGCCCTCGGACAGCTCGGCGAGCAGTTCGGCGAGAACGTCGGTGTTCACCCAAGCGATCCTACGAGCGGCCTCGCGGGGCCGGCTGCTCCGCGTGGTCCAGATCGCGAAGCGATCGCAGGCGAAGCGCGACGAGACCGGTGACGATTATCGGAATCGCGAGCGCAAGGAAGGCCGTTTGTAGCCCGAACTCTTCAGCCAGCGGACCGGTGATGAGCAACCCCAGCGGTCCCGCGGCATACGCCAGTGACGTCATCACACCGACCACGCGGCCGCGCAGTTGCGGCGGCGACTTGGTCTGCATCACGTAGTTGTAGATCGGCCGGATCGGGCCATACACCAGACCGACCAGCGCGCACAGCAGCAGGATTACAAGACAGTGGCGGGAGGAACGCGATCGCCGCGGTGCATAAACCGAGCGTCAGTGTCGCGATCAACAGGATCGCGCGTCGGCTCAGCCGGCGCAGCAGGACCGGATAGATGATCGCGCCGAGCAGCCCGCCGACGGACAGGGCCATCAGCACAAAACCCAGCTCGTCCGGTTCGTTGCGTTCGGAGAAGTACTTGGGAAACAGCACGGCTTCCATCGGCAGGTACAGCCCGAACACGACGAGGTCGATGAGCGCCAGCGTGCGCAGCACGCGCACGTTCCAGACGAACTTCAGCCCCTCGACCATCCCGGACCACACGCCTTCGGGACGCTCGTCCACCGTGGGCGGACCAGCGCCCTCCAGCCGCAGCAGACTGACCACGACGATCGACAACACGAAAAGCCCGGCGGTCACCCACATCGTGTCGATGCCACCGATCGTCGCGATCAGCATGCCGCCCAACCCCGGCCCGACGATGTAGGCGACGTTGAACATCGCCTCGTAGACGCCGTTGGTGCGGTCCAACGTCCAGCCCGCCCGCGCCGCGGCCTCCGGCAGCATCGACTCGCGGGCTGTGATGCCGGCCGGATCGAAGAGCGCATTCAACCCGGCCAACAGCGCCAGCGTGGCGACGTTGATGGCCTGCGGGCCGACCGTCAGCTGCAGGATAGGTATGGCGGCGACGGTCGCGCCGGACAGCACGTCGGACAGGATCGAAATGCGTTTGCGGCCAAGGAAATCCACCGCTGTCCCGGCCAGCAGGCTGGAGATCAGCAACGGCAGGGACGCCGCGGCGGCCACGATCGACGCGTCCACCGCGCTGCCGTTGCGTTCCAGCACCAGCCAGGGAAACGCGATGAGTGAGATGCCATTGCCAGCCGCCGCGAGCACGGATGCGAACAGCAACATATACAGGGGCGGCGTGAGGGGGTGAGCATGTCGGCCTGGAATCTAGCGCGTGCACAGTAGATGCGTGCGATTGCCTCACCCACGCCTCGGTACGCCATTCGACTCCCCGGTGCCGCCGGGCTCCGGGTGGCCGGGCGACCCCGCCACCGCGGACACCGCGGTGACCCTGTCCGCCGCGCAGGTGGTGGCCGAGGCGGAGAGCGTGGCCACCGTCGAGCAGCTCGACGCCTTGATATCGATGTGCCGGGCGTGCCCGCGGCTGGTCGAGTGGCGGGAGCAGGTAGCGATCACCAGACGAAAGTCGTTCGAGGACGAGCCTTATTGGGGCCGGCCCGTCCCGGGGTGGGGGGCGCGACGGCCGCGGGTGCTGATCGTCGGCCTGGCGCCCGCCGCGCACGGCGCCAATCGGACCGGCAGGGTGTTCACGGGCGACCGATCCGGCGACGTGCTGTTCGCGGCGCTGAACCGGGCCGAACTGGCGACCTCGCCGGAATGTGTCGACGCGGCCGACGGCCTTCGGCTCATCGATACCCGCGTCGTCGCCGCCGTGCGCTGCGCGCCGCCGGGCAACGCGCCGACGCCGGCCGAGCGCCAGACGTGCGCGCCGTGGCTGGACGCCGAGTGGCGACTGATCGGTCCCGGTGTCCGGGTGATCGTCGCACTCGGTGCGTTCGCATGGCGGGCGGCGCTGCAGATGGTGCGCAGCGGCGGGGGAGTGGTCGGGTCACCGGCACCGCAGTTCGGACACGGCGTTGACGCGACGCTGCAGGGGCCCGGCGGCGAAATCCACCTGCTCGGCTGCTATCACCCGAGTCAGCAGAACACGTTCACCGGCAAGCTCACCCCGCAGATGCTCGACGACGTCTTCGGGCGGGCCCGGGCGGTCGCGGGAATGCCCAATCATCCGAGGCGTTGAGGACAACATGCGGCTCTCGGTTCTCGATCTCGTCCCGGTGCGCAGCGACCAGTCGACGTCGGACGCGTTGGCGGCCACGCTGCGGCTCGCCCAGACGGCCGACCGGCTGGGCTACACGCGCTACTGGGTGGCCGAGCACCACAACATGCCTTCGGTGGCGGCCACCAGCCCGCCGGTGCTGATCGCCTATCTCGGTGCGCACACGTCGCAGCTGCGGCTCGGCTCCGGCGGGGTGATGCTGCCCAACCACGCGCCGCTCGCGGTGGCGGAGCAGTTCGCGCTGCTGGAAGCGGCCTACCCCGGGCGCATCGACTTGGGCATCGGCCGCGCGCCCGGCACCGATCCGGTGACGTCGTGGCTGCTGCGGGGGCCTACGGGTCGCGACGATACAGACATCGACAACTTCCCCGCGTATCTCGATCACGTGGGCGCGATGATGAGCCGCCACGGCGCCCGAGTCGCGCTCCCCCGCGACGAGTATGTGGTGCGGGCGACGCCGGCCGCGGTGAGCGAGCCTCGGCTGTGGCTGCTCGGTTCGTCGGCCTACTCCGCGCACCTGGCGGCGGCCAAGGGGCTGCCCTACGTGTTCGCCCATCACTTCTCGGGAAAGGGCACCGAGGAGGCGCTGCATATCTACCGCTCCCAGTTCGTCCCCAGCGATCTCGCTCCGACACCCCTGACGTTCCTCACCGTCAACGCCGTCGTCGCACCCACTCGAGAACGAGGCCGAGGCGCTGTTGCTGCCGAACCTGCAGATGATGGCGCGGCTGCGCACCGGCCAACCGCTCGGGCCGATCGATCTCGTCGAGGACGCCCAGGCAGCCGTGCTGAGCGCTGGCGAGCAGCGCATCGTCGAGGCCGGGCTGGCGCGCGCGGTCGTCGGCACCCCGTCGGAGGCGGCAGATCAAGTGCGTGCGTTCGCCGAGCGCTTCGACGTGGACGAGGTCATGGTCCACCCGGTGTCATCGGCGCGGCGGGGCACCGACCCCGCCACCGCACCGGGACGGGAGACGACGTTGGAGCTGCTGGCGAAGGAGCTGTTCTAACTCCGGTTCACGCCGTACTGGCCCGCAGCGCGATCACCGGAATCGGCCGCGAGGTTCGCTTCTGGTAGCCGCGGTAGAAGTTGTAATTGTTCTTGTTGACGATCTGCCACAGCCGGTCGTAGTCGGGGTCGCTCGGCATGATCTGCTGCGCGGTGACCGGGAAGCGTTTCGGCCCGATATTGATCTCGACCAGCGGGTCCTTGCGCAGGTTGTGATACCAGCCGGGCGCATTGGGGGCGCCGCCGTTGGAGGCCACGATCAGGTAGGCATCGCCGTCTCTGGCATAGGTGAGCGAATTCGTCCGCGGCAGACCGGTCTTCGCGCCGGTGGTGTGCAGGAGCAGGGCCGGCGGAACGCCGGGGAGCTTGTGGCCGATGCGGCCGTCGGTCTTCTGATAGATCTTGTCGTGCAGGCTCAGTAGCCGGGACCCGACTTGCTGCTCGACCCACCGGGGAACGTTCACAGCGCCCAGTCTTACTGCCCGGCGTCGATCTTGGCCAGTGCGTCGCGAAGAATCTGACCGGTGGTCTCGCGGTCGGGGTCGCGGCGCAACACCATGCCCTTGGCGAACGACAGCCTGTCGCCGTCGCGCCGCGGCAAGACGTGCAGATGGACGTGGAACACCGACTGGAAGGCTGCGCGGCCATCGTTGATGACGATGTTGTTGCCATCCGCGTGCAACTCGGATGCCCTGGCGGCACGGCCGATTCGCTGCCCCAGGGCGACCATGTCGCCCAGCGTCTCGGCCGGAGTGTCGGTGATGTCGACCGAGTGCCGTTTCGGCAGGACCAGGGTGTGGCCACGGGTGAACGGTCGGATATCCAGGATGGCGAGGTAGTCGTCGTCCTCGTAGATGCGGATGGCGGGGGCCTGGCCGGCGACGATGTCGCAAAACACGCATGACATGGGGTTAACGTATCGGTCGGCGCGTCAGCACCCCGAACCGCCGCCGCAACCGTCGGTGTCGGTGTCTGGAACAGTATGGGCACGATCGCGGCGTACAGCGAACCGAACGGCGGCACGCGGCCCTCCCACTGCAGGCGGTCGACGACGCGGCACCCGCCCGGCAGCGGTTCGACGATCCGTTCGTGCCACCAATGCTTCTGGGTCAACATGCGCGACTGTTCGAAGAAGCGATAACCCGGGCCGCGTTCGGCGATCGTCAGATCGTCGTAATCGACGGGGATCACTCCGCCCAGCAGTATCCAGCTGCGTCCCAACGGATTACGCAGCGGCACGTCATCGAGGGTGGCGCCGTCGAGCCCGTCGGGCACCGTCATGCGCATCAGCGGCATGAGTTCGTAATTTATCCCGGCCGGGGCGGTGATGGCGGGCCATACCGTGTCGGCCGGCGTCGCCAGCTCGGACTGTATCTGGAACCTGTGCATGGAATCCGTTGTACGTTGACGCGGTGGCGACCGAGTTGGATATCGAGGAATCGGGGTTGCTCGACGGCCTCGAGGGCGAGGCGCGTCGGGAACGTGCGGAGCTGATCGCCTGGCTGTTCGATCGGGGTTTCACCGCCGAGCAGATTCGCGCCAATGTCTCCCCAATTCTGGTGGCGTCTAACCGCGTGTTGGGTGACGACGGCGACTACGTGTCAGCGCGGGAAATCTGCGAGAAGACCGGTATCGAGCTCGATTTGCTTCAGCGGCTGCAACGCGCGGTGGGCCTGCCGCGCATCGACGATCCCGACGCGGCAGTGCTGCTGCGGGTGGATGCCGAGGCAGCGGCGCGTGCCACGTACTTCCTTGGTCTCGGGATCGACGAAGAGCAGGTCATCGTCGTCGTGCGGGTGCTGGCCGAGGGTCTTGCGCGCGCCGCGGAGGCGATGCGGCACAGTGCGGCTGACGGCGATAGTGCGGCCGAGGCGCGACGGAACTCGAGTTGGCCCAAGCATCGGAAGCATTCGCGCAACAGGCTCGCCCGGCGATCGGGCCGATGATCGAGGACCTGTTGCTACTGCAATTGCGGCATGGCTTCGAGACGGACGCGGTCAGCGTCACGGAGCGTGCCGCCGGGTTGGTTCCCGGTGCGCGAGAAGTTGCGGTGGCCTTCGCCGATCTGGTCGGTTTCACGCAGCTCGGGGAGGCGCTGCCGGCGGAGGAACTCGAGCGCGTCGCAAGTCGCCTCGGCGATCTCGCACGTGACGTGGTGGTGGCGCCAGTGCGGTTCATCAAGACGATCGGTGATGCGGTCATGTTCGTCTGCCCGGATCCGCTGGCGCTGCTGAACGCGGTGCTCGACCTGATGGAGGCGGCTGCGGGGGAGGAGTATCCACGCTTGCGTGCGGGCATCGCGTACGGATCAGCGGTGAACCGTGCCGGTGACTGGTTCGGCAGTCCGGTCAACGTGGCGAGCCGCATCACCGGCGCGGCGCGTCCGGACGCTGTCCTGGTCGCCGAGTCGGTGCACAGCGCCATCGGCGAGACCGACGCGATCAAGTGGTCGTTCGCCGGTGCCCGCCAGCTTCGTGGAGTACCGGGCCAGGTGCCGTTGTATCGCGCGCGGCGGGCAGCTGGTGATACATAGCGGGCTCTGCACGCTTGGCCGAGGTGCACCACGTCACCGACTGGGCCGCCGGCGGACGCACCGACATCGACGAGCTCACCTTTGCCTGAGGTCCGCACAACCGACTCGTCGAGACCGGCGGCTGGACGATCCCGCAAAGCTGCAGACTTGCTCCCGCCGCTTCGGTATTTCCGCTGGTCAGGGCATTGTTTGTCGGACTGCGGCAGCCGATTCGCCCCGGCGTTACCCCGGCTTTCGGGCGGGTGTGCGGCGGGTTAGCGGTGTCGGCGGCACAGCGTTGTTTGCTGCGGCTGCAGGGGGCGACCGACTGGGGCAGGGTGTCGCCGGTCGGCTTGGCCGAAATCACGACGACGGGAACTCCCACGGCCTGCGGGGCGCAGGCCGTGGGAGGTTTCGGCTAGTGCTCCCGATCACCGCCCTCTGCGCGACGCCCCCCGATGTAGTCCGCCCCGTCGGCGACCGCGCGGCTGCCAGCGGGCTCACTCCTCCAGATCTTTGAGCTCCTTTTCGTAATCCTTTATCTGCTGAAGGAGATCCGCGCCAAGGAGGGCCCTAAGGACCCGGACGTGTTCGACGACCAGCGTCGTACGCAGCATCAGCCGCCGAAACTCCTTGCTTTGGCGAACCGTGCGGAGTTGGTCCTCGTTGCCCCGCACCACGAGGAAACCGCCGAGATTTGTTGGTGCTGCCGGCCCGAAAATGCCGGTCTCGAAGCCAGTGATAGCGCCTTTCTTCTCAAGGCCCTCGAAGTACTCTCTCACTGCGTTATAGACCCGGATGGCGCGCCTCTCACGCCCGCGCACAACCTGGTCCCAAACGATGAATACAGCTATATCAGCCACGCCTTACTCCTCCTTGAGTGTCTGGTTGAGTGGAACACCTAACTATCCAACGTGGCGGCCTCGGTCCGCAGGCGTTTGGCGGAAGTCCGCAGGATTTGGCGGGATGTAAGGTAGCTGATTGCTCGAATCCTAACCGCTGCAACGGTTTAACAACGGAATTCTCAGCCGACCCACGCCCAAGTAGGGATCGGTGATTGGAAACAGGACTACAGCCACCACCGGCATTTTCTGGGGTCAGCTGAAGTGTTGTGTGACGTTGCGTAGACCCGCGACACGGGTCGGTTCTGCAACAGATCTCCCGGGTTGTGGTGCTTGTGGCTGGTAGTCGTAAAGCTGCCTGCTGCGAGAGAGGAGATCAGGGTGCGGGCGTTTCCGGTGAGGTTGCCGTCCGGGGCTCGGTATTGGACGGTGCTCGATGAGGACCTGGCGGTGGTGGAGGAAGCCGACGCCCCAATGGGGTTGCACCCGCAGCCGCCAGGCGATCTCCAGCGGACTTTAGGCCGAGGGCTTGAGGTGGCCGCGCTGCCGGTCCAGCCACGCCGGGCCCAGCTCGCCGACCGTCACCCTCGCGTCGGCCGGAGCGACGTACTCACGGCGCAGCTTCGAGACCTCCAGGTGTTGGCGAACGCTTGCGCGTCGCGTTTGGTCGCAAACCCGCGCTTGTCGGTCTGCCGGTGGTCCGGCGTGCGGTAGCGGACCCGGTAACGCGTTTCGCCGCTGGCGGTTTTGTATCGCTCGATTGTCGCCTCGAGCGCCGCCAACCACTGGACGATCAACGTTGGCGGTGTCGATCACGACGCACTTGACCTGGCCGCGACCGCCATCGCGGACTGGGAAGCGTGGCTGACCGGCCACGGGCTGGCGTTGCCGACCTGATCGACCAGCGCTAAGCGTGAACCCGCTCGATTGCCCATCAGATGCGCAGGTAAGTAACCTGCACATTTTCGGTCGTTGTCGCAGGTCAACGGCTTGCGGTGCTGATCTGAATTATATTGTCGCACAACGGGTTTGGGATTCGCACTGTGTCGACGCGATGGGTGTGGCTGGTCCGCGAATCAATAGAGCTTGCCCAGGTGTCGTGGGCCTCGCCCGATCTGTTGATCGCTGTGTGTTGCCAGTCGGGGCGGGCGGGCGCGGCCGTATGGAGTTGCGGCGAACTGGTTTAGGGGCGACCCGGTGGCGATCGGTGCGGTCATCTCTCGTCGGGGGCGTCTCATGCGCACAGCGCCCGGATTCCGGCCGGGTGCCCGACTCCGCGCCCCCGGGAGACTGCTATCCCGTGTTACGTTGTGCGAGAAGGGGTTGGCTTCCGCTTCAGCCACGGTAGGCGGCTCGGCGAACCAGCCCGCACCCTCGCTCGCGGGTGCGACCGGGCCCAATGGCCGGAGAAGCTGCAACAACGTTCATCTGAAAGTTCGATGAACGTCGAGCGGCGTGGTGGTCAGGCACCCTAATGTTTGTGCCACGCGGTACCGCATCCTTGTGGTACCACATCCTTGATGATCGACGGGAGTCGTCGTGGCCGAGTCAACCATCACCGCTCAGCTTTCGCTCCTCGCGCCGGTGACCGGCGTACTTGTTCCCATCGAGAAGGTCCCGGACCCGGTGTTCGCCGGGAAGATGGTCGGTGAGGGCGTCTCGATCGACCCGTTCGAGGGGGTGCTGGTCGCGCCCTGCAGCGGGCAGGTGATCCACGTGCACCCCTCCGCTCACGCACTGACGATCCGCACGCCCGAGGGCGTCGAGGTGCTCACCCACATCGGCCTCGACACGGTGAAGATGCGCGGTGAGGGGTTCGACCTCCTGGTCGCCAACGGAGACGAGGTCACGGCCGGCCAGCGGCTGATCACCTTCGACCTGGACCTCGTGGCGACCCAGGCCAAGAGCCTGCTGACCCAGATGGTCGTCGCGAACTCCGACGTGCTCTCGGCGTTCGAGCCGGCGACAGGAGTCGTGTCGGCCGGCGAGGACGTCGCCGCCGTCGCGACGCTCGCCGCGACGGGTGAAGAGGCCGCGGGCGAAGCCGAACCGGGGCGGAAGGTCACCTCACGCGCGGTCGTCATCCCCAATCCGCAGGGCCTGCACGCGCGCCCCGCCGCCGTGCTGTCGAAGACGGCGAGCGGTTACGACAGCCAGATCTGGATCGCGCGCGGCGACGACAAGGCCAACGCGAAGAGCATCATGGCGATCATGGGCCTCGAAGTGGGCTACGGCGACACCGTCCGGATCCTGGCCAGCGGATCGGACGCCGAGGCCGCCGCAGGCGAGCTCATCGATGCGCTCGAGAACGGCCTCGGCGAAGAAGGCGTCTCGGCGCTGTCGCCCGAGGCCGCCGCGGCGATCACGGCGGGAGCGGCAGCCGAAGCAGCGCAGCAGCCGGAGCCCGAACCCGAACCGGAGCGGCGGTCGGAGGATCCGAACCTACTCATCGGCGTCTCGGCGTCGCCCGGCATCGGCGTCGGCCGCATCGTCCAGATCCGCCGCGAGGACATCGACGTCGCCGAGTCCTCGAACGACCGCCACGGCGAGCGGCGCAAGCTCGACGACGCGATCGATCGCGCCCAGGTGCAGTTGAAGGCGCTGCAAGACCGGATGGCAGAGAAGGCCGACACCGAGCGCGCGGCGATCTTCGGCGCGCACCGAGAGATTCTCCGTGACCCCGACCTGCTCGACCTGGCGGTCAGCGGCATCGACAAAGGGAAGACGGCGGCCTTCGCATGGCGCGGTGCGTATGAGGGCTACGCCGAGCGCCTGTCGAAGCTGAAGAACGAGGTGCTGGCCGGGAGGGCGATCGACGTGCGCGACGTCGGCCAGCGCGTGCTGCAGGAGCTGACCGGCGCATCGCGCGACGAGGACGTCATTCCTGAGGGCAGCATCCTCGTGGCCGAGGACCTCACGCCCTCCGACACGGCGGCGATGGACCCCTCGCGCGTGGCCGGATTCTGCACCACAGGAGGCGGCGCGTCCTCTCACGTCGCAATCCTCGCCCGGTCGATGGACATCCCGGCGGTCGCCGGAATCGAGCCGGCGGCACTTCAGGTCGCCGACGGAATCCTGGTCGTGCTCGACGGCACCCGCGGCACCCTGCGCCTGAACGTCACCGAGGACCAGGCCGAACAGGTCCGCGAGCGTCAGCGGCGGGTCGCCGTCCGACGCGCGCATGAGCTTGAGCACGCCGATGAGCCGGCCACGACCCTCGACGGGCACACCGTCGAGGTGGTCGCCAACATCGGCGGCCTGAAGGACGCGCAGCAGGCGGGCACCAAGGGCGCCGAGGGCGTGGGCCTTCTCCGCTCGGAGTTCATCTTCCTCGGGCGGCGGGACGCGCCCGGCGAAGAGGAGCAGACCGCGCTTTACACCGACATCGGCAAGGCGCTCCAGCCCGGCCAGGCCTTCGTGGTGCGCACGCTCGACGTCGGCGGCGACAAACCGCTGCCCTATCTGGCGATCCCGCCCGAAGAGAACCCGTTCCTCGGCGAGCGCGGCATCCGGGTGGGACTGAGCCGGCCCGACGTCCTCCGCACGCAGGTGCGCGCGATCCTCCGCTCGACGGACTCGGGGGCTCGTGTGCACATCATGTTCCCGATGATCGCGACCATCGAAGACTTCCGCCGCGCGAAGGCCATCGTCGAAGAGGAGCGAAGCGCCCTCGGCGTCGACCCGGTGCCGGTGGGCATCATGGTGGAGGTCCCCTCCGCGGCGGTCATGGCGGCGCAGTTCGCCGAGGAGGCCGACTTCTTCTCGGTCGGCACGAACGACCTCACCCAGTACACGCTCGCGATGGACCGTGGTCACCCCAAGCTCGCCCCGCAGTGCGACGGGCTCAACCCCGCGGTGCTCGGGCTCATCGCGCTCGCCGTCAAGGGCGCGCATGCCCACGGCAAGTGGGTCGGTGTCTGCGGCGGGCTCGGATCCGACCCGCAGGCGGTGCCGATCCTGCTCGGCATCGGCGTCGACGAACTGTCGGTGAGCGTTCCCGCCATCCCGTCGGTCAAGGCGCAGATCCGCACACTGTCGCTGCCAGAGTGCCGCGAACTGGCCGAGAAGGCGCTCGCGGCCGGATCGGCGGCCGAGGTGCGCGAGCTGGTTCCACTCGATGACGGGTCGGAGCCGCCGGGTGCCCCGGCATCCGGCGAACCCGAACAGACTTCCGGCGCGGACTTGTAAGAAGGGACGGTCGATGACCACCGAAACGACATCCACGGCGCCGATGAAGAGTGTCGGCAGCCAGATCTTCGGCTTTGCGCAGAAGATGGGCAAGTCGCTCATGCTTCCGGTCGCCGTCCTCCCCGTCGCGGGCATCCTGCTCGGTGTCGGCGGGGCTTTCACCGGCAACTACCAGCAGTCCGCGATCGATCTCGGCTACTGCACGGTCGACGGTGTCGCTGTCGCTGGCGATGTGGCCGCCTGTCAGGTCGACGGCGCGATCGGTGACCCGGTCGCCGCAGGCATCGTGTGGCAGCCGCTGTACACGTTCCTCGAGGTGCTCAGGGGATCGGGCGATCCGATCTTCGCCGCGCTCGGCCTCATCTTCGCGATCGGCGTGGCGCTGGGCATCGCCAAGAACGACGGCGTCTCAGCGCTCGCGGCCACCGTCGGCTACCTCGTGATGAACGGCACGATCGGCGTCATCGCGACCGCGCGCGGCATCGAGACCACCAACGTGCTCGGCGTCGAGACGCTCAACACCGGCGTGTTCGGCGGCATCACCATCGGCCTCATCGCCGGGTATCTGTTCAATCGCTTCTATCGCATATCCCTGCCGCCGTATCTCGGGTTCTTCGCGGGCAAACGCTTTGTGCCGATCATCACCGGCTTCAGCGCCATCGCGCTGGGCATTGTGCTGGCCTTCGTCTGGCCGCCGATCGGAGATTTCATCAGGAACTCGGCCAGCGCGGTGATTGGCGCCAACGCACCCATCGCGGTCTTCGTGTACGCCGTCGTGGAGCGCGCCCTCCTCCCGTTCGGGCTGCACCACATCTGGAACGCCCCGTTCTTCTACGAGGTCAACATCGGCGGATGGCCCGACTGCGAGGGCATCCTCACCTGCTTCTTCCGCGGCCACGCCGAGTCCGGCATCCTCGGCGGCGGATTCGCCGTGAAGATGTTCGGACTCGTCGGGGCGGCCCTCGCGATCGTGCTGACCGCCAAGGCGAAGAACCGCGGGAAGATCGCGTCGATCATGCTGGCGGCGGCCCTGACGTCCTTCCTCACCGGGATTACCGAGCCGCTCGAGTTCGCGTTCCTGTTCGTCGCTCCGCTGCTGTATGTCGTGCACGCACTCCTCTACGGAACGGCCTTCACGATCGTCTACCTGCTCGGCGGACGACTGGGTTACACGTTCTCGCACGGCGCGATCGACTACGTGCTGTTCTGGGCGAACGACATAAAACCCTGGGTCGTACTGCTGGTCGGGCCGGTCTACTTCGCCGTCTACTTCGGCGTGTTCTACTTCCTGATACGTGCGTTGAACATGAAGACGCCCGGGCGCGAGGACGACGAGGTCGACGTCTCGGATGCGGTAAGCGACTCGGCCAACCGTTTCGCGCAGCAGCTCGTGCTCGCGTTCGGTGGCCGCAGCAACATCACCGACCTCGACGCGTGCATCACGCGCCTGCGCGTGGGCGTGAAGGACATCGCCAGGGCCGATCGGGGCAAGCTCAAGGCGCTGGGAGCGGCGGGCGTGCTGCAGGTCGGCAACAACCTGCAGGCGATCTTCGGCACCCGCTCCGAAAACCTCAAGACCGACATCGAGGAGTACCTCAAGATCGCCGGCGACGAGGCGGAGCTCAGCGAGGACGTGGTGCGCGAGGTGGCCTACGAGTCACCGGGCGTGCAGCCCAAGCTGCTCGACCCCGAGGGTCCGCAGAAGGCGGAGGCGTACCTGGCCGCGCTGGGTGGAGCAGGAAATGTCGTCAAGGTCGAGGCAGCCGCCGAGACGCGATTGCGGGTCAAGGTGCGGGACCGGTTGGCCGTCGACGACGACGCGCTGCACGTCGCGGGCGTCGCCGGCGTCGTCTCGGTGGGCAAGGACACGCTGCATCTGGTGGTCGGCCTGAACGCCGACCAGTACGCCTCCGAGATGAGGGGTCAGATGGTGTTGGTGCCCGCCGGCTAGTGCTGCCGTCGGGTCTTTTCGGGCGGCACTGCTCAAAGGCGGGTGCGTTGAGCGATGTCCTGCTCGAACTCGGCCACCATCGCATCGGTCAGCGTGGGGCGGGTGTCGGCAATTGCCGCGAGATAGTCGTTGTACGCGCCGGCCCAACCGCTAACGCTTCGTGCTCGCTTTGGTCACGAACAATGGCCAGCAATGCTGGCCCGGCGAAGACAGTGGTTGGATCGGGCAACCGGCCTACGCAGACGACGGCCCGGAGGTTGCGCTATGGGGTCGCTCGGACCGACACATCTGATTGCTCTGCTCTTCGCGGTCGCCATCATTGCCGCGATACGTGGATTCATCGCATCTGCTGTTGCGCAGAGGAACAAGCGACGCGCACGCGGGTTCTTCCTTCTGGGCTTCTTCTGCGGATTGATGGCGGGCGCGATCCTGCGCGGAAGGCGTCGCGGCCGGCATGGGCGTAGCTGGGCAGCTGGCCGCCGTCTGGCGGGTGTGCTGCGCGGGGAATGTTTGCTGCGCTGATTGTCAAGGGCCACTTTGTGATCTGTGGATGAGGTCGCGGCTGGGGATGACTGGCTGTGGGGCAACGGTTTCGGGTGTTGCTTGTCGGTGGGCGGGGTTAGTGTTCGAACATGCTTTCGGATCGTGATGAGGTGGTCGCGGCGTTCGACGCCCTGGACGCGGCGTGGGAGCGGTTGGCCGGGTGCAAGTTCGACGGGTTGGTCACCGGTGAGCGGTTGGCGTTGTTGGAGCGCCTGGAGGTCCAGCGGCGCCGCCAGCCCGCCGCCGAGCATGAGCTGGTCAATCAGCTGCGCGCGCAGGCCACCCCGGTGGAGCTGGGTGGGCGGCTGGCCCATGCGCTGGCCGACCGGCTGCGGATCAGCCGCGGCGAGGCGCGGCGGCGCATCGCGGCGGCCGAGCAGCTGGGGTCGCGCAGGGCGTTGAGCGGTGCGCCGATGGAGCCGCTGCTGGCGGCGACGGCGGCCGCGCAGCGCGCCGGGCGGATCGGGGCCGAGCAGGTGGGGGTGATCCGCGCGTTTGTGCAGCGGCTGCCCGGCTGGGTGGATGTGGGCACCCGGGAGCTGGCCGAGGCGCAGCTGGTCGGGTTGGCCGGCGGGTTTCGCCCCGAGCAGGTGGCCAGGGCCGCGCATCGGCTGGCGATGCTGCTGGACCCCGACGGCGACTTCAGCGATGAGGACCGGGCCCGGCGGCGCGGCCTCACCCTGGGCGCCCAGGGCATCGACGGGATGAGCTCGATCCGCGGCTGGCTGACCCCGGAGCTGCGCGCCGGGTTGGAGGCGGTGTGGGCCAAGTGGGCCGCCCCGGGGATGTGCAACCCCGCCGATCAGCGCCCCGCCGTGGACGAGCCGCCCGGCCCGGACCACGTCGAGCGCGACGGGCGTTCGGGCGCGCAGCGCAACCACGACGCGCTGAACGCAATGGTGCGCAGCGTGCTGTCCTCGGGGGTGTTGGGTCAGCATCAGGGGTTGCCGGTGTCCATTGTGGTGCGCACCACCCTGCAGGACCTGCAGGCCGGTACCGGGGTGGCCACCACCGGCGGGGACACCGTGCTGCCGATGTCCGAGGTGATCCGGATGGCCCGCCACGCAAACCACTATCTGGCGATCTTCGACGGGGTGGACGGGCGCGCGCTGTGGCTGGGCCGCACCAAACGCCTGGCCAGCGCCGATCAGCGCATCGTGTTGCACGCCCGCGACCGCGGCTGCAGCCACCCGGGCTGCGATGTGCCCGGCTATCTGGCCGAGGTGCACCACGTCACCGACTGGGCCGCCGGCGGGCGCACCGACATCGACGAGCTCACCTTCGCCTGCGGCCCGCACAACCGCCTCGTCGAGGACGGCGGCTGGACCACCCGCAAACACCCCAACGGCGACACCGAATGGATCCCACCCCCCACCTGGACACGGGGACAACCCAGAACTAACACGTTTCATCACCCGGAGAAACTGCTCCACGGCGAAGAAGACGACGAGGGTCCGTAGCGTGGCATCCTTGGTTCATGGCAGGTAAGGAAATCGACCGCAATCGAGCGCGCAGCGCGCTGGACGTCATCAAGCAGCATCCGGGGATGGCGCTGTTTGTCGCGTCGCCTGCGCTCATCGGGGTGGCGCTCGTCTGGTGGCTGGCCGGTGCCGGCTGGGGCATCCTGCTGCTCGCGGTGATGGCGGTCGGAGCGGCCTACCTCATCGTCCGCAAGCGGTAGCGACTAACTGGTGTTTTCGCCCGGGGCGAACGCTGTTCCCAACCTGCTGTAACGGTGTAATCATGTAATCATGTATACACACCACAGCCGCCGCTTCGGTCGCCCCGGGGGTTGGCAGCAAGCCCATCAACCCGACGCCAGCGACGCCGCCGACTGGTTCGCCGGTCGTCTGCCCGACGGCTGGTTCACCGCGGAACCGACGGTCGTCGTCGACCGGGAGGAGATCACCGTTATCGGTCGCCTCCCCGATCCGGAGGGAGCCGACGAGGAAGGCGCCGAGGCCCGCGGCGCCGGTCGCGCCTCCCGGTTCCGCGAACAGACCCGGCCCGAGCGCATGCGGATCGCCGACGAGGCGCAGGCCCGCTACTCTCGCACCGTCAGCTGGGGCGTGGAGGTGGGCGAAGAGCGAATCATGTTCACCCACATCGCGGTACCCGTGATGACGCGGCTACGGCAGCCGGAACGGCAAGTGCTCGACACCCTGGTCGACGCAGGCGTCGCCCGGTCCCGCTCGGACGCGCTCGCCTGGTGCGTCAAGCTCGTTGGCGAGCACACCGACGAGTGGCTGACGAAGCTGCGCGGCGCGATGTCCGAAGTGGACGATCTACGGGCAGAGGGTCCGGAGATTTAGGCCAGCGTCATCGCGTAGTAGGCCCCCCGCTTGGCGAGCAGCTCTTGGTGGCTGCCGCTCTCGACGATTCGACCGGCCTGCATCACCAGGATCACGTCGGCGTCGCGGATCGTCGAAAGGCGATGGGCGATGATGAAACTGGTGCGATCTCGGCGTAGCTCGACCATCGCGTGCTGAATCAACACCTCGGTGCGAGTGTCCACCGAGCTGGTGGCCTCGTCGAGGATCAGCAGCTGCGGCCGGGCCAGAAATGCCCGCGCGATCGTGATCAACTGCTTCTCCCCGGCGCTGATGTTGCCGCCGTCGTCGCTGACCCAGGTGTCATAGCCGTCGGGCAGCGTGTGCACGAACCGGTCGACGTAGGCGACCTTCGCCGCCTCCACCACCTCGTCGTCGGTGGCGTCGGGGCGCCCGTAGCGGATGTTCTCGGCGATAGATCCGCCGAACAGCCACGTGTCCTGCAGCACCATGCCGATCCGCGACCGCAGTGAGTGCCTGCTGACAGTCGAGATGTCGACGCCGTCGAGAAGAATTCGCCCCGAGTCCACTTCGTAGAACCGCATCAGCAGGTTCACCAGGGTGGTCTTTCCGGCGCCGGTCGGCCCGACGATCGCGACCGTGCTGCCCGGCTCGGCCACCAGGGACAGGTCCTCGATCACCTGTGTCCCCGGCCGGTAGCTGAAGTTGACGTGCTCGAACTCCACTCGCCCGCGCCCGGCCTCACCGTTGACCGATGGCAGTTCGGCGGTGGCATCGGGCTCGTGCTCGGGAGCGTCGAGCATGATCGAAAACCCGCTCGGCGCTGGCGATGCCGGATTGCAGCGTGTTGTACATGGCAGCGACCTGAGTCAGGGGCTGGTTGAACTGCCGGACGTATTGGGTGAACGCCTGGATGTTGCCGAGCGTGATCTGTCCGGTGGCTACCTGTATCCCGCCGACCACTGCGACCGCGACATAGCTGAGGTTGCCGATGAACATCGTGAACGGCGAGACCAGCCCGGAGAAGAACTGCGCCCAGAAGCTCGCGTGATAGACGTCGTCGTTGAGTCCGCGGAACCGCTCTTGCGCGTGGGCGCGGTGGCCGAACGTCTTGACCAAAGTGAAGCCGCTGTACGTCTCCTCGATGTGCGCGTTGAGCCGGCCGGTGTTGGTCCACTGGGCGACGAACAGGCCCTGCGATCGCCGTGCGATCGTCCGCGTCGCCCAGAGCGACAGCGGCACCGTGAGCACGGTTATCAGAGCCAGCAGCGGCGAGATCGTCAGCATCATCACCAGCACTGCCACCACCGTCAGCACCGACGTCAACAACTGACTGATGACCATCGTCAACGACGTCGCGATGTTGTCCACGTCATTGGTGACGCGACTGAGCACCTCGCCGCGCTGCCGAGAGTCGAAGTAGGACAACGGCAGCCGGTGGATCTTGTCTTCGACGTCGGCACGTAGCGACACCATGGTCCGCTGCACGGTGACGTTCAACAACCGGAATTGCACCCAAACCAGCAGCGCCGCAACCAAATACAATGCCAGGGCGAACGCCAGCGTGCGAGCCACCGCGCCGAAGTCAATTCCCACACCGGGCGTCACATTCATGCCGGACAGCAGGTCGGCGAACGTGTTGTCGCCGCGGGCGCGCGCAGCTTCCACAGCTTCGGCCTTGGTGATACCCGCGGGCAGCTGGCGCCCGATCACCCCGTTGAACAACAGATCGGTGGCATGGCCCAGGATGCGCGGACCGGTCACGCCCAGCGCGATGCCGCCGATTCCCAACGAGATGACCGCGACGGTCAGCCAGCGCTGCGGTGTCAGCCGCTTGACCAGACGGATCGCCGAGCCGCGAAAGTCGCGGGACCGCTCGACCGGGGACTCAACCAGGCCCCGTGTCGCCATCCGATTCGGCGCCGTCACCGGACCGACCCGCCCGTCACCAGGGCCTGCGAGTCCGCGAACTCCGCATACATCGGGCAGTCGGCGAGCAAGGAGGTGTGCGTACCGGTGCCCACCACGATTCCGTCGTCGATGACGACCACCTGATCGGCTGATACGATCGTGGAAATCCGTTGCGAGACAACGATCACCGTCGCGTCAGCAGACACCTCCCGAAGTGCCCCGCGGACCCGCGAGTCGGTGTGCACGTCCAGCGCGGAGAACGCGTCGTCGAACAGATACACCGCAGGTCTGCGCGCGACCGCGCGGGCGATGGCCAACCGCTGACGCTGACCGCCCGAGAAGTTGATGCCACCCTGGGCCACCGGCATGTCCAGCCCGTCGGCATGCGCGCGGACGAAGTCGTCGGCGGCGGCCACCCGCAGCGCCTCCCACAACTCGTCGTCGGTGGCATCGGCCTTGCCGTAGCGCAGGTTCTCGGCGACGGTCCCGGTGAACAGGTACCCGCGTTGCGGCACGAGCCCGATGGCCGACCACAGTCGCTCGGGGTTGTAATCGCGAACGTCGACGCCGTCGAGGGTCACCGAACCTGTGGTGACGTCATACAACCGGCAGATCAGCGACACCAGCGTCGACTTGCCCGAGCCGGTGCTGCCCACGATCGCGGTCATGCCGCCCGGCTGCGCTGTGAACGACACGCCTTGCAGCACCGGTCGATCCGCACCGGGGTACGCGAACGTCACGTCGCTCAATCGCACCACGCCGCGGACCCGATCCGGGTCATGCGGACGCGCTGGAGCGGTGATCGTGGTCGACGTGGACAGCACGTCGGTGATCCGATCGGCGCAGACGGAGGCCCGCGGCAGCATGACGATAATCAGCGTCCCCAGTATCACCGCCATCAGAATCTGCATGAAGTACGACAGGAACGCGATCAACGAGCCCACCTGCATCTGTCCATCGTCGATTCGCATGCCGCCGAACCAGATCAGGGCGACGCTGGACAGGTTGATCACGAGGGTGGTGACCGGCAGCATCAACGCCTGCCACCGCCCGGCATCGAGCGCGGTGTCCGCCACCGCCTGGCTCGCCGCCGCGAAGCGCTCGCGCTCGACGGGTTCGCGAGCGAAGGCGCGTACCACGCGCACGCCGGACAGCTGTTCGCGCATCACCAGGTTGATGTTGTCGATGAGCGTCTGCATGCGGCGAAACATCGGCAACATGTGCGACACGATCCAGAAGTTGGCCAGCGCGAGGACCGGCACGCTCACCAGCAGGAGCCACGACAGGCCGGCGTCCTGGTGCAGCGCCATGAAGATGCCGCCGATCGACATGAGCGGGGCGGTGATCAAGATGGTGCAGCTCATCTGCACGAGCAGCTGAACCTGCTGCACGTCGTTGGTGGTGCGGGTGAGCAACGACGGCGCACCGAATCGCGCGGTCTCCTGGGCCGAGAACCCGGTGACGTGATGGAAGATGACCGACCGCAAGTCCCGTCCGAACCCCATGCCGGCGCGGGAGCCGAAGTACACCGCCCCGACCGCGCACACGACCTGAAGGGCGCTGACGACCAGCATGACACCGCCCAGCTCGACGATCTTGCCGGTGTTCCCCTGCGCGACGCCGTCGTCGATGATCGCGGCGTTGACAGTCGGCAGGTACAGCGATGCCAAGGTGCTGACGAGTTGCAGCACCGCGACGATGGCAAGAAGGCCCCGGTACGGCCGCACGTACTCGCGCAGCAGTGCCATCAGCATCTCCGTACTGTCGCACAAGTCGCTGCGCGACACGAAGAAAGTGCAGGTCAGTCGTGATGCGGTGGCGCGGCAGTCGGTGGCCGCTATCCTGCATGCTGTGACGAGCAGACTCCATGCAGTGGCCGCGGCGGTCACGTTGGCGGTTAGCCTGGTCGCCTGCTCGTCGGATAGTTCGGGGTCGTCGGAGCCTCCCGCTGACCAGCCGCCGGCCACACCGGAGGCCAAGCACGGCCCGTTCTTCCCCGAATGCGGAGGCATCAGCGACGAGGCCCTCGGCCAAATGACTCAGATTGCCGGGCTGGTCAACACGGCACGCAACTCGGTGGGCTGCCAATGGCTGGTCGGCGGCAGCATCGCTGGCCCGCACTTTTCATTCAACTGGTATCGCGGCAGCCCGATCGGACGCGAACGCAAGACCGAAGAGCTGTCGCGGGCCAGCGTCGAGGACATCAACATCGACGGACACGCCGGCTTCATCGCGATCGGCAACACCCCGTCGATCGGCGACAGCCTGTGTGAGATCGGTATTCAGTTCGACGACGACTTCATCGAGTGGTCTATCAGCTACGGTCAAAAACCGTTCCCGCCGCCGTGTGACGTTGCCAAGGAGCTCGCGCGCCAGTCGATAGCGAACTCCAAATGACGTCCGGGTCGCAGGTGGCGCGTCGGGTTCTCGCGGCGATGTTTGCCGCGCTGGCCGTGGTGGCCGTGATGACCGGCTGTACGCGCTCGGTCGGCGGCACAGCGGTGAACGATGCCGGCGAGAGCCCCGGCGGCGTCGACGTCCCCCGCAACGAAGACTCCGAAAAGAAGTACCCCAACCTGCTCAAAGAGTGCGAAGTGCTGACCACCGACATCCTGGCGAAAACGGTGGGCGCCGATCCGCTCGACATCCAGAGCACGTTCGTCGGCGCGATCTGCCGCTGGCAGGCTGCGAACCCGTCCGGACTGGTCGACATCACCCGCTTCTGGTTCGAGCAAGGCAGCCTGGACAACGAGCGCCAAACCGCGGAGGGGTTGAACTATCGGCTGGAGAACCGCGCGGTCGCCGGAGTGCGGTCAATCGTGATGCGTCCCAACGATCCAAACGGGGCGTGCGGGGTGGCCAGCGATGCGGGTGGAGTGGTCGGCTGGTGGGTCAACCCCCAGGCCCCCGGCATCGACGCCTGCGCGATGGCGATCAAGCTGATGGAGTTGACGCTGGCAACCAACGCTTAGCGCGGCACGTGGAGGGTGACCAGCGCGGCGCCGCCCGGTTCCAGTTGCTGCCACGGCACCCCCGTCTGCAGCACCGCGATCGCCGACGTCGGAAACTTCGTCGAAATGCTCTCCGCCGCGACCGCATCGCTGCGGTCGGCGTCGGCGAGTGCCAGCACCACCTGGCTCATCGCCGGCTCATGCCCGATGACCACTAGCGTGCTGACCTCATCGCCGACGCCGTTGATCTCCTCGATCACCGTGTCCGGCGCGGCGTCGTAGAGGCTGCCGACGAAGCTGATCGGCGCGTCGATTGCTGCCGTCGCCAACGTCTCCCGGACGCGCACGGCCGTCGAACACAACACCGCGTCGATTGTCGGGACCTGCGAGCGCAGCCAGTCCCCGGCCAGACCTGCCTCTCGAACTCCACGCGGAGCGAGCGGGCGGTCGTGGTCGACGACTCCGGGCGGGTAATCCGACTTGGCGTGCCGCATCAGCACAAGTGTCCGGTTCATACGACCACGCTAAAACAACCGTGGGCCGGCAGTCCCATCGCCTCCTCGACACGATGACTGACGCACATGCCGCGCGAGGTCCGCCGACTTGTCGGTGGCCGGTCCTACACTCGCCTTGCTCGAGCACCGACGGGCAGAAAGGGGGGGCCGGCATGCGATTCCTGCACACCGCCGACTGGCAGCTCGGCATGACGCGGCGCTTCCTCAACGACGATGCGCAGCCCCGGTATTCGGCCGCGCGACGCGACGTCGTCGCCTCGTTGGGGCCGCTCGCGGCGGAAACCGGCGCCGAGTTCGTCGTCGTCGCGGGCGACGTGTTCGAGCACAATCAGCTCGACCCTCGAGTGGTCAGCCAGTCGCTGGAGGCGATGCGCACGATCGGTGTTCCGGTGTATCTGCTGCCCGGCAATCATGATCCGCTCGACGCGGGGTCGGTCTACACGAGTCCGCTCTTCGTCGCGGAGCGGCCGGCCAACGTGACGGTGCTCGACCGCGCCGGCGTTTTCGACGTGCGGCCCGGAGTGCAACTGGTCGCCGCCCCGTGGCGCTCCAAGTCGCCCACCACCGACCTTGTCGCCGACGCACTCGATGGGCTGACGCCCGACGGGGTGACCCGGATCGTCGTCGCGCACGGCGGGGTCGACACCCTCGATCCCGATCGGGCCGACCCGGCACTGATCCGGCTGGCGCCGCTGCATGACGCGTTGGCGCACGGGGTCGTGCACTACGTAGCGTTGGGAGACAAGCATTCTCGCACGCAGGTCGGAGACACCGGCCGGGTCTGGTATTCCGGTTCGCCGGAGGTCACCAATTTCGACGACGTGGAAGCCGACCCCGGCCATGTCCTTGTCGTCGACATCGACGACAACGTGACCGAGCGGCCGGTGACGGTCACCGCAGGGAACGTCGGACAGTGGAAGTTCGTGACGTTGAGCCGTGCGGTGGACACCGGACGAGATGTGGCCGATCTCGACATCAACCTCGACCTCCTGCCCGCCAAGGACCGCACCGTGGTGCGGCTGGCGCTGTCCGGGTCGCTCACCGTCACCGACCGGGCGGCGCTCGACGTTTGCTTGGACAAGTACGAGCGGCTGTTCGCGTCATTGCGAATCTGGGAGCGGCACAGCGATATTACCGTGGTACCCGCCGACGAGGAGTTCACCGATCTGGGTGTCGGCGGCTTCATCGCGGCGGCGGTCGACGAATTGGTGGCTACCGCCCGATCGGCAGATGCCGACGCGGCAGGCGACGCTCACGCGGCGCTCGCATTATTGCTGCGCCTGACCGGGCGCGGGAGCGCGGCATGAAACTGCACCGCCTGGAAATGAAGAACTACCGCGGCATTGCGCACCGTGAGATCCTGCTACCCGACAGCGGGGTCGTTGTCGTCAGCGGCGCCAACGAGATCGGCAAGTCGTCGATGATCGAGGCGCTCGACCTGCTGTTGGAGGCCAAAGACCGCTCCACCAAGAAGGAAGTGAAGCAGGTCAAGCCGACGCACGCCGACGTCGCTGCCGAAGTGACAGCCGAGATCAGCACTGGCCCCTACCATTTCGTGTATCGCAAGAGGTTCCACAAGAAGTGTGAGACAGAGTTGACCGTGCTCGCCCCGCGACGCGAGCAGTTCACCGGCGACGAGGCACACGACCGGGTGTGCACGATGCTGGCCGAGACCGTCGACATCGAGTTGTGGCGCGCACAGCGCGTGCTGCAGGCATCCTCGACGGCACCCGTCGACCTGAGCGGTTGTGACGCCTTGGCACGCGCACTGGACGTGGCCGCCGGCGAGACCGCCCAATTGTCCGGTGCCGAGCCGGTATTGGTCGACCGTGTCGACGCCGAATATGCGCGGTACTTCACCCCGACGGGGAGGGCCACCGGCGAGTGGGCGGCGGCCAATTCGGGGCTGGCGGCCGCCGAGGCCGACGTGGTGCGCTGTGCCGCGGCCGTCGAAGAAGTCGACGACGCGGTGCGTCGCCACGGCGAGTTGTCGGAACAGCGCACGGCGCTGGCGACGCCGCGAACGGCGGCCGAACAGCGGCTCGCGGCCGCGCGTGCGGCGGCCGATGCCGTCGCGGTACTTACCTCCGAATACAGGCAGGGCGAGTTGCTGGCGTCGGCGGCCCAAGCGCGCCATGTTGCGTCGGCCGCTGCCCTCACCGAACGGACGCGGTTGCGTGCGGACGGGTTCGACCGCGAGGCATCGGTGACGCGACTCGAGGACGCAGCACGCGCGGCCGCCGCCGACGAAGCCGCGGCGCGTGAGGTCGGCGACCTCGCTGCCGACGCACTCGAGCGCGCTCAGGCCGGCCAGAAGCGTGCCGAGGTCTGCGTCGAAGAGGCGCGGCGCACTCTGGCGCGATTGTCCGACCGGGAGGAAGCGGACCGGTTGGCCGCCCGGTTGTCGCGAATCGACGCGGTGACCGGCGAGCTGAATCGGACCGCGGCCGCGCTCGCCGCGATCTCCGTGACGGAGGCGGTGATTCGCGAGATCGACGTGGCCGCCGCCGCGGTCGAGCGTGCCGCTGACCGGGCGGGCCACGCCGCGGCGCGCATCGAGCTCACCGCGGTGGCCGATGTCGAGATCGTGGTCGATGGGGAAGCCGTGTCGCTGGCTGCCGGCGACACCTTCGCGGCGGCTGCGACCGAGCCCACCGACATCGAGCTGCCCGGGCTGCTGGCCGCTCGCATCCTCCCAGGGGAGGACGCGTCGGACATACAGGTGATGCTGGACGCCGCACGAGAGCACCTCGTCGCGGTGCTGACTGGAGCGGGATTCGCCGACGCCGCCGCCGCGCACGGTGAGTTCGACCGGCGCCGAGGGCTACTGGCCGAGCGGGGCCGGCTGACCGCGACGCTGTCGGGGCTCAGCGGTGACGAGTCGGTGCAGGCGTTGCGTTCCCGCCTGGCGGCCCTGCGCAGCCGTGAGAGTGGCGAGCCTGTTCCGGCGACAACCACGGCGACCGCTCAGGAGAACGTCGACGCGGCGCTCGATGCGTGCCGACGGGCCGCCGAGCAGTGCGAGACCCACCGCAAGGTCGCCGTAGCCGCAACGGCCCGACTCGCCGAGAAGGCGGCGGAAGCCCGGGCGGCACGAGACAAGCTTGCCGCCGCCCACGCCGAACTGACGTCGGTGCGCGAACAGCTGGCGGCGCGGCGGGCCACGTGCAGCGACGACGACGTCGCGCGTGAGGCGCTCAGCGACGAGCGGGGCGCCCGGGATGCGGCCGCGTACGCGGACGAGCTTCGCAACCGGCTCGCCGCCACCGACCCCGACGGCGTAACCGCAGAGCTGACCGACGCACAGCGCGAGACCGCCGAGCTCACTAGGCAATGCGACGAGCTGACCGGCGAGCTCCGCGACCTGGCGACGCAGCTTCGGGTGTACGGCACCGAAGGACGCAAGGGCCAACTCGACGCCGCTGAGACCGCACTCGAGCACGCACGCGACGAGCACATCCGCGTGGGCCGTCGCGCCCGCGCCGCCCAGCTGTTGCGCTCGGTCGTGGCAGCGCACCGCGCCAGCGCCCGGCTGCGTTACGTCGAGCCGTTCCGCACCGAGGTGCAACGGTTGGGCCGCCTGGTGTTCGGCAATGACTTCGAGGTCGACATCGACCGCGACCTGCGCATCTGCAGCCGCACAGTCGCCGGCCGCACGGTGCCGTACGAGTCGCTGTCCGGCGGCGCCAAGGAGCAGCTCGGCATCGTGGCACGGTTGGCGGGCGCGGCGCTGGTGGTCAAGGAGGACGCGGTGCCGGTCATCATCGATGACGGGCTCGGCTTCTCCGACGCCGACCGGCTCGCCCGGATGGGGGCGGTGTTCGACGCGGTCGGCGGCGATGGGCAGGTGGTGTTACTGACCTGCACCCCGGAGCGCTACGGGAGCATAGGCGGTGCACACAGAATCCACTGAGATCCAACTGACCCCGACCTGATCCGCCGCGCAGTCACGCGGCCAGCGCCAGCACCTCGTCGAAACCCTCGACCAAGCAGTCGAAAAACACCTCGGGGTCGGGGATTGCGCCGGTGTCGCGTCGATGCCCAGCTCGCAGGTGCCGACGAACGTCAGCAGGGTGACGTTGACCGCCGCGCCGATCGTCGGACCGAACGCGAATTGTTTGCGCACCCCGGCACCGCCCAGAAACACCGGCACCGGCACGCCGGGTACGTCGCTGGCCACGAAGTCGACGTGGCGCAGGATCGAGCCGATGTACCAACGGGGCATCAGGTTGAGTGCACCGGCGATCAGCTGCCTGTAGGGCAGCGAGCGTTCATGGCGGACTTTGTTGGCGCCCTCGTGGATCAGAGCGACGCGCTGTGCCGGGTCGGCCACACCAACCGCCACGTCGAACCTCATCAGGGTGATGCGGTTCCCGCCCATCTCGTCGTGTTCGGTGCGCAGGCTGATCGGCATTGACATGTGCAGGTCGCCCACCGCCACCCCGTGCTTCTCGCTGATACCGGCGCAGCCCGCCCGTGACGCCGGCGACGAACGCGTCATTGAGCGCGCCGCCGCAGCGATGCGCCGCCTCGCGCAACTGGGGCGTCGGCACCTCGTGCACGCCGAGCCGCCGGACCAGGCTGCGGTTGGCCATCAGCGGCGAACCTGTCGGGTCGAGGGGCCGCACTGTCCGGTAGACCAACGCCGCGGTGGCGGTTGCGGACTCCAGTGCCTGCACGGCCGACGAACCCCGTAGTAGAGAATCTTCGGCCCAGCGTGAACATGCCGGTCAACACGCCCGTGAAGGCCTTCCCCGCCAATTCGGCG
>CAWIDX010000030.1:0-294758 GCA_963834955.1 uncultured Actinomycetota bacterium
GGCAAGCGGGAAAATCGCGGAGCCGTTGCTCAGCGCACCTTCTCTGGGATCGAATTCAGCGCGTGCAGGACATGCACGGCCAGTTCGCCTGCGGCCTTGTCTCCAAGCTTGGAGTGAGTCCTGATGGTGTCCTTGACGAGTTCGAGACGTTGGACGTAGGGCGTGCGGAACGTTGTTGGCGAAGCCATCACATTTTCCTTTTCAGTCGAGCATGTTGGCTCGGAACCGAGCTGCCCGATATCTATGACGGTACGTCGTTCCCCGTCACACTTAAGAACTCATCCCAGAGTTGATTGCCGACGGGCCAAAATCTAGGCCACCGCCATCACAGTTCCAGTTCGCCGGCGTCCAGGTCGAGGCCCCGGCTGCGTTCGGCGCTGGCCTCGGCCGCCGTCGGCCATCCGTTCATATGCGGCGCTCCAGGCCCGCCGCGTCGCGGTGTGCTCGCGCCACACCGCGCCGCGCGCCCGGCGGCGCTGCTCGTTTCGCTCGAGCAGATCACCGACGACTTGCGGCAGCAGGTGGCGCTCGGTGCGTTCGGCTTCGGCGTGCATGGTGCGCGGCCGGTCGTCGTTGGCCAGGATCAGCCGGAAGTGGTGCGCGGCCTGAGTACTTGTTGCCGCGCCGCAGCTGTGAATCTCGGCGCCCGACACCGGCGCGGCGTGTTCGTGGTCGGCCTCGCCGCTGAAGCGGTGTAGATGAACGCCTCGTTGTTGTCCCGGCCGCGGGTCATCCCGACATAGGCCATGGCCGCGGGTGCCCTCGCCGAGGATGGCGTGGGCGTGTCGGCGGTGACGCCCTGGGCGGAGTGCACGGTGACGGCGTAGCCCAGGGTGACGTGCTCACGCAGGTAGTCGTCTTCGAACACGACCCGCGCTTTGTCGGTGAGCCGTTCGGCGGCGATGCGGTTGGTCTTCGCGTCGACGGCGGCGACCCGCCAGCGGTTGCCGTTGCGGACCTGGTCGAGGCTGGTCGCCGCGTCGGTGCCCGGCGCCGGGCCGCAGCTCGATGGTGACGTCGTTGTTGCGGCTGATGATGATGTCGCCGACGCGGATCTGCTGGTCGCGGTCGCCGCGCGCGCGGGCCCGTTCTGCGGTGAGCGTGTCGTGCAGGCGGCGGTTGAGCGCGTCGGCCATCTCCCAGGTGTCGCAGACCAGCAGCGCGTCCTTGCCGGCTTGGCGGTCGGCCAGATAGGCGTCGCATGCGCGTCGGCGGCCATCGCGACCGGGTCGCCGGTGTGCAGCCGACCGTGGGTGCGGTACCAGCCCACCGCTTTTCGCAGCCGGTTGCCGTGCCCGGAGCGCAGCGCCAGCGAGGCGTCGCGTTCCTCGGGGTCGCGCATCCGCCACACCTCGGAAAGCCGCTGCGACCACGGCAGCTCGTCACAGAGCTGTTCGAACATGCCGCCGCGGGCCTTCACCGGGGCCAGCTGGTAGGGGTCACCGACCAGCACCGTCTTGGCCCGGGCCGCGGTGGCGGCCGCCAGCAGCTTCGTCAGCTGCGGGGTGCCGACCATCGAGGCCTCGTCGACGACGACGACGGTGCGGCGGTCGACGTCGAGCTCGCTGTCCTCGATGCAGATCCATCGCTTTGGCGACGGTCATTCCGCGGTCGCCGGCGCCTTCGTGCATGGCCTCGTCGACGGCTTTGCCGGTGGGCGCCAGCACCAGCACGTCCTTGCGCGCCCGGTGCGCGGCGGCGCGCAGCGCTTTGAGCGAGTGGGTTTTGCCGGCGCCGGCCGGGGCCTGCAGCGGCTGCACCAGAAACGGCGACACCGCGATGTTGCGGATGGCGCGCTGCTGATCGGGGGACAGGTCGCCGAGGTCCGCGGCGCGCACATCGAGGCGGGTGCGGGTGTCGTGCTCGTCGAGCATGTCGAAGACGCGTTGCTCCTCGACCATGATCGCGTCGAGGGTGAACTTCTCATGCCCCTCGCGCTCGTGGGCCTCGCCGGGTCGCGCTGACGCGCACACCGATGGCGTCGACGATGTCCTCGATGAGCGCGCGCGGGTCACCGGGCGCGTCGACGGCAGCTGTGCGCCCACCAGCTCGACCATGTCGGCGCGCGTGAACGCCGCCTTGTCGATGCGCGCCGCCATCGTCGGCGATGCGCGCGCGGTCCGATGCGCGCCGCGCAGCGCGCCGCCGCTCCGCGCGCGCCGCGAAGTGCGCGTCGCGGTCCAGCGCCAGACCGCGCGCATCGGCGCGCCACTGCTCTTTGAGCTCCTCCCACGCCAACTGCTCCGGCTTGGCCGGGCGGGTGGCCTTCTGCGCGGCCGCCAGCTGCGCGGCGGTGGGTTCCCGTCGACGACGACGAGGTTGTCTTCGGCCCATTCCCGCAGCCGGGTGGAGCGCTGCGACCACGCCTTGATGCAGTCCTTGTCCACCCCGGCGATCTCGGCCATGCCGGAGTGCTCATCGACGGGGTTCCACTCGAATCCCCGCTCGGCGTGCAGTTCGTGACGCAGCACGGCCTGGTAGATGATGCCGGCCGGCCTTGGCTTCGTGATGCAGCGACTTGGAGTCGATCGACACCAACTGCCCGTCGGCGCGGGGCTGGCGGTTGGGCACGATCACGTGGGTGTGCAGGTGCGGGTCCCCGCAGCGCGAGGTTTCGTGCTGGTAGGCGATCGCCACCAACCCGGGCAGCCGCTGCAGGTCCTTCTTGCCGGTCAGCGGGTTGTGCACCCGGGTGTAGCCGGCGTGCTCATGCAGATAGGCCATCGCCGCTTCGACGGCCTTGAGGTGGGCGGCCTGCATCACCTTCTCGCCGACCCGTCGGTCAGCGCCCGCAGCAGCGACACGCTCTTGGGCGCGGCGAACACCAGGTCGAAACCGTGCACGCTGCCCTGGCCGAACGCCCGCCCGGTGGCCCCGTTCGGGGCGACCCCGTCGTCGAGCCAGCGTGCCGCCGTCTGCGGTGTCGGCAAACCCGCCGTCCAGCGCGGCGCCGTCCAGGCCGGTGCGCTCACCCACCGCGGCGTTATCGCCGACGACTACCCAGGTCGGGACCCGGGTATCCGCCTCGGAGTAGTACTCACCGAGCCCGCCGTTCGCCGATTGGCGGTCCATCGCCGATTGCCTGGCCTGGTTGGCGGTCTCGTTGTAGTAGTTGATGCTCCACCGCGACAGCCGGGAGATCGTCAACAGCTCGACCACCTCACCAATCGCCAGCCGCAGGCCCGCCGCCGCCCGGGGTTTCGGGCGCGCTTGCGCGGCCGAAACCAGCATTGCACACCCTTGTGCCAATGTGCCGTGCAGTTATTGGGTGAGCTTGGCGAGAAGGTGGCCGTCAATATCTGTTGTGGGACTGTGGTTCTGAATGATACGGGTAGGGATGTGGCGAGACGAGTAGAGACAGACGTTTTGGTGAGAAGGGCTGCAAGTGTTGGTTTTAGCCTCGATTTTTCGTACGGCCGGTTCGGTTCGGGCTAATCCGGTGCTGGCCGGTTTGTGGGGCTGATTGTTGCATCTGGGCATAACGAGTCGGCCGGTGGCGCTCGGCGGCGGGCTTTCCAGGGCCGAAGGGTCTTTCGGGTCGGTTGGATGGTGGACCGGGTGGTCACGGGAATCGGGCGCGGAGTCGGTGCCAGCATTGGGTGATTGCGGCCGCCCATCGCCAGGTGGCGTCGATCCGTAGTCGGATCTGTCGGGCGCCGCGGGTGATGCGGGCGGCGACGTGTAGGACCCGGTATCGGAAGGTGTCGATCTCGGTCTTGGCCAGGTCCGGTTGGTCTTTGAATCCGAGCAGTTTGGTCCAGGCCACCAGATCTGTTGCGGCCATGATGATTTCCAGCCATGCGGCGTTCGCGTCGGCGCGGTGGCAGGGCAGGTTGCGCAGCCCGGTGGCCTTGGCCTGGCGGATCCGGTCCTCCACCCGGGCGTGCTGGCGGTGGCGCAGTTCGAGTCCGCCGAGTTGGCCGGGGACCACACCGTGGCGGTGTCGGTGATGAACGCGGTGACCCGCAGCCCGTCGGAGTCGGTGAACCGTAGCTGGGCTCCGGGGTGTGGGCGTTCCTTGCGCAGGATCAGCCGGGTCCCGGCGGGCCAGCCGCTCATCTCCACCAGCCCGGTGGCTTCGGCGACCCACGCGCCGTCGCGGATGTCGCCGTCGGAGTCGATCGCCGGATACCAGCTCTGGTTGGTGTTGAGGATTTCCACCGCGTCGCGCACCCGGGTGTCGATGGGGTAGCCGAAGGAGAATCCCACCCCCGCGGTGCGGCACGCGCCGGCGAACGTGTGGGTCGCACCCGCAGAATCCGAACGCACCAGAATCTGTTGCGCGCCAGGATCGTCCGGGTCGGGCCGGTAAGCCGCCGGCAGCGATTCCAGCGCCCACCCCAGCACGGTGACGTGGTCGGCGGCGGTGTTGGAGCCGGCGTTTCCCGGTCTCAGCAGCCCGGCCAGCGCCTCACCGCCGGCGATGTCGGGGCGGTCCAGAAACACCAGCAGCGGGTGATGACCCCAGGTCTTCTTCCAGGTCGCGCCCGCGTTTTCCTTGTTGTCGGAATGGTCGATGGTGATGGTGGCATCGACATCGAGGTGCAACCATTCATCGGCTGCCGGGGCGGCCCCGGCCGCCCACGCCGCAGCCCGCGCGTGCGCGCGGGCGGCCCGGATCCCGGGCAGATGCGCGGCGTCGACCCGGGCGTCGACCAGCCGCCACATCGTGGTCGTCGACGCGGCCGGACCGAAGACATGTTCACGATCCCCGCAGCGCTGCCCGACGCCGTCGATGCAGTCCGCCCCGTCGGCCACCGCGGCGGCCAGATCGGCGAACACCGCACCCGGCTCGTAGATCCACGGCCCCCGATAGGTGTCGGCCAACGCGGCCGTGACCTGCGCCGACAGCCCGGTCAGGTCCGCCAACTCCCGCAGCATGCCCACCCCGGCATGCGACACCACACCATGGCCGTCCGCGGACACTTTCACCCGGGAAACCGCTGCGCTACTCTTCACCTAGAAAGTGCCTTCCGCATGGAATCATGGATCCTTGAGAAGTCTCATTATTCCTTGCAGGACAGGCACTTTCACCAATTCAAGGCCAGTGTCGCGCCGAGTTTCACGCAAAATCTAGGTTAGCTGGATGACAGAAGCCAGACGCTCTCGGTGGCTGCTGCTAGCGGCGGCGCCGAACGTGGCGTCAGTCTTGGACGATGCGTTCTATGGTGGCCAGCTCGGTCGCCAGGTGTTCGCGGGCGATTTCGGCGTCGTAGTGGGTCTGGATGTTGATGAAGAACATGCCGCTGAGGCCCGAGTGATTGTGCACGAACTAGTCCCCGGTGCGAATTACAGTGGCGAAATACCAGTCACCACGAGGCGGATCGCATGACCTACACACTCCCTCCCGAGCCTGCCACGACCGGCCAGAACCCGTTTGAGGCAAAACCTGCCACAAGTCGGCTTTTGACGGTTTTGGAAGCAGCTGCGGCACTACGTATTTCTCGCTCGTCGATCTATCGACTCTTTGAATCCCGCGAGCTGGCATGGGTCCAAATCGGGGCGGCCCGCCGGGTCACGTCGGCGGAGATCGAGCGATTCATCGCCGCGCACACCGAGGCGGCATCGTGAGCGCCTCGGCCCCGGCCCCGCAGACTGCGCATGCCACGGCGATGACTCAACGTCGCCAGCTTCCACCTCAGATCAAGCGGGTTGAACTCGCCCAGCGCGAGGGTGGCCGCCAAGTCATCCGCTACCAACTCACGGTGGACGTCGGCGTGGTCGACGGGAAGCGCAAGCAGCTGCGCAAGCGATACGCGACCGAGAAAGCGGCTCGGGCAGCACTGGACGCGGTGCGCGGCGAGGTCGCCAAGGGCACATACGTGCATCCGTCAAAAATCACGCTTGCCGAAGCTTGCGAGGACTGGCTGGCCGCCAAACACGGCCTGAAACCGTCGACGCTGCACGGACACCGAGTGAATCTGGCCGCCGCGATCGACGAGCTCGGCGACGTCGAAGTGCAGAAGCTGACCAAACGGCATATCGATCACCTCGTCACCGCGCTGCGAAGCGGGGGACTGCCATCCCCGACCGGCAAGCAGCGCAAGGCGTGGTCACCACGCTCGGTGAACTACATGCTGGGGCTCTTGACCGCGGTGCTGAAAGACCAGATGCGTCAAGGCCATGTGGTCCGCAATGTCGCAGAGCGTGTCGACCGAATACCCGCTGATCCCAAGCCGCCTGCCACATTCAGTCCGGACGAGCTCAAGCGCGTCCTCGACCACATCGCCGGCGACCGTTATGCGGTGGCTTGGCGGCTCGCGCTAACCGGTCTACGGCGCGGCGAAGTCGCGGGGCTGCGCTGGAGCGACATCGACCTCGAAGCGAAGGTGATGCAGATCGCGACGACGCGGCTGCGGTTCGGTAAGCACGTCGTCGAGGAGACGCCCAAGTCGAGCTCAAGCCGTCGCACGCTGCCGCTGCCCGACCATCTGGTGGCCGTGTTGCGCGCGGCTCGCGCGATCCAGGCGGCCGACCGCCTTGCACTCGGCGAGGCCTACGAGGCCAGCGGCTACGTGGTCGTCGACGAGTCAGGGGCTGTGCTCAGCCCGCACGCACTGACGTCACGGTGGGCGCGGATGCTCAAGGCAGCCGGTGTCCGGCACATCCGGTTCCACGACGCCAGGCATACCTGCGGAACACTCATGCACCTCGAGAACGTGCCCATCGCAGTGATTTCCGGCTGGCTTGGGCACGCATCGAAAGCATTCACGATGGCGACCTATGTGCACTCGCAGCCGGAGGCGTTGGCCAGCGCGGCGGTGAGCTTCGCCCGGATGACGGTGGGGCGAGAAAGCTGATGCCTGGCGTAGTGACGAGATTGGTGCAGTAGTAGGGAAGTGCGCTGGCGACGGCGCGGACACCGCTGAAGCCTGCCATTACCGCGGCAGCCGGCAGGAGTGCTCCAGCCCGCTCCTCGCCAAGCGAGGGCTATATGTCATTGCCTGAAGATCGGAGAGTGGTTGTGATCGTTGGCGCGAACGGGGTCGCATCGGTGGCTGGCCATGGGGTCGTCGCGCGCAGAGTTTGGCGCGAGTTGTGACAATCCGTGACAACTCCGGATGAGTCGAACACACCGGCCCGCTGCGATTGAGGCGCCTGACCTGGGTGGCAGGTGCAGGATTCGAACCTGCGTAGGCGTAAGCCGACGGATTTACAGTCCGCTCCCATTGGCCGCTCGGGCAACCTGCCTTGGTGCGACTAGCAGGGTACAACGAGGATGTACCCGAGAACCAAACCGGCAGAACCACCGAAAAGGGGACGGATCCAGTGGCGGATTCATCGTTCGACGTCGTCAGCAAGGTCGACCGACAGGAGGTCGACAACGCACTCAACCAGGCCGCCAAGGAGCTGGCCACCCGCTTCGACTTCCGTGGCACTGACACCCGCATCGCCTGGACCGGCGACGAGGCCATCGAGATCACCTCCTCGACCGAGGAGCGCGCCAAGGCCGCGGTCGAGGTCTTCAAAGAAAAGCTGATCCGCCGCGACATCAGCATGAAGGCCTTCGACGCCGGCGATCCCGCCCAGTCCGGTAAGACCTACAAGGTCGCCGGCAAGCTCAAGCAGGGCATCTCCAGCGAGAACGCCAAGAAGATCACCAAGCTCATCCGCGACGAGGGCCCCAAGGGCGTCAAGACCCAGATCCAGGGCGACGAGGTCCGCGTCAGCAGCAAGAAGAGGGACGACCTGCAGGCCGTCATCGCCATGCTCAAGCAGGCCGACCTCGAGGTCGCCCTGCAGTTTGTCAACTACCGCTGACGGGTAGACGCCGGCATGCTGACTGCCGTCCTCTTCGGGATGGCAGCATCAAGTGCTCTCGTCATCGGTTCGCTCGTCGGTGCCCGGTGGAGCCCGCCCCCTACCGCCGGCGCAGGATCATCACGTTGTCGGTGAGGGCCGCGCGCTGGCCATCTGGGCCCACCGCGTCGCGCTCGACCACTTCGACTCGGATCCGATCCCATTGACCGTCATCGAGTTTCAACGACGACACCACTTCCTCAGCGCTCGGAAACTCATGGTGATGGTCCAGTTTCGACGCCCATGGCGGTGCTGCGGCGTGATCCACCACCAGGAGGGTCCCACCCGGCGCCACAGCGTCGGCCGCGCGGCGCAGCAGCTTCGCTCGGTCCATCGGGACCGTGGAATGCAGAAACTGCGCCGACACCAGGTCGAAGACGCCGTCCGGAAAGCTCTCCGTGAGGTCGTGTCGCTGAAAGTCGATCCGGTCCGCCACATGGCGTCCGACCGCGTCTGAGGCCGCCCGGTCCAGCGCTGTCTGGGAGATGTCCACCGCCGTCACGTGCCAGCCGCGTTCGGCTAACCACAGGGCGTCGGCGCCCTCGCCGCAGCCGAGATCGAGCGCCCGGCCCGGCGTCATCGGCTCGACCACCTCGATCAGCCGGACGTTGACTCGTCCGCTCCACACCCGCTCACGTTCGCCGTAATGCTCTTCCCAGGCCTGTTGCGCCTCAGACATCGCCATACCGTCACCTTGCCCGGCTTCGGGCCAGCTGCCAAGGTGGGCGGATGACCGACACCGAGTACGTCGACGTCGTCATCGTCGGCGCCGGCATCTCCGGTATCGATGCGGCCTACCGGATCACCGAACGCAACCCCGGCCTCACCTACACGATCCTCGAACGCCGCCAACAGATCGGCGGCACCTGGGACCTGTTCCGCTACCCGGGCGTGCGCTCCGACAGCAGCATCTTCACCCTGAGCTTCCCGTTCGAGCCCTGGACCCAGCCCGAGGGCGTCGCCGACGGTGACTACATCCGCGACTACCTCATCGCCACCGCCCACAAGTACGGCATCGACGAGCACATCCGCTTCAACCACCATGTCCGGTCGGCCGAATGGGATTCCGCCACCGACACCTGGACCATCACCGTCGACCATGACGGCGCCACCGCGACGTATCACTCCCGGTTCGTCTTCTTCGCCACCGGCTACTACAACTACGACGAGGGCTACACCCCCGACTTCCCCGGCATCGCGGACTTCACCGGCCAGGTCGTCCACCCACAGCACTGGCCCGAGGACCTCGACTACGACGGCAAGAAGATCGTCGTCATCGGCAGCGGCGCCACCGCTATTTCCCTCATCCCGTCACTGGCCGAGCGGGCCGGTAAGGTCACCATGCTGCAGCGCACTCCGACCTACATGATGTCCGCTCCGCGCATCGACCCGGCGAGCGAAGCCATCCGAAAAGCCTTGCCGCTTCGGTTCTCTCACGCCGTCCTCCGCGGCCGCAATGCCCTGCAGGAAGCAACGTTCTGGTTCCTGTCCCGCAAGACGCCGCGGCTGGTGAAACGAATGATCCGCAATTCGGCAATAAAGCGGCTGCCCGAAGGTTACGACGTCGACACCCACTTCAACCCGCCCTACAACCCGTGGGATCAGCGGATGTGCCTTGTCACCGACGGCGACCTCTTCGAAGCGATCAGCGACGGCCGCGCCGACGTCGTGACCGACCACATCGACCACATCGACGCAACCGGCATCGCACTGGAATCCGGGCAGCACCTTGACGCCGACATCGTCGTCACCGCCACCGGCCTGCAACTGCGGGCCCTCGGCGGCGTCACCATTAGCATCGACGGCGCCGACATCAAGCCGCAGGACCGCTTCGTCTACAAGGCGCACATGCTTGAAGACGTTCCCAACCTGTTCTGGTGCGTCGGCTACACCAACGCGTCGTGGACGCTGCGCGCCGACATGACCGCACGTGCGACCGCAAAGCTGCTCTCCCACATGCGTATCCACGGCTACACGTCGGCCTACCCGCACCGCGGCGACGAGCCGATGCCCGAGAAACCCGCGTGGGACATCCAGGCCGGCTACGTGCTGCGCAACCTGCATGCCCTACCGAAGTCGGGCACCAAGCGGCCGTGGAACGTCCGGCAGAACTACTTCGCCGACGCGATTGATTACCGCTTCGACCGCATCACCGAGTCATTGGTGTTCGGCCGCAACGGCGTCAGCTCCCCGTCAACTGGTTGGTGATGTCGACCCAGTTCGTCTTGCCGTCGTTGCGGTGATCGGTCATGTTCCGGCACTCACCGTGCAATTGGGCCTTCGCCCACCCCGGCTTCGGGCCCGCCGTCATCACCGCCATCACGGCTTCCGTGTGAATCACCACGCCGAACGGCTGCTTCCCCGGCGGCGGCCCGTCCGTCCACCCATGCGCCACCATCGTTTTGGAGATCTGAGAGAAGTACGCCTGGACCTCCACGCCCGTGGGCAGCGTGAAGCTCATCTCCACGAGCCCCTTGTACGGCGGCTCGCCCTGGTCGTTGCACGATGCGAACGAGAACCCGCCGTAGACGTCGCGCAACTTTGCCACCTTCGCGATCTGCGCCGCCGGCGTCACCACTTGCTCCATCGCCCGCTCGTCGGGCAGCGGCGCCACCGACGGCTGGCCCGGCTCTTTCGACGACTGCCGATCTCCAAACACGGCCGAGCACCCTCCTAGGACGAAGCCCGCGGCGAGCAGCGCGAGCATCGCACGTCGCCTAGAACTGATGGTCATTGGTCACCGACTCCGACGGTCGCTCCGCTTCCGGGTCGAGGAACGCGGGCGTGCCTGGAATGTCAAACCCGATCTCCGGCAAGTGAATTGGTCCGAGTATCGGGACGTCGATCTGGCTTGGCGTGCTGACATGCGGCTGCCGACGGCCGTCGGCCAGCATGCCTTCGGACCCCAGCGCCGACCCGTGGCCCGTCGCGATCTGCGTCATGTTGTGCAGCGACTCGCTGCCGAGGTCGTAATAGTGCGAGTGGTCGTGGATGTCGACCAGCCCGGACCCCGTCACCTCGGCCCGGAACCGGATCGAGCCGAACGAGTCACCGGCCGGGTCCACCCCCAACCCGGCATACATCCCCACCGGATTGCCGAGCGCGTCGTTGAGCACATTCGGAAGTATCGTGCCGGACTGCCCGATCCAGCTGACCGGGTCCGTCGACGCGGCGCCGACGTAGACGTTGCCGCCGTCGAGGTGAAAATCGGCGGCCGACTTCGCCAGATCGGTGCCCGGCGAGCCGATCAATATTGCATCGTTGGCGTGCATGCCGTAGCCGGCGAACGCGTCGGCAACCGTCGTCGACCCGTACGAGTGGCCCAGCACCGTCACGTGCTGCGGCACCTCACCCGAGTGCGTCACCCAGAGGCTGTTGACGTCGGCCGCCAGCCGTTCGCCGCCGTCGCGCGCCAGCCATGGCGACCCGATCCGCGGGTCGTTGAAGCTGTCCGGCGAGTCGTAACCCATCCATGCGATCACCGCCGTGGACTCCCCCGGGTGCGCGGCCATCGCCTGGTCGTACATGTTGATCGCGTCGTTGTGGCCGTCGTGGAGCCATCCGCTCGCGACGCTGGCGCTGGTGCCCGGCACGATCACAGCGGTGTTCTGCGACTTGTCCGGGTTGCCGATCGCGATCGCCGCACGGCCCTGACCGTTGAACGCCAGCGGGTCGTACGCCCACAGCATGACCGGCCGCTGGTTGGGGCCCTCGGGTCCGCGGTTGTGGCCCAGGCCCTGATTGGTCTGGTCGGCGTTGTGGTACCGGACAACGTCGGTCTCCGTCAGGCCGTAGCTCGTCGGGTTGTTGAGCACGTCCTCTACCGAAACGCCGTGCTGGGCGGCGGCGTTGGTGACGCGGTTGAGGTCGTCGTGCATCACCGCCTGATTGATCTGGTCGCGCACCTCGGCCGGAATCCCGTTGAGGTTGCCCAATTCCGGTGGATGCTGGGCGATCAGCTGATCCTTGTCTTCCTGGGCGAGCGACTTCCACCACTGGTTGACTTCCTCGGCGGTCGCGCCCGGCGGCGGCATAGGGACATGATGCGCCTCCGGCGGCACCGGGACCTTGTCATCGGCGGCATGCATCGCGTCGGCCAGCTTCTTGTCCACATCCTCGGCCTGCTGCAGCACCTGGTTCAGCGCCTGCTGCAGCTCGGAGATGTTCAGCACGTCCTGCGTCGTGAGCAGGCCGGGGCCGGGTCCGATGGTGCCCGACGCGGGGTCGAGGACGAGTCCGAGTTCGGTGGCCGCCCGCCAGACGTTCTCGAGGTTGTCCTTGACGATCTCGACGTTGTTGGCCGCGACGTCGGCCGCCTTCGAGATGGCGAGCGACTGCCGGGCGTCGACCATCAACGCGCGGCGCATCTGGTCGATCCGTTGCTTGGCGGCGTCGGCGCCGGGGCCGGTCCAGTCGTCCACGCCGGGGAGCGACTCCAGATTCTGGGCGGTGTCGAGGGAGATCTGTGCGCGGGTCCTGGCCGCATCGCTGACCTGCCGTATCGCGCCGGGATCCCAGCGCATGATGTCGGCGACCGTCAGCGGCACGTTCGTTTATGCCCCGTTGGCGATTGCGTTGACCGTCGCGGCGTTGTTGTCCTCGGTGTCCGCGTAGCCCTGGGCGCTGGCGTGAAGCGCTGCGCCGTGGGAGGCGAGGACACGGTGAAGCTGAGCTGAATTGTCCTGCCAAAGTTGGGTTTTCGACGCGATCGCTTGGGCGCTTTGGCCGACGAGGCCGGGCTGTGATGCTTGTGCCGCGGCGATGGTCGAGGTGTGGCCGGCCTGGAGTTGATCGGCGTTGGCCCCAACGACGACGGCGGCCTCCACCACCTTGTGCGGGTTGACCCGGATCGGCTGCGGCACGTCGCCTCCTGTCGTTTCGTCGTCGGCAATCTGAAGCTATCAGCGGTCGGCGGGGCCAACTTGCACTGATTTGCCTGGACAGCTGGCTCGTCGGCCAGAAACGCGTCGCCCTGAACCGCCCCGAATCGGCAGCCCTCCGCAATAGTCTGATCGCCATGACTTCTGCTCGTCGCGAACCCCGCGTCGTCGTCCTCGGTGGCGGCTCGTGGGGCACCACCGTCGCGTCCATCGCATCCCGCCGCGCCGACACCCTGCAATGGGTGCGCTCGGCCGAGACCGCCGAGGACATCAACGAGCGGCACCGCAATCTGCGCTACCTGGGTGACGAAGTCGAGCTGTCACCGACTCTGAATGCCACCACAGATTTCGAGCGGGCGGCCGACTGCGCCGACGTCATCGTGATGGCCGTGCCGTCGCATGGCTTCCGCCAGGTGCTCGAGGATCTCAGCGAGACGCTGCGGCCGTGGGTGCCGGTCGTCTCTCTGGTGAAAGGGCTCGAGCAGGGCACCAGCCTGCGCATGTCGCAGATCGTCGCCGAGGTCCTGCCCGGCCACCCCGCCGGGATCCTCGCCGGGCCCAACATCGCCCGTGAGGTCGCCCAGGGATACGCGGCTGCGGCTGTGATCGCGATGCCCGACCAGCACCTCTCCACCCAGCTGGCCCGGATGTTCCAAACCCAGCGGTTCCGCGTCTACACCACCGACGACGTTCTCGGCGTCGAGATGGCGGGCGCGCTGAAGAACGTCTACGCGATCGCGACCGGGATGGGCTACTCGATCGGCATCGGCGAGAACACCCGGGCGCTGGTGATTGCCCGTTCCCTGCGGGAGATGACGAAGCTCGGCGTGGCGATGGGCGGCCAGCCCGAAACCTTCCCGGGTCTAGCCGGCCTCGGCGACCTGATCGTCACGTGCACGAGCCCGCGCAGCCGCAACCGCCACGTCGGCGAGCAGATCGGCGCGGGCAAGCCGATCAACGAGATCCTCGCATCGATGGACCAGGTCGCCGAGGGCGTCAAGGCCGCCAGCGTGATCATGGAACTCGCCGAGCGCTACGGCGTGCACATGCCGATCGCGCGCGAGGTCGACGGCGTCATCAACCACGGCCACACGGTCGAGCACGCGTACAAAGGGTTGGCCGCCGAGACGCCGGGCCACGAGATCCACGGCACGGGATTCTAGGTTACTGACGCGGGCGGTCCAGCAGCGGCATCTGGCCGAGGATGAAACTGCCGCCCGGGCTGATGACGAACCCGGTCTGGTCGTACGAGTTGACGCACGCCGTCATGCCCGCGCCGTCGGTACCGCAGCTGATCTGCCGATAGCTCAGCCTGGTGTTCGGCGGCAGCGGCTTGACCGGTCCGGCAATCGCAAACACCGGGGCCGTCGTGTTGGCCCAACCCGGTGCGCCGGCCGCGCCGCCGCTGACGAGGTTCGCCCCGTTCGGCGCCCCCGGGATCGGTCCGCTGCACCCGTAGGTGACTTCGACCCTTGTCGATGATGCAGGTCAGACCCTCAGGCGTGCCGAATGCGTACCAGGCGCCGTCGAGCACGGTGTACTCGACCGGCGAAATCGGCGCGAAGCTGTTGATGTTGGGCGGCGCCGGCGGCGGGGGGTCGGCCGAGGCGACCGCGGGCGCGGCGACCAGCGCCACAGCACCGGCGAGTCCAGCCAAGAATTTTCTCCCCACGGAATCAACCTTAGGTGAAGGTGTTGGCACGCGCAGCACTACCACGGAAAGGGGCCGTGACGCTGAGCGGGTCTTATGAGGGCGTGACACCCGGCGTGCGGGCGATCATCGGCACGGCGGGGAAGTAACCGGCCATCTCGGACCGCGCCTTACGCAGCGCAGCGGTCCCGTAACCCTTGTGCCGGTGTTGGGGACGGATCCACACCCTCACACTCACTTTGCCCTCGGCCAGTTCACCGAAGACCATTCCGACCTTCTCGGTGCCGACGACGACGACGAGCCAGGCCGCGTCCTCGGCATCGATCCGTCTCAGTCCCGAACCAAGCTCGTCGTCGAGGTCGCCCACCGGCCGGCCCGAGCCGTCTGCTGCGGCTTTCACGTCGTCAGTTCGCGCGGCGAAGACATCGCGGTCGGCCCTCCGGAACGGCCGAAGCGTCAGCCCCTCGCCCGAGCTCGCGGGCCGGTCGACGAGGGTGAAGGTCAGCTGTTTGTTCAGGTCGTCGAGCTCGGCGGCGATCTTCCGCCGGGCAGCCTTGGTGAATTTTTCCAACGACATTCCGATCACCGCCTGGGCACCGAGCTGCGAGGTACCGAGCAGGTCGGAGATGGCCTTGACAGCGGCGGCGCGATCGTCGGCCTCCACGATCACGTCGGCCACCTCATGGCGGCGTTCGAGGGCTTTGATCAGGGCATCGGCGATCTCGCGCCGGGCGGCGGCGCGATCGTGGTCGGTCATTGCCTAAGCCTAATCCCAGGCGAACGCCGACTTCACCAATCTAGGGACGCCTGCCGTCGGTCGGCCAACTTCTGAATGACCCATTGGTTGAGGGACACCCGTTGCTCGACGGCCTCGATCGCTAAACGCCGATGCAGCTCCGGCGAAGTGCGTACGACGAACGTGCGGTTGTAGTTGCGCTCCGTGAGGGGTGCCGGCCAAATTCCGGCTTCGAACAAGCGTCAGTACCGGCCGCGGGCCATCCCTTCCAAGCGCGCAATCCGCTGCTCCATCGGCGGGTGCGTCGAGAACAGCCCGACGAACCGCTCGCCCGGCCGGAACGGGTTGGCGATCATCAGGTGCGCCTCGCTCGCCAGCTTCGGCTCCGGTGGCAGCGGCGCGGCTTGGACACCGGCAGAGATCTTGCGCAGCGCCGACGCCAGTGCCAGCGGGTCGCCCGTCAGCTCGGCGCCGGACTGGTCGGCCTGATACTCCCGCGACCGCGACACCGCCAGCTGCACGATCGTCGCCGCAATCGGCCCCAACAGCGAAACCAACAGCAGCGCAATCGGATTCGCGCCGCCCTCTCGGTTGCCCCCGAAGACGCTCATGATCATGGCGAGGTTCGCCAGCCCGGAGACCACCGCGGCCAACGCCCCGGCCACACACGAAATCAGGATGTCGCGGTTGTAGACGTGCGACAGCTCGTGACCTAGCACCGCGCGCAGTTCCCGCTCGTTGAGAATCTCCAGGATCCCGGTGGTGCAACACACGGCGGCGTTACGCGGGTTGCGGCCGGTGGCGAACGCGTTCGGGTTGGCGGTGTCGCTGATGTACAGCCGCGGCATCGGCTGGTGCGCCGTCGTCGCCAGCTCGCGCACGATCCGGTACATCACCGGCTCCTGCAATTCCGTCACCGGCTGCGCGTGCATCGCCCGCAGCGCCAGCTTGTCGCTGTTGAAGTACACGTAGACGTTCATGCCGACGGCGAACAGGATCGACAGCACCAAGATCGACGGATTGCCGAACAGCGACCCGATGAACACGATCGACGCCGACATCACGCCCAGTAGCAGCACCGTTTTCATGGTGTTGCCCCACGGATGCCAACTCATCCACTTCTCCTTAACACAAAGTTGAGCCGTCTACAGAACGGCTCGCGGCGCGGACAGGTTCCTATCCGTGCCGGGAGATCGTGTATTCGACCAGCGTGGCCAGCGCCTGCCGACCGGCACCTTCGGGCAACCCGGCCAGCTCCTCGCGCGCCTGAGCGGCGTAGCGCGCGACCGTGTCTTTGGCCTTCGTCATCCCTGGTGATGACCGCAGCAGCGTCAGCGTCTCGCCGACGTGGTCGTCGTCCATGGGCCCGGCCAGCAGCAGCCGCAGCCGCTCCGCGTCCGGCCCGCTCTCCTGCAGCGCATACAGCACCGGAAGGGTGTGCACGCCCTCGCGCAGGTCGGTGCCGGGTGTCTTGCCGGACTCGTCGGAGTCGCTGGCGATATCGATGATGTCGTCGGAGATCTGGAACGCGGTGCCGACGATGCCGCCCAGCCGGCGAAGCCTTCGGATCTCCTCATCGGCCGCCCCGGAGAACGTCGCACCGAACTGGCCCGCCGCCGCAATCAGCGTTCCGGTCTTCTCGTGCACGACCCGCAGATAGTGCTCGATCGGGTCGGCGCCCTGCCCGGCGCCGCGGGTCTCCCGCATCTGCCCGGTGACCAATTCGGCGAAGGTCTCGGAGATCACCCGCACTGCGTCGGGGCCAAGCCGCGACACCAGCCGCGAGGCCGTTGCAAAGAGATAATCGCCGGCCAGGATCGCGATGTTGTTGCTCCAGCGGGCGTTGGCGCTGGGCGCGCCGCGGCGAACCTCGGCCTCGTCCATCACGTCGTCGTGGTACAGCGTGGCCAGGTGGACCAGCTCGATCACCGATCCGGCGACGGTGACCTGCCACGCGTCGGGGTCGGGTCCGAGCTGCGCCGACAGCACCGTGAACAGTGGCCGGAACCGCTTGCCGCCGGCTTGGAAGAGGTGCAATACCGCGTCGCGGATGATCTCGTCGCCTTGACCGAGTTCGGTGCTGATCAGCTCCTCGATGCGCGCGACGCCGTCGCGGACACCCGCGGCGAAGGCAGGGTCGCCGAGCTCGACCCCCGCTACCACGGTCGCTGGTGTCCTCACGCGTCCAACATACTGGGAGCAATGGACATCAACGCGGACGTGGTCGTCGTCGGCGCGGGGCCAGCGGGTTCTGCGGCGGCGGCGTGGGCGGCGCGCGCGGGCCGCGACGTGCTGGTGGTCGACGCCGCTGAGTTTCCACGCGACAAGCCGTGCGGTGACGGGCTCACCCCGCGCGCGGTGGCTGAGCTGCGGTCACTCGGCCTCGGCGACTGGCTCGACGGGCACATCAGCCACCGCGGGCTGCGGCTGACGGGGTTCGGCGGCGAGGTGGAGATCGACTGGCCGGGCCCGTCGTTCCCGGGATACGGCAGCGCGGTGCCTCGCACCGAGCTCGACGAGCGCATTCGCCAGGTCGCCGCCGACGACGGAGCCAAGATGCTGCTGGGCGCGAAAGTTGTTGACGTCGAACATGATTCGGGCGGACGGGTACGATCGCTGACCGTTCGTAACGGAAGTGTGAACGAAATCGGGTGCCGCGAGCTGATCGTCGCCGACGGGGCGCGGTCGCCGCTTGGCCGAGTGCTCGGGCGGAAGTGGCATCAGCGGACGGTGTACGGGGTCGCTGTGCGGGGGTATTTGACGACACCTCGCAGCGACGATCCGTGGCTGTCGACGAACCTCGAGTTGCGCACGCGTGATGATGAGCTGCTGCCCGGTTACGGCTGGATCTTCCCGCTCGGCAACGGCGAGGTGAACATCGGCGTCGGAGCACTGGCGACCGAAAAGAGGCCGGCGGACGTGGCCCTGCGGAAGCTGATCAACCATTACACCGACTACAAGCGTTCGGACTGGGAGTTCGAGGGGCCGCCGCGGGCGGTCGCGTCGGCGCTGCTGCCGATGGGCGGCGCGGTGTCGGGGGTGGCGGGCCCGAACTGGATGCTGATCGGCGACGCCGCGGCGTGCGTCAACCCGCTGAACGGCGAAGGGATCGACTACGGGCTGGAGACCGGCCGGGTGGCGGTCGAGCTGCTCGGCAGCGGTGACTTGTCGTTGGCCTGGCCGGCGACGTTGCAGCAGCACTATGGCCGCGCGTTCTCGGTGGCGCGCCGGCTTGGGCTGTTGCTGACGGTGCCGTGGGTCCTGCCGACCGGCGGTCCGGTGGCGATGCGGTCGACGAGGTTCATGGAGGTCGTCGTGCGGGTGATGGGCAACCTGGTCACCGACGACGACGCCGACCGGGTGGCGCGGCTGTGGCGGCGGTTGGGCGCCGGATCGCGGTGGGTGGACCGACGCCCACCGTTCGAATAGCGGTGTGGTCTCCACCCGCGCTCTACCGCTATGGAATCTAGATCGCGTCGCCGGCCAGTCCGCGTCGGAAGCTCCGAGATAGAGCTGGCCAGCAACCGCGGGAGAACAGACAGGACGGTGGCAGGAGAGCTAGCCTCACGATCGGGATCTCGGTCAGTCGCCGCCCACTACCGCGGCGCCGGCGCGGTGAAGTCGCGCTCGCGCCGGGAACTCGGCGCGGTCTGTCGGCGGGCATCCCTGCGCCGCGGCGACGCGGCCGTCGCGCCGACGCGACGGTGCCGCTCACCGCAGCGGCCGACGAGACGGCACTGCGCGTGACCAGTGCCCACGCCGACCGCGACCGCGCACCCCCGCACCGGCGGCCCGCGCCCACTGTAGAACCACGACTCGCTGACTCCGAGGATAAGAGAGGTGAAAAATTTCTGCGAGGTGTTGTTGGGTGGGGGTGGTGTCGGTGAGCATGCGTCGGGCGCGGGGGCGGCCTTTGCCGCCGTCGTGGTAGAGCAGCACCGTTTCACCGATGCCGGCCAGTTCGGCGAGCAGTTCACGTACCGACATGTGCAGGCCGGCGCGGTCGGCTTGCCGGCGCATGAGGTGGGCGACGGTCAGGGCCAGCACGCTGTAGAAGACGTGGACACGGATCTTCTGGTCGGTCCAGTGGTGCATTGGCCCGAAGGACACCACGTGCGGGTCTTCTGTGCCGGAACCGGCTCGACCTCGGTTGGGAGCGGTAGGCCGCGACGACATCGCCGACCGGCCAGGTGTAGCGGTTGGTGAACAGGATCGTTTGCCGAAGATTCTGTCCTCCAGTCGTTTCGGGCGCGGCTGTCGGTCGCCGGCACCGGAGCCGGCGGGCGGGCCGGCAGGGGGGGGAGACCGCACCCAGCGGGGGAGGCGCGGCGATGTCGGCCGACAGCGCCGCGGCCGCGCCGCGCCGCCGCGCCCGAGCCGACGCGCGCGCCGCGCCGGGCCGCGAGGGCGACGCGCCGCGCGACGGGCGGCGGCGTGCGGTGAGGGCACCCGCGCGCCGGGACCCCCGCGCGGTCACCCGGTGCCCGCGCCCCCGGGACAGCCGCCCCCGACAGGGACGCAGCGCGGGGACCGCGGCGTCGGAAACGGACGGGGGCGCGACCCGACGCACCCGCCCCGTCCCCGCGGGGCGCGGGCGCGGGCTCGCCCGGCGCCGCAGACCCGGCACGACCCCCGACCGGCACCGCCCGACCGGGCACCGCCCGCCCGCCCGCCTGGGAGACACGGGCCGGCGCCGGGGGGCGTGAGAGACCCCGGCCCCCACCGTCACGGGCCACGCCACGCCACCCCCGCCGCGGCGGCCGGGGCCGCCGCGCGGGCCGGGGCCGCCGGGCGAGCGGTGGGGCGAGGGCGCCACCCGCCCCGACGCCGCCGACTCGGCCGCGCCCACCGGCGACGGCGCACGCGCGGGCCGGGCGCCGGCCCCAGACGGCGGGCCACGCCCCGGCCGGGCCCCCACCGGGACCGGCCGGGGCCCCCGCGGCGACGCCGCCGAGCACGGCGCCCGCCGGCGCCGCGGCCACGCGGTAGGCCCACCGACGCGCCGGCGGCCGTAGCGCGGGCGCCCGCGACCCCCGCGACACCGGCGCCAGCCGACCACACCCGGCCAGCCCCACTGGGCGCGCCGACCGGCACCGGCGCCGCCGGCAGCCGCCCCCCCGCAGTGCCCAATCTGGCGGGGGGCGCGGGGTAGTAGTGTAGCTGGGAAGGAGGTAGGTATAAAAGCGAGCAAAAAAGGGGGGTGAAACCGCTAGGGGGATCTCGTTGCGGCGTGCAGAGCCACGATCCCGCCGGTGAGGTTGCGCCACCGCACCCCCGACCATCCCGCGCGCTTGATTCGACGGGCCAACTCCGCCTGATCGGGCCACGCCCGGATCGACTCGGCCAGGTACTCATAGGCCTCGGGGTCTGACGACACCGCCCGGGCCACCCGCGGGAGCGCCTGCATCAGATACTCCTTGTAGACCGTGCCGAACAGCCGGTTCGTCGGCGTAGAGAACTCGCACACCACCAGCCGCCCGCCGGGCCGCGTCACCCGCGCCATCTCGCGCAACCCCGCCTCGTGGTCGACGATGTTGCGCAACCCGAAGCTGATCGTCACGGCGTCGAAGGTCTGGTCGGCGAACGGCAGCCGGGTGGCGTCCCCAGCGACCCTCGGCACGTCTCGTGCGAGGCCGGCCTTCAGCATCCCGACGCTGAAGTCGGCCGCCACGCACCACGCCCCCGAACGCGCCAGCTCGACCGTCGACACGGCGGTGCCGGCGGCCAGGTCGAGCACGGTGTCGCCCGCACCGACATCCAGGGCGTCGCGGGTGGCCCGTCGCCAGTAGCGGTCCTGGCCGAGCGACAGCACGGTGTTGGTCAGGTCGTAGCGACGCGCGACCGCGTCGAACATCGACGCAACCTCATGCGGATCCTTCTCCAGGGTGGCTCGGCTCACCTAGCCGAACCTAGACGCAGGGACCGCTGGGCGTTCCGCGTGCCGGGGTGGTCGCCTGGCCGGGCATCGTCTGCGGGTACGGCACCGGATAGGGAACGCCGAGCTGGAGGTTTCCAAGGAACGCGTTGGGCACGCATTGCGGCAGTTTCGGCAGCATCCGAAGTACCGGCTGGCCCAAGTCCGGGCGCGTCGGGTTGGGCGGCGCGGTGAAGTTGAATGCCGACGTCAGATCGCCGACGATGCTGTCCCGCCACGCTGTGATGTTGGGCACCGGCACGTTGAACCTCTCGGCGATCAGTTTCAGTTGCGATGTGTGGTCGAATACGTCGCTGGCTACCAGTCCGCCGCGACTGTAGGGAGATATGACAAAGCACGGCACCCGGAAGCCCAGCCCGATCGGCCCCCGGATGCCGCCGGCCTGTTCCACTTTGGTGATGTCGACGCTGTTCGGGATGAATTCGCCCAGCGTGCCCGGTGGCGGAGTTGGCGGTGAGACGTGGTCGAAGAAGCCGCCGTTCTCGTCATAGCTGACGATCACCGCGGTCTTCTCCCATACCTTCGGATTGGAAATCAGAATCCGGAGGACGTTCACAATCCCGACGGCGCCGACCGCCACCGGAAACGCGGGATGCTCGGTCTCGAGAAAGTTGGGGACGACCCATGAAACCTTCGGCAGCCTATTGAGGGCGACGTCGAGCGTGAACTCTTCGGGATAGGTTGGGGCGATGCCGTAGCGGGCCAGATCCGACTTCGGGTCCGATGCCTGCTTGAAAGTGTTCACGAACCCGCCCAAGCCCGCGGTGGTGTTATTGATTGGCCCGAGGGTCTTGTTCTGGTAGACCTTCCAACTGATCCCAGCCTCGCTGAGATTTTCCGGCATGGTCTTCCAAGAGAATCTGAACTGAGGGACGATGGTGGGCTCCGCCACCATTGGCCCACCCTTGTCGCCCTCAGGATTGATCGTGGCGCCGAGCCAGTACAGCCGGTTCGGCATGGTCGGGCCGATGACCGAGCAATGGTAGTGGTCGCAAAGGGTGAAAGTGTCGGCGAGCATGTAGTGAATCGGGATGTCCTCCCGGAGGTAATAGCCCATCACCGCAGGGACGTTGAGGACGGGACGTGTCAGCGCCGAGTTCGGCAGCCACCTGTTGTTGGCACCGCCGTTCCACGCGTTATGCATGCCAACCCAGAAGTGGTCGGGGTCGTTGACGCACTCGCCGCTGAGGCTGGGCCCCCTGGTCGTATCGAGGCGGAACGGCAACGTGACGCCGTTGGGATCGACCCGGCGGGTCTGGGGATTCCAGCCCTTCTGGGCGAAAGAAGCTGGGTTGTCGTCAAACCCTCTCACGCCAGACATGGCGCCGAAGTAGTGATCGAACGACCTGTTCTCCTGCATGAACAACACGAAGTGCTCGATGTCGTTCAGTGAGCCACCGCAGGGCCCGAGCGCATGCGGCCTTCTCGATTATCGGACCGGCCCACGACATCAAAGCCGCGCCGCCGCCCGCGGCCGAAGCTGCCAGAAACTTGCGCCGTGATATCCCAGCAAACATGCGTCCGCTCTCCCCATTTCCTAGAGGTCGACCGCATCACCGTATTACATTAATGTAATTTAGCTTCCCATCTGCTGATGCGTGTCGCGGCAGCAGTGTGGGACGAGCGCAGATTTAAGTCGCACAAGGGGTTTGGTGCTATGTGGGCACGTAGCGCGAATCCAATTGCCACTCTTGTTTATTGGCGCTGACGGCCGCGCAGTGGCCAAGCAACTCGTCGCAGATTGCCGGCCAGGTGCGGTGCAGCACGCTGCGCCGCGCGGATTGGCTGTAGCGTGGCCGCGCTGCAGCAGATGCTCGACGCCGCACTGATCTGCGGCGTGTTCCTGGCCGCGGGAATTTGTCTGGCGCAATGACAATCGCGTTGTGCCCGCTGCGACTGCCGGCAGGTTGCCTTCAGGAATACGTCACGCGAATTCTGCAGTTGAAATGCTTGATGAAATAGTTACAAACCCAGTCGCGAATTGCGGTAGCGTGGCAAATCACGGATGATGTCTGTGATCGCAATCACATGTCGGGGAGATAGATGGCTGACCTGCGGAGAATTGCCCGTGCAACAACGCACTGACCCATACAAAACGTGGCGCCGTGAGTTTGAAGCGATCCTGAAAAACGATCCGGAGTCCGCGAGCCGCATTCGCGGATTGTTGGCCGGTGCGGTCGCCGGCATGATGCGCGCCGGGTTCAATCACAGCGAAGCTGCCCGCATCCACTGTCAGATGTCGGCGCAGAAATATCGCGAGCGCTGGGCGCAGGGCGACCTCGACGGTGTGGTGCCGGTGCTGTCCGACCTCGTGAATTGGTTGCGGTCGGCCGGGATCGACCCGTATGGCAACCCCGAAGTCGCTGCGTTGCTCAACGACCCGTGCGTGAAGAAGATTCGCAGCCGCATTCCCTCGGTCAACTACGACCGTGACTTCGTGACCATGTTCCGGCAGCTGGCGAGCGCCATCGGGCGCTGAGCAGCTGCTGCGCGATGAGTTCTGGCGCCGCCCGAGGTCAACTTCTTAGGAGGAAGGAGACCTGATGAGGATGCCGCACGTTGTGGCTCGGGAACAGTGGCAGGCCGCACGCGACGAACTGCTTGTGAAGGAGAAGCAGCTGATCGCCGACGACTGGCTGGCCGCGGCCCGCCGGCGGCTGCACGACGAGTACTAGACGGTAAGCGCCGAACGAGAAGCCAGGGTTGCGAGACGAGCCGAACCACTACCAGGAATGCTCTCTCGGCGCGGAGAACGCGGAGAAGTAGCGCCGCTCGACGAGCGTCGCGCCGATCAGCAGCCCTCCCGCGACCAGCCAGCCCAGGAGCGCGATCGAGCCCGCCGGGATGATCGCCAACGCGGCGTTGCGATCCTGCACGCGCACCAGGTCGGGGTTGCCGCGGTCATATTCGACGTAGATCCGCATCCCGTCGGCCAGCTCCGACGGGTAGAGCACTCCAAGTGCAGGTCGGTAGGTGACGCGGTCCGGGGTGACGAACTCGATCGTCGAGCGCCGCGGCCCGGCGGACAGCACCTCCGCCTGCGCCACACCCATGTTGTGTTCGATCTGCCGGTCGTTGCGCCACGCGCCGGCGACCAGCAGCGCCGACTGCAACGTCGTCAAGCAGGCGACGATCACAATGCCGAGTCGGATCCACCGAAAAACCTTGCCGGTCTTGGTTTCCGGGTCCTCGGACCGCAGGCCGAGCGCCGTCGGCAGGCCGGCGAACCGGCTCATATGGCCGCCTTGATCGATGCATGCAGTTGGCGCAGCGTCGACCGGTCCGCCTTGACCTCCAACACCCGCATCCCGTCGAACGGCGTGTTCAGCGCATCGACGAGATCGTCGGCCTCCACCTGCGCGGAGTCGATGTGATAGGCGCGGCACAGCGCACCGACGTCGATGTCGTGCGGGGTGCCGAAAACCCGCGACGACACGTCGGCGAACCGTGGATCGCCCTGCTCGAGCAGCTCGAAGATGCCGCCGCCGTTGTCGTTGGACACCACGATCGTCAGCGCCCGCGGCACCGGTTCCGTCGGGCCGATCAACAGCCCGGACGCGTCGTGCACGAACGTCAGGTCCCCGATCAATGCGACCGTGCGGCCGCCGCCGCTGTCGCGTTCGTGCGCCAGCGCCGCCCCGATCGCCGTGGACACCGTGCCGTCGATGCCCGCGACGCCACGGTTGGACCGCACCTTGATGCCCTTCGTGTTCAGCCCCACCAGCGCCGCGTCGCGCACCGGGTTCGACGCGCCGACGACCAGCTGATCGCCGGGACGCAGTCCGTCGGCCACCGCCGCCGCGACGTGCAGCCCGGTGGTCAGCGGATGCGCCTGCAAGGTGCGATGCACCGCCTCGACGGCCCGGCGGTTCACCTCGGCACACCGCCGCAGCCACCCGTCGCTGGGCCGGCCGGTCGTCACCGCGCGGGTGCCGGTGGCCTGCGAGTTGCCCGAGACGTCCGGCCAGCGCGGCCCGGTGGTCAGCGCGGACACCGGCACTGCCGGGTCGGCCAGCAGCGCCGACACCGTGCGGTGTAGCGTCGGCCGGCCCAGCATGAGCACCTGCTGCGGGTGAAGCAGCGGAAGCGCCAACGGGTGCAACGGGTTTGGCGCGTGCGGTGCGGTCGGCTCGGCGACCGTCGGGAGCGCCGCGAGGTTGTCGTGCACACCGGCGCCGTGACCAGAGATCATGACGGTGTCCAGGCTCAGGTCGATGTCGAGCGGCTGGTCGAAGTTCACCGGCGGGGTGTAGGTCCACGACCGCCGGTTCGGTCGGCCCGCCGGAACAGCACCCAGGTCGGGCTCCGGGTCGGGCACCAGCGGCTCGCGCAGCGGGATGTCGAACTGCACCGGCCCGGCGTTGGCGCTGCGCGCACCCGTCGCTGCGACCAGCACCCGGCACACCGCCGATCGCCACTGGGCGTTCTGCTCGGCGAGCTTCTCCGTCCCGTCTCCGGCCAGACCCAGGCTGATCGACGCGCGGACCTGTGTGCCGAAGTAGCCGAGCTGTTCCATCGTCTGGTTGGCGCCGGTGCCGAGCAGCTCATAGGGCCGATTGGCCGACAGCACGATCAGTGGCACGCGCGCGTAGTTGGCCTCGGCGACGGCCGGTCCCAGGTTGGCCACCGCGGTGCCCGAGGTCATCACGATCGGCACCGGCGCGCCGGCCGACACCGCGAGGCCGATGGCCAGGTAGCCGGCGGTGCGTTCGTCGATGCGCACGTGCAGCCGCACTCGCCCGGCCGCGTCGGCGTCGCGCAGCGCGAAGGCCAGCGGCGCGTTGCGCGACCCCGGGCACAACACGACGTCACGCACGCCGCCGCGAATCAGCTCGTCGACGACGATGCGCGCTTGCGCGGTCGAAGGGTTCGCCATTGCTTCCAGGGTGTCACAGGTCGGCTTCGGTGAAGAATTTCAGAATCACCTCGTTGACGGCCTGCGGGAGCTCGAGGAAGCCGAGATGCCCGGCGTCGGGAATGTGCCGGTAGCGCCCGTTGGGCAGCGCATCGGCCACCTCCTTGCCCAAGTGCGGCGGCAACACGATGTCGTCGGCGAACCCGATCACCAGCGTCGGTGTGGTGATGCTTCGGTAGAGCGGGCAGCCGGTTGTCGTCCGGGGCGATGTCGAGCCTGGCAGCGCAGGCCCGGGGTGGGTTTGATCGGCCAGGTGGTGAACATGTCGATCCAGTCGCGCACGGCGTCGTCGTCGTTGAGCGTCTTCGGGGAAAAGCTCTCCAGCAGGCGGACTTTCGCGTCGTAGCTGGCCGGGAGATCAATGTCGGCTTCGGCCAGGGCGTGTTCGGCGGTCCGGAAGAAGCTTCGGGTGCGGTCGCTGCGGCCGCGAGTCGCCATGAGCACCGCCTGGCTGACGAGGTCCGGCCGCGCCAGCATGAGCTCCTGGGCGATGAACGCGCCCATCGACACGGCGACGATCGCGGGTGGGTGCGATGTCGAGCTCGCTCGATCAGCGCCGCGGTGTCGGCGACCATGGTCTGCGTGGTGAAGCCGTCGGCGTTCTCGGTGGCGCCCACGCCGCGGTTGTCGAACGTCACAACGCGATATCCGGCCGCCAGGAACTCCGGCACCTGGTGTATGTGCCAGGTGCGGCCGAGGCCGCCGCGACCGGCGATGAACAGCACCGGATCGCCGGTTCCGCGGTCCTCATAGGCGAGGTTGATCACCCGGCGACGCTAACAAGGCGCGGACAAGGGGCAAAATGTCGCCTGACAGCGTTGACTTTCGGATGAAATAATCAGGGCTGATGAGTACCGCCGTGGATTTTCACTTTGACCCAATGTGCCCCTTCGCCTATCAGACCTCGTTGTGGATACGCGATGTGCGTGCGCAGGTGGGGATCACTGTCAATTGGCGGTTTTTCAGCCTCGAGGAGATCAACCGCTCGGAGGGCAAGAAGCATCCGTGGGAACGCGAGTGGTCCTACGGCTGGTCATTGATGCGGATCGGTGCACTGCTACGTCGAACCGACATGTCGTTGCTCGATCGGTGGTACGCCGCGATCGGTCATGAACTGCACGCGTCGGGCGGAAAACCACACGATCCCGTGGTTGCACGACGATTGCTGAGCGACCTCGGCGTCGATGCGACGGTTTTCGATGCGGCGCTGGACGATCCGACCACCCACGACGACGTCCGGGCCGACCACCAGCGGGTCACGAGCTGCGGGCGGATTCGGCGTGCCGACGCTCTTTCTGCTCGACGGACAATGCCTGTTCGGACCGGTCCTGGTGGACCCGCCGACTGGGCCCGCCGCCCTGACGCTGTGGAGTGTCGTCACCGGAATGGCTGAGCTGCCGCACGTCTACGAACTTCAGCGACCGAAGTCAACAGCCGATGCTGAATTGATCGGCCGACGTCTGCGCCCCTACCTCGATGGCCGCGATTGGGTCAGCATCAACCGAGGTGAGATCGTCGATGTCGACCAGCTCATCCGCTAGCGCTTGCGACGGGACCGCGCCGCGCGCACGGCCTGGTCCCACATCAGCCGGCTCATCGGCCGCAGCTGGCCGCGGACGACCATGTCCTTGGTCATCAGCGCGGTGGCGGCCGCCTTGGTGCTCGCGGAGGCCTTCGACATGTGCCCGGAGTCGAACGGGGGCTGCGGGTCGTACTCCATCGACAATTGGATGGCCTTGGCGCGGCTCTCACCGCCGATTTGGCCGGCCAGCCACAGCCCCAAGTCGATGCCGGCCGACACACCCGCACTCGTGACGATGTCACCCTCGGCCACGATGCGTTCGTCGCCGACCGGGGTGGCGCCGAATGCCTTCAGCGTGGGCAGCGCCATCCAATGCGAGGTGGCACGCTTGCCGTTGAGCAATCCGGCCGCGGCGAGGATGACCGAACCCGAGCACACCGATGTCGTCCAGGTGGCGCCGGGATGCGCCTGGCGCACCCACTCGAGCACCTTCTCGTCACGGGCGTGCTCCATCGTCGTCATCCCGCCCGGCACCAAGATGACGTCGGGTGACGGCGTTTCGTCGAACGTGTGCGTCGCACCAATTGCCAGCACACCGGAGTCGGCCGTGATGGGCCCCGTCTCATGCCAGAGGAACCGCACCTCGGCGTCCGGTAGCCAGCGCAGCACCTCGTAGGGCCCGATGAAGTCGAGCGCGGTGAATCCGGGATAGAGCACGATGGCGATCTGCATGGGGTTCTCCTTTGTTCAGGCGAATGTTCTGCGGTACTGGTCGGGTGACACACCGAGTCGGCGAACGAAGTTGCGGCGCATGGTTTCTGCGGTGCCGAAGCCGCAGCGGGTGGCGATCGCGACGACGGTGTCGTCGGTCTCCTCCAGCTGGCGGCGGGCGGCCTCGGTGCGGATCCGGTCGACATAGGCGCCGGGCGCCTCGCCGACCTCGCCAGTGAAGACGCGGGTGAAGTGACGTGGGCTCATCGCGGCCTTGCGCGCGAGCGTGGTGACGCTGTGCGTGGCGCCGGGTTCGGCCTCGATGGCCTCCTGCACCTCGCGGATCGGTTCTCGACGGGCACGCGGCATCCAGACCGGGGCGGCGAACTGCGTCTGCCCGCCCGGCCGTCGGAGGTAGAGCACCATGTACCGGGCGACGGTCTGCGCGACCTCGGTGCCGTGGTCCGCTTCGACGAGCGACAGCGCCAGATCGATGCCGGCGGTGACGCCCGCGGCGGTCCACACGGTCTCCGAACTGCGCACGTAGATGGGCTCGGCGTCGACGTCGACGGTCGGGAATTCCCGGGCCAGGCGGTCGGCGTGCGCCCAATGCGTGGTGGCCCGGCAGCCGTCGAGCAGGCCGGCCTCGGCGGCCAGGAACGCACCGGTGCAGACGCTCACGACGCGGCGAGCCGCCTGGGCGGTGTCGGGCGATCCACGCCATGAGTTTTGCGTTGCGACGGGCCTCGTCGACGCCGTAGCCGCCGGGCAGCACCACGGTGTCGATGGGCTCATGCGGGTCGGGCAGCGGCTCGGCATGCAGCGTGAGACCGGTGCCGGTGCTGACGGGCCGGCCGTCGGCCGAGACGAGGGTGACGTCGTAGCCGGGCTTGCCCTCGGACCGCAGCTTGAGCGACGCGCCGGTGAACACGTCGAACGGGCCGACGACGTCCATCGCCTGGACGCCCTGGAATCCGACAATCACGACGTTCACGGGTTCAGTGTTCGCTACCCGGCGTGATGTCGTCTACGCCAGGTATCCCACGAATTAGGACAGGTCGCGATCGACTACCGTCCTTGACATGCAACTAACAGGCAAGACCGTTCTACTCACCGGCGCCACCGGCGGCCTCGGACGTGCAATGGCCTCCGCGCTCGCCGACCGCGGCGCGCACCTCATCCTGAGCTCGCGCAAGCAAGAGGAACTCGACCGGCTCGCGGCTTCGCTCGCGGGAAGCGGCCATCGGACGATCGTCAGTGACCTCGCCGGGGAGGGTGCGGCGCTTGCCTTGCTCGCCGAGGCGGGCGAGATCGACATCCTCGTTTCCAACGCTGCGCTGCCGGCCTCCGGGCGGCTCGAGAGCTTCACCCCTGAGCAGGTCGATCGGGCGCTCCGGGTCAACCTCGAGGCGCCGGTCCAGATGACCAGGCACCTGATTCCGGCGTTCACCGCGCGAGGCTCCGGGCACTTCGTCTTCATCTCGTCGATCTACGGCAAGATGGCGTCGGCCCGCGCATCGCTCTATGCGGCGACGAAGTTCGGCATCCGCGGCTTCGCGCTCTGCCTGCGCGACGACCTCCGGCCCGCCGGCGTCGGCGTCTCAGTGATCAGCCCGGGAAGCCATCGGCGGCGCCGGGATGTTCGCCGACTCGGGAGTCGCCATGCCGCGACTGCTGGGCATGGGCAAGCCCGAACAGGTCGCAGCTGCGGTCGTCAGCGCGATCGAGCGCAATCGCGGCGAGGTCACCGTCGCACCGCTCCTCCAGCAGGTGATGGGGCGGTTTGCGGCGAACGTTCCCGAGGTGGCGTCGCGGCTCGCCGGCGGTAAGGCGACCAAGATCGCCGACGAGGTCGCCGCGGGTCAGACCGACAAGCGCTAGGGCAACAGCCGGTAGCAGGCGATGATGCGCCGGATCCACCAGTCGCGCCGGTCCCCCGGGGCAGCGAGGCTCTCGAGCCGGTGAGGGTCTGGGGTGACTGGCTGCACGGGCAGATAGCCGTCGACGGGTGTCAGCGGTTCGGTGACGTCCTCGACGAACAGTCCGCCGGTGCCCAGACCGCAGGCATGGTTCAGGACTGGTAGCGCAGCCGCGGCCCACAGCCCTGTCACGATTCCGACCGAGGAATCCAGCGCGCTGGATATGACGATCGGTACGTCGATCTGCTGGGCGATTGCGAGCAACGACGAAATGCCGCCCAGCGGAGCCACTTTCAGCACAGCCAGATCTGCGGCGTTCGCGCGAACCACCAGCAGCGGGTCGTCGGCCTTGCGGATGCTCTCGTCGGCTGCAATCGGAACATCAACGCGGCGGCGCACTTCCGCCAGTTCCTCGACCGTCTTGCAGGGCTGCTCGATGTACTCCAGCGGGCCGAGTGCCTTGGCGGCCGACACGGCTTCTTCGACGCTCCAACCGCCATTGGCGTCCACCCGAACCGTCGGCACCAGCGCGCGAACGGCCTCGACACGGGCGACGTCGTCTTCCAAACGCTGCCCTGGCTCGGCGACCTTGACCTTGGCCGTGCGCGCGCCCGGGAACCGGGCCAGCAGCTCGGGGATCTGCGCGGGGTCGACGGCCGGGATGGTGGCGTTGATCGGGATGCGGTCGCGACGGATTGGTGGCGGGCGGCGATTCGTAGGCCGCTTCGAGCGCCGACGCCAACCAGGCCGCGGCCTCGCCGACGTCGTACTCCAGGAAGGCGCCGAACTCGCCCCAGCCGGCCGGCCCGTCGATAAGGGCCACCTCGCGGGTGGTGATCCCGCGGAAGCGCACCCGCATCGGCAGCGCCACCACGTGCAGGCTCTCGAGGATGTCGGCCAGCGGCGGGAGCACACATGTCATGCTGCCGCACTCCGCGACGAAAAAAGTTGGCGAGCCGTGTCGATTTAGGGGGGTGTCGTTCGACGTGTCAACGAGGGCACGATGGACGAGCCCCTTCCCACTACCGAAGGAGACACCACAATGACGCGTTACATGCTGATCCTGCGCTCGACCCCCGAGGCCGAGGAGGCCTACAAGGACGTCGACTTCAACGAGATCATCGCCGCGATGGGCCGCTACAACGAGGAGCTCATCAAGGCCGGTGTGCTGCTGGCCGGCGAGGGGCTTTCCCCAGCGGACGAGGGCTTCGTCGTCGACTTCGACTCCGACCCGCCGGTGGTCACCGATGGCCCCTACACCGAGGCCAAGGAGCTGTTCAACGGCTTCTGGATGCTAGGTGTCTCGTCGAAGGAAGAGGCCAAGCAGTGGGCGCTGAAATGCCCGCTGGGCCAGGGCGCCAGGCTCGAGGTGCGTCGCGTCACCGAGACCGAGGAGTTCCCGCAGGACAACGAGTGGGTCCAGAAGGAACTCAAGTGGCGCCAGGAGGGCGTCTGGAAGCAGTGAGTTCGGGCAGGCGCGGCAGCTCGTTTCTGTAACACGTTCTAGTCTTAGCGCCATGAGTGACGAGCTGCTGCGCCATCCCATCCACTCCGGCCACCTGCTTTCGGGCGGGTTGCGGCGCCACCGCGACAAGCCGCTGCTGTTCCTGGGCGACACGACCCTGACCGGCGGGCAGCTGGCCGACCGGATCAGCCAGTACATTCAGGCGTTCGAGGCCCTCGGCGCCGGCACCGGCGCGGCCGTCGGCCTGCTCTCGCTCAACCGGCCCGAAGTGCTGATGATCGTCGGCGCCGGCCAGACCCAGGGATACCGGCGCACCGCACTACACCCTCTCGGCTCGCTCGACGACCACGCCTATGTGCTCACCGACGCGGGCATCACGTCGCTGATCATCGATCCCAACCCCATGTTCGTCGACCGAGCGCTCGGGCTGTTGGAGCGCGTCGACTCGCTCAAGCAGATCCTGACGATCGGACCGGTGCCCGAGGGCTTGGCGGACCCCGAAATTCAGCCGTCGACCTGACCGCCGAGGCCGCCAAGTACGAGGCGCGTCCATTGGTCGCCGCCGAGCTGCCGCCGGACCAGATCGTCGGCCTTACCTACACCGGCGGGACGACCGGCAAGCCCAAGGGCGTCATCATGACCGCGCAGACCACCACCACGATGACCACGATCCAGCTGGCCGAGTGGGAGTGGCCGCAGAACCCGCGCTTCTTGATGATCACCCCGCTGTCGCATGCCGGGGCCGCGTTCTTCATGCCGACGATCGTCAAGGGCGGCGAGATGATCGTGCTGTCCAAGTTCGACCCGGCCGAGGTGCTGCGGGTCATCGAGGAACAGCGCATCACCGCGACGATGGTCGTGCCGTCGATGCTGTATGCCCTGATGGACCACCCGGATTCGCGTACCCGCGACCTGTCCTCGTTGGAGACGGTGTACTACGGCGCCTCGGCGATCAATCCGGTGCGGCTGAAGGAGGCGATCGACCGGTTCGGGCCGATCTTCGCCCAGTACTACGGGCAGTCCGAGGCGCCGATGGTGATCACCTATCTGGCCAAGGGCGACCACGACGATAAGCGGCTGACGTCGTGTGGGCGGCCGACGCTGTTCGCGCGCACGGCTTTATTGGGCGAGGACGGCGCGCCGGTGCCGCAGGGCGAGGTCGGCGAAATCTGTGTCAGCGGACCGCTTTTGGCGGGCGGCTACTGGAAGCTGCCCGACGCGACTTCGGAGACTTTCCGCGACGGCTGGATGCACACCGGCGATCTGGCCCGCGAGGACTCCGACGGGTTCTGGTTCATCGTCGACAGGGTCAAGGACATGATCGTCACCGGCGGCTTCAACGTGTACCCGCGTGAGGTCGAGGACGTAGTCGCCGAGCATGAGGCCGTCGCGCAGGTCTGCGTCATCGGCACCCCCGACGAGAAGTGGGGCGAGGCCGTCACCGCCGTGGTCGTGCTGCGTGACGGCGCGCCCCGCGACCAGGAGTCGATCACGACGATGACCGTCGAGATCCAGGCCGCGGTGAAGGAGCGCAAGGGCTCGGTGCAGTCGCCGAAGCAGGTGGTGGTGGTCGACGCGCTGCCGCTGACCGGGCTCGGCAAGCCGGACAAGAAAGCCGTTCGCGCGAAGTTCTGGGAGGGCGCCGGCCGCGCGGTGGGCTGATCTCCTTCGCGCGAGCGTGCGTGTTTGCGGGCCATTCGCGGCGTGTCGCGCAGCAAGACGCGCGCTCGGCGCTAGATGATGCGGTCGGCCTTGTGGCGGACGGCCTCGATCCGATGGGCGTTCGGTTCGTCGACTTCGGCTACCCACGCCGCCGCCTGCTCGGCCGACTTGCCGAACTGCTGGTGCCGCGCGACCAGGCGGCGACGCCGCTCCTGTGGCGTGACGTCGACGAACCACACCTCCGAGAGCAGGCCGTAAATCGCGGGCCACGGCTCGTCGTCGTCGAGCAGGTAGTTGCCCTCGGTCACCACCAGCCGCGTGTCCGGAAGCACTGGCACACTCGCCGCGACTGGCTGCTCGATCTCCCGGTCGAACGCGGGTGCGTACACGATGTGGTCCGGCTGCGCGCGGATGCGTTCGAGGAGTGCCAGGTAGCCATTGCTGTCGAAGGTGTCGATCGCGCCCTTGAGCTGCAGCAGCCCGAGGCGGCGCAGCTCGACGTCGGCGAGGTGAAAGCCGTCCATCGGCATGTGGACGGCCGGCACACCTTTGTCGACGGCCGCAGCGATGACGGAGGCGGCAAGCGCGGTCTTTCCGGCGCCGGGCGATCCGGTTATCCCGAGCACGACGCGGCGCTCCCTTGCCAGCAATGCGTCGACACGCGATGCGAGTTCGGGCGACATCACGGGATCGACAGTAACTAGCGTGGCAACCGTGCCGCTCGGATCTCTGCAGCAGACCGTCGACGCGGTGTGGCGGATGGAGGCCGCCAAGATCGTCGCCACCCTCACTCGCGCGGTCGGTGACGTCGGCCTCGCCGAAGATCTCGCCGCCGACGCGCTGGTCGACGCGCTCACGCAATGGCCGTCGACCGGCGTCCCGCGTAACCCCGCCGCCTGGCTGACGACCGTCGCCAAGCGCAAGGCGATCGACCACTGGCGCCGCCAACACAGGCTCGACGAGCGGTACCAGGCACTGGCCCGCGAACTGGATCCGCAGACCGAACCCAGCCGAGGGGCAGAGGCCTGGGATCCCGACCGCATAGACGACGACGTGCTGCGGCTCATCTTCGTCGCCGCCCACCCGGCCGTGTCGGCCGAGGGCCGAATCGCATTGACGCTCAGGGTGATCGGTGGTCTTACCACCGAGGAGATCGCACGAGCGTTTCTGGTGCCGACGGCGACGATCGCCCAGCGCATCGTGCGGGCCAAGAAGACATTGGCGAAGGCCGATGTGCCGTTCGAAGTGCCCCCGCGCGACGAGTATCCGCAGCGGTTGTCGACGGTGCTCAGCGTGATCTACCTGATCTACAACGAGGGCTACTCGGCGTCGTTCGGGCAGCGCTGGATCCGCGACGAACTGTGCGGCGAAGCGCTGCGGCTGGGCCGCATCCTGGCGGCGCTGGTGCCCGACGAGCCGGAAGTGCACGCGTTGGTGGCGCTGATGGAGTTCCAGGCATCGCGGTTCGCTGCCCGCACCGCCGCCGACGGCAGCCCGGTCCTGCTCGCCGACCAGGACCGGACGAAATGGGACCGCGCGCAGATCCAGCGCGGCGTGGCCGCCTTGTCCCGCGCCGACGCCGTCGGCCGTGGCGTCCGGGGGCCGTACGCGTTGCAAGCGGCGCTGGCCGAATGCCACGCGATCGCGCCGACCGCCGACACCACCGACTGGGCCAAGATCGTGCGGCTCTACGAGGCGCTGGCCCAAGTGGCGCCGTCGCCGGTGGTCGACCTCAACCGCGCCATCGCGGTGTCGATGACTTCCGGGCCGGCCGAGGCGCTGTCGATCGTCGACAAGCTCACCGGCTTGGACAACTCGTATCTGTTGCCGAGCGTGCGCGGTGAGCTTCTCGCGCAGCTGGGCCGACACGCCGAGGCCGCCGCCGAGTTCGACGCCGCGGTCGCGTTGGCGGGCAATGACCGGGAACGAGAAGTACTGGCGGGCAAGGCCTTGCGCGCCCGGCAACGCTAGCGACGCACGCCGGGGACGCCGGTGCGGGCGGCCACCGAGGCGCCGTTCGCCGTCGAACACGTCGATGGCGACGTCGTTGTCGCGGTAGCTGCCGATGAGGTACAACCCCGGCGTGGCGGCGATGAGGTCGTTCGCGTGGTCACCCGACATCGGGTAGCCGGGCACCGGGTGGCGCCGCGGCGCAACCGTGTGAACGGTCGAAATAGATGTCGGGCAGCCGATTCACGCGGCGCCCATCGGCTGAGTCCGACCGGGGTATAGCCGGGGCGCGATGCGACACGGCGGCATCGAGTGCCACATCCATACCGGATAGTCGATGAACAGGGATTCTCCGTTACGCCAGCTACCGTGCGCGAGCGTGCGCAAAGTCCCGCCCGAACGCGGCGTGGCGAGGAGCAGACACGCACGGTCGCGCAAGGGGAGAATGTGGCGGTGCGGGCGGTGCTGTTCGACTACTCCGGAACGTTGTTTCGTCTCGAGGAGGACGAGCGGTGGTTCACCGGCATGGAAGCCGACGACCGGGAGATCGACGGCCATGTGCAGGCCGAGCTGATGAGGCGGCTCACCGCCCCGACCGGCCGCTCCGTCGACATGACACCCGCGGCCTACGAGACCTGGGTCAACCGCGACCTGGCGCCGCACCTCCACCGCGAGGCGTACCTGCATGTGTTGCGAGAATCCGGTCTGGCCGATCACCACGCCGAGGCGCTCTACAGTCGCGTCGTCGACCCGGCGTGCTGGACGCCCTACCCGGACACCGCCGGTGTGCTGAAAGGCCTTGGCGCTGCGGGCATCAGGACCGCGGTCGTGTCCAACATCGTTTTCGACGTGCGTCCCGCATTCGAGGCGATCGGGGCGCTCGACAGCGTCGACGAGTTCGTGCTCTCGTTCGAGGTCGGTCACGTCAAACCGAGTCCGAAGATCTTCCAGACCGCGTTGTCACGGCTGGGTGTCGCCGCCTCCGACGCGGTGATGATCGGCGACAGCGACGAGGCCGACGGCGCAGCCCGCGACGTGGGCTGCGAGTTCGTGCTGGTGGATCCGCTGCCGGTGGCGGAGCGGCCCGACGGCCTGCGGCGGGCGCTGACCGCGTGCGGGATCGCTGTGTAGCGTCGGATGCCATGCCGGAACGCATTCGGCCACCGTGGTGGCTCAAGTACATCAACAAGGTCGTCATCGCGACGTCGCGCCTCGGCATGCGCGTCGGCGGTGAGAGCCCGGTGGTACTCACAGTGGCGGGGCGTAAGTCCGGCAAACCGCGTTCGACGCCGATCACGCCGATGGTCTTGGACGGCAACCGCTACGTCGTGGAGGGGTTCCCTGGTGCCGACTGGGTGAGCAACGTCCGGGCCGCGGGCGAGGTGACGCTGCAGCGGGGTCGGCAGGCCGAGCGGATCCGAATGGTCGAGCTGTCGCCGGAGGACGCCCGGCCAGTGTTGCGGGCGTTTCCGGTCGAGGTGCCGACAGGCGTGAACCTCATGAAAAAGGCGGGCCTGGTGCGCGACGGGCGGCCCGAGGAATTCGAGGCGCTGGCGGGACGCTGCGCGGTGTTCCGATTCGAGCCAATCGCATGAGCAGCCCGTTCGACCCGTCACAGTGGCGTTCGATCGCGGGCTTCGACGACCTGACCGACATCACCTACCACCGACACATCCACGACGGGACTGTCCGGGTGGCATTCGACCGGCCGGAGGTGCGCAACGCGTTTCGCCCGCACACCGTCGACGAGCTGTACCGCGTGCTCGACCACGCCCGCATGTCGCCGGACGTCGGCGTCGTGCTCTTGACCGGCAACGGACCGTCCCCGCGCGACGGCGGTTGGGCATTCTGCAGCGGTGGCGACCAGCGCATCCGCGGGCGCACCGGCTATCAGTACGCCGCGGGTGAGACCGCCGACACCGTGGACACCGCCCGGGCTGGGCGGCTGCACATCCTCGAGGTGCAGCGGCTGATCCGGTTCATGCCGAAGGTGGTGATCTGCCTGGTCAACGGCTGGGCCGCCGGCGGCGGGCACAGCCTGCACGTGGTGTGCGACCTGACGCTGGCCAGCCGTGAGCATGCAAGGTTCAAGCAGACCGACGCCGATGTCGGCAGCTTCGACGGCGGCTACGGGTCCGCGTATTTGGCGCGCCAGGTCGGTCAGAAGTTCGCGCGCGAAATCTTCTTCCTGGGCCGGCCCTACACCGCCGCGGAAATGCACGCGATGGGCGCGGTGAACGCGGTCGTCGACCACGCCGACCTCGAGACCGTCGCACTTCAGTGGGCGGCGGAGATCAACGGTAAGTCGCCGCAAGCGATTCGGATGCTCAAGTTCGCGTTCAATCTGCTCGACGACGGGCTGGTGGGCCAGCAGCTCTTCGCCGGCGAGGCCACCCGGCTGGCCTACATGACCGACGAGGCGGTCGAAGGCCGCGACTCATTTCTGGAGAAGCGCGCCCCGGACTGGAGCCGATTCCCGCGCTACTTCTGACGCCTGAACGTCGTCTGCCCGTGCGGCGACTTCGCATACGCGATCACCTTCGCCGCCGGCACCCGGAACACGTGGGCGCGGCCACCGTCGGAGTGTTGGAACCCCTCGTCGTCGGCCGCGAAATCCCAGTCTCCGGAATACTTTTCGCGATAGGCGTCGGCCAACTGTGCGAGCTTCTCCCGGCCGGTGACGCGCTCGACCCGGCCCTCGACGACGACGTCGAGCCCGTCCTTCCAGCTGTTGACGCCCGTGGTAACGGCGACCGCGGCTCCGTGGGCGAGGTTGCGCGCCTTCTGCTCGCCCGGGCCGGTGCAGAAGACGAAGGAGTCACCGAGCCACACCCCCACCAACGGCGTGACGTGCGGCCTGCCGTCGGCACGCACCGTGGTGAGCCAGTACAGCTCCGCACTTTTCAGTGCTTGGTCGGCGGTCGCCCAGTCGAGAGGTTCGGTGGCCTCGCTGAAGCGCGGATCGAGTTGGCCTTGCAGTATCATATCCATATCGACTCGTCATCGGCGCGAGAAATCATCCCCACTTGCGCGGCCATGTAGGCCTACGATCGTCGATTTCGACGCTACGGCAGAGAAAGTGCGAGGAGCGGCCTGCAAAACGTCGATCTGGACGAACGGCTCTCCTCTAAACTTCGACGCATGAACCCAGTGGCGCGGCGGTTGAGGCGCGCGGTGGCGCTGGCCGGCATGCGGCCGCCGCTAGCCCAGCAGCTCTACCTACACCGACCGGCCAACGACACCGTGCACCTGGAAGGCAAGCGCATCCTGATCACGGGTGCGTCCTCGGGCATCGGCGAGAGCGCGGCGGCGCTGTTCGCCCGCGAAAAGGCCACGGTGGTCGTCGTCGCCCGCCGCCGGGAGCTGCTCGACGCGGTGGCGCAGCGGATCGAGAGCGACGGCGGCTCGGCCACCGCCATCGCGTGCGACCTGTCGCAACTCGATGCCATCGACGACCTGGTGAAGCAGGTCGAAGACCGGCTCGGCGGCGTCGACATTCTGATCAACAACGCCGCCCGCTCGATCCGTCGTCCGCTGGCCGAGTCGCTGGATCGCTGGCACGACGTCGAGCGGACGATGACACTCAACTACTACGCGCCGCTACGGCTGATCCGCGGGCTCGCCCCCGGCATGCGGCAGCGTGGCGACGGGCACATCATCAACGTCGCAACGTGGGGAGTGCTCGGTGAGGCGTCGCCGCTGTTCGCCGTGTACAACGCGTCGAAAGCGGCGCTCTCGATCGTGAGCCGCGTGATCGAGACCGAATGGGCCGATCAGGGTGTGCACTCCACCACGCTTTACTACCCGCTGGTCGCCACCCCGATGATCGCCCCGACGAAGGCCTACGAGGGCCTGCCGGCGCTGACGTCCGAGGAGGCAGCGGAATGGATGGTCATCGCCGCAAAGCGACGGCCGGTGCGGATCGCGCCGCGGATGGCGCTGCTCGCGCAGGCGCTGGACACCGTCAGCCCGGAACGGGTCAACGCCATGGTGACGCGCCAGCGCAACCAGCTCAGCCGGTCACAGTGATAGACAAGAGTCATGGAGATTCTCGCCAGCCGGGTGCTGATCCGCCCGGCCGACTACGAGCGCTCGCTGGCGTTCTACCGAGACGGCATCGGGTTGGCGGTGTGGCGCGAGTACGGCGTTGGCACAGTGTTTTTCGCGGGTCAGTCGCTGATCGAGCTGGCCGGGCACGGGCAGCCGAACGCCGGCGGCACGATCTGGCTGCAGGTTCGTGACCTATATGCCACCCAGGACGAACTGCGAGATAGAGGCGTGCCGATCACCCGAGAGGCCCGCCAAGAACCCTGGGGTTTGCACGAGATGCACGTGATCGACCCGGACGGGGTGATGCTGATCTTCGTGCAGGTGCCGCCCGAGCATCCCCTGCGCCGCGACACACGAGGTTAAACGAACATGGCGCCCGCTAGCCTGCGCGCCCTCCCCGTGCCCGACGGACCCCACGTCATACGGTTGCTGCCTGCGATAGACGCGTTGCTGGCCGGCCATGGCAACGCCGTACTGCCGGTGCCGGAATCAGATGCGCGCGAAACCGCTTTGCTGACAACCGCTTTGCGGGTCGGCGAGCCGATTGACGACGACGTCGCGCTTGTCGTGTCGACGTCGGGCACGACGGGAGTGCCGAAGGGTGCCATGCTCACGTCCGCGGCATTGACGGCGAGCGCCGCGGCGACGCATGCGCGTCTCGGCGGCCCGGGCCAGTGGCTGTTGGCGCTGCCCGCGCACCACATCGCGGGCCTCCAGGTGCTGATCCGCAGCGTGCTCGCCGGCACCACGCCCGCGGTTGTCGGCGTATCCGGCGGATTCGATGTCTCCGCGGTGCCTGACGCGCTCGCGGCGATGAGCGGACGGCGTCGCTATGCCTCGCTGGTGGCCGCGCAGTTGGCCAAGGCGTTGACTGACCCGGCGGCGACCATTGCGCTGGCCTCCCTCGACGCGGTGCTCATCGGGGGCGGCCCAATGCCGGCGGGATTGGCCGAAAAAGCCGCGGCGGCAAGCGTTCGGGTGGTGCGGACCTACGGGATGAGTGAGACGGCCGGGGGTTGCGTCTACGACGGCGTACCGCTGGAGGGCGTCCTGGTCCGCATCGATTCGGGCCGCGTCGTGCTCGGTGGCGCGACCCTTGCCAAGGGTTATCGCAATCCCCCTTCGCTCGATCCGTTCACCGAACCCGGCTGGTTCCACACCGACGACGCCGGCAGCCTTGATTCCGGCGGCGTGCTCACCGTGCACGGGAGGCTGGACGAGGCGATCAGCACCGGCGGGCTGACCGTGATCCCACAGGTGGTCGAGGCGGTCTTGGCGATGCACCCGGCGATCGCCGAGTGCGCGGTGTTCGGGGTGCCCGACGACCGGCTGGGGCAACGTGTCGCGGCCGCTGTCGTGCTCGCTGAACGTGCACCGCTGCCGTCGATTTTCGAACTGCGCGAACACATCTCCGCGACCCTCGACGCAACGGCCGCCCCACGCGAGGTGCACGCCGTCGACGTGCTGCCCACCCACGGCATCGGCAAGGTGGACCGACGCGCGCTGGCCGACCGGTTCGGCCCGTCTAACAGGGAATGATGTAGGCGGGGCCGGGAGATGTCGGGTGAGCATGGTGCGCGCCAGCGGGCGACCACGACGGTAGCCCTGGCCGTCGGCGCTGATTGGCATCCTGGCGGCGCTGGCCTTGCCGTTCGCGCCGGTGATCGCCACCGAGGCCACGGTGACATGGCCGGCCTCGGGGCAGCCCCCGACCTCCACGACGGCCCTGTTCGTGCCGTACCGACCCGCGCAGCTGACGGCGACCGTGCCGTGCCGCGCACTACAAGTCGGCGGCGACGTCACGGTTCTCGCCACCGGACCGCCCGGCGACGGGCTGGTGATCAGGACCGGCGGCACCGGCCCCGAACTGCTTTTGGACAGCCGCACGGTTCCGCTGCGGCCGGTCGGCAACGACTGCCGCATCACGGTGGCCGCCGCGGCGGACGGAGTCACCGTGACCGACGGTGGCGGGCAGACCACGCGCCTTGCCGACGAACCGGTGCCAAAGGTATTCGCGCTCCGCACGGACCTGAATCCCGAACTCGCGCAAGGAATCACGGTAACAGCCCGCACGGCCAGCGTGTTCGCGACCAGCCCGACGACGGTCAAGTTCATCCTGATCGTCGTGCAACTGCTCGCCGTTGGCGTTGCGCTGGTGCTGCTCGCCCGCACGAAAACGACCACCCTACTGACGCGCTTCCGGCGCACCCGCAGGTTTACGTGGCGTGTTGTGGGGGTCGACGTCGCGGTGCTCTCGGTGCTGCTCGGCTGGGCGGTCATCGGTCCGCTCGCAGTCGACGACGGCTGGGCGACGATGATCGCCCGCACGTTCTCAGCCACGGGGGAAGCCGGCAACTACTACCGCTGGTGGAACGCCTCGGAGACACCGTTCGCTTTCAGCCAGCAATCGCTGTCGCTCTTCACGTACGTCAGCCTCTCTCCGCTATGGCTGCGGCTGCCCAGCACGCTGCTCGCGGTGGCCACCTGGTTCGTCCTCAGCCGCGGAGTGCTCGGCGCCGCGCTGCCGGTCCGATCTCGCACCGCCCGGGTGCGGCTGCTCGCTGCCGTGTTTCTCCTGGCGGCCTGGTTGCCGTTCAACCTCGGTGTGCGCCCGGAAAGCTATGTGGCGTTCGGTGTCACGACTCTGCTGGCGTTGCTGTGGCGGGCGCGAACTCCGGCCACGCTGGGATGGGCGGCGCTGGTCGTCGGGCTGACGGTGCCGATCAGCCCGACCAGTGTGGTGCTCGCCGCCCCGCTCGTCGTGTTCGCCCCACGCGCTGTGCGGGTGCTGCGCGCCGCGGCCGGAAGCCGACGGCAGCTGATCGCCTACGCACTGTCGCTGTGCTGCGTCGCTTCGGTCGCGTTAACGGTCATCTTCGCCGACGCCACCTGGGACGCACTGGTGACGGCCACGGACTGGCACAGCTATTTCGGCCCCTCGCTGCCCTGGTACCAAGAACCCGACCGGTATCGCTACCTGCTCGGCCAGGGCCAACAGGGCAGCTTCGCCAAGCGGCTACCGGTCCTGCTGAGCGCGGCGTTGCTGCCCGTGGTGGCGCTGCTGTACGCCGGGCAGCGACGCGGCGCCGCCCGATCGGCGGCCCGGCTGGCGGCCGTGGTCGTCGTCGCCCTGCTCCTGCTGAGTCTGGGGCCGTCGAAGTGGTCGTATCACTACGGCGCGCTGGCCGGTTTGTTTGCGGCCTTCGTCGCGGTGGCGGTTGTCTTTCTCATCGACCACGCGCGCGGCACGGCGGTCAACCGCAGCCGCGTCGTCATCGGTGTGGGCGGTGGGCTGCTGGTGGCTCTCGCCGCGGCTTTGGCCTTCGCCGGATCCAACGCATGGTGGCTCCCGGCGGTCTATGACGTGCCATGGCCGGCCGGCCCCGTTCGACCGCTGGGTGTGCCGCTGGATTCGCCGGCGCTGTGGATCGGTGTGCTCGTTGGGATGTGCGTCGTCACCGGCGGCCTGGCCCGCGGACCCGCCCGGGCGCGCGTCACCCGCGCGGCGGTCGCCGGTCCGGCCGTGCTCGCGACATTGGCCGCCGCCATGGCGGTGGTGATCCTGGTCGTCTCGTTCATGTGGGCGCCGATCCGTCGCCCGTCGGCCTCCTTGGCACTGGCGAACCTGCACCGGCTGACCGGTCATTCCGGATGCGGCTTGGCCGACGACATCGAGGTGCTGCAGGACGGTGACGTCCTGGCGGCGGTGACGCCGCCGGATGCCAGCAAGGGTTTCGTTGCGCAGGAAGGCTTTTCGCCGGACTCACCACCGCCCGATGAGCCCGGATCCGGAATGACGCGATACGTGTGGGGCAGCCGCGGATCAACCGCGGCCGCGTCCGTCACGACGCCGTGGTTCGCGCTGCCCGAACTCGGTTCTGGACGGGGAGTGACCGTGTCGGTCTCGGGCCGCACCGGTGACGGCAGCACGTTGACCTTCGAGTTCGGACGCGATGATCCCGCCGCCCGCTCGGTGCAGACGCTGGCGGACGTCACACCGCCCGACCCGATACCGCCCGGCGATGATCCCGATCGACCGCCCTGGCGAGCGATCGCCGTCGACACCGGGCAGATTCCGCCCGAGGCCGACCGCGTCCGTCTGCGTGCGGCCGACGCGCGCACCGATCCCGCGGACTGGTTCGCCTTCACCGGTCCGCGGCTGCACTCGGCGATCGGGTTGAGTGCATTCCTCGCGTCGCACGGACCCGTGCTGATCGCTTGGCCGATGCCGTTCCTGTTCCCCTGCGTGCGCAACATCGTGCGGGTGGCGCATGGATTGGCGCAGGCGCCGCGTTCGGTCGTCGTGTCGCCGGGCCCGTGGTTCACCGAGCCCATGGACCAGTCGGTCGGTGGCGATTTCGCTGCGCTCGCCCACTTCGGACGGCTCTACGAGGTGCCGACCCGGGTGATCGGCCACCCCGAGCTCGACTGGGGCGCACTGCTGGTGTCGGCGGATCAATCGGCGCGCGACGCCTACGACGTCCGCATCACCGATGTCAGCCGCGCCGGACACGCCGGCGATCGGCGCGACTACCAGGTTGAACCCGAGAAGTGAGATCAGCCAATGGAATTGACGGCGCTCGACACCTTGCCCCGAAGATCGGCCGGCAGCGGAATGTAGCCGTTGTCCGCGAGGTCGGCTTGGCCGCCGCCGATGGTCGACTGCAGGAATGCCCGCACGGCCTTACCCACCTCCGGGTCGGCGTACTTCGAGCACACCACTTCGTAGGTGACCAACACGATCGGGTACGCGCCCCGCTCGGTCGGCTTGTAGAACGACGACGTATCGAGCACGAGGTCGTAGCCCCAGGTATTGACCTGCGCGCCGGCAATGGTCTTTCCGACCGAATCGACGCTGATGCCCACCGGGTCTCGGCCGGCTGGCGTCACGATCTTCGCCGTGAAGAGGTTCTGCTGTTGAGCGAACGACCATTCGTTGTAGGTGATCGCGCCCTCGGTGTTCTTCACCGTCGAAGCGGTGCCCTCGTTGCCGACGCCACCCTGACCGACGCCGCCCTTGAACGTCGGGCCGGCGCCGCGACCCCAGGCGCCGTCCGATGCCGTGTCCAGATACCGCTGAAAATTTTCGGTGGTCCCGGACTCGTCGCTGCGATACACCACATGGATGTCCCCGGGCGGCATCGACTGGTTCAACGCCGTGATCGCGGGGTCTTCCCACCTGGTTATCGAGCCGTTGAAGATCTTCGCCAATGTCGGTGCGTCCAGGACCAGCGTGTCCACGGCATGGATGTTGTAGCTGATCGCCACGGGCCCGAATACCACGGGCAGGTTCCACACCTCCGAACCGCACCGCTCCCTCGCCTTGGCGTTCTGCTCACCTACTGCCGGCAGCGGAATGTCGGTGCCAGCGAAATCCGTTCGGCCGGCGATGAAATCGGCGATCCCGGCGCTTGACCCGTTCGCCGTGTACTTGAGCGTTTGGTCCGCACACGCTTTCTCGTAGGCGCCGACGAACAAAGTCATCGCGTTCGCCTGGGCCGTCGAACCGCTGGCGGTCAACGATTGCTTGCCGCCGCAGTCCACCGGCGCCTGCTCCGATCCGCTGGAAGCGGAGTTGTCGCTCGTGCCGCACGAGACAATCACCAGGGCCAAAGCAGGGAGCGCGGTGATGGCACCCAATCGATTCCGCCTCACGCGGTCCTCCAACATCGGGTTGAGTGACTCCGCTAACGAGTTCAGCCGGAAAGACCCTATGTGGTCAGGATGAACGAAGGCCATCGACACGATTAACGGCCGACAAACCGAGTGGCACTCGACGTGCGCGAACGTCTGCGTTGGGACAGCCAAGGTGAACGGCAGGCGAACACTGTCTGACAAGTCAATGCCGAACCTGCGGTTTTGTCTCGGACAGCCTGACATGCGCTCGGCCGCGGTCCAGAATCCTCTAGTGGACCTACAGTTCTTTCTCCTGATCATCGTGGTGATCACGGCGCTGGTTTTCGATTTCACCAACGGGTTTCACGACACGGGAAACGCGATGGCGACCTCCATCGCCAGCGGCGCCCTCAAGCCGAAGGCGGCCGTAACGCTCTCCGCGTCGCTGAACCTCGTCGGCGCGTTTCTGTCCACCGCGGTCGCGGCGACCATCGCTAAGGGGCTCGTCGACTCCGGCTTGGTCACCCTCGAACTCATCTTCGCCGGCCTCGTCGGCGGCATCACCTGGAATCTGCTGACCTGGCTGCTCGGGATCCCGTCGAGCTCGTCGCATGCGCTGATCGGCGGCATCGTCGGCGCCATGATCGCGGCGGTCGGCGGCCACGGTGTGATCTGGCGGGGCCTGGTGTCCAACGTGATCGCTCCCGCGCTGTTGGCCCCGTTGATCGCCACCACCGTCGCGGCGATCGGCACCTGGCTCGTCTACCGCGCCACCCGCGGAGTGCCCGAGGAGCGCACCAACACCGGGTTCCGCTACGGCCAGATCGGTTCGGCGTCACTGGTTTCGCTGGCTCATGGCACCAACGATGCGCAGAAGACGATGGGCGTCATCTTCTTGGCGTTGATCTCGTACGGGGCGGCCAGCAAGTCCGACCACCTGCCGCCGCTGTGGGTCATCGTGTCCTGCGCGATAGCCATCGCGTTGGGCACCTATCTCGGCGGCTGGCGGGTCATCCGCACGTTGGGCAAGGGGCTGGTGGATATCAAGTCGCCGCAGGGCATGGCCGCGGAGTCATCGTCGGCCGCAATCATCTTGTTGTCCAGCCACTTCGGCTTTTCGCTTTCGACGACCCACGTGGCGACCGGCTCCATCCTGGGCAGCGGCGTCGGCAAGCCCGGCGCAGCTGTGCGCTGGGGGGTGGCGGGCCGGATGGTGGTCGCGTGGATGATCACCCTGCCGGCGGCCGGCATCGTCGGCGCCGTCACCTACTTCATCGTCCACCTCGTCGGCGGCTACGCCGGCGCCACAGTCGGCTTCGTGATCCTCGTTGGAATGTCCGCCGCGATCTGGCTGCACTCGCGCAAGACGCCGATCGACCACACCAACGTCAACGCCGAGTGGGAGGGCAGCCTGACCGCCGGTGTCGACAAGCCCGATTCGGGATCGGCCGGCGTCGACAAGCCCGATTCGGGATCGGCCGAGGCCGTTCCCGTTCCTGCCGACTCGACCGCTGACCGAAAGGGCTAACGATGAGCGCGTGGTTCAACTACATCGCCGCCAGCAAGATCCTGACCTTCGGGCTTCTGTTGGGCGCCGGACTGCCCGCGCTGTTTGCGCTCGGTGTGCTATTGAACGCCGAGGGCGCGGGTGTTGCACAGCACGGCGGCACGGTCGCGCAGAAGAACGCAGTACTGGTGGTGCTGGGCTGGGTTGTCTTCGCGGTGGTGTTGGTGGCGGTCATCGCAGGTGTGTTGTTCATTGCGCGAGACTTCATCGGCCACCACACTGGGCTGTATCTGCTCGGCGCCAAACCAAGGTAGAACGCGTCGGAGACCAATCGACTGTGACCAAGTTTCTCACCAAGATCGTCGACTGGCTCACCGCCGGCTACCCCGAGGACGTCCCGGGCCCCGATCGGGTGCCGCTGCTCGCGCTGCTGCGACGGCGGCTGACCGACGACGAGGTCAGGTTGGTCGCAGAGTATCTGATGGACATCGGCAAGTTCGATCGGATCGATGCCAGCGTGTTGATCACCTGGATTACCGACGAGATGCCCAGCGAGGAGGACGTCGAGCGGGTTCGGCAGCGGCTGGCCGTGCACGGGTGGCCGCTCGACGATCCGCGGGACCTCGAGGACGTCGACTAGTCAAGAACCCGGCGCGGCGTCATCGAATTGTCACGCGGCGCTCGCTCCGGCCGTCCATAGGCTGATCGCCGCGCCCGCTGTGCGGCCAACACTGCGGGCGCGCTGGTGCTCAACCACCTCATATACACGAATTCGTAGCGGCCGCGCGCGACGTCGAGTACAACAAGGCAATCCGCGATGATCGGAAGGGAGCCAGGTCGGTGAGCCGAGAACTCGAGAAGCCGCCGACCACTGAGGGCGGCTACGGCTTCCCGAAGTCGCTCTGGCGCGGGATGGACCGGCATCCACCGCCGGGTGTGAACCTGCTGCGGCGCTGGCGCAGCCCGCTGCGCGGCCCGTGGCTGACGTCAGTACTCGGCCTGGTGCTGCTCATCACCATGCCGATCGTGATCATCACAGGTTTGTTGTCCTACATCGCATACGGTCCGCAGTTCGGCATGGCCATCCCGCCCGACGTCGGCTGGTTGAAATTGCCGACGTTCGACTGGCCGACCCAGCCGTCATGGCTGTACCGGCTCAACCAGGGCCTGCATGTCGGGCTTGGACTCGTTCTGATTCCCGTCGTACTGGCCAAACTGTGGTCGGTGATACCGCGGCTGTTCGCCTGGCCACCGTCGCGCTCGATCGCTGAAGTGCTGGAACGGATCTCGCTGCTGATGCTGGTCGGTGGGGTTCTGTTCGAGATCGTCACCGGCGTGCTCAACATTCAGTACGACTACATCTTCGGATTCAGCTTCTACACCGCACACTACTTCGGGGCGTGGGTGTTCATCGCCGGTTTCGTCGTCCACATCGCGCTGAAGATTCCCCGCATGATCGGCGGATTGCGGTCGATGTCGCTGCGAGAAGTGTTGCGCACCAACCGCGTCGACACGCGTCCGCAATCCGAGGACAACGATCTCATCGCCGTCAACCCGGCTCCGCCGACGATGAGCCGCCGCGGGGCACTGGCGCTGGTGGGCGGCGGCGCGCTCATGATGTTCGTCCTGACGGCCGGGCAGACGATCGGAGGCTGGACGCGCCATGCGGCGATCCTGTTGCCCCGCGGACGCGAGCGCGGCCACGGCCCCAACGACTTTCAGGTCAACCGAACCGCCGTCGCGGCACAGATCGATCCGGCCGCCACTGGCAACGACTGGCGGTTGACGCTTCGTGGCGGCCCGTCGGAAGTGGTGCTGGACCGCGCCATGCTGACGTCAATGCCGCAACACACCGCGCGTCTGCCCATCGCCTGTGTCGAGGGCTGGTCGACGCTGGAAACGTGGACGGGAGTGCGGCTCAAGGACCTGGCCCAACTCGCCGGGGTACCCGCACCGCGGTCGGCACTCGTCGCATCGCTGGAGCGCGAGGGCGCATTCAATCGTTCCGTGCTGCAAGCTAATCAGGTCGCCGATCCGGATTCGTTGCTGGCGCTGCGGGTGAACGGCGCGGAGTTGTCACTCGACCACGGCTATCCAGCACGGATCATCGTGCCGGCGCGACCCGGCGTCCACAACACCAAGTGGGTGACCGCCATCGACTTCGAGGCCCCCTGATGCGCAGACTGTTCGCGCGCTACCGCGACTTCTACGGCTCCCATCCCCTGCATCTGCTGCTGCTGCTCGCCGCGTTCGCGCTGTTCGGCTATGTGATCATGACGCTCACACCGCAGGCGCTGTGGAATCCGAAGGTGTGGTGGCAGTCGATCGCGGTGTGGTTCGTGGCGTCGGTCATCTTGCACGACTTGGTGCTGTTTCCGCTGTATGCGCTCGCGGACCGAGTGCTGACGGTGCCGAAGGAACGACGGTCTCGACCCGAGGTGTCCGTACTGAATTACATCCGGATTCCGGCGATGGCGTCGGCGCTGACACTGATTGTGTTTCTGCCCGGCATCATCAAACAGGGCGCGGAGTGGTACCTCGCGGCGACGGGGCAGACCCAGGACCCGTTCCTCGGCCGGTGGCTGCTACTCACCGCCGCGATGTTCGCGGTCAGCGCCGTCGCGTATGCGATCCGGATTCTCTTGCATCACCGGCGATCAAGGGCGGATGAGCTCGGCCGCCAATCGACCAGGACCGCAACCTAATTCAATTGTCGGTCATCGCTCCCCGGCCAGCGCCCGGTCGTACAGGTTGCCCAGCACGTCACTGACCCACCATTCGCGTTGCTTGAGCGAACCGTGAATCGGTTGCACTGACCTTCCGCACCGCCGATAAGTCCTCGACAGTGTCCACGTCGCAAAGCGTTTCGACAATTGTTGGCTCTATACCCGCGTCACGCAGAGCAGCAATCGTCAACCGCCCCGTATCGTCCTGTGACATCGGCACAGTACGCAGAAGGTCTGCCATGCCCGCCGACCGCACGCCCAAAATCCACCACCCGCCGTCCGCGGCCATGCCCAGCACTGCCGGTACGTGCACCAGCGTTTCGGCGCACCGGGCGATGAGCTGCGCGGTGACCTGTGGTGTGTCCATTCCGATCTGCAGTACCGGTTGCGGTCCCGCCGCGGCCGCCGCGTCGATGTGTGCGTTGGCCAGCCGGTCGGCGAAACCGTTGCCGCGCTGCGGGATAACGGTGAAATCCCGCAACCGGTCGTGGACCTCCGACGCCGAGACTGCCGCGTCCAGGTCGCCGGTCATCGCCACCACGCGCGCCGACACCGGCGCGGCCGCGACCGCGTCTAGCGTGTCGAGTAGTGCCGCGGCGGCGATTTCGGCAGCTGCGTTCGGACCGACACTGACGGCTAACCGCGTCTTGGCCAGCCCGACCACCGGTGCCTTGGCGACCACCAGCACCGTCACGGGCAGGTCGGTCACGAGATCGCCCGCCAGAAATCCACCGCCGCCACCACGCTGCCGCGTGCCGACCCACTGACCTTCGACCTGCCTCCGGTTCGGGGCCCATAGTCGACGTCGCGTTCCACCACCCGCCAGCCGGCGGCCGCCGCCCGCACCAGCAGCTCGACCGGGTATCCCGAACGACGATCGGCGACGCCGAGCCCGAGCAACGCGTCGCGGTGCGTAACTCGCATCGGGGCGATGTCGTGGATCGGCAGGCCGTGCCGGGTGCGCAACCGCCAGCACACCGCAGCGGTGCCCAACCGGGCGTGCCACGGCCAGCGCAGCCCGCCGACCGGCCGCCGCCGACCGGTCACCAGGTCGGCGCCGCGTTCGAGTTCCGCCACCATCAACGGCAACTCCGCCGCATCGAGCGAGCCGTCGGCGTCGAGCACCGCCACGATCGGCGTCCTCGCGGCCACGATGCCGGCATGCACGGCCGAACCGTAGCCCGGCCGCGGCTCGGCCACCACCTCAGCGCCATGTCGCCGTGCCACGTCGGCGGTGCCATCGGTGCTGTTGTTGTCGACGACGAGACTGTGGTAGCCCGACGGCACGCGGCTGAGGACGCCAGGCAGCGAGGCGGCCTCGTTCAGACACGGCAGCACCACCGTTACGGCACCGTCGGACATGAGTTAGCAGGCTACCCAGTGGCCGCGCCCGTAACCTGCTGATCGGTGACGAATCTCTGACGTAGCCGCAGGTCGGCACGCTGCACGACTACTCTCGCACCTGTGACCGCCCGCGTGCTCATCGCGGACGACGACACGGTGGTGCGTGACGTCGTGCGCCGATACCTGGAGCGCGACGGGCTCGACGTGGCCGTCGCCGGGAACGGCAACGAGGCGTTGCGAGTGCTGGCCACCGAACGCGTCGACGTCGCCGTGCTCGACGTGATGATGCCGGGGCCCAACGGATTGACATTGTGCCGCAGCCTTCGCAACGCCGGTGGCTACCCCATCCCGGTCATTCTCCTGACCGCGCTCGGGGAGGAGGACGACCGCATTGCCGGGCTGGAGGCCGGCGCCGACGATTACGTGACGAAGCCGTTCAGCCCACGAGAGTTGGCGTTGCGTGTGCGGTCGGTGTTGCGGCGGGCCCCCGGGCCGGCTCCCGCATCGCCGATGGAGTTGGCCTCCGGCGACTTGACGGTATCCACCGCGGCGTGCGCCGTGACCATCGCCGGCCGTCCCGTGAGCTTGACCAACCGCGAATTCGACTTGCTGGTGTTCTTCTTGACCCATGCGGGCACCGTGTTCTCGCGCGAAGAGTTGCTCAAACGGGTGTGGCGGTGGGAGTTCGGCGACCTGTCGACGGTGACCGTGCATGTGAAGCGGTTGCGAGCCAAGCTGGGCGACCGACACCACATCGAAACCGTCTGGGGCCGTGGGTATTTGTGGAGCAACAGCCGTGCCGACGAGTGAGTTCCTGGCGATCGCCGGTTGGGCTTTGGGCTGCACCATTCCGGTGGTGCTGATCGGTTGGCTGATCATCCGATTGGCGCGGTCGTGGTCGCTGGCGGTCAGCATGGTGGTGCTGGTGCTGATCCCGATACTGGCGACGTTCGCGGGAGTGGTGGGCGCCAGCGGGTCGGTGGATCAGGTCACCTACGACAAGCTCATCGTGGTGCTGGTGGTCGTCGCGGTGGTGACGATCCCGGCAGCGGTGATGATGGCCCGGTACCAGGCGCGACGCATGGTGTGGGAACGCCACCTCCACGAGGCGGAACGCGTGTCAGAGCAGTCGCGCCGCCGGCTGGTGGCGTTCGTCAGCCACGACCTGCGTACCCCGCTGGCCGGCATCCGCGCCGTGTCGGAGGCCATCGCCGACGGGGTGGTACCCGACGGGGAAGTGCGCGCCCACGCCAAACACATTGAGCAGGAATCGGTTCGGCTCGCCGAGATGGTGGACGACCTGTTCGAGATGTCGAAGATCAACGCCGGCGCGGTGCAGCTGGCCAACGACAGGGTGGCCCTCGACGAGGTCGTCTACGACGTACTGGCGGCCCACAAGATCGCCGCCGAGCGGGCCGGGGTGGCGCTGCAGGCCTCTTTACCGGACCGGCCGGTGCCCGTCATGGGCAGCGACCGAGCGATGGTGCGCGTGCTGTCCAACCTGGTCGCCAACGCGATCGCGCACACGCCGGCCGGCGGCACGGTGGAACTGGCGGTGGGTGCCGACGAGAACGGCGCCTTCGCCCGGGTCGACGACACCGGCGTGGGCATCAACGACGCCGACCTGCCGCGGGTGTTCGATCTGGCCTATCGCGGCTCGAACGACCGGGTGCCGCGCAGCGACCCGTCGCTGCCCAGCGGCTCGGGGCTGGGTCTGGCGATCGCCGCCGGCCTGGTGCAGGCCCACAAGGGCACGTTGTCGGCCCACAATCTGGGCACCGGCGCACGGTTTGAGGTGCGGCTGCCGTTAGTCAAGGAGGATTCTGCCGAGAACTCTTGAACTTGAGTGATCACTCAACTATCGTTGTCGACTTATGGCCGGTGTGCGCAAGTTCAAGTTCGAGCGGCGGTGGGCCGCTCCGTGGTGAATCCCCTCGTGGCGAAACTGGACCGGATGGGCATCCGCTCATCGCTGGTGTTGGAGTTGGAAACCACGGGAGCTAAGTCCGGGCAGCCGCGGCGAGTGCCGCTGACCGGCAGTGCCGACGACGTCGGAGTGTGGGTGATATCCCAACACGGTCACCGCAGCGGCTGGGCGGCCCGACCCGCGGGTGCGGGTGCGGGTGAACGGCGCTTGGCGCGCGGGGACCGCGGAGTTCCGGCCGGACGATGACGTGCGGGCTCGCGCCCGTAGCTTCATGCGCGGCAAGATGTCCGGCGCGGCCACCGCTGCGGCGATGCGGGCGATGGAAAGCGACCCGATCTCGGTTCGCGTCATCTACACCGACTGACCTCGCGCTTGGGCACACGACTGACGCTGCGCCCAGACTGTGAATCGGCAGGAAAAGTGCGGGTGCGGGCCTGCGACGATGCAGTGTCGTCGAGCGAGAACTGGCCGCGTCGAGCGAGATGATGTAGGTGGGCTAGCGGACACGAGGAGAGCGCTGATGAAGGCGATGCAGATCACGGCATGGAAGTCGCCTCCCGAAATCCGCGAGGTCCCGGAACCAGACCCCGGCCCCGGCCAGGTGGTGGTCCGGGTGGCCGGTGCGGGCGCCTGCCATTCGGATCTGCACCTGCTGCATGACTTCGACGCCGGACTGATGCCATGGAGCCTGCCGTTCACACTCGGCCACGAGAACACCGGATGGGTGCATGCGCTCGGCGACGGCCTCACCGGCTTCGAGGTGGGCGACCCGGTCGCCGTCTACGGCCCCTGGGGTTGCGGTCGCTGCAAACGCTGCCAGGTCGGCATGGAGAACTATTGCGAGCGCGCATTGGAGACCGGCGCTGGCGGCGGTGGCCTCGGCCGTGACGGCGGGATGGCCGAGTTCATGCTCGTGCCAGCCGCCCGGTTGCTCGTGCCGCTCGGTGACCTGGATCCCGTCGACGCCGCACCACTCACCGACGCCGGGCTGACCCCGTATCACGCCATCAAACGTTCGTTGCCGCTCTTGGTACCCGGGTCCACGGCAGTGGTCATCGGCATCGGCGGCCTAGGTCACTTGGCGGTCCAGATTCTTCGGGCCATCACCGCGGCGCGCGTCGTCGCCGTGGACACCCGGCCCGAGGCGCTTCAGCTGGCCGAGCGGGGCGGCGCCGACCACACGGTGGTATCCGGCGACACCGCGACCGGCGAAATCTGGGAACTCACCAAGGGACTCGGTGCAGACGTCGTTCTCGACTTCGTCGGCGCCGATCCCACCATCGCCTTGGCGACGACAGTGGCGCGACCGCTCTCGGCCGTCACGGTGGTCGGCATCGCCGCCGGGAGCTACCCGTTCGGCTTCTTCACCGTGCCGTACGAGGCAAGTTTGGCCACGACGTACTGGGGCTCGCGTCCCGAGCTCATGGAGGTGCTCGAGCTGGCCCGCGCCGGTCACATCCACACCGAGGTACACCGGTTTTCGCTCGACGACGGGCCCCGCGTGTACGAACAACTGGCGGCAGGCAAGCTCACCGGTCGAGCCGTCGTCACCCCGAACGTCTAAAGCACCGAGTTATCGCGAAGGAATTGCACCGTCTCGCTGATCATCTGAGGTCCGTCGAGCAACCGCGGATCGTTGTGGTCGGCTCCGGGTATCAGCACGAACCGCTTGGGCTCGGGGGCGGCGTCGAACAGCTCTCTGCTGAGCGTGGCCGGCACGATCGTGTCGCGATCACCGGCGATGACCAGCAACGGCGCGGTGAGGTCGGCGATTCGGGTGGCCGACGGATAACGGTCCAGGAGGAGCCGCCCCACGGGCAGCCACGGATAGTGCAGCCGGCCGACGTCGGGCAGCGACGTGAACGGCGACCGCAGAACCAGGGCGGCGGGTGGGTCTTCGGGGCCTTCTTGGACGGCGAGCCGCAGCGCCACCGCGGCACCGAGCGATTCGCCGAAATACACGAGCCGCTCGTCGTCGACCTCTGCGCGCGCCGCCAGCCAGTCCCGCGCCGCGGCTGCGTCGAGAGCCAGGCCGTCCTCGGTCGGGCGGCCAGGGTTCTCGCCGTAGCCCCGATAGTCGAAGAGCAACACCGAGAAGCCGGCGCGGTGCAGCGCGGCGGCCAGCGGCGCACGGCCGGTGCGGTCGCCGCCGTTGCCGTTGCACACCAGTACCGCCGGGCCCCTGCCGGCTGCGGGTAAATACCAGGCACCAAGCCGCAGCCCATCGGCTGTCTCGAGCACGACGTCCTGCCCGCCTCTCAGCACGCTCGCCGCCGGCGGCACGGGACCGCGCGACGGGAAGTAGATCAGGCGCCGCTGTTGTGACCACAGCAACGCGACCAGTCCGTTCGCCACGAGCGCGAGGATAACGACGGCGACCAAGGTTTTCCGCCGCTTTGCCTCAATCTCGAAGCGGCGCACTGGCGAACTCCCGTAGACCCGTTAGCGGGTCGACCTTCGCGGTGAACCCGAGGACCTCCTGGGCACGGGCCGGATCGGCGACAATGTGGCGAACATCTCCGCTGCGGTACTGCCCGGTGACTAGCGGCGTCGCGCCGCCGCCGGCGACGGAAAGCTGTTCGGCCACCTGCAGGATCGAGACGGGTTGGCCTGAGCACACATTGACCGCGACGAAGCCGGGCTCGTCACGGTGGATGGCCGCCACGTTGGCGACGGCGACGTCGTCGACGTGAACGAAATCGCGCATCTGCCCGCCATCTTCGAAAACCTTTGGCGGTTCGCCCTTTTCGAGTGCGGACCGGAAGATCGCGGCCACACCGGAGTAGGGAGTGTCGCGCGGCATGCCGGGCCCGTACACGTTGTGATAGCGCAGCGCCATGACGGAGCCTCCGACGGCGTCGCTCCAAGCCAGCGCGTAATGCTCCTGCGCGACCTTGCTGGCTGCGTACAGGCTGCGCGGGCGCAGCGGGGCGTCCTCATCGACAAGCCGCCAGGACAGAACTTCTCCACCTACCGGGCAGCGGTGTTCGAAGATGCCGGCGTCGAGGTCGTCATGTCGCCGTGGCGGCGGGTCGACCGGCCCGTGAACGGGGCATTCGTAACGGCCCTGGCCGTACACCACCATCGACGACGCCAGCACCAGCCGTCGACACCCGATCTCGAACATCCGGGCCAGTAGCACCGTCGTCGCGTAGTCGTTGTGCCTGCCGTAGGCCGGGGCGTCGGACGGGTCGACGCCGGCGCCGACCATCGCGGCCTGATGGCAGACCACGTCCACACCGTCGAGGATCCGTGCCAGCGCGTCGGCGTCGGCGACGTCGACACGGCTGGCAGCCCGGCGGCGGCTGGCTGCCCGGGCCGTGCGCGGCGGGCAGCATCAGGTCGATACCGACGACGTCATGGCCCTCGCCGGCAAGCGCAGTGGCGATGCGCTGGCCGATGAAACCGGCCGCGCCGGTGAGCAGCACCTTCACGGCAGCTCGATCGGCAGCGTGACGCCTTCGTGCGGCAGACAATGCGCGCAGGTGCGTTCGGCGGTCACGCTATCGATCGCGTCGAGCACGACCTGCTTGAACGGCCCGAGGTTGCGTTTGAACTCGGCGAACACATCAACAGCACTGACGCCCGCTCCGGTCTCGATCCCGGCATCCAGATCTGTCACCAAAGCGATTGCTGCGTAACATATTTCGAGTTCACGGGCCAGGACGGCCTCGGGGTACCCGGTCATGTTGACCAGCGTGAAGCCCTGCCGGGCGTACCACTGGCTCTCCGCGCGGGTGGAAAACCGCGGCCCCTGCACCACCACCATCGTCCCGCCGTCGACCACGCCAGGGGCGAGCGCGGCGGCCCGAAGCGTCGGGCAGTACGGGTCCGCGAACGCGACGTGCACGCCACCGGAGTCGAAGTAGGTGGCCGTCCCGCCCAGCGGTGCGGTCGACGAGTTGGTCGGGCACCACCATCGCGCCGGGACCTAGCTCGGGGGTGAGGCTGCCGACGGCGCACGGCCCGAAGATGCGGCGCACACCCAGCGACCGCAGCGCCCACATGTTGGCGCGGTACGGCACGGTGTGCGGGGCGTATTCGTGCTTGACGCCGTGGCGTGGCAGGAACGCGACGTCGTGGCGGCCTACCCGTCCGACCGTGATCGGCGCGCTCGGCTCGCCGTAGGGGGTGTCGACCTCCACGCTGCGGGCGTCCTCGTCGAAGAACGTGTAGAAGCCGCTGCCGCCGATGACCCCGAGCATGGCGACCATTCTGGGCCATCAGGATCATGAAACGATTGCCGCGTGGCCAGCTTCGCGCAGTGGGTGGACGGTGCCCGGCCCCGCACGCTGCCCAACGCGGTGGCGCCGGTGATCGCCGGCACCGGCGCGGCGGCGTGGCTGCATGCCGCGGTGTGGTGGAAGGCGCTGCTCGCGCTGCTCGTGGCCGTCGCCATGATCATTGGGGTGAACTACGCCAATGACTATTCCGACGGGATCCGCGGCACCGACGACGAACGGGCCGGCCCGCTGCGGCTGGTCGGTTCCCGGTTGGCCGCGCCGCGCACGGTGTTGCTCGCCGCTGCCGTGAGTCTCGCGATCGCGGCCATCGCGGGCGTGGTTCTGGCGCTGCGCAGTGCGCCGTGGCTGATCGCCGTCGGCGTGGTGTGCCTGGCGGCTGCCTGGTTCTACACCGGCGGCTCGCGGCCCTACGGCTATCGCGGCTTCGGCGAGGTGGCGGTGTTCGTGTTCTTCGGGCTGGTCGCGGTCCTCGGCACGCAGTACGTGCAGGCGCTGCGGGTGGACTGGGTGGGGCTGACGCTGGCGGTGGCGACGGGTGCGCTGTCGTCGGCCGTGCTGGTTGCCAACAACCTGCGCGACATTCCCACCGATGCCCGCGCCGGAAAGATGACGCTGGCCGTTCGTCTGGGCGACGGTCGCACCCGGCTGCTTTACCAGGCGCTGCTCGGTCTCGCCGGGTTGCTGACGGTGGTCCTGGTGCTCGCGACACCGTGGTGCTTGGCGGGCCTGATTGCCGCGCCGCTGGCGGTGCGAGCGGCCACCCCGGTGCGACGGGGCCGCGACGGTCGTGAGCTGATCCCGGTGCTGCGCGACACGGGGCTGACGTTGCTGGTGTGGTCGGTCGCCGTCGCGTCGGCACTCGCGCTGGCGCGCTGACAAGGCACACTTGGAAGTTATTCCGCCACAACCCAATTCAGCTCGGAGCTGCCATCCTCCGTCGGGCGAGGCGGTGGAGTGCATTCGTGGCCTCCACCTCAAGCGACGGCGGGGTCGGTTCGGTGTCGAGCCAGTCACCCTCCGAGTGTCGAGACAGCCGGAAGCCCCCACACGGTGGGGATGTGGGGGCTTCCGTTGGGGGAGGGTCAGAGGAACTCGGGGCAGTAGTGCTCGACCGACGCGACCACGAACACGTTGGCCTGATCAACGGTCAAGTCACTGTTCGACAGGATTTCGTCGCGGATGTCGTACGGCGACACGCCCTGATCGATCTCATCGCACACGATGTAGGCGTCGTCAACGACGGCGGCGGGGTTGTCGAAGCCGATACCGGCGGCGGTGAGCTCCGACAGGAAGTCGTCGTCGACCGCACCGGCGGAGGCGGTACCCGCGGTGGCGAGCGCGCCGATGGTGAGGCCTGCCCCGATGAGGGCGGTGCCGGCGAGCTTGGCGAATCGCTGGGTGGTGAACATTGTGGTCTCCTTCGTTGGTGTCAGGGAGGGTTGTTTGTTGTGACACCAGCGTCGGACAGCGACCTTGATGGATTCTTAACGGATTCTTGTCGGAGTCTCAGGCCGACTACTCAGGCGGAATCCTCACCGCGCAACCGCGCCTGCAGCTGTTCGCGATCGCGGCGGCGGCGCTCGTCGAAGGCCGCGATGCTCGCGGTGGCCCGCCGCCGCAGCGGCGTGAAGATCCAGATGCCCAGCGGCAGCGCGATCACGATCGCGAAGGCCAGCGCGATGTAGATCGGGAAGTCGTCGACACCGAAAAGCAGGGCGATGCCGTAGATCGCCGCGGCCAGTGCGGCGACCAGCAAGATCCGCGCGATGGCGTACACCGCCACGTCTCGGACCATGCGCCCGCCAGTCGGCTTCTCCGGCACGCGCCCGAGCCTACCCACGCGCGTATATTCAAGGCTTAGGAGGTTGTCGCGTGGCTTACCTGCTCATTTTGCTTGTTCTAGCCGGCCTGATCTACGTCGGCTGGCGGATGATGCGCGCCCACGAGGCCCGTCCCACAAAGCGTGTGATCGGTCCTGATGACGATCCGGAGTTCCTTTGGCGAATCAGCCGCGGGCCCGAGAACCCGAAGGACGCCCAGCAGCCATAGCGATCAGACGAACGAGTCGCGCCTATCCGGACCGCCGGGGAAGTCGTCAGCGACCACGGCAGCCAACTCGATCAACGCGTCGCGTGTTTCGCGGCTGAGTCGATCCAGGCTGACCTCCGCGCCCTCTTCCAGATGCGGGTCGAAGGGCACCACCCGCACGGCGCGGCACCGCCGGCTGAAGTGGTCGACGACCTTTTGCATGTCGACCTTGCCCGAGCGCGGCCGCACGGCGTTGATCACCGCGATCGACTTTTGCACCATGTCCTGATGGCCGTGCGCATCGAGCCAGTCCAGCGTGGCTGAGGCGCTGCGGGCGCCGTCGACGGACCCCGAACTCATGACGATCAGCATGTCGGCCCTCGCGAGCACCGCCGCCATGGCCGAATGCATCAAACCCGGGCCGCAATCGGTGAGCACCAGGCTGTAGAAGCGCTCGAGGATGTCCAACGTGCGGGTGTAGTCCTCGGCGCTGAACGCCTCCGACACCGCGGGGTCGCTTTCCGACGCCAGCACCTCAAGCCGGCTCGGGGCCTGCGAGGTGTAGCTGCGCACGTCGCTGTAACGCTGGATGCCCTCCGCGTCTCGCAGCAGATGACGCACGGTCGCCGGCGTTTCCAACGGGACCTTCTGACTCAGCGTGCCGCGGTCGGGGTTGGCGTCGACGGCGACCACCCGGTCACCTCGGATCGACGCGAACGTCCCCCCCAACGCGGCGGTAATGGTGGTCTTTCCGACGCCGCCCTTCAAGCTCAGCAACGCGATTCGATAGCAGCCCTGCAGCGGCCGGTCCACCTGCGCCAGCAGGTCGTTGTGCTGCCTGACGCGCGGACCTTCACCGACGTTGACCAGATTGAACGACGCCAGATACAGCCACTTGCGCCAGCCGGCCGGCGGCGGCGGCTTGCTCTGCCGCAGCAGCGAGGCGGCCGACAGGTCCTTCGAGCTAGGTGGCGCGGCAGGTGACGGCCATTTCGCATTAGCCGGCTGCTGCGGGATCCCGATCGGCGGAGTGGCCGCGGTCCATTCCGGCGGTGGTTGGGCATGGCGGCCCGCGTCGAAATCCCAGTCGTTGCCGGGCGGTCCTACTGGGCCGCCTCGCTCGCCCATTCCAGTGGGTGGTGCCCCTGGTCCGCGGGTCGGGTCGCTGAAGCGCTGCTGCGCCCGGAAGGCGACTGTGTCGAAATCCGAGTCGGTCCGATCCCCCAGGTCGTCCCCCTGCCCTTCGGGCGGGTGCCTGCGCTCCCGCCCGCCGGTCCGATCCCCCAGGTCGTCCCCCTGCCCTTCGGGCGGGTGGGGGTCCCTCCCGCTTGCGGGGGAGTGCCCCCGGCGCTCTCCCTCACTAGCCGCGGCTGCCCCCAGCCCCCCGCTGTCGACATCCGGGTCGTTTCGCTGCTGCCCGCCGGGGCCGAAACCTTCTGACACGCGCGTCGTCCCCCTACGTTCGATCGTTGTACCCGCACGACCATAGCGCAGCGGTTATCCCACCCCCGCATACGAATGCAGGCCTACGGTCACGAGATTGATAAAAAACAGGTTGAACACCATGGCAGCAAACCCGGCGACATTGATCCACGCCGCCTTATTGTCCCGCCAGCCGGCCGTCGACCTCGCGTGCAGATAGGCGGCGTAGATCACCCACGCGATGAACGCCACGGTTTCCTTGGGATCCCAGCCCCAGTAGCGGCCCCACGCCTCTTCGGCCCAGATGGCGCCGAAGATCACTCCGAACCCGAAGACCGGAAACGCGAAGATCGTTGTGCGATAAGCAATGCGGTCCAGAGTCTGGGCATCGGGCAACTGAGCGACGATGCGCGCGACGACGCCCTTGACTCGGTCTTCCGAGGCGGGCCGCTCCTGCGACATTTTGAACAGGAACAAGATGCTCGCGACTCCGGCGACCAGGAACACTCCCGAGCCGAGGCTGACCACCGAAACATGGATAGGCAACCAGTACGACTGCAGTGCCGGCATCACGGGCGCGGCGTTGGTGTACAGCCATCGGCCCGACACGGTGAGCAGAATCAGCACCGGCACGAGCACGAAAACCCACAGCGTGCGGTACCGCGGACGGCGCAACACGATCGCGGCGGCGACCAGACCCGACAGGCATGTCAGGTTGATGAACTCGTACATGTTGCCCCACGGCGCCCGCGCGGTGGCCACCCCGCGCAGCACAATGCAGGCAAGCAGCATCCCGATGCCGACGTAGACCAGCGCGAGGCCCCCCTTGCCGACCCGCTCGTCGAGCGGACGACGCGGTGCGGCGGCGACGACGCCCGGGGTCACGCTGTCGGCGCCGACTGCGACTGCAACGTGGGGGTACCACCCGCTCGCGGGGGACTCGCGTTCCTCACGGGAACGGCTTCTGCTGTACGCCAGCTCGACGGCCAGCAGCAGCAGCGCCACGACGAGCACGATGACCGACGAGGTGAATGCCCAGTCGGAGTATCGGGCCAGCCCGATGTCGACATGTCCGGTGTTCATTTCGGCCTCATGTCACCTTTCGCTTCCCGCCATCGCGGCGCGTTGGGCCGTTGGTGTCTCGAATCCGGCCAGCAGCCGGTCGCACAGCCGCTCGAACTCCTCACCCCAGCCCGAGTTGTCGGTGCGCGCCAGGCCTCCGACCTCGACGTTCACCGTACCGGGGACCTCCGACGGAGCGATCCGCACCCAGATTCGCCGCCGCCGCACGATCAGCGACACCAGCAGGCCGGCCATCATCGTCAATGCGAACACCAGGACCCACAGCTGCGCGGGGTCGTGCGACACCTGCAGATTCACAAACGGCACCGCGCCGTCGAACCGGACCACCGTGCCATCGTCGAGCCGCGTCTCCTGGCCGACGCGCAGATTGACCCGCGCTTCCCGCGTCAGCCGACCCTGGTCGATCAACCGCGGGTCCAGGCCGAACAGCGACTGCGGTCGGCCGGTGTCCAGCCCGGTGTCACCGCGGTAGATGTCGACGGCGACAGCGGGGTTGCGCAGCGCCGGGAAGCTCGACGACAGCAGCGTCCCGTCCAGCTGCTCGGTGGGCGCGAAGAGACCTTGGATGGCGATCTGGTTCTTGCGACGCTCGCTGGGATCCGGATATGTCCCCGCCGGTGGGTCGAAGCGCACCACGCCCGACGAAAGCATCGTGATCAGGTTGTTCGGCAGCCACTGCACTGTCGAGGTGCGCACCTGCCCGTCGGGAAAGATCACCGTGAACGTCGGTGCGTAACCGTGCCCTTGCAGGTACACCCGATCGCCGCCGACCCTCAGCGGCTCGTTGACCTTGAGCTCGTACGGCCGCCACGTGCCCGCGGCCAGGTCGTCGCCGGCCTGGTATTCGATGTCCGCGGTGAACGACGTGGCCTGCCCCGACGGCAGGTAGTTGGCATCAAAACCGTTGACCCGCACGCACATCGGATTCAGTGACGTGCCGTCGACGGTGTTGCCGGCGCGAAACGAGTCGAACGCGGCCGGGGAGGCCGTGCAGAATCCCGGCCCGCCGTCGGCGATGACGATGACGCTGCCCTCGTAACCGAAGAGCTTGCCGACCGCGACCGCCACCAGCAGACCCAGCAGCGAGAAGTGGAAGACGAGGTTGCCGAACTCGCGAAGATAGCCCTTCTCCGCGGATATCTCTGTGACCTCTACGCTGTCCGCCCTGGGGCGCGTGACCCGGCGCCAACCCCGCAAGCGGTCAGAGACCGTCGCCGCCAGGTCCGTCGGCACCGCCGACAGGTTCCGCTCCTGGTGCTTGGGGAGCCGGCCCAGGTTGCGCGGGGCCGCCACGGGAGTGGCTCGCAGGCTGCGGACATGCTCGATCATCCGCGGCACCAAACAGCCAACGAGCGAGATGAACAGCAGCGCGTAGATGGCGGTGAACCAGGAACTCGAAAACACGTCAAAGGCCTGCAGTCGATCCAGCCACGGCCCGATGGCCGGGTGCTCGGCGATGTACTGCTCGACCTTGCTCTCGTTGAGGTTGCGCTGCGGCAGTAACGCCCCCGGTACCGCGCCGAGGGCGAGCAGGAAGAGCAGCACCAGCGCGGTGCCCATCGACGTGAGAGTGCGCCAAGTGTTGCGAAGCCAAGCGCGAAGCTGGCCCGAAAGACGTTGCAGGAACCTCAAATCGGCAACCTCACGTCGGAGACGAAGGCGTCGCGCACCCACGCGATGAAGTCGTTCCACACGCCGGTCACCAGCGCGAGGCCGACGAGGATCAGCAGCACCCCGCCGACGATCTGGATCGCGCGGGTGTGCCGCCGCAGCCACCCAAGTCCCTGGACGGCGCCCGCCGACCCGAATGCCAACAACACGAACGGAATTCCCAACCCGAGGCAGTAGGCGACGACGAGCGCCACGCCCCGCGCGACGCTGGCGCCGTCGGTGGCCGACGCCACCGCGATGACGCCGGTGAGCGTCGGTCCCAGGCACGGCGTCCAACCCAACGCGAAGACCGCACCCAGCAGCGGCGCCCCAGCCAGCGTCGACACCTGCCGCGGCGCGAAACGCGCCTGCCGCTGCAGCAGCGGGATGAACCCCACGAAAACCAGGCCCATGACGATCGTCAGCACACCGCCGATCCGTTGCAGCAGAACCTGATTCGTGATCAACGTCGTCGTCATGCCCAGCACCGCGACGGTGCCCAATACGAACACCGCGGTGAATCCCGCGACGAAGAGCATGGCCGACCCCGCAACCCGCCACCTCGCCGTGCGGACCGCCACCCGCCCGCGACCGTCAGTCGAGTCTTCGCCGACCACCGCGGCGAGGTAAGACACATAGCCCGGCACCAACGGCACCACGCACGGCGAGGCGAACGACACCAACCCGGCCAGCACGCATAGCCCGAGCGCCAGCAGCAGCGGACCGGCGGTCGCAAGCTCGGTGAAGTCACTCATTGCGGGCCCGAACGACTCGGTTGCTCGGCCGCCAACCGCGAAACGACGGGCAGCAGGTCTTCGGCGAGGAGCTCGCGCAGGAAGACCGCCGCGACCCGATGTTGGCGGTCGAGCACGATCGTCGACGGAATCACGGTGGTCGGATACTTGCCGCCGAAGGCAATCATCGTGCGCATCGCCGGGTCGTAGATGGACGGGAACGTGATGCGCCGGTCGATGATGAAGTCGCGGGCGGCGTCGCGGTTGTTGTCGCGCACATCGATGCCGAGAAAGGCGACGTCGTCCTTGCGGGTGGCGTCGTAGACCTGTTGCAGCTGAGTGATTTCAGCCCGGCACGGACCGCACCACTGCCCCCAGACGTTGACGACGACGACCTTGCCGGCGAAGTCGTCAAGCGACAGCGTTTTCGACGGGTCCATCAGGTCGGGGCCCGCCAACTGCCCTGGTTTGCCGCGACTTTCGGGTGGGTCGTAGAAGATGTCGGTCTTGCCGCCGGGTGCGACGAACTCGAAGGTGCCGCCCTGCGCGACGGCATCGTCGCCGACGCTGCAGCCGGTCAGCAATACTGCTGCCGTAGCCACGATGGCGACGATGTACCGCATCGATCAAGGCACCGCCGGCTCGGAGTATTCGATCTTCGCGAGGGTGTCGCCGTCGAAGGTGAGCGAGGTGAGCGACGCCAGCTCGCATAGGCGGCGGCGCGGGTCGTGCCACAAACGTTTGCCTTCCAAGTGCCGCCGCAGCGTCCACACCGGCAGTTGGTGGCTGACGCAGACCGCTTCGTGGCCGGCCGCTTTCGCGCGCGCCTTATCGATCGCGGTCATCATCCGGGTGGCGACCTCCTCGTACGGTTCGCCCCATGACGGGGTGAAGATGTTGCGCAGATGCCACCAGTTCCGCGGGTCGCGCAAGGCTCCGTCACCCGGCGAAACACGTTTTCCCTCAAACACGTTCAGCGACTCGATCAGGTCCGGATCGGTCACCACCTCCAGGCCGTGGCGGGCGGCGATCGGCGCCGCTGTCTCCTGCGCCCGCTGCAACGGCGAGGTAACCACCAGCACGATGTCGTGGTCGGCCAGCGCGTCGGCAACGGCCTCCGCCTGTGCCCGGCCCCTTTCGGACAGCCGGAACCCCGGCAGCCTGCCGTAGAGGATGCGGTCGGGGTTGTAGACCTCGCCGTGCCGCATCATGTGCACTGTCGTGGTTTCGCCCTGTCCCGCCATCACGACTCCGGCCTGGGAGCCCTGTTGGCCGCCTCAGCGGCCGCCGGGAGCGCGGCCTCGATGCGGTCGAATGCGTCGTCGTCGAGAGCGGCTGAGACGAACCACGTTTCGAACGGGCTGGGCGGTGGGTATACGCCGCCCTCCAGCAAGGCGTGAAAGAACGCTGGGTAACGCCACGTCTGGCTGGCCCGCGCCGAGGCGAAGTCGTTGACCGGGCGGTCGCCGAAGAACACCGAGAAGAAGTTGCCGGCCCGCGGAATCGCGTGCGGGACACTGGCTTTGGCGAGAGCGGTGTGAAGCAGATCGACGATGCGGTCGGCGTTGCGGTTGAGCGCGTCGTAGACGGCGTCGTCGGCCTCCCGCAACGTGGCCAAGCCCGCCGCGACCGCCACCGGGTTCCCCGACAGGGTGCCGGCCTGATACACCGGCCCGAGCGGGGCCAGCTTCTCCATCACGTCGCGGCGCCCACCGAATGCGGCCGCCGGCAGGCCTCCGCTCATCACCTTGCCGAAGGTGTACAAGTCGGCCGCGACCCGTTCCAGCCCGTACCAGCCGGATGGGTGGACCCGGAATCCGGTCATCACCTCGTCGCTGATCAGCAGTGCGCCGGCGTCGGAGGTGATGTGCCGCAGCGCCTCGTTGTAGCCGGCCTCCGGCGCGACGGTGCCCATGTTGCCGGGGCAGGCCTCGGTGATGATCGCAGCGATTTGGGGGCCGAACCTGTCGAAGGCACGCTCGACCGCGCCCACATCGTTGTACGGCAGCACGATGGTGTCAGCGGCGGTGGCGCCGGTGACACCCGGCGAGGACGGCAGACCCAGTGTGGCCACCCCGGATCCGGCGTCGGCCAGCAGCGCGTCGACGTGGCCGTGGTAGCAGCCGGCGAACTTGACGACCTTGGGCCGGCCGGTGAACCCGCGTGCCAACCGCACGGCGCTCATCGTCGCCTCGGTTCCGGAGTTGACCAGTCGCACCCGCTCGGCGGGCGCGACCCGGCGTCTGATTTCGGCCGCAAGCTCGGTCTCGGCCTCGGTCGGCGCACCGAACGACAGTCCGTTCGCGGCGGCACGCTGCACGGCCTCGACGACGGCGGGGTGGGCGTGGCCGAGAATCATCGGTCCCCACGAGCACACCAAATCGACGTAGCCATTGCCGTCGGCGTCGGTGAGCCAGCAGCCCTGCGCAGAGGTGATGAACCGTGGGGTGCCGCCGACTGAGTTGAACGCGCGCACCGGCGAGTTCACACCACCGGGGATGACGGCGCAGGCGTTCGTGAACAGCTGGGCGGACATCGGCGCAGACGGCCGAACGGACTCAGCGCACGAATCCGCCATCTCATCACCGCAGCGCATGGTTCCCAGTGTCCCAGCCGACACCCAGTCGTCGACTACAGGGTGTAGGAGCACCGGTTGCGCTGTGCGGACAGCTAGATTACCTGGCCGCTCGAGAGCGTTGTACCGACGATTATTCGACAGTCCGCTACGTCCCACACGACACCGGGAGGACCCGCCACCATGACCGACACTACCGGCGCACTGCTCACCTACGCCCCGGCGGCGATCTCGACTATCCGTGGTCGGCGAGCGTGAACCACGGCCGCAAGATACTGCGGTGGATTCCACCCGATGATGAACACTGACCTCTTAGGCCGTCAGATCGGCAGTCACCACACCTAGCGGGCTGTAAACGCTTGTGCCGTAACGGCCCTCGGCCCTGGCCCGCAGTAAGTTGCGTGAACCGCTGCCTCAACCCGGGGTGCCGCGCGCCGGCGTGCCGGCAGGCGGAACGTCGACGTCGGCAGGGAGGTAGGCGTCTTATCGTCGCCTCGCCTTTATCGTGTGGTTAATCGCGAAGGCGGTCCAAATGAGAGTCCACATCCCGCCCCACGACATCCATAGAATCGCGAGCTTTGGGGGACCCCCGGGGTTGATGGCCCATAGCCAGAGGCCGAACAACAACGTCGCACCAAATGAGAACACCGCCAGACGCCCGTAGTTGATCGTGAACCTGCCACGCCAGCCGGGCGGCCGTGACGGTGCTGCTGCCATGCGCCGATGGTAGCGAGAGTTCGCTGGCGCGGTCGCAAGTTCGTGGTCTCGAACGGCGCGCCCTGATGGCCCCGCGGACCGGGGAGGAGTGACACCCAACCCGCGGGGACCAGGTCTACGCCTGGGTGCTGACCTTCACGCACGCGCCAGGCTGGTTCACGCTCACCCCGAACCGGCCCTCCACCCGGCAGCGCACGTAGTTCTTCGCGAAGTCATCCGACACGGAGTCAGACCACGTAGTTCGAGGGCTCCGCCAGTAGGGCTGCGGCGCCGAGTGAGAAGTCCTGGCTTCAGTGAGAGGCCAGTGCGGCGACACGCCGCAGTAGCGCCACGGCCACGGCTCACTCCGTGCAAACAGTTCCCACTCGCGGGGTCAGGGGGCACTCAGCGAGAACACCGGGTGGTCGGCATCGCCGGGCAGTTGGCGGAAGTAGCCCTCGACCATCCGTCCCAGCTTGGCCCGGTACGCGGTCAGAATCGCCTGGCGGTCTTGCACGCCGATCTCGCGGGCGACGTAGTCGGTGGTGCCCGACTTGTTGGTGAGGCTGACGTTCGGGTTGGCCCGGATGTTCTTCACCCATTGCGACTCGCCTCGCGTGGAGACGAGGTACGTGGTGCCGCCAACATCGATGCTGATGACGGGAATCTTCTGGGGCTCCTTGGTGCCCCGCTTGGTGACGGTCAGTGTCTCGGTGTTGCTGACGCCGGTGGCCATCGTGAAGCGATTGAAGAGCTTGACGGTGAACCACGGCGGCTTGAGGTAGGCCATGGCATACGAGTTTGATCGTCGCGATGCAACTCCCGCAATGGCTCGCCCGCTTCAACCGGCACGTCGCCAACCCCATCCAGCGCCTTTGGGCCGGCTGGGCGCCGACGATGGGCATCCCTTGGCCGAGTTCGGCGCAGCGCGACGCTCGAGATAGCACCGGGGGCTGTGAAAACAGCCGTACCCACGACCCTGGCTGCTATCTCGGCGCAGAGGAACGCCAGCGGGCGATGCCGACGACCGCCAGGACGCCGGCCAGCGTGAGCAGGATGAACGCGAGGGCCAGCGTCGGCGCGTAGAACATGACCGAAACGGTGGCCGGCTGCCCGTCGGCGATCGGCGCGTTGTCGACCGTCGATTGTGACAGCAGCCAGCATGCGACGCAGCCGACCGCCGCCGCAGCCGCCAGCACCAACTCAACGGCTGCGCGGACACGCGCGCTCACGTCGCGGCGCTCCGGCGCTCGTCCAGAAGTTTGATGAGCGCCGCCCGCAGGTCGCGATGGCGCCGGGCCCACGCCTGGGCCAGCCGGTCCCCCGTGAGTTTCAGCCCAATGCCTGTGCGCCCCCGGGGAACGCCCGTCAGCTCGCCAAGCGCCCTGGCGGACTGCCACTTCGGCGGCTTGGCACCGGCGGAGACGTCGGGTTCGGGGTACAGGTGCAGGATGCTGTCCACGTCGATGGTCTCGGTGCCCTGACGCAGCGTCTCTCGGGTGAGCTCGACCGACGTGTGGATCCGCGCCGCCTTGATCTGAATCGCCAGGAATCCCGACACCAGCACCGTGAACATCAGCGGCACGACCGGTTGCGGGCCGATACCGGCGTTGATCTCGATTCCCAGCCACATCAGCCCACCAATCGGGCCGGCGAGCAGCCAATACCAGCTGGAACCGTTCTCGGCGAACAACGGTTCCTCGGGCGGCTCGGAGGGTCGAGCGTCAGTCACCGGTGGCCTCCTGAGGATGCATGCTGCCGAACCACGCGATCGCGGAATCACGGGTGACGAGCCCCGCCGCGACCAGCAGGGCAACCGCTGCCAGCAGCGCAAATGGATGAGGCGGCACCACCAGCAGAGCGCAGAAACCCAGCACCGCGACGGACGCCAACGATAACGCCACCGCGGCCCGGCGAAACCGCCTGTCGCCGTGATACGTCCGGTACGCGAGGTAGCCAATCGCCACACCCAGCAGCACGCAGATCCAGCCCAGGCCGCGGTAGAACATCAGAAAGGTCCGCAACTGCTCGTCGGTGACGTTGTCGGGCACTTGGCCGCGTGCAATGCGAAAGCCGGTCGTCGCTGACAACACTCCACCAACGACGAGCAACGCCGTCGATACGATCCACGACCAAAACGCCAGATCGACAATGCGCGGACGGGGTGGAGCTGTCGTCATAGTCCGGCCAGCCTAACGGGTAAAAAATGCGTGAGCGTCCTTGCGGTGCAGCAGATACACGCCGCCAATGATCAACACCGAGCCGATGATCGCGGTCACGGCGTAGGTCACCGCCGCGACGCTGCCGCGGTTGATCGTGAACAGGCTGGTCGCCACGTACACCACCGAGGCGACGCCGCCGCCGGTCAATACGGTGCGCGCCCAGCGGTAGCCCTGCCGTAACAGGAACAGGAACACCACGACGACCGAGCTCAGCACGAGCAGGAACAACGCGGTGAACGCGTAGACGAGGAATGGCGCCGCCTTGGTCGGCGTCAGCGCGGTGTCGACAGCCTGGCCGATCACCAACAGCAGCAGGGCGACCAGCCACAGAGCGAAACCGGTGCCGACGTCGACCGGGCGAGGCGACGGAGATGAAGAAGTGTCCATCACCTTTTAACCGAGCCAGCCCGCGACCTCGGCGGCCCAGTACGTGAGGACGATGTCGGCGCCCGCCCGGCGAATGCTGGTCAACGTCTCCAACGCGGCCGCCCGACCGTCGATCCAGCCGTTGGCCGCGGCGGCGTTGATCATCGCGTACTCACCCGACACCTGATAGGCGGCCACGGGTACCGGTGAGATGTCGGCGGCGGCGCGCACGACGTCGAGGTAGGCCATCGCGGGCTTGACCATCACGATGTCGGCGCCCTCGTCGATGTCGATGCTGATCTCGTGGACGGCCTCGCGGAAGTTGCCGGGCTCCTGCTGGTAGGTGCGCCGGTCGCCGGACAAGCTGGAGGCCACCGCCTCGCGGAACGGGCCGTAGAACGCCGAGGCGAACTTCGCCGCATACGCCAGGATCACGACGTCGGTGTGGCCGGCCGCGTCGAGCCCGTCGCGGATCGCGGCCACCTGACCGTCCATCATGCCGCTCGGCGATACCACGTGTGCACCCGAATCTGCCTGTGCCACCGCCATTTCGACGTATCGCTTCAGGGTGGTGTCGTTGTCCACCCGGCCCGCCGCGTCGAGAACCCCGCAATGACCGTGGTCGGTGAACTCGTCGAGGCAGGTGTCGGCCATCAGCACCGTCGCCGCACCGAGATCGGCATGCAGGTCTCGCAGCGCGCGGTTCAGGATGCCGTCGGGGTCCGTTCCGCCTGACCCGACCGGATCCTTATCGCCTTCGCGCGGAACGCCGAACACCATGATCCCGCCCACGCCCGCGGCTACCGCGTCGGCGGCGGCCTGCCGCAACGTGTCCCGGCTGTGCTGTACGACGCCGGGCATCGATGCGATCGGACGCGGCTCGTCGATGCCGTCGGCGACGAACATCGGCAGCACGAGATGGTGCGGCGCCACGTCGGTCTGCGCGACGAGACGGCGCAACGCCGGCGTCGACCGAAGGCGGCGGGGACGGTGGCGCAGCGATGAGCCGCTCTGGGCGAAGAGCATCAGGCTCAGACGCCACGTCTACCGCCTGCGGCTCTTCTTACGCGGCGGGGGCAACGCGCCCTCGGCCCGCAGCCGGGCGGCATGTTCAGCGAGCGCGTCGACCAGCGGCCCGATCGCAGCGGTTTCCGGCCGCACATCGACGCGCAGCCCGAACTCCGCGGCGGTCTCTGCGGTCTTCGGCCCGATACAGGCGACGATGGTGCGTGGGTGCGGCTTGCCGGCAATCCCGACGAGGTTGCGCACGGTAGAGCTCGATGTGAAGCAGACCGCGTCGAAGCCACCCGACTTGATCATCTCCCGCGTCGCCGCCGGCGGAGGCGCCGCCCGCACCGTGCGGTAGGCGGTGACGTCCTCGATCTCCCAGCCGCGTTCCCGCAGGCCCTCGGCCAGCGTCTCGGTGGCGATGTCGGCGCGCGGCAGCAGCACGCGGTTGACCGGATCGAAAACGTCGTCGTAAGGCGGGAACTCGTCCAGCAGGCCCAGCGACGACTGTTCGCCGGAAGGCACCAGCTCCGGGGAGATCCCGAACGCCCGCACCCGATCGGCGGTGGCCTGCCCGACGCAGGCGATCTTGACACCGGAGAACGCGCGAGCGTCCAGGCCGAACTCCTTGAACTTTTCCCACACCGCGCGCACCGCGTTGGTCGAGGTGAAGACCACCCACTGGAATCGCCCGTCCACCAGGCCCTTCACCGCGCGTTCCATCTGGGAAGGGCTGCGCGGCGGCTCGACCGCAATGGTGGGCACCTCGATCGGCAGCGCGCCGTGCGCGACGAGCCGCTCGCTCATGTCGCCGGCCTGATCCTTGGTGCGCGGCACCAAGACCGTCCACCCGTACAGCGCGCGGCTCTCCCACCAGTTGAGCCTTGCCCGATTCGCCACCGTGCGGCCGATGGTCACGACCAGCGGCCCGGTCTGGGCCCCCGCGCCAGCGGGGGATGGGCCGGCCGGGTGGCCCGCGCCGAGCGTGGCGTCCGCCAACCCGTCCAGCGTGGTCTCGATCGACCGTTGCCGACAGGTAGTGCCGTGGGCGGTGACCACACACGGCGTGGCCTCGGTCAGCCCGTAGTCGATCAGCGTGCGTGCGGCATCCGGCAGATGCTCGGCCGTGGCATGCAGGATCAGCGGCCCCGGGGCGGCGGCCAGCGCCGCCCAGTCGACGTCACCGCGCACGTCGGCCACGGTGTGCGCGGAGCCCAGCGGCAGGCCCGCGTAGGCGGGCACGGCGGTGCTGGACGGCAGGCCGGGGATGACTTCGAACTGCAGCCCGGTCTTGGCGACGGCCAGCACCTCGGTGATCACCGAGTCCACCGACAGCGGGTCGCCGGCCACCAGTCGCACCACGTCGATGCCGGCGCGGGCCTCAGCCGCCAAGGTCCTGGCCACCTCGGCCGGCTCCCCCAGCGCGGGCCGGACATCGGGCACGTGCGGCAGGTTGGGGTCAACGGTGTCGTCGACAATGCCGGGATCCGGTGACGAGAGCTTGGGTCCCTCGGGCAGGCTCGACCCGACCAGTACCCGCACGTCGTCGGGCACGTCGGGGTCGATGAACACCACCTCGGCACAGGTCAGAACGTTGCGAGCGCGTATGGTCAGCAGGCCGGGATCGCCGGGTCCCGAGCCGACGAATACGACGCATCCTGGCTTTGCCTTCCGCCCTCGCGTCATGTGTTTTTCTCTCCACTCATCACTGTTGTGCCATCAACTCGCGGGCGCCCAGCTCGAACAGCTCGGCGGCCACCGAGCTGCCCAGCTCTGCGGCCCGCTCCGGCGATCCGACGCCGGACGCACGGATCACGTCGGACCCGTCCGTCGTCGCCACGCAGCTGCGTAGCGACAGCTCCTCGAAGACTCGGCCGTCCTCATCGATGGACTCGACCACTTCCGCGATCGCACCCACCGGTGCGGAGCAACCCGCCTCCAGTTCGGCGAGCAGGACACGTTCCGCGGTGACCGCGGCGCGCGCATCGGCGTCGTCAAGCTCCGCCAACAGCGCCGCGAGCTCGGTGTCGCCTGCGCGGCACTCGACCGCGAGCGCACCTTGAGCCGGCGCGGGCAGCATCTGCACCGGCTCCAGCGTCTCGGTGACGTCGTCGAGGCGGCCGAGTCGCGCCAGACCGGCCCGTGCCACCACGATGCCGTCGAGATCACCACTGCTTACCCTGTTCAACCTGGTATCTAGGTTGCCTCGAAGGGGGCGGATTTCCAAACCGAGACCCAATGCTCTAAGCTGTGCGGCCCGTCGCGGGCTTGAGGTGCCGATGACTGACCCGACCGGCAACTCCCCCAGCGTCAATCCGTCGCGCGCCACGAGCGCGTCGCGTGCGTCCTCGCGGGTCGGGACGGCCGCGATGACGAACCGCGGATCGGCGGCGGTCGGCAGATCTTTGTACGAGTGCACGGCCATGTCGACCCGTTCGTCGGCGATGGCCTCGCGCAGCGCGGCGGTGAACGCTCCGACGCCGAGGTCGGCGATCGGCGCGTCGGACCGGTCGCCCTCGGTGGTGATGATCACCAACTCGGCGGCATGGCCGCGTGCCACAAGCGCGTCCCTGATCGCACCGGCCTGGGTGGTGGCCAACGCGCTGCCCCGGGTGCCGATCCTGATTCCCACGCCTAGTTGCTCTTCGCGCGAGCGCTCATCGGGGCCCTATGCTCTTCGCGCAAGCGCTCATCGTGCGCTACCTGGGTGTTTCCGGCAGCTCGATGGCCTGCAGCGGCAATTCGCCTGCCGCGACGGCTTCGACGGCCTGGGGATCGAGTTCGAACAGCTCGCGCAGCGCCTCCGCGTAGGTGTCTCCGCCGGGCGCGCTGGCCAGCTGCTTGACCCGCACGGTGGGGGCATGCAGCAGCTTGTCGACGACGCGTCGCACGGTCCGGGCGACCTCTTCGCGCTGGTCGAAGTCCAGGCCCGGCAGCCGGTGCTCCAACCGCAACAGCTCGGCCTCCACGACGTCGGCGGCGCGTTGGCGCAACGCGGTGACGGTGGGAGTGACCTCTGCCATCCGCTGCGAGGAGAGGTAGTTGGCCACCTCCGCGGCGACGATGCGGCGGGCAGCTTCGGTGTCGGAGGCCGCGGCTCGCGCCGACGGCTCCCGCTGAATCCGGTCCATGTCGATGACCCGAACGCCCGGCAGCCCGGCGACCGACGGGTCGACGTCTCGCGGCATGCCCAGGTCGCAGATCACCAGCTCACGCGGCTCCCGGCCCAGCGCCAGGGCGCGGTGCACATCGGCCAACGACACCACCGGCCGCACCGCGCCGGTGCAGCACACGACCACGTCGGCCTTCGTCAGCACGGTCGGTAGGCGATCGAGCGGTGATGCGTCGGCTGTCACCCCGAGGTCGCGGATGCTGTGCGCGAGCCGCCGCGCGCGCGGCAGCGAGCGGTTGACCACATGGACTTTTTCGACGCCGGCGCGGGCCAGGTGCTTGGCCGACAGCGCGCCCATCGCGCCGGCGCCCACCACCACCGCGGTGCGCCCGGCAAGACCGTTCAACTTCTTGTCGGCCATGCCCAGTGCGACCGAGACGACAGACGCGCCGGCCGCATCAATGCTGGTTTCGGTGTGCACGCGTTTGCCCGCCGACAGGGCGCGCTGTGCCAGCTCGTGCAGCACGCGTCCCGCGGTGTTGTTGGCCTCGGCGGTGGCGTAGGCGCGCCGGACCTGTCCGAGTACCTGCTGCTCGCCGATGACGGCGGAGTCCAGGCCGCTTGCCACGGCGAACAGGTGCTCGACGGCCGCCTCCGCGTAGCGGACGTAGGCGTACTTGGTCAGATCGTTCAGCGACATGCCGGAGTGCTCGGCGAGCACCTGGCCTATCACCGACAGCCCGCCGTGGAAGGCGTCGACGACGGCGTACACCTCGACGCGGTTGCAGGTCGACAAGACCATCGCCTCGGTGATCAAGGACGATTGCAACACCGCGTCGACGATCTTCGTCTGGTCGGATTCGTCCGTGCTGCTGAGCTGTTCGAGCACGGGCACCGGCGCGCTGCGATGCGACACCCCGAAAAGCAGCACGCTCATGGCTGAATCACCACGGTATCCACGGTAATCGTTGGTTGGTTAGGCGACCAAATTCCGGGGCAGGCCGGGACGTGGAGGGCACCCAGCGTGGCTATCCGACGTCCTCGCTGTCCCGCAGTTCGTCCAGCGGCCAACCCTTGGCGGCCAGCCTCTGGCGCACCCGCTCGATGTCCTCCGGCGTCGGCAGTTCGTCGGTGAACTGCATGATCGTCACACCGATGTCGATGTGGTCGAACTCGTCGCGCTGCATCAACTCCTCGGCGACGAGCTTCAACTCATCGGTGCTCAGCCGCCGCGACAGCAGCGCAAGTATCGGGATGTAATCCGTCGGCGGAATCCCGTCCGGGTAGCCGGCACGCAGCCACTCGATGATCGAGGTCAGGAACCGAGTCACAGGCCATCAACTTCCATACACCGTGGTGCCCCCACCACCGCAAGGTCAGGTCGCCCCGAATGTTACTTGTGCTTGGCGCGGAATGTTACTTGTGCTTGGCGCCGAGGATGTACCAGCCGGTGTGGAAACCGATGAAGTCGCGGGCGATGAACAGCACACCGACGACCACCGCCACCAGCACCGCGGCGAAGATCAGCCAGCTCAGCGCGATCAGCAGCGGGTTGCGGTGTGCCACCGCATCGCCGTGCTGCACCACCCCGACCCCTTCGGCGTTGATGCGCACACCCACCGCGAACAGCGCCGGCAGTCCGGCACCGACCAGCAGGCCGACGACCATGATCTTGAACGCCGCCGCGTAGTTGAACCAAGCACTCATCGGGTGACCTCCTCAACCTTCCCAGCAACCGTGAGCTCATCCTGAAGCCGCGACGGTTCCTCGGCGTCTGCGGTCAGGTTGCCGTCCCATCCGTTGTGGGTGATGGGTGCCTGATGCGGCTCGGCGGACGTGACCTCCCGTTGCAGAGATGTCTGGGTGCCCGCGGTCAGGTTGCCTTCCCATTCGTGGTTGACGTTCTCGTGGGTGATGGGCGCCCGACGCGACCTCAGCCAGATCCCGGCCGACGTGGCGATCAGCAGCCCGAAGCCGATTCCTGCGCCGGCGTAGCCGCCGACGCCGTGGACTAGGTAGTAGGTGATCGCGCCGATGAGCCCCGCCGCCGGCAGCGTGCTCAGCCACGCGGTCATCATCTTGCCCGCCACACCCCAGCGCACCTGCGCGCCCGGCTTGCCGACCCCGCTGCCCAGGATCGAGCCGGTCGCGACGTGCGTGGTGGACAGCGCGAAGCCGAAGTGGCTGGACAGCAAGATGATTGCCGCCGAGGACGAGTCGGCGGACATGGCCTGTGGCGATTTGATCTCGACCAGGCCCTTGCCCAGCGTGCGGATCACCCGCCAGCCGCCGAGGTAGGTGCCGGCGGCCATCGCCAACGCGCACGCCACAATGACCCACAGCGGCGGCATGGTGTCCGTGCTGCTGGCGGCGCCGTAGGAGATCAGCGCCAGGAAGATGACGCCCATCGTCTTCTGCGCGTCATTGGTGCCGTGCGCGAGCGAGATCAGCGACGCCGACGCGATCTGGCCGTAGCGGAACCCGGTGTTCGTGCGCTTCTCCGGCACCCCCCGGGTCATGCGGTAGACCAGCCAGGTGCCCACCGAGGCGACCAGCAGGGCGATCGCCGGCGCCAGCAACGCGGGAAGCATGACCTTGGATACCAGTCCGTGCCAGATCACGCCGTGCACGCCGACCGCGGCCAGCATCGCGCCGACGATGCCGCCGATCAGCGCGTGCGACGAGCTCGACGGGATGCCGAGCAGCCAGGTCAGCAGGTTCCAGACGATGCCGCCCACCAGGCCGGCGAACACCAGCTCCAGCGTCACCAGGTGAGCGTCGACCAGACCCTTGGCGATCGTCGCGGCCACCGCGGTGGACAGGAACGCGCCGACGAGGTTCAGCGACGGCCGACAACGAGACGGCTTGCTTGGGCGTCAGCGCGCCGCTGGCGATGGACGGGGCCATCGCGTTGCCGGTGTCGTGGAAACCGTTGGTGAAATCGAAGGCAAGCGCAGTGATCACCACGATGAACAACAGGAACAAGTCAAGGGTCACGGAGGCGAGTCTGACTTTCGATGCGGTCTCTTGTCGAACCATTCAGAAAGAATTCATTTTGCAAACCCAACGCGTCGGGAGTTGTTCGCTTTCCGTTAACCTTGCAGGTCGCGGCGCAGCGGATGTTCGGGTGGCCACCTGGCCACATCACACCCCGACACCACTATCGAGGCCGCCTACCACGCTTAGCTGCGTAGAGCCCGTTAAGTGTCGCCAAGCGTCCGGGCGAGATCGGCTCGCAGCCGCGGCTCGTCGACCTCCCAGTAGCTGTGCTCGCGTCCATTGAGTAGCACCACCGGCAGCCTGTCGCCGAACTCGGCGCGCAGCCCGGGCCGGCCGGCGGCGGCCTCGGCGTCGACGTCCGTGAGGGAAAGTTCGAACCCGAGCTCCTCGGCCAGCTCCGTGAGCCGCCGGAACGCTCGCTGACACGTCCCGCACCCGTCGCGCGTCAGCAACACCACTCGACGAGGTTCCACGCGGCCAGTATGTCCCAAAGCGTGTCGAACAACTCTGGTGAGTGTGTTCGGCACCGCCCCTCTCGGGCATCCGCTGGTTCAGGCTGCGGGTGCAGACGACTCGACAAAACCCCGCTGTTCGACACGCTTTAGGGTTGAACGGGCCGGGACGGGAGAGGAGGTGGGTCGATGAACAGCTCGGAGTCGCAAGACATCGCCGGTGAGGCGAGCGCGGAGGCCGCCATCGCCGACCTGGCCGCCGACGTGGCACGCACCGCCGAGATCGCCGAGCCGCAACGACCGGCGGCACCGCCACCCCCTCCGCTCGATCTGACGGCCGCCGCGTTCTTCGACGTCGACAACACCTTGGTCCATGGCTCGTCGCTGGTGCACTTCGCCCGCGGCCTGGCTGCCCGCAAGTACGTCACGTACGGCGATCTGTTGCGTTTCGGCTACGCCCAGGCCAAGTTTCAACTGACCGGGCGCGAGAGCAGTGACGACGTGGCGGCCGGACGGCGAAAGGGGCTGGCGTTCATCGAGGGGCGTTCCACGGCGGAGCTCATGGCGGTCGGCGAGGAGATCTACGACGAGATCATCGCCGACAAGATCTGGCCCGGCACCCTGGCGCTCGCGCAGATGCACATCGACGCCGGCCAGCAGGTCTGGCTCGTCACAGCCACCCCGCACGAGCTGGCTGCGACGATGGCCAAGCGGCTGGGCTTCACCGGCGCGCTCGGGACGGTCGCCGAATCGGTGGACGGCGTGTTCACCGGTCGTCTTGTCGGCGACATCCTGCACGGCACCGGAAAGGCGCACGCCGTGAGGTCGCTGGCGATCCGCGAGGGCCTCAACCTCAAACGCTGCGCCGCCTACTCGGACAGCATCAACGACGTGCCGATGCTGTCGCTGGTCGGCACGGCGGTGGCGATCAATCCGGACGCCGCGCTGCGTGAGCTCGCTCGCAAACGCGGGTGGGAGATTCGCGACTTCCGCACTGCCCGCAAGGCGGCCCGGATCGGCGTCCCGTCTGCGCTGGCGCTGGGCGCGGCCGGCGGGGCGTTGGCCGCGGTGGTGTCGCACCGCCACGGTGGCTCCGCGCCTGGCAGTCCCTGCTTACGCGGGGGCCCAGAAGGGATCGCTGATAGGCTCGCGCCGCTGACCACGTCTGAGAGCAGGAAAACGCCCTGAGATGAGCATCGCCGAAGACATCATCGGGACCCACTACCGGTACCCGGACCATTTCGTCGTCGACCGCGAAAAGATTCGCGAGTTCGCCAAGGCGGTCAAGGACGACCACCCGGCGCACTTCAGCGAAGAGGTCGCCGGCGACATGGGTTATCCCGCCTTGATTGCGTCGCTGACGTTCCTGACGATCGCGGGCCGCAAGGTTCAGCTGGAGATCTTCGAGAACTTCGACGTCCCGATCAATCTGGCCAGGGTGCTGCACCGGGATCAGAAGCTGAAGTTTCATCGGCCGATCCTGGCCGGCGACAAGTTGTTCTTCGACTCCTACCTGGACTCGGTCATCGAGTCGCACGGCACGGTGATCACCGAGATTCGCGGCGAGGTGACCGACGCCGAGGGCAAGCCGGTTTGCACCAGCATCGTCACGATGATCGGCGAGGCCCAGACCGACAACGAGGCCGACGAGGTGACGTCGGCGATCGCGGCCCGGCGGGACGCGGCGATAGCGAAGGCGCTGGGCAAGACCCCGCCCACGGAGGCCCCAGCCGAAAGCGAAGGCTAAGTCGCCTAGCCGAAGAACGTGTTGCGTCGGTTCGCCAGCAGCCGATACAGCGTCTGCTGAATGGTCTCGCGCACGTGGTCGGTCAACTCGAAGGTGACCATGGGATCTTCCGGTGCGGAGTCGTCGTAATCGGCCGTCGGAATGGGTTCGCCGAACTCGATGTGCCACTTCGACGGCAGGGGGATCATTCCCACCGGCCCGGCCAGCGGGAAGAGCGGTGTGATCGGGAAGTAGGGCAGCCCGAACAGCCGGGCGAGCACCGTCACGTCACCGATCATCGGGTAGATCTCCTCCGAGCCGACGATCGAGCAGGGGATGATCGGCGCCTTGGTACGCAACGCCGCTGACACGAAGCCACCACGACCGAACCGCTGCAGCTTGTAGCGGTCCTTGAAGCGCTTGCCCAGTCCCTTGTACCCCTCGGGGAACACAGCCGTCAGCTCGCCCTTTGACAACAGTCGGTGCGCGTCGGCAGTGCACGCCATGGTGTGCCCGGACCTGCGGGCGGCCTGTCCAAGCAGCGGGCTGTTGAACACCAGGTCGGCGGCCAGCAGTCGCAGCGATCGATGCGCCGGATGCTTGTCGTGCACGGCCACCGAGGCCATCAACCCATCGAACGGCAGCACCCCGGCGTGGTTGGCCACCACCAGCGCTGCGCCGGTGTCGGGAAGATTCTCGATGCCGGTGACCTCGACGCGAAACCATGACGTGAAGAACGCACGAAGCACCGGCATCACAAGGGCGTCGTTGAAGTGCGGATCGAAGCCGAACTCGTCCACGGTGTAGTCGCCGGTCAAGCGACGGCGCACGAACTCGGCCACCGCGGCCACCCTCAGGGTCAGTTCGTTGGGCTCATCCGACGTCTCGGTCGGATCTGAGACGGCCTTACGACGGGCGTCGATTTCGCGGACGACCGCCTCGATGTCTTCCGCGGAAGCGCGACCTTCCGCATCGGAAAGCAGCGACGGATGTCGGCGGGCGTCGGCACGCTGGCCGGCACGTCTCTGCGCGCCGCCGCGGCCCGGATTCGCATGGAGCGGAATCACTTTAGCCTTGGGTTCACCCGCCACTTTTCTACCTTCTCCCACCTGATCAGTCGGCTATCTGCCCCAGCGCTGCGCAGTGGCTACGGCACGACTCTCCAGTGAGCGCACCCATCGCGGGTCGATGATCGGTGTCAGATGCCGCCCGCGGAAATAGTCATCGAACGCCTCAACAGTAGTCCATTTAGGGCTAAAACCAAGACTCTTGTGCATCCGGGTGGTGTCCATCACCCTGCCGTAGCTCAAATAGTTCAACTGCTCGCGATTGATCTCGGTGTACTTGTTGAGCCGACGCAGCGAATCCACCGCGAACACGCCGAATCCCGGCACCGGCAACGGGATTCGTCCGGCACGCCGGATCGCCTGCGACATCATGATGATCCCGTCGCCGCCTACGTTGAACGTGCCGGCCTTGCCGGCCATGGTGCCGCGCTCCAGCACGCCGAGCGCGTCCTGCTCGTGCAGCAACTGCAAGCGGGCGTCGCGGCCGAGCACCGTCGGCACCAGCGGCCCGGCCAGGTACCGCGACAGCGCGGTGTCCATCGCCGGCCCGATCAGGTTCGCCAGGCGCAGGATCGTGACGGCGATGTCGGGCCGCCGACGGCCCAAGCCCCGCGCATATCCCTCAATGTCCAAGCTGTCCTGCGCGAAACCGCTGCCGAGCGGACGTCGGCTGGTGCAGTCCTCGGTGAACACCACCGGGTCGTATGGGCTGGAGCCGTACACCTCCGACGTCGACTTCAACACCACCCGGCGCACGGACGGAGCCTTCTGACAAGCGGCGAGCAACTGCATCGCGCCCATCACGTTGAGCTCCTTCAACGCGGCTCGGCCGCCCGACCGCGGCGTATACGACGCTGCTGCGGCATGCACCACGGTGTCGACATCGTTGTTGCGAATCACCTTGGCAATGAAGGGATTCCGGATGTCGGCGCGGACGAACTCCGCGCGCCCCATCCGGCGCAGCAAGTCCTTGCTGGGCGCGATCGCATCTACTGCGATCACGCGGTCGATCGCCGTGTTCTGGGCCAGCCTGGCGGTCAGATAGCCACCGAGGAATCGGCAGGCACCCGTGACGAGGACCGCCTTGGGCTGGTCCGAGGCGTCAGATGCCGAATTCATTGCGAAAGCCTATCGATGACGGTCACTGCGGGCACGCCGTGGAGCATGCCGCGAGTTGGGTCCGGGGGTGCGTTTATTTGCCGAGTTTCCTGCGCTGCACGCGGGTACGACGAAGCAGTTTGCGGTGCTTCTTTTTCGACATGCGCTTACGCCGCTTCTTGATGACTGAACCCATGACCTCCGCTACCTACGTTCTACCGGTGCTTGACACTCAGACGGACCCGGCCACCTTACCGGTAGTTCCGGTGCGGATGGAAAGCAGCACTCAGCCCGCGTCGAAGAATGACGTCTCCAGCAGGTCATGCACGGCCTTCGCGTGCACCCGGAAGGAGCGGCCTACCCGCACCGCCGGCAACTCGCCGTTGTGCACCAGCCGGTAGACCGTCATCTTGCTGACCCGCATCAGGCTTGCCACCTCGGCGACAGTGAGAAATTGAGCCCGGGCTGGCGCTGCGTCGGCAGTTCCGGAATCCCGCTTGTCTGCCGAATCTCGCCCCGATGGTCCGTTCGTCGACGTCATCGCAACCCAATCCTTCGGGCACGGCCAGGGCCAGCGGCTTCCCCTCCGCTGGCACGAACACGTGCTTACAACGAGGAGAATAGCGGGGCCAGTGGGGTTACTGCGACGGGTGTGGGGAATCCGTATAAAAATTCCTGAATTACTCTGATGTAATTCCGAGCTGGCCTGCGCGGTTCTTGGCTGCGGCCACGGCGGAAGCCACTGCCGCCCGGAAACCGCCCCGCTCGAGTTCGGCCAGGCCGGCGGCCGTGGTACCGGCCGGAGAGGTCACGGTGGCCCGAAGCGCGGTCGCGGTGGTGTCGAGGTCCGTGCCGGAAGCGGTCGAGAGGCCGCCCTCTGCATCGGCTTGTTCCATACGATCGAGCAGCATTGCCGCCGAACCGGCGATCGTTTGGACGACCAGGTCGGTGGCCACCGAGCGGCTCAGTCCGGCCGCTACTCCCGCGTCGACGAGCGCCTCGACCATCAGGAAGAAATACGCCGGCCCGGACCCGGACACCGCGGTGACGGCGTCAAGCTGCGACTCAGGCACCGTCAGCACCCCGCCCACCGACTCGAACACTGCGGCCACTTCGGTCAAATGCTCGGCGGTGGCGAAGCGGCCCTTGGCCATCGCGCTGACCCCGGCCCCCACCAGCATCGGCGCGTTCGGCATGACCCGGATCACCGGCGCTCCGGCCGGCAGTTTGGTCTCGTAGTAGGTGGTGGCGACGCCGGCGGCGACCGTGACGAACACGTGCTCGACGGTGTCCGGCTCTTCGGTAGCCGCGGCGCCGGCGATTTCGTCGACTACGGCTTCGACATCCGACGGCTTGACCGCGATCACGACGAAGTCGGCGTTCTCGATCGCTTCCGGAACCCCGGTCACCAGCACCGAGTACGTGGCGGACAGGTACTTGACCCGTTCAGGGATCCGTTCGGCGACGACGATGTCCTTGACCTGGCGGCCCGAACGCAGCAGCCCGGCCAACAGCGCTTCGCCGATGTTCCCGCCGCCGACTATCGCGATTCTGGACACCGGAGCAGCATGCCAGGTCCGGCGGGCAGGAGCGATGGGGGCACCCCCGCCCGAAGGGCAGGGGGACGACCCGGGGATCAGCAGCGCGGACGCGATCAGTGGTTGGGCACCAGCGCCAGTTGACGGGTTTGCACCACGATGCGGCCCTGGCAGTCGACCACCAGGTGGTCCGAGTCAAACCAGTCCTGGCCGATCTGAGTGGTCGTGCACATCACCCGCAACCAGCCGTCGGCCGGCTGACCCCGAAGATACGCGGTGAGCTGCACCGTCGGCGCCCACCCCCGTCGTCCCACCGCGAACGCGACCGGCACCGAGATGTCGCCACACAGCAACGCGAACAGGATGTCCGGCGCCATGCCCTTGGGCCGCACCCAGTACAGGATCACCGGCGGCCTGCCGTCGGACGATGGCCCGTCGGGCACGGTCGACGGCAGCGGACGGATGTCGCACCCCTCGGCGAAGTTCACCGTGGCGGCCATCTCGTGGCCTGGCCCGATCGGCTCGACGTCGGGCGGCGGTTCGGGGCTCATCAGCTCGACCACCGGATTGACCGACAGAAGCGGCGGCGCGAGGTGTTCGGGCTCACCGAGGGTGACCACCGCGTGCACTGATGCCGGTTGCTCTTCGCGCCAGCGCTCATCGCCCACCCGTCCGCATGACATCAGCTCGACATCGACGACGCTGACCGTGCGGCCGCGCTTGCGCACGAACGTCTGCAGCGTCATCGGGCCCGGATCGGGCGCCGAGAGGTAATTCGCCGACACCGCCACCGGCTGGATGTTCCCGCCGTGCGCTGCGCGCGCCGCCGCCGCGCACAGCGACAGCAAGACGCCGCCGTGCAGTTTCGGGCCGATCGTCCAATGCTTGTTCAGCTCGCCCAGATACAGGCCGTCTCCGACGTGTTCGAGCGCCATCGCGTCGGAGAACAGGCTTGACTCCCTCTCGGACTGAATCATTGCGTTCCTTATGTGGCCTCAGCGCAGCAGGTGCGTGCGAGCGAACTCCAGCGACTCCGTCAACCACGCCTCGCGTTGTTGTTCGGTGCGTACCCCGGATGTGGTCACCTCCACGATCACATGTCCCGAAAAATCGCCGGCGGCCAACGTCTGACAGATCTCGACCACCGGCTCGGCGCCGCGACCGGGCACCAGATGCTCGTCGGTCGGCGCGCCGGAGCCGTCGGTCAGGTGCAGATGCGCGAGATTGGTCCCCATCCGGTTCGCCATGTCCAACGCGTCGTTGCCGGCTGTCGCGGTGTGGGACAGATCCAGCGTGTAGTGGGCGTGATCGCCGTCGAGCGGGTCGTACGACGGGGCGAACGCCGAGATTGCGGGACCCGGCCCACCGCCGCGTCGACGCATCCGCTCGATGCGCGCCTGAGGGCCGCCGAAGAACCGATCGGTGCGAAACGGAAACATGTTCTCCACCGCCACGATCACGTCACTGGTCGCCTCCAGCCGCGCGACTTGTTCGCTGAACCCCGCTGCGTAGCGGCGCTGCCAGCGAAACGGCGGATGGACGACGACGATCTGGGCACCAAGTCGTTCGGCGGCGCGCACGCTGCGGTCCAGCTTCGAAATCGGATTGGCGCCCCACACGCGTTGCGAGATCAGCAGGCACGGCGCATGCACGGCCAGCACCGGCACGCCATAGCTTTGAGACAGCTTGGCGACCGACTCGATGTCCTGGCTCACCGATTCGGCCCAGACCATCAGCTCGACGCCGTCGTAGCCGAGCCGGGCCGCGTACTCGAACGCCGCCTCGGTCCTCAATGGGTAGACGGAGGCCGTCGATAAACCGACCGTGATCGCTGGGCGCACTGAGCGGCTAGTGGGATTGCATCAGCGCAAGCGGGCCCAGCGTCACCATGGCAGCCGACCACAACCGCGATCAGCGTACTCGCGACGTCCTCGGTCTTGCGGAGGATCCGCACCGCCACCACCAATCCCAGGATCACCAGCACGGAGAGCACCAGCGCGACGATGTTGTTCCACTTCCACAACTCGTCAAAGGCGAGGAACAACACGGCGCCGAGCGCCACGGCGAGGATCGACTGCAGCACGACCAACCCGCCGCGCAGTACTTGTCGCATCCGGCTCGGCCGCTCACCTACCGTCTCCAGATCCTCCAGCTCCTCACGGGTGGTGGTCTCGGCGGGTATCTCGGGAAGAGCGTCGGCGTCCGGTTCGAGTGCTTTCTACCTCCGTCCTCGATGAGGAGGCCGTCGGCGTCCCGGTCGTCGGTCACGAGGTCGTCGGTGACGGTATAACCGCCGAACAGCGGGTCGGGGGTGGCCGTCAAATAGGACGGCAATTCGTCGGCGTCGGCCTCCTCTTCGGCGACTGCGACGCTGCCGTCCTGGTCGTCTTCCTCGTCGACCGGGTCGGGCCGCATCTCCTCGGCGGGCACGTCGGAGCGCGCGTCCGCGAGCGCGTCGAGGTGGTCTTCGGTCTCCGCCTCTGCCTCTACGGCGACTTCGGCCTCTTCGACGACCGGTTCCTCTTCTTCGACGACCGGTTCCTCTTCGACGACCGGTTCCTCCTCTTCGACGACCGGTTCCTCCTCTTCGACGACCGGTTCCTCTTCGACGACAGCCGGCTCGGGCGGTGCGGTGTGTTCATCGATGATCGGAATCTCACCCGTGAGTTCCGCGACCGTGACGGCGGCGGTGTTGCCGCGCCGGCGGCGGCGACGACGACCGACCGGTCGTGCGCCGATGGTTCCATTGCGCGCCAGCAACTCGGCCACCGAGATGGGCCGAGTCTCTGCGTTGTCGTTTGGTCCAGTCATCGTTTATCGCCTGTGCGCCGCTTGCGGCCTTCGTGCTGTGGCTCCTGCACCTCAGTCCCCACGAGGGCCGTTCCATCGGCTTCGCTGTCGAGTTTCCGCAGAATGAGGCCTTCTCGCAACGCCCACGGGCAGATGTCCAGGGTTTCGATTGAAAGCGCTCTCATACTCGCCTCCGCCACCAATGCTCCGGCCACGATCTGTGGCGCTCGATCGGCGCTCACTCCTTCCAGTTCGGCGCGGTCCGCGGCGGTCATCCGCGAGATGAACGCGATCAACTGACGCAGACCCGTCGCTGTCAGTGTCCTCTTCACCCGTGGGCCGGCGCCCGACGGTGCGGCGCCCGTGAGCCTGGCCAGCGACCTGGCCGTCTTCGACGAAGCTACCGCCAGGTCCGGACTACCCGCCTTTAGCAGGGTACGGCTCGCGTCGGCCAGCTCAGTATCTAGCCAGTCACGCAGCATAGCCACCCGCCGACGACCCGGCGGATCGTCGGGCAGCCACTCGCGGGTGAGCCGGCCGGCGCCCAGAGGCAGCGACATCGCCACGTCGGGCTCTTCGTCCACCCCACTGGAGAGCTCCAGCGACCCGCCGCCGATGTCGATGTTGAGGATGCGACCCGCGCTCCAGCCGTACCAGCGGCGCACCGCCAGGAACGTCAGCCGGGCCTCGTCGACACCGTTGAGCACCTGCAGCCCGACCCCGGTTTCGGCCAGAACCCGGGCCAGTACGTCCTCCGAGTTCTTCGCGTCGCGCACCGCCGACGTGGCGAACGCCATCAGCTCGGCGCACCCGGAGCTGGTGGCGATCTTGGCGAGCTCGTCGACGGTGGAAACGAGCTTGTCGGCGCCGCGCCGAGTCAGTTTGCCGGAGGAGTCGATCGCTTCGGCCAACCGCAGTGAGGCCTTCGTTGCACTCATCGGTGTCGGATGCCCGCCACGGCGCGCGTCCACCACGAGCAGATGAACGGTGTTACTGCCCACGTCGAGCACGCCCAATCGCACGGGGTCCAGCCTATTGGGTCTACCGTTGATTTTTGTGAGCGATTCGCACCCCGGGGAGGTGGAACTGGACTTCGCTCGCGAGTGGGTGGAGTTCTACGACCCCGACAATCCGGAGCATCTGATTGCCGCGGATTTGACCTGGCTGTTGTCGAACTGGACCTGCATGTTCGGCACTCCGGCCTGCCGCGGCACGGTCACCGGGCGGCCCGACGACGGATGTTGCTCACACGGCGCGTTCTTGTCCGACGACGACGACCGCGCGCAGCTCGACGACGCGGTCAAGCAGCTGACCGACGAGGACTGGCAGTTCCGCGAGAAAGGCTTGGGGCGCAAGGGATATCTCGAACTCGACGAGTACGAGGGCAAGCCGAACCTGCGCACCCGCGTCTACAAGGGCGCCTGCATCTTCCTCAACCGGCCGGGATTTCCCGCCGGCATCGGCTGTGCGTTGCACAGCAAGGCGCTGAAGCTCGGCGTACCGCCGCTGACGATGAAGCCGGAGGTGTGCTGGCAGTTGCCGATCCGGCGCAGCCAGGAGTGGGTGACCCGGCCGGACGGCTCGGAGATTTTGAAGACGACGATCACCGAGTTCGACCGCCGCGGCTGGGGCGAGGGCGGCGCGGATCTGCACTGGTATTGCACCGGCGACCCGGCCACGCACGTCGGCAGGAAACAGGTGTGGCAGTCGCTGGTCGACGAACTCACCGAACTGATCGGCGAGAAGGCCTATGCCGAGCTGGCCGCGATGTGCCGCCGGCGGGCCGGTCTTGGCCTGATCGCCGTGCATCCGGCCACCCGGGCCGCCGATCGGAACACCAAGTGAAGCTTTTTCTGTTCCGGCTGCTGCCCCCGCGAGCCGACTTCGCGCAGACGATGACGCTGCCCGAGCAGGACGTGATGGCGCAACATCAGGAGTACTGGCGTGGGTTGCTCGACACCGGTCGGGTTGTGGTCTACGGGCCGGTCGCCGATCCCGAGGGCGTCTGGGGGCTGGGTGTGGTCCGGGCCGACAGCCAAGCCGAAGTGGTCGAGCTCGGCGAGGCCGATCCGGTGATCGCCAGCGGGGTGTGCACGTTCGACGTCGCCGAGATCATGGGCGGCGTCACCGGGTGAGGATGCTGAGCCTCATGCGACTGCGGCAGCGCGACGGCATCAGCTGCGGACCTGCCGTGGCAGTGGTGGCCGGCGCGCTGGTGGACCCCGCGCACCGCCGTGACCTCGCCGGCGAGCAATTCGCTCACGAACAGTGGCGCATCCATCGGATGGTGAACATCATCTGGCCGCGCCGGCTCGGCATGACACCAGCAGGGATGGCACGAGCGTTGTCGAAGCACCGGCCCTACCGCTGGCGACTGTTTCGCGGCCGCCGCGACGCACTGATGGATGTGCGATTAGCGGTTGCCGACGGGTTACCGGTCGCCATGCTGGTCGGCAACATCATCCCGCGCCACTGGGTGCTGCTGGTCGATGGGGACGACGACGGCTTCGACTGCTACGAACCGTCGTCCGGCGAGTTACGGCGCTGTCCGCTCGACGCGGTGCGCCACAGCCGACTGAGCGGCCTCGGCTTTCCGCGACCGTTCGCGTTCGTGCTGCCGGATGCGACGGCGTGACAGACGCGCGGCGATTGGCCGCCGACCCTCGCTGGCAGGGCGAGCCGGGCCGGCTCGAGGTGTGGTACGCCACCCTGTCGGATCCGGTCACGCATGCTGCCCTGTGGGTGCATTACGAGACCGTCGCCCCCACTGCCGACACCGGTCGGTCGCCGTACGGGCACGGGTGGGTGACGTGGTTCCCCGCCGAGGGATCGCCTCGCACCTCGCGGTTCGGTCCCGCGCCGGTCTCGCCCTCCCCCGCAAGCGGGTGGGGTCCCCGCTTCGCAGGGGAGTACCCCCAGGGCTCGGTGTGGTTCGGAGCCGGCGGCGCACGTGCCGAATGGGAAGCGTTGTCAGGGCGAGCCGGTGAACTCGATTGGGAGCTCGGCTGGGCGGACGCCGCTGGGCCGCTGTGGACCTTTCCGAAGGCGGCGTGGCAGCGCCAGCTTCTGCCCGGAGCGCAAGTTGTCATCGCTCCCACGGCGCAGTTCAGCGGATCTGTCACCGTCGGCGGCGAGGCACACCGCGTGGATCGCTGGCGCGGGGCGGTCGCACACATCTACGGCCACGGGAATGCCAAACGGTGGGGGTGGATTCACGCGGGTCTCGGCGACGGCGACGTGCTCGAGGTCGTGACCGCGGTCTCCCGCCGACCGGGTTTGAACAAGCTGAAGCCGTTGGCGTTCGTCCGGTTCCGGCTCGACGGACGGGACTGGCCAGGGAGCCCGATGTCCGCGCGGATGCGCACCACGCTCGGGTTGCCGCGGTGGGAATTGACGGGCCGCATCGGTCGTCGCGACGTGTTGATCCGGGTCGACCAGCCGGCGGATCGGTGCGTGAGCCTGGGATATACCGATCCCGACGGAGCGGCGGCGGTGTGCACCAACACCGAGCAAGCCAACGTCGACGTCGAGATCAGCCGCGGCGGGCTTGTTGAGCGGCGGTGGTCACTGCGCGGCACCGGCCACGCCGAGGTAGGTCTGCGTGGGCCCGACGCGCCGTGCGCCCACTTATGACGCTCAGTCGACGCGGTGGCTGCTCACTCGAGAAGCCGTGTCAGCCCTCGAGCTTGTAGCCGAGGCCCCGCAGGGTGACCAAGTACACCGGGTTGGCGGGATCGGCCTCGATCTTGGAACGCAGCCGCTTGACGTGCACATCGAGCGTCTTGGTGTCGCCGACATAGTCGGCGCCCCACACCCGATCGATCAGCTGAACGCGCGTGAGCGCCCGGCCTCTGTTGCGCATCAGATACTCGAGTAGGTCGAACTCCTTGAGCGGCAGCATGATCGGTTGACCGTTCACCGAAACCACATGGCGTTCAACGTCCATGCGCACCGGTCCGGCCTCCAGCACACCGCTGTCCACACCCAAGTCGTCGGTGTCGGCGCCGCGGCGCAGCACCGCGCGGATGCGCGCGATCAGCTCCCGCGCCGAATACGGCTTGGTGACGTAATCGTCGGCACCGAGCTCCAGGCCCACCACCTTGTCGATCTCGGTATCACGCGCGGTCACCATGATCACCGGCACACTGGAGCGCGCCCGCAGCTGCTTGCATACCTCGGTGCCGCTCATGCCGGGCAACATCAGGTCTAGTAACACGATGTCGGCGCCGGCCCGCTCAAACTCGGCGAGTGCGGTGGGCCCGTCGGCTACGACGGTGGCCTCAAACCCTTCCTTGCGCAACAGGAATGCCAAGGGGTCGGCCAGGGACTCCTCGTCCTCCACGATCAGCACGTTCGTCACGACGTTTCGTTCGCCTCTCATCCATCGGGCTCGGTATAGACCGGTATCGACAACGTGAACGTCGACCCGGTTCCCGGCTGACTCCACAGCCGGATGGTTCCGTTGTGGTTGGCCGCAATGTGCTTGACGATTGCAAGTCCCAGCCCGTTTCCTCCGGTCGCCCGGGAACGTGCCTTGTCGACCCGGAAGAACCGCTCGAAGACACGCTCCTGGTGCTCGCGCGCGATACCGATACCGCGGTCGGTGACCGCGATTTCGACGTTGCCGCCGCGCTGGCGCCGACTGATCGACACCGGCGAACCGGACGGTGAGTAGTTGATCGCGTTGGACACCAAATTGACCAAGGCCGTCACCAGCAGACCCTGGTCGCCGAGGACGCGCAACCCGCTGGGCTGGTCCGTGGTGATCTCGATATCAACGTTGTCGGCGGCCACCTTTGATCGCGAAAGTGCTTCCGCCACAATAGAATCCACGTCAGTGGCCTCGAGTTCAGGCAGCCGCTGTGCGCCCTGAAGCCGGGACAATTCGATCAACTCGTTCACCATGTTTCCCAGCCGCTGGGACTCCAGGTGCAGCTTCTCACTGAATCGCCGCACGGTCGTCGGGTCGTCGGCCGATTCGAGCAATGCCTCCGCAAGCAGCGCCATGGCGCCGACCGGCGTCTTGAGCTCGTGGCTGACGTTGGCCGCGAAGTCGCGGCGCGTCGCCTCCATTCGCGCCAACTCGGAGTCGTCGGTGACGAAGATGACAGCGAACCTGCGATCTTCCTCGGCGAGCAGTCGCACGTGGCCTCGCACGGACAGCCCCGACCGGCCGGGCAGCGGGCGCGGCGGTGTCAGGTCCACGTCGACTTCTTCGCCGCTGATCAGGGTGCGACGGGCGGCGTTCCACGCCCGATCGTCGAGCAGCCGATCACCCACCACGCCGAGCTCCCCCGCCTGTGAGTTGGAAAACACCACGTCGCGGTGATGGTCGACCACTACCACGCCCATCGGCGACAGCGCGACTATGCGTTGAAGCATCTGCGACACGGTGAGCCCGGCTCGCTCGGCCGCAATCCGCCGTTTGCGTTCGGCGATGCGCGGCACGACGACGAAGCCGATCACCGCGCCGATCACGATGCCGACGGCCAAAGCCAGCGCCACCACCGGCAGAGCCGACACCACAGTCACGCCGAAATCGTACGCAGACGGTTAACGTCATCCCAGCAGCGTGCGGTCAATTGGGACAAGTCACGTGACCGCGCGCTTAAGTTCGGCTGTTGTTCACCCAGAGTTCGCCGACGAGCCCTGGCTCGCCACCGCCGCAGCTCCCGCGGCGGCCGCCTCGGGATCGAGGTATTGCCCGCCCGGGATCAGCGGCTTGAGATCGTCGTCGAGGTCGTAACGCAACGGGATGCCGGTCGGGATGTTCAGTTCCACGACCTCCTCGTCGGACATGTTGTCGAGATACTTCACCAGGGCCCGTAGCGAGTTGCCGTGCGCGGCGATCAGCACCGTCTTGCCCAGCCGAAGGTCCGGCACGATGACGTCGGTGTAGTACGGCAGGAAGCGCGCGACCACGTCGGCCAGACACTCGGTGAGCGGACCGCCGCCGATGTTGACGTAACGCGGGTCGGCGTCCTGGCTGAACTTGCTGCCGCGCTCGATGGGTGGTGGCGGAGTGTCGTAGCTGCGCCGCCACGCCATGAACTGTTCCTCACCGTACTTCGCCTTCGTTTCGGCCTTATCCAGGCCCTGCAGCGCGCCGTAGTGGCGTTCGTTGAGCCGCCAACTGCGTTTGACCGGTATCCACAACCAGTCGGCAGCGTCCAGCGAGAGTTGGGCGGTGATGATGGCCCGCCGCAGCACCGAGGTGTATAGCACGTCGGGCAACAGATTCTGTTCGGCGATCAGTTGGCCGCCGCGGATCGCCTCAGCCCTGCCCTTCTCGGTGAGGTCGACGTCCACCCAGCCGGTGAACAGGTTCAGTGCGTTCCATTCGCTTTCGCCGTGGCGAAGCAGTACGAGTGTGCCTGGCTGTTGAATATGGTCTCCCATGCCGAGAGTCTCTCACGGCGCCGAGGCCTCATCGGTATCGATGAGGTGAGCGAACGCCTCCAAATTCTTCAGCGACTCGCCACGCGACACCCGCCATGCCCATTCCTTGCGGATCGAGCTCGAGAAGCCGAGTTCCAGCAGCGTGTTGAAGTCGTCGTCGACCGCCTCGAGCACCTGTCCGAGCACCCGGTCGAGCTCGTCGGGGGTGACCGACGCCAACGCCATCCGACCGACCAGGTAGATGTCGCCGACGTTGTCGAGCGTGTAGGCGACCCCGTAGAACCGTCGGTTGCGTTTGAGCAGGAACCGGTACACGGCTTCGTGGTTCTCGTCGGGTTTGCGGCACACGAAGGCCTCCACCCGCACCGAATGCTCGCCGACGGACAGGATGGTGTTGGTCTTGAGTTTGCGTTCACCCGGCAGCTCGACGACCAATCCGGGAAGCCCACCGTGGGCACCCTTGTGCCGGAAGTACGGCACCGAGCGCTCGTCGAGTGTGTCCTCGATGAGCTGCTGCACGTCGTCGGGCGTCACGCCCGAACTCCCCGCCGCAGCGCCCATCGGCGGCCGTTGCGACGCGACGCCAGCGGCACCGCCGCGGTGCGCTGACGGGCCGCGCCGTAGTCGGCGATCGCCCGGCCGTAGGACGTCAGCAGCGAGTCCACCGTGCGGCTCCACGAAAAGTTGGCGGCATGGCCGACCGCGGCACGGCTCAGGGTGTCCGATCCGCGGGCGAGCACCTCGCCGATGGCGGCCGCCCAATCAGCGACGTCGTGGGTGTGCACCAGCACCCCGCTCACGCCGTCGCGAACGGCCACCGGCAGCCCGCCCACCGCCGCGGCCACGACGGGTGTACCACAGGCCTGCGCCTCGACCGCGACGAGACCGAACGACTCCGAGTAACTCGGCACCGCGACGAGGTCGGCGGCCCGAAACACGGTCACCAGATCCTCGCGTGGCTGTGGCGGCAGGAACGTGACCCGCGCGGTGATACCCAGTTCATCGGCCAGCCGAACCAGCGTGTCTGGCGCCCGAAGACCGGACCCCGACGCGCCGCCGGCCACCAGCACCCGCAACTTCGGAAACCGTTCGGTGAGGGTCGTGGCGGCCCGCAGCAGGATGTCGGGCGCTTTCAAGGGCTGGATCCGCCCGACGAAGGCAACCACCTGCTCGTCGTCCCCTAGGCCCAACGCGCTGCGCGCCGCGGTCTTGTCGCCGGGCGTGAACACCTGTAGATCCACCCCGGGGTGCACGACGTCGATGCGGTCGGCGTCGGCGTGGTGCAGGACGACAAGTTGACGCGCTTCTTCCTCGGTGTTGGCGATCAACCGATCGGCTTCGTCGACGACTTGCTGCTCACCGACGGCGCGCAGCGGTGGCTCCGGCGCGTCGCCGTCGGCCAGTGCGGCGTTCTTGACGGCCGCCAAGGTATGCGCGGTGTGCACCAGCGGCACGGCCCACCGATCCCGCGCCAGCCAGCCCACCTGCCCGGACAACCAATAGTGCGAGTGCACGATGTCGTAGTAGCCGGGCTCGTGGGTGGCTTCGGCCCGCAGCACGCCCGCGGTGAACGCGCACAGCTGGGTCGGCAAGTCGTGCTTGTCGAGGCCCTCGAACGGTCCCGCGACGACGTTGCGGACCAGCACCCCGGGCGCGACCTGCACGACGGGCGGGTCCGCCGACGACGTGGCGCGGGTGAAGATCTCCACCGCCACGCCCCGGTCGGCCAAGTGCAGTGCGGATTGCAGCACGTAGACATTCATGCCGCCCGCGTCGCCGGTGCCCGGCTGCGCCAACGGCGAGGTGTGCACCGAGAGCACCGCCACTCGTCTCGGAGCCGCAGGGCCGGCGACATCCGGTTTGAGAGCCGCAGGGCCGGCGACATCCGGTTTGAGAGCCGCAGGGCCGGCGACATCCGGTCTGAGAGCCGCAGGGCCGGCGAACGGATTGATCTGCCGCACACTGCCATGTCTACCTCACCGCTCGACGAAGGGAGCTAGACGCTGGACGTAGAGTTGGCCCGATGAGCGCAGCAAACGATGATCGCCGTGTCGCGGTGGTCACCGGCGCGAGCTCGGGGATCGGCGCGGCCACCGCGAAAGTGCTGGCGGGTCAAGGTTTTCGCATCGTCGCGGTGGCCCGACGTGCGGAACGTGTCCAGAAGCTGGCCGATGACATCGGGGGCACCGCGGTGGTGGCCGACGTCACGGACGCCGACGCCGTGGCCGCATTGGCCGACGGGCTGCCCCGTGTCGACGTCCTGATCAACAACGCCGGGGGCGCCAAGGGGTTGGAACCGGTGGCCGAGGCCGATCTGGAACATTGGCGCTGGATGTGGGAGGCCAACGTGCTGGGCACGCTGCGGGTCACTCGGGCGCTGCTGCCGAAGCTGATCGCGTCCGGCGACGGGCTGATCGTCACCGTCACGTCGATCGCGGCGATGGAGATTTACGACGGCGGGGCGGGTTATACCGCGGCCAAACACGCACAGGGGGCGCTGCACCGCACACTGCGCGGGGAGCTGCTGGGAAAACCGGTGCGGCTCACCGAGATTGCGCCGGGGATGGTCGAGACCGAGTTCTCACTGGTGCGCTTCGGCGGTGACCAGCAGCGGGCCGATGCGGTGTATGAGGGCGTCACCCCGCTGGTGGCCGAAGACGTTGCCGAACTGATCGGCTTCGTCGCGTCCCGCCCGTCGCACGTGAACATCGACCAGATCGTCGTCAAGCCGCGCGACCAGGCCAGCGCCACTCGACGGGTCAGCCGCCGGGCCGGCCGCTAACCGGGTGGGGCGCGCCCGGCGGGGTGGCCGGCGCGGTGATCGGGATCTCCGAAGACTCCTGCGGGGTGAGCGCCGACATCGCGCGGAAGGTGTCCCAGTCGACGGCCCAGTCCCAGATGTCGCCGTCGGAGTACGACAGCTCGATCGAGGTACCGGTCACCTCCACCGGGTCGCCGTAGATCGCGCTGTTGAAGTACTCCCGCGCGTTGTCCAGGTTCAGGTTGATGCAGCCATTGGTGACGTTGGTGTTGCCCTGGGCGCCAAGGCTTTCCGGGTTGGCAGTGAATGAATTCCCCGTTGTTGGAGATCCGCACCGCATACCGCTCGTGGATGTTCGCGTACCCGGCCGCTGGATTGGTCATCCAGAAGTCCTCGTACTTCTCGCTGACCACGTGCACGCCGCTTCGGGTTATGTTGCGCGGCTGGTCAGCCTGCGCCGTAGCTGCACGCGAAGTCCATGATCGTGCCCTCGTCGGTGACCACCTGCATGCGGTGCGACGGGGCATTTGCCTTGACGATCTGCCGGCGCCCGATGACGAAGTGCAAGGTGGCGTCCTCGGCGCCGTAGGCGCCGTCGCCGAACGGCACGCCGTACAGTTTCGCGTCGACGTTGACCTTGGTGCCCGGCTGGTAGTAGTCCTTGGTCCGCCAGTGCGCCCGCGAGCCCTTGTACTCGTCGGGCAGCCACGCCCACGTGCCCTCGGTCGGCGGGTCGGTGGTGACGTGAAGCGAGCGCTCCACCGCGGCCTTGTCCGCAATCGATGAATCGAACTGCAGGATGATCGGCGCCGCGATGCCGACGGTCTGCCCGTCGGCCAACTGGAACTGCCCGCTGACCGTGGTGCTCGGGTCCACCGTGGTGAACCGGCCGGCCACCGGGACGGCGATGCCGTCGCCACCCACCACCGAGCCACCCCACGTGTACACCAAGCCGTAGCCCAGCGGTTCGGTGACCGTGAACGAGCTCCGTTCGCGGTTGAGCACGCCGGCTACCACCTTGCCGTTGGGGTTGGTCAGCGTGACCCGCTGAAACCAGCCGTCACGCACCTCCGCGCCCACCTGCGCGGTCGGAACGACGTCGACGGCGGCATCCCCGGGCCGCAACGTCACGGAGGGCTTCGGCGGCGGTCCGTCTTCCTGGCCTTGTTTGCCAGAATTACCGAAACACGACGCCAGCGCGCCCGGCGCCACCACTCCGACCGCAAGTGCGGTCAGAGCGCGGCGACGGTTGATCCGCGGTACGGAATTGGCTGTCGTCACGCCCCTCAGGGTAAGGGGAGCACACGCAGACGCTAAATCGCCAGGCCGAGCAACACCGGTTCTGGTTTCAAATTAATGCCAAAAACCTGGCGGACGCCGTCGCGCACGGTGCGCGCCACCGCGACCACATCGGCGGCGGTGGCGGTCCCTCGGTTCGTGATCGCGAGCGCATGCTTGGTCGACAGTCGCGCGGGCGCCTGCGGCCCCGGAAAGCCTTTGCTGAAACCCGCCTGCTCCACGAGCCAGGCCGCGGCCAGCTTGACCCCGTCCTCGGCCGGGAAATGAGGCACCCTCGCGACGCTGGTGGCCTGCAGACGCTCGTACTCGACCTGCGAGACCACCGGGTTCATGAAGAACGAACCCACGCTCCACGTGTCGTGGTCGGCCTCATCGAGAACCATTCCTTTGCTACGGCGCAGCGCCAGCACCGCGTCCCGGACACGCGCCGGGTCGGTTCGGTCACCTTCCGTGACACCCAGCGCAGCCACCAGCTCCCGGTACCGCAGCGGCGCGCTGCGCCCCGACGCGTCGAGCGCGAACTCGACTTCCAGCACAACGGCGTCGGGAGTGGTTTTCAACACACTGTGCCGGTAACCGAAGCCCAGCTCCTCGGGCGGCACCCAGCGGTCCTTCCCGGTCCGCCGGTCCAGCAGCCGTACCCGCGTGATGGTGTCGGACACCTCCACGCCGTACGCGCCGACGTTTTGAACCGGCGTGGCGCCCGCCGATCCGGGAATGCCCGACAAGCACTCCAGACCACCCAAATTCGCTTCGACCGTCATCGTGACCACGTCGTCCCACACGGCGCCCGCCTCCACGCGGACTGTTGCGCCGTCGACGGCGATGCCCGTGGTGGCCAACCGGACCACGGTCAGGTCGGTCAGCTCGTCGCCGATCACCACGTTCGACCCGCCGGCCAGCACCAGCACCGGGCCAGGCGGGTCGGCGTCAAGCGCACTTAGCGTGGCGATCACCTGGTCGGTCGTTGTGCAGGTGATCAGCCGGCGCGCGACCGGGCCCACCCGCAGCGTCGTCAGCGGTGCCAGCGACACATCTTCAGCGACCGACGCACCCCTGAAGGGGTCGCTTCCCTCGCCCCCGCAAGCGGGAGGTACCCCCAGCCCGCCGGTTCCCATCCCCGGGTCGTCCCCGCTCCGGGCGGGAGGTTCCCATCCCCAGGTCCCTCCCTCCGGGTCGCCTCGCTCCTGCCCGCCGGTCACGGCCGGTAACGGTAGCCTGGCCACCTATGCCTCGTTCATTCGACTTGGCGGCCGAGTACCCGCGCAGCATCGAACAGGTCCACTCGGTGTTCTCCGACGAGGAGTATTGGTTGGCACGCCTCGCCGACTCCGGTGCCGACACCGCCTCGTTGGATTCGTTGGCCGTCGACGACGACGGCAGCGTGCGGATTTCCACCACGCAGGCGCTGCGGCAGAACCGCCTGCCCGGATGGGTGACGCAGTTTCACCGCGGCGATCTAGAGATCGTGCGCAACGAGAAGTGGAGTCCGATCGAGGGCGCGGAAGCCCGCGCGGAAGTCACCGGAGCGGTCCCTGGCGCGCCGGTGTCACTGGTCGGTTCCGCGGTGCTCGGCCCGGCGGACGGCGGCTCGCGGCTGACGTTCACCGCGACCGTCGAGGTGCGGGTTCCCTTGGTAGGCCCGAAGATTGAGAACTTCGTCGAAAGCCTGCTGGCCCAATTCGTGGTGGCCGAGCAGCGCTTTACCACGATGTGGCTCCTGGAGCGCGCGTGATGCGCATTGCCCTGGCTCAGATAAGCAGCGACACCGATCCCGCCGCGAATCTCAAACTCGTCGACGACTACAGCCAACTCGCCGCCACCGCGGGTGCTGGTCTCATCGTTTTCCCGGAAGCGACCATGTGCCGATTCGGGGTGCCGTTGGGCAAGGTGGCAGAACCGTTGGACGGCCCGTGGGCGTCGTCGGTCCGCTCGATCGCGACGAACGCCGGCATCGTCGTGGTCGCTGGGATGTTCACACCCGCCGACGACGGCCGCGTCACCAACACGCTGATCGCCACCGGCCCCGGAGTCGACACCCATTACGACAAGATCCACCTCTACGACGCGTTCGGGTTCACCGAATCCCGCACGGTGGCGCCTGGCCGTCAGCCGGTGGTCATCGAGGTGGACGGCGTGGGCGTCGGGCTGACCACCTGCTACGACGTGCGCTTCCCGACGCTCTACACCGAGCTGGCTGACCGCGGTGCACAACTCATCGCCGTCAGCGCATCATGGGGCTCCGGACCGGGCAAGCTCGACCAGTGGACGCTGCTGGTGCGGGCCCGTGCGCTCGACTCCACCTGCTTCATCGCCGCGGCGGGTCAGGCCTATCCAGGACTGGAGGTGGCGGCCGCCAACGCCCCCACCGGCGTCGGCGGGAGCCTGGTGGCCTCACCCTTCGGCGAGGTGGTAACGCAGGCGGAGGACAACCCGCGGCTCATAGTCGTCGATATCGACCTCGCCGAGGTCACGGCTGCCCGTGACACGCTCGCGGTGTTACGAAATCGCTCTGGGTTTGCTCAGATCAATAGGGCAGAATCGCGTGAGTGACAAATCCGCAGGGTCCGCCGTACGGCGACCCGAGACCGCCGGCCGGTAACCCGCAACCACCTTGGGCGCCACCGCCCCGGACGGGTCCGACCGGCCCTCCCCCGCCGCCACCGTACGGTTACACTGCCCCGCCGCACTTCGGCTCGCCACCCGCGACCGGACCGCAGACCTCGAAGGGCTCTTCGAAGCGTAGATTTCGCTTTTCCGACCCTATCTCCATCGTCCTCATCGTCGTCATCGTGCTGGCGCTGGTGGCAGCGTGTTTGCTGGCGGTCGAGATCTACGCCCGTAACGTCGCCCACGACAAAGTGCGCGCCGCCACCGAGTGCGTGACGCAGGACACGGCCGACGTGTCGTTCGGCGGGATCCCCCCGTTCCTCTGGCAGCACTGGACGGGTGACTACACGAACATCTCGATAACCACGGCGGGCAATCAGATTCGCGACGCGAAGGGGATGAAGGCTGAGGTAGATATCCACGACGTGCGATTGCAGGACACCGCCAATTCCAAGGGCACGATCGGCGCGATTGACGCGACGATCACATGGTCGAGCCAAGGCATCCTCGAGACGATCCAGGACTCGATACCTGTGATCGGCAACCTCGTCAGCGGAGTCACCACCGATCCGGACAAGGGCACCATCGAACTCGAGGCGCCGCTGGGCAGCACCATTTCCGCCAAGCCGGCGGTCGTCGACGGCGGACTCGCCCTGCAGATGGTGAGCCTCAGCGGGCTGGGCTTCACGCTTCCACGCGAGACGGTGCAACCCGCGCTCGACGCATTCAGCGAGCAGTTGACTTCGGACTATCCGTTGGGCATCCATGCCGACAGCGTGGAGGTGACGGAGTCCGGGGTGATCGCCCGCTTTTCCAGTCGCAATGCGGAGATCCCGAAGGAATCGGAAAATCCCTGCTTCGAACGTCTGTGAGGCACGGCTCAAAGCGACCCGAGCCCGGCGAGCACCGCGCGCGTGCCGGATAGCCCCAAGCGGGTGGCCCCGGCCCGCAACATTGCGACCGCGTCGTCTGCGGTGCGGATGCCCCCGCTGGCCTTCACGCCCAGCCGCCCGCCGACGGCCGTGACCATGAGCTCTACCGCCCGAACCGACGCGCCACCGCTGGGATGAAATCCGGTGGACGTCTTGACGAAGTCGGCACCGGCGTCCTCGGCCGCTCGGCATGCGGCGGTCAACGTGGCCGCACCACCGCCGGGCAGGCTCAGCAGCGCGGCCGACTCGACGATGACCTTCAGCGTCGCGCCGGGCACGGCCGCCCGCACCCCCGCGATGTCGGCGCACACCGCGTCGACGTCACCGGTCAGAGCGGCGCCGACGTCGATGACCATGTCGATCTCCTCGGCGCCGTCGGCAATGGCGCTCGCGGCTTCTTCGGCCTTGATCGCGGTCAGATGCTTACCGGACGGGAATCCGGCCACCGCCGCGATCACCAGACCCTCCCGCCGCGCTGCGACCGCGCTTGCAACCATCGACGGCGACACGCACGCGGCGAACACCCGCAGTTCGGCCGCCTCGATCACCAGGGCGGTCACGTCGGCGGGACTGGCTTCGGGTCTGAGCAGAGTGTGGTCGACAACGCTCGCGACGTCTGCCGCCGAGTAGCCGGGCACTAGAACGGTTCTAGGGTGCCGCCGGGGTTACAGCCGGAGGTCAACATCTCCTCGGCAGTGACCAGCGGGCGCCACGGCTCCAGGTTCCAGCTCGTCTTGCCGGGCTCGCCAAACTCCGCCAGATGCCAATGACAGACGAACTGCTCCCGCATGCCGGGCAGATCCGCGTCGGGCGCAGCGACGAGCACCTCGGACCAGGCCTCGTCGGGGCTGATGAATTGCTTGGTGGCCGCACGACCCGACGGGGTGGGATAGACGCGCAGGCTGGAGAGGTCTCCCCATTTCGCCCACTCGGTGCGGTCGATATAGGGCGGCGCGGCAGAGTCGGCGTGCGCGGGAGCGATGGCGCTGTTCGTCAGGCCGATCGTCAACGGGATAGCCGCGGCACTGGCGGCGAGTATTGCGAGACGCATGCGCTAGCGCGATTTGCCTTGGATTTCAAGCAGTTTCGGCCGGACGTCGACCAGGTACACGCCGGCGGCGCAAGCCGCGATGGCGGTGCCGAGAATGCCTAGGCCGATGAAGTTGGTCACCAGCACGAGCAGAACGGACCCACCCAGGATCGCCAGCCACGCGTTCTTGGTCATCTTGTTGGTCGCGGTGTAGGCGTCTGGACGCTGCAGCGCGGCGTGGACCAACGCATAGCCGGCCGTCACCACGACCGCCAGCCAGACGACAAGCAGGACGGCACCCACAACTTGATTCACGGCCTAAAGCCTATGCGGGTGCCGTCCTGGCGTCGACTCGGCTTATCCCCTCGTCGCTACGCTCCTGCCCACCGGTGCTTACTTCTGGGTGACCCTCTTGGCCGGAGCCTTCTTGGCCGGAGCCTTCTTGGCCGGAGCCTTCTTGGCCGAAGCCTTCTTGATGGCCTTCTTAGCCGGCGCGGCGGCCTTCTTGCCGGCTTCTTGCGCCTTGCCCAGCTCGACACCAACGAGCTTGGCGGCGCGCTCACCGACCGCGCGGGTCTGGGTGGCGACGTTGCCCAGGGCCTCCTGGGTCAGCTCGACGGTGCCACTCAGCGCCTGCTCGGCGCGCGCCCGGCGCTCCTCGAAGCCCGGCTGGTTGCGCAGCCGCTCCAGAGCGATCTCGCCGCGCTCGATCAGGCTGTTGTAGAGCTCTTGGGCCTGCTCGCGGTAGCCCTCGGCAGTCCGGCGCAACTCGTCGCCGCTCAGCCGCTCGCGGATCTCCTCGGCGCGCTGCGGCAGTTCCTCCTGCAGCTTGGTGAGCCGCTCGCGGGTCTCCTCCACGCGGCCGCGCGTATCGACCCGCGCGTCCCCGGCCCGCTCGAGCAGGGTGTTGACGATCTCGTTGACCCGCTCGAGTGCCAGATCAGCGGCGCCGACGGCCGCGAGGAGCGGAGCCTTCAGGTCCTCGACCGTGGGGGCGTTCCTCTCAGTCATGTTGTGATTCCTTTCATTGGATGGGGTACTCAAGAGTTGTACTGCAAGAAAGCGTCAGGGCGTTAGACAGTTGTCGGACTCCTCACGGGCAGCTTCGTTCTGTTGACAAAAAGAGGAGTAGATATCGAGCAAAACCTGCTTCTGCCGCTCGGTGATCGCCGTGTCGGTGACGATGGCGTCACGCACCTCGTTGCTCTTGGTGGGCTCCAGAATTCCGGCCCGCACGTATAGCACCTCGGCAGACACTCGCAACGCCTTGGCGATCTGGCTGAGTACATCGGCAGACGGTTTGCGCAATCCGCGCTCGATTTGGCTGAGATACGGATTACTGACACCGGCCTTTTCGGCCAACTGCCGCACTGAGACCTGCGCCGCTTCGCGCTGCGCCCTGATGAAGCTGCCAATATCCTGGGCTGCGTTCGTCACCACTGCGGCGATGTCTGCCTCTTGTGAGGGCAAATTCTTCACCACCTCGGGGACGGGTATCAGTACGAACAAGGGCCACCCTAGCGACTAGTGCTAACTTTTGCAAGCACATCCTTTAGAGTTCTCTTAGAAAAAGGTCTGCGCGACCGTGTAGATGACGAGGCCGGCCAGCGCACCGACAACCGTGCCGTTGATGCGGATGAACTGCAGGTCACGACCCACGTGCAGTTCGATCCGGCGGCTGGCCTCCTCGGCGTCCCACCGCTCAATCGTCTCGGTGATGATGGCCGTGATCTCGACGCCGTACTCGGAGACTAGGTGCTGCGCGGCACGCACGATCCAGTTGTCGACCTTGTCCCGCAGCTCGGCATCGTCGCGCAGTGACTCACCGATGCGCACCACCGAGTCGGCGATTCGCATGCGCAGCGCACTGGACGGGTCGTCGACCGAGTCCAGAATGATTTTCTTGGCCGCCCGCCAGGCCGACTCGGCGGCGTTGGCCACTTCGTCGCGGGCCATTATCTGTTGCTTGACGGCCTCGGCCCGCGCGATCGTCGGATCGTCGTGCTGCAGATCGTCGGCGAACTCGAAGAGGAAGCGCGTGGCCGAGCGGCGCAGCTCATGGTCGGGGTTGCGGCGCACCTTGTCGGTGAAGTCCATCAGCTCGCGGTGGATGCGATCACCGACGAGTTCGTCGACGAACCGCGGTGACCAGCTCGGCGAATCTCGGAGAACCACCCGGTGGATGGTCTCGCCGGCGTTGAGCGACCACTGGAACGCGCGGTCGGCGAGCAGCTGGATCAGCGCCTCCTGGCGGCCTTCATTTAGCAGGGTCTCGAGCACGCGGCCCACGGGCGGGCCCCACTGCGGTTCGGCGATGCGGCGCACGATCATGCGGTCCAGCACCTGCTGGACGTCCTCGTCGCGAAGAAGTTCGACGAACACGCGCAGTACGGTCGCAGCTTCCGTCGCCACCCGGGTCGCGTGGCCGGGGTCGCACATCCACTTGCCCAGCCGGCTCGCGATCTGCGCGTCGCGCAGCTTGGTTTCGACGACGTCGGCGGACAGGAAGTTCTCTCGCACGAACGTGCCCAAGCCCTCGCCGAGCTGGTCTTTCTTGCGTTTGATGATCGCCGTGTGCGGGATCGGGATCCCGAGCGGATGCCGAAACAGCGCGGTGACAGCGAACCAGTCGGCCAGGGCGCCGACCATTCCCGCCTCGGCGGCCGCGGCGACGTAACCGACCCAGGCACCGGCGCCGTTGGCCTGAGCCGACCGGCACGCCAGGAACACGACGGTCGCGCCCACCAGGAAGCCCAGTGCAACCACCTTCATCCGCCGCAACTGCTGACGCCGCTCGGCGTCGGCGGCGACGTCGGCCGCAAACACGCCACCCAGCGAGCGGCGCAGCGGCGCGGGGTCGATCAGGCGGTGTGCCACCCCACCATCATTCCAGGACGAAGCGCGGCACCGGCCGAGTCGCGCCTCGAATAAGCCGTAGTATTGCGTGGGACTAAGTGAACGGACATCCGTGACAGTGGTAGAGCAAACTCCGTCGACGCCAGTGAAGGTCGATGGTCGCAAGCGGCGATGGCACAAGCACAAGGTGGAGCGCCGAAACGAGCTTGTGGACGGCACCTTGGAAGCCATCCGCCAGCATGGTCGCCACATCAGCATGGACGAGATCGCCGCCGAGATCGGGGTGTCCAAAACGGTTCTCTACCGCTACTTCGTCGACAAGAACGACCTGACGACCGCGGTGATGATGCGATTTGCGCAGACCACGCTGATTCCCAATATGGCGCGAGCGCTGTCATCGAACTTGGACGGTTACGACCTGACGCGCGAGATCATCCGCGTCTACGTCGAGACCGTCGCCGCCGAACCCGAGACGTACCGCTTCGTGTTCGCAAACAGCTCGGCCACCAATAGCAAGGTGGTCGCCAACTCGGAGCGGATCATCGCCGGGATGCTCGCCGTGATGCTGCGGCGCCGGATGCAAGAGGCGGGCATGGACACCGGCGGCGTGGAGCCGTGGGCGTACTTGATCGTCGGCGGCGTGCAGCTGGCCACCCACTCGTGGATGTCGAATCAACGAATGAGCTCCGACGAGTTGATCGACTACTTGACGATGCTGTGCTGGAACGCGTTGTGCGGCATCGTCGAGGTGGCCGGGTCGCTGGACAAGTTCCGTGAGGAACCACACCCGTCGCCGATTTTGCCGCCGCGCGAACCCGCTGATTAGTCAGCGGGCGCAGACGCAGAGCGACCACATCATCGAGCTGATTGGATTCGGCGACGTCACGGACATAGCGCACAAGGCCATCTGTGGTGAGCCACACCTGCCACCATGTCTGTTCGAAATCGCCTTTGGGATAAGTGAGACCCATAGTTTGGGCTGAGGATGCGACGACGGCTTCGTCGCGGATCTCGGCCGCATCGGGGACCATCTCGTAGTGTTCGTATCCGGTGCAGCGCGTCATCGAGGTCGAAACCGGTGTCTTGCCATGTGACGTCGGGGGCAAGCTCGGCTCAACGCCCGCAAGCACCGGTGCATCTGTGCGATCAGCGGGTCCATATTCAAGACGCTACCGACGCGACTGACTAACCTGCGGGCATGGCTGAGTGCTGGTCCCACGACCCGAGTACCGTGTTGAAGTTCCGCCCAGGCAACAATGTCGCCGACATCGACACCGGTGCGACCCCCGGCTTCACCGGCTCCAAGGAGGACGCCGCTGCGCTGCAGGCCGAGCGCAACGAACGGTTGGCGGACCTACAGGAGATGTTGTTCGCCAACAGCAAGGAGGGCGACACCCGCTCGGTGCTGCTGGTGTTGCAGGGCATGGACGCCGCGGGCAAGGGCGGCATCGTCAAGCATGTCGTGGGGGCGGTGAACCCGATGGGCGTGCGCTACACCAGCTTTGGTATGCCGACCGAGGAGGAACGGTCACACCACTACCTATGGCGGATTCGGCGGGCGCTGCCGCCGGCCGGCCATATCGGCGTGTTCGACCGCTCGCACTACGAGGACGTGCTGGTGGTGCGGGTGCACAACCTGGTGCCTCCGGAGGTGTGGGGCGCACGGTACGACGAGATCAACGCGTTCGAGGAGGATCTCGTCGACGGCGGGATGACACTGGTCAAGGTCGCGATGTTCCTGTCGCTGGAGGAACAGAAGAAGCAGCTGCTCGAGCGGCTGGAAGACCCCACGAAGTATTGGAAGTACAACCCGAAGGACATCGACGAGCGCAAGCTGTGGCCCGCGTACCAAGAGGCCTACCAGACGCTGCTGGATCGATGCTCAACGCCGCATGCGCCGTGGTATGTCGTGCCGTGCGACAAGAGGTGGTACAGCCGGCTCGCGGTCACCGAGTTGCTGATGGAGGCACTGAATGGCCTCGACTTATCCTGGCCGCCAGCGGATTTCGACGTCGAGGCGGAGAAGCGTCGGCTGGCCGCACTTTAGCTTAGCCTGGGCACGCCGAACGTGCGGCCACTGCGAAAAATCGGCCGAGACTTCGCAGTGGGTACACGCTCGGTGAGACGTCAGTAGCTGTAGAAGCCGCGTCCGGACTTCTTGCCCAGCATGCCCGCCTCGACCATCCGCAGTAGCAGCGGTGGCGGCGCGTAGTGCGTCTCCTTGAACTCTTCAAACATCTTGTCCGCGATCAGCTTCAGCGTGTCGAGCCCGACCAGATCGGACAGCCGCAACGGCCCCATCGGGTGTGACAGCCCCGCCACCACAGCCTTGTCGACGTCCTCGACGGTCGCAAAGCCCGCCTCCACCATGCGGATCGCCGACAACAGGTAGGGCACCAGCAGCGCATTGACGACGAACCCGGACCGGTCCGAGCAGCGCACCACCTGCTTGCCCAGCACCGAGCTGGCGAACTGTTCCGTCCGCGCGGTCGCGGCATCCGAGGTGACCAGCGTGCTGACCAGTTCCACCAGCGGCAGCACGGGAACCGGGTTGAAGAAGTGCAAGCCCAGCACCCGGCCCGGATTCTCCGTTGCCGCAGCCAATTTCATGATCGGGATGCTGGACGTATTGGACGCCAGGACGGCATCCGGGTCGGTGATCACCTTGTCGAGCTCGGCGAAGATCGAGCTCTTGACGACCTCGTCCTCGATCACCGCCTCGATCACTAGCTGACGGTCGGACAGGTCCGAGAGGCTGGTGGTGAACTTCAGCTTGCCCACGGCCTGGTCGCGTTCACGCTCGGTGATCTTGCCGGCGCTGACCCCACGCTCCAGTGACTTGACGATCCGAGCCCGACCCGCCGAGATCAACGCGTCGGTGGTTTCGTAGATCAATACGTTCACCCCGGCCCGCGCCGACACCTCGGCGATGCCGGCGCCCATCTGTCCCGCCCCGATAACGCCTACGCGTTCGATCGCGTCGCTCACTGCTTGACTCCGCTCGTCATCACCTGCATAGCATCAGGCCGTTGCCGTTGAGTGTGTTTTGGTGACACGCTCACTGCGGTGTCCCCTTGCGGGGTTCCTCCCCGGCTGTGGCGCCGATTCGGTTTCGACCTCGCCGCCCCCGGCCTCGCTGAGCGGAGGTCTTACGGGAGCTCCGCGGGCGCCGGTTGATCCAGTGTCCGCGCCATGGCCTGTACCAACCGATGGGGTTGGCCCGGGAACCGATGGAACCGTGGCCCAAAGGCCAGCCGCGGTCTGATCGCCCGGATCGCAGCATCCGCCAGGGCCCGGCGGAACGCCCGCCGACCCAGGCCCACGTCGAGGTCTTCGATCACGATGAGGCCATCAGCGCGGCCAGCTCGGTGGTGAGCTGGTGGGCGGTTTTGCAAAGTTTGCGAAGGTAGCTACGGGCTTGACCGTTTCCCGGAACCGGCGGTAACGCCGCCGCTACAGGGCGAAAATCGATGCGACGGCCTTCGTTTCCTCGCCGACCGCATATGTGAGCGTTGTAACAGTCTTCTTAGCAAGCTCATCGCCGAACTGGTCGGTCGAACCGGGCCGGTGCACGTGAGCGATGATCTCGAGCTTGTCGCCGAGCGCAACGGGAGCCTCGTGTTCGATGGTGACGCGGGTTGGGCCGCGCAGCAGCTCCGGGGTGACCGACAGGAACTCCTCGACGACACTCCAGTACACCGAGTTGTTCATGTGGTCGAACAGGTCGATGTCGGTGAAGCGGATCGGGAACTCACGGACCTGATCGGCGGTCTCGCGCGAGCCGGGCTTGAGGTAGGCCTTCCACCTGAGCCGGTCAACCTCGGTGGTCCGCCGCAGTCCCTCGATGAAGTCGTCGGCGATCCGTGACGGCATCTGCGTGTCACGGTTGATGTTGATCCAGAAAGCCTCGGACTCGATTAGCCCGCCCTTGCGCCCGTCGACGCGGACCCGCATCTCACACCACCGGTTGGAGGTGCCCGAGCACCACCGGCGTAGGCGCAGCATGTCCTGGAATTCGATCGGTCGGATCAGGTCGACCATCGTGCGGCGCACGATCCACAGCGGGTGCGTTTCCTGGAATCCGAGCGCGCGTAGTTGGTCCTGGCCGATGTCCTGGATGTGGCGAGTGGCGGCGTCGAGCCGTAGTCGCCCGGTCGCGTCGATGTCGGCGACGCGCAGCGGCCACTCCGTGTCGAACACATCGGGATGCGGGTCGGGGACCGGCATCATCTGTTTGTCCAAGGTCATTGCTGCGAGATCATGCCAAACCGGCTCGCAAATCGCTAACCGCCGAGCTGCTGCCAACAATGTGAGCACTGGCACAAACCCTTACAGCAGCAGACTTCCGAACCACCTGCCTTTGTGGAACGTCTACGAGGCGTTCTCCAACCCGGGCAAGATCCTGGTGCAGATCGCCCAGATGCCCGACGGACGCAGCTACATGTGGGTCGCACGCACCGTCGAGCGACGCGCATCGCGGTATGGTCAGCCCGGGAAAACGTTCGCGATCGGCCCGGGCTGCGAACTTCGCCACGCCCACCGGCTCGTGTATTCGGAGGGATTGGACTCATCAGGTGACAACGCAACGCCGATCGGAGCCGGCTGCCGGGTCTGCGAGCGGGACAACTGTCCGCAGCGGGCGTTCCCGGCGCTGGGCCGGGCGATGGACCTCGACGAGCACGGCAGCACCGTGTCGCCGTATCTGGTGAAACCGTCATGACCCCAGAGGGCTGGAGCGATGGGGGCACCACCCGCCCGGAGGGCAGGGGGACGACCCGGGGATTGCCGGAACCACGGATTCCGCCGGGCGGTTTCCGCGAACTCGGCCTTATCAACTGGGTGATCTGCAAGATCGGCGCCCGGATCACCCGGGTGCCGCAGTTGCACGTCTTCACCACGCTCGGTCAGCACAAGCTGCTGTTCTGGACGTGGCTTGCCTACAGTGGCGTCCTGCTGGGAAGAATAGGCAAACTGCCGAATCAAGACACCGAACTGGTGATCCTGCGGGTGGGACACCTGCGCAAGTGCGAGTACGAGCTGCAGCAGCACCGCCGCATCGCGAAGCGGCGCGGCCTGGACGCCGACAAGCAGGACAAGATCTTCGAAGGCCCCGCCGCTGACGGGCTGTCCGACCGCGAGCGGGCGCTGATCACCGCCACCGACGAGCTCATCAACACCCGCACGCTGTCGCCACAGGCCTGGCAGTGGCTGTCCCGCCACCTCAACCGCAAGCAGCTCATCGAGTTCCTCATTCTCGCAGGCCAATACGACGCACTCGCCGCGACGTTGATGGCGCTGAAGGTGCCACTGGACCTCCCCGACTAGCATCTACACGTGCTGGCGGGCCGGCAGAAGAATGCGCCGCGCTGGACGCGCTGCTAGTGAGGCTGCGCCGCCACCGGAGCGCGGCGTTGGTGATGCACGGCGCGCCGGGAGTCGGCAATTCCGCGCTCGTCGATACGCCCGCGCCGTACTCTCCACCTCAATTTTGGTGACCATGATTGGCGTGATGATCACCCGCTTGACCTGCGATACGCATTGCGCCACCAGGTGATTGAACCTGGCGAGGACGCGTGCATCGACCATGACATTCCCCGACGACCCGTTCACCGACCAGATCGAGTGGTATCAGGTGCAATTCGAAGACGTCGACGTGATCGAATTCAGTGTCGAATTTCACGAACCGATGAAGGTCGGCCCGGCGCGGGTGGAAGGTGCGGTCAATCGAGCGAGTGCGACCTGGACCAAGCCGGCCAGAAGCTGAGCGAGCCGTTACAGGTACGTCACCCCGAGGACGATGAGCGTGAACAGGACCGGCGAAATCGGCAGGGCAAGCAGAAATGTCGCCCAGCCGTAGGACTTCCGCTGATACAGCCGCCAACCCAGAAAGAACGCGATCGCGCCGAGCGCCCCGATGACCGCGGCGACGATGAGCACCCAGAAGTTCACCCTGGGCGTCGCAATCGCGAGCGAAATGGCGACCAGCCATCCGATGTGACCGACCAGCAACCCGCCGAGGCCGGCAACCCACTCCGTTCTCAAAGGTTGATCATGTGGCCGGCGAGCCCGTGGAAGCACTCCTGCAGCGCCTCCGACAGCGTCGGATGGGTGTGCACGTTGCGGATCAACTCGTTGACGGTCAGGTCCCACTTCTGGGCCAGCGTCAGCTCCGGCAGCAGCTCGGAAACGTCTGGCCCGATCAGGTGGCCGCCGAGCAACTCGCCGTACTTACCGTCCGCGATCAGTTTCACAAACCCGCTGGCGTCACCCAGCCCGTGCGCCTTAGCGTTCGCGGTGAACGGGAACTTGGCGACCTTGACGTCGTAACCCTCGTCGCGCGCCTGCTCTTCGGTGAGCCCGAAGCTGGCGACCTGCGGCTGACAGAACGTCGCGCGTGGCATCATCCGGTAGTCGCCCAGCTCCAAAGTCTCGGCGCCGGCGATGGTTTCGGCCGCGACCACGCCCTGCGCCTCGGCCACGTGGGCGAGCTGCAACAGACCGGTGACATCACCGATCGCGTAGATGTGGTCGACGTTGGTGCGCATCCGCCCGTCGATGCCGATGGCTTTGCCCTCGGTCACCTTCACACCGGCCGCGTCCAGCCCGAAGCCCTCGACGTTAGGCGCGAAGCCGATGGCCTGCAGCACCTTGTCGGCCTTCAGCTTCTCGGAGTTGCCGTTCTTGCTGACGGTGACGTTAACCTCGGAGCCGTCGTCGTCGATCGAGTCGACCTTGGTGTTGGTGAGGACCCTGACGCCCAGCTTCTTGAACTGCTTCTCGATTTCCTTCGACACTTCGGCGTCCTCGTTGGGCAGGGCGCGCGGCAGGAACTCGACGATCGTGACGTCGACGCCGTAGTTGTTCAGCACGTAGCCGAATTCCATGCCGATCGCGCCGGCACCCGCGATGACGATCGAGCCTGGGAGTTCGCGGGACAGGATCTGCTCTTCGTAGGTGACCACGTTCTCCGACAGCGAGGTGCCGGGGACCAGCTTGGTGCTGGAGCCGGTGGCGATGATCGCGTTGTCGAACGTGACGGTGACTGGGTTTTCAGCGCCGCCGGCCTCGTTCAATTCCACCGAAAGCGTGTTGGCGTCTTTGAACGTGCCGCGCCCGTGGATTTCGGTGATCTTGTTCTTCTTCATCAAGTAGTGCACACCGGCCACGCGACCGTCGGCGACCTTGCGGCTGCGGTCGAAGGCCACGCCGTAGTCGAAGGTGGCCTCGCCGCTGATGCCGAATGTCTTGGCCTCCTTGTGAAAGATGTGCGCGAGCTCCGCGTTGCGCAGCAACGACTTCGACGGGATGCAGCCCACGTTGAGGCACACCCCGCCCCAGTATTTGGGTTCGACGACGGCGGTGCTCTTGCCTAATTGAGCAGCGCGAATCGCTGCGACATATCCGCCCGGGCCGGCTCCGACAACGACGACGTCATAGTGGGTCACACCCGCCACCCTATCCAGGGCGGTCGATCCACTGGAAGAAGTACGCCCCATGCAGCACAGCAGCGGCCGCGGTGGCCGCGCCTGGAGCCGACAGCAGCGCGAGAGCCACGGCGGTGACGAGCGGCTTGCGCTCGACCATGGCCAGCAGCAGGCCGGCGACCGTGCACACCACCAGGAAGATCAGCAGCAGAAACACCGGCATCGTCTTGTCGATGGAGTTGAACCACAGGTAGTACAGCCCAAGTCCGATGGCCGCCGCCGGCAGCCACACGGCGATCAGCACGAGCACGAACGCCCACCGCTTCACGTAGTGGTGGTGGTACTGACCGGGCACCACAACGGGAGTTGCCGCTGCGGGCGGCGGCTTATCCGCCGGCTTGTCGAATGGCTCGGTGGGCGGATGCTCGTCGAACGGGAGATGCCCGTTGCGTGCCGGCTCGCGCTCCGCGGCAAGCGGCTCGAACGGATCCGGCCGGGCATCCAGGCTCGGCTGTGTCGGCGGGCCTGCGTCGACGGCGTCGGACACGGTTCGCTCAGGCACTGTTGGCCACCTGAATCGCGACCAGTGCGGCGAGCCAGCTGGGTGCCAACGCGAGCGCGAAGACCCCCAGCGTGGTCACCCAGCGTCGACCCGAGAACAGAAGCAGTAACAACCCGATGCTGCTAGGAATGCCGACGACCAGCCCGATCGCCACGTCGGGGCGGATCCGCGCGGTGACGAACACCATCCACGACACAGCGGCAAGCATGCCGACCGCACACCCGACCAGCATCGCGCCGGTCAGCGCCCACGGGCGCGGTAGCGGTATCACAACTAAAATCTACCGCCGCGGCGCTGTTACCCGGGCGATCCGAGCGCTCCGGCGCGCCGGGCCGGCACTGGACAGACGTCGGCCGCCTCGGCGACGACCACAGGTCCGGCCGGCGATGGCGGTCGCACACCGTCGGCGTACGCGGCGCCCCGGACCGGAGGTTGGGCGGCGAGCCGTTCGAGTTCGTCGGGGGTGAACGCCCTGCCGCGACTCAAAAACCGCATGCCTTCCGGCGCCTCGAGGCTGAAGCCGCCCCCGCGGCCGGGCACGGCGTCGATCACCAGCTGCGTGTGCTTCCACGCGTCGAACTGCGGACCCGAGATCCACACCGGAGTGTCCGCGACAACGCCCAGCAGCACGTCGCGGTCGCCGACGAGGAACTCGCCGTCCGGGTAGCACATCGGTGACGATCCGTCGCAGCAGCCACCGGACTGGTGAAACATCAACGGGCCGTGGCGGTCTCGCAGCCGGCGCAGCAACCCGGCGGCGGCCTCGGTGAGCAGCACCCGCGCCGGCGCGCTCATGACAGCCTCGAACGTGCAGCCACAGCGAAAATCCGGCCCGTATTTCGCAGTAGGCGCACGTTGGACAACGTGGGGTCTGCCATCAGAACCGTCTCTTCTTCGCGCGAGCACTCATCAGAAGAATCCCTGGGCCTTATCGCTGTACGACACCAGCAGGTTCTTGGTCTGCTGGTAGTGGTCGAGCATCATCTTGTGGTTCTCGCGGCCGATGCCGGACTGCTTGTATCCGCCGAACGCCGCATGGGCGGGATAGGCGTGGTAGCAGTTGGTCCACACGCGGCCGGCCTTGATGTCGCGGCCGGCCCGGTAGGCGGTATTGCCGTCGCGGCTCCACACCCCCGCGCCGAGCCCGTAGAGCGTGTCGTTGGCGATCGAGATCGCGTCGTCGTAGTCGCGGAACGAGGTGACCGCCACCACCGGCCCGAAGATCTCCTCCTGGAAGACCCGCATGCTGTTCTTGCCCTCGAAGATCGTGGGCTGCACGTAGTAGCCGCCCGACAGGTCCCCGCCCAGCTCGGCGCGCTCCCCGCCGGTAACCACCCGGGCACCCTCGGACTTGCCGATTTCAATGTAGGACAAGATCTTTTCCAACTGGTCGTTGGAGGCCTGCGCCCCGATCATCGTCTCGGTGTCCAGGGGATCGCCTTGGCGGACGGCCTTGGTGCGAATCGCCGCCAACTCCACGAACTCGTCGTAGATGTCCGCCTGGATCAGGCTGCGCGACGGACACGTGCAGACCTCGCCCTGGTTCAGCGCGAACATCGTGAACCCCTCGAGCGCCTTGTCCTGGTAGTCGTCGGCGGCGGCCATCACGTCGGAGAAGAAGATGTTCGGGCTCTTGCCACCCAGCTCCAGCGTGACCGGGATCAGGTTCTGGCTCGCGTACTGCATGATCAGCCGCCCGGTGGTGGTCTCCCCGGTGAACGCGATCTTGGCGATCCGGTTGCTCGACGCCAGCGGTTTGCCCGCCTCGAACCCGAACCCGTTGACCACGTTGAGCACGCCTTCTGGCAGCAGGTCGCCGATCAGCCCCAGTAGGTACATGATCGACGCCGGTGTCTGCTCGGCCGGCTTCAACACGGCCGCGTTGCCGGCGGCCAGCGCCGGGGCCAGCTTCCACGTCGCCATCAGGATCGGGAAGTTCCAGGGGATGATCTGGCCCACTACCCCCAACGGCTCATGGAAGTGATAGGCGACTGGTGTCCTCGTCGATCTGGCTGAGGCTGCCCTCCTGCGCGCGGATCGCCGACGCGAAGTACCGGAAATGATCCACCGCCAACGGCAAATCGGCGTTCAGCGTCTCGCGGACCGGCTTGCCGTTGTCCCACGACTCGGCCAGCGCCAGCGACTCGAGGTTCTCCTCGATGCGGTCGGCGATCTTGTTGAGGATCAGCGCACGCTCCGCCGGTGCGGTCTTGCCCCACGCCGGTGCGGCGGCGTGCGCGGCATCAAGCGCGCTGTCGATGTCGGCCTCGGTGGAGCGGGCCACTTCGCAGAAGGTCTCACCGGTCACTGGCGTCGGATTCTCGAAATATTCGCCATTGGTCGGCGGGGTCCACTGCCCGCCGATGAAGTTGTCGTACCGCGACTCGTAAGTCATCAGCGCGCCATCGGCACCTGGACGTGCGAAAACGGTCATCAACGGCTCCCGTCACTAGACGCTGTAGTACAACTCACAGTACCGCTGGGCACAATGGCCTCCATGCCCGATACCGACCCACATCTGTGGCTGGAGGACATCACCGGCGAGGCCGCGCTGGACTGGGTGCGCCAGCACAACGAGCCGACACTGGCCGAGCTGTGCGACGGACGCTTCGAGCAGCTGCGGGCCGAGGCGCTGGAGGTGCTCGACACCGACGCCCGGATCCCGTATGTGCGCCGCCGCGGCGAGTACCTCTACAACTTCTGGCGCGACGCGCAGCACCCGAAAGGGGTGTGGCGCCGCACCACCTTGGAGTCGTACCGCACCGACGCGCCTGACTGGGACGTGCTGATCGACGTCGATGAACTGAGTCGCGCTGACGACGAGAACTGGGTGTGGGCCGGGGCGGACGTCATAGAACCGGAGTTCACGCTGGCACTCGTGTCGTTGTCCCGCGGCGGGTCCGACGCCGTTGTGGTACGTGAATTCGACATGGCGACACGCGGATTCGTCACAGACGGGTTCGTCTTGCCGGAGGCCAAGACTCAGATCGCCTGGGAAGATCCGGACACCGTGCTGGTGGGCACCGACTTCGGAACCGGATCCCTGACCGACTCTGGCTATCCCCGCCTGGTGAAACGGTGGCGACGTGGCCAGCCGCTCTCCGACGCCGAGTTGCTGTTCTCAGGCGCGCACACCGATGTGATCGTCGGCGGATCCGTCGACAGGACTCCAGGGTTCGAGCGCACCTTGATCAGCCGAGCGATCGACTTCTTCAATGACGAGATCTATGAGTTGCGCGGCGGTGAGCTGATCCGGATCGACGCTCCCACCGACGCGACGGTTTCGGGGCACCGAGACTGGCTGCTGATCGAACTGCGGTCCGACTGGCACACCGGAGCCGCGGTCTACCGCGCCGGGTCACTGCTGGCCGCGGATTACGAGCAATTCCTCGCCGGCACAGCGCAATTGCACGTGGTGTTCGAACCGGATGCCCATACCTGCTTGAACCACTATGCGTGGACCCGAGATCGGCTGGTGCTGGTCACGCTCGCCGACGTGGTCAGCCGCGTCGCCGTCGTCGCCCCGGGTAGTTGGCACGCCGAGCCGGTGCCCGACATCCCCGACGCCACCAACACCGTGATCGTCGCGGCCGACGACACCGGCGACGAAATCTTCTTGGACTCGAGCGGTTTCGACAAACCATCGCGGCTGCTGCACGGACAGGCCGGCGGCGGCTTGCAGCAATTCAAGTCGGCGCCTGCGTTTTTCGACGCCGACAACCTCGATGTGACACAGCACTTCGTCACATCAGACGACGGTACGTCCGTTCCGTACTTCGTGGTCCGGCCGCGCGAATCCGACGGACCGGGTCCGACGTTGTTGAGCGGCTATGGCGGGTTCGAGGTGGCGCGGACGCCTGGTTACGACGGTGTGCTCGGCCGATTGTGGCTGGCGCGCGGCGGAACATACGTGCTCGCCAACATACGCGGCGGCGGCGAGTACGGGCCGACATGGCACACCCAGGCGATGCGTGAGGGACGGCACAAGGTGGCCGAGGATTTCGCCGCGGTCGCAAGAGATCTCGTCCGTCGCGGCATCACCACCGTCGAGCAACTTTCAGCGCAGGGCGGCAGCAACGGCGGGCTGTTGATGGGCATCATGCTCACCCGGTACCCGGAGCTGTTCGGCGCGCTGGTCTGCAGTGTCCCGTTGCTCGACATGCGGCGATTCCACCTGCTGCTGGCCGGTGCGTCGTGGATGGCCGAGTACGGCAACCCCGACGAGCCCGCGGACTGGGAGTTCATCAGCAAGTACTCGCCATACCACCATGTTTCGGCTGATCGCCGCTATCCACCGGTGCTGTTCACCACGTCTACGCGCGACGACCGGGTGCACCCCGGTCACGCCCGGAAGATGGTCGCGGCTCTGGAGGCCGCCGGCCAACGGGTGCGGTACTACGAGAACATCGAGGGCGGTCACGCCGGCGCGGCCGACAACGCGCAAACGGCCTTCAAGTCGGCACTTGCTTTCGAGTTTCTCTGGCGGATGCTTGGTCCCTCAACGCGTCCAGAGCACGCTGCCCAGCACCGTGAGTATCACTCCGAGGATCACTAGCGCGCCGCCGGCGCCCAGCGTGACATTGAGCCAGTAGTGCGCGCTGTCTTCGGCGTGGGCCACCATCACTTCGGCGATGCGGCGGATGCCGCCGGTGGTGTCGTTCAGGGCGTTGTCAATGCGGCCTCGGGCAACCTCGATGCCGGCCCAACCGGCGGCACCTACCAGCAACGCCGAAACACCCAGCGCGGCAAGGGCCTTGCCGCGCTGGCGCGCGAGTGCCAATGTCAGCAGCGCCGCCACGCCGGTGAACACCGCCGCGCCGACACTGACCCACGGCCCCCAGGTGGTCAACGGCTGCAGCTGACCGGGTCGCATGTCGTCGCTCACCATCACCGGCATCGTCACACTCGACGGCACGTCGACACCCAGGCCCTCCAGCGCGCGCTGAAACGAGGTGTCTGCCAGCATCGGCGCCAGGTCGACTGTCCACCGATCGCCGCTTTGGTCGCCCGCCCCGGTGAACATCCACCTGTGCACGATACGTGTGGCCTGAGCGAACTGGCCCGGGAATGCGGAGCTGGCCGTGTAGGCGGATGCGACGCTGCGGACGGTATCCGAATCCGGTTCGTAACCACGGTCTTCCGCGATCGACACGATCTGCGTGGTGAGTTCGGATGCGATCGCCTGCTGAAGTCGCGGGTCGCGCGCGGCCGACTGCGCCAGCTTCGCGAAGCCGTCGACGTCGATGACCCGGGTTTGGGCCCATGTCGCGGGCACCGCCACGGTGAGGGCGATCGTGGTGACGAGCCAGAACAGCGCCGCCGCCACGAATCGCACTACGCCACCCTAGCGTTCATTTCACGCAGGGGATGCCGTCCATGGTGGTCATGCGGCTGAGCTCGGTCGGCGGCGGTCCCGGCGACGACGCGACGGCAGGGCATGCCGTGGGCCATGCCGGCCCGGCCACAAACGTGGGATTTGTCACGACAAACGAGCATTATCCGTGCACGACATAACGCCAGCGGCTCGTTTGCCGTGCAACCGGGCAACGGCTAGCGGTCGCGCGCAACGCGGCGGGGCCGGCGCAGCGCCATCCAGGTCAGCTGCTTGTTCATCCGGGTTAGCGCCTTCGGAGACGACGAGTAGTAATTGGCACCCGCACCGAACTTGATGCGCGGCTCGACGAGCGTCTCGATCCGGCAGTACTTCCGCATGCCCTCGGCACCGCCGAAGCGTGCCCCGATGCCGGACTCCTTCCAGCCACCCATCGGTGCCGTGGTGCACATCAGATTCGCTACCACGTCGTTGATGTTGACCGCACCGCAGTCGAGATGCAGCGCAACCTCTTTCGCGCGATCGATATCGCCCGAGAACACCGATGCGGAAAGTCCGTAAGGGCTGTCGTTGGCCAGACGAATCGCCTCATCGACGCTGCCCACCTTCATGATGGGCAACGTCGGCCCGAACGTCTCGTCGGTCATGCAGTCCATCGAGTGGTCGACGTCGACAAGCACGGTCGGCGGGTAGAAGCTGCCGGCACCGGCAACCCGCTCGCCGCCGGTGAGCACACGCGCGCCCTTGGCCTTCGCGTCGGCGACATGGCGTTCGACGATCGCCAGCTGCTGCTCGTCGATCATCGCGCCGAAGTGCCGGCCGTCGCCGGCACCCACTCGCAGCGCGTTCACGTCGCGCACCACCGCGTCGACGAACTGGTCGTATACGGCGTCTTGGACATAGACCCGCTCGACTGACACACACATCTGGCCGGCGTTGAACAAGGCGCCCCACACTGCGGCGTGCGCTGCCAACTCGACATCGGCGTCGTCGAGCACGATCAGCGGATCCTTACCGCCGAGTTCGAGACTCACCGGCGTCAGCCGTCGCGCCGCACGTTCCATCACCTTGCGTCCGATGGCCGAGGAGCCGGTGAACTGCACGAAGTCGGAATGGTCGACCACGGCCTCGGCGACTTCCCGTGCGCCCTGCGCCAGCGCGAACACGTCCGGCGCGCCGGATTCCCGCCAGCCGCGCACCAGGATCTCGGCGGTCAGCGGCGTGCGCTCGGACGGCTTCAGCAGCACCGCACAGCCGGCGGCCAGGGCACCCAGCGCGTCCATCATCGCGTTGGCTACCGGGAAGTTCCACGGCGCGATGATGCCGACGACCGGACGCGGTCGATAGTGGACGGTGATCTTCTTGACGGCCAGCGCCGGCAGGGGCGCCGGTCGAGTCTCAGGCGCGAGTGCCTTGTCCATGGTCTTGATCAAATAGGACGCGATGATGACGAGCAGCGGAACCTCTTGGGCTGCATCGCTTCTCGACTTGCCTGTTTCCTTGATCAGCAAGTCCTCGATCTCGCCGCGGTGATCACCGAGCCACACCGCGAACCGGGCCAGAACCCTGGCCCGGCCCTTCGGCCCGCGCTTCTCCCAGTCCCGCTGAGACTGAGCCAACCTGGCCGCGATCCGCGGGACGTCGGCGGGATCCGTCCAGTGCACCTCGCCCGCGACGTCACCGGTCGCGGGATTGCGGACCGTTCCCGTGGTGGATGCCTCCGATGTGGCGGTCATCGCTTCATGCTATTCAGTGCTATTCCCTGCACGTATGCGGCCTGACCGAGGTGCTGCGCGCAGTCGTCGATGATGCTGACCAACCGCATGCTTGCGGTGACGGCTGGGGTCCAGCGTTGATCGATGACCCGCTCGAGATCGTCGGGGGTCAGAGTCTGCACGAACTCCAGCGTCATGTCGTGCACGGCGCGGTAGTAGCCGGCCAACAGTTCGGCCGACGCCGTGACTTTGGCCACGTCGTCTGCGCTGTGCCCGTAACCCGTGTCGTCGCGCGGCAGGTCGAGACCGAACCGGTCCACCCAGCCGTCGCGTGTCCACACGTCCCCGCGCAACGTCTTCGCGATGTCGCAGATCTGCACATCCTGAACCCGGGCGCTGTGCCAGATCAGCCACGCGATGCTGTTCGCGTGCGGGGTCGGCCGGTAGGTCGACTGCTCGTCGGTAAGGCCGTCGGTGAGGTTGTCGACGTGTTCGATGAGGCGAGTGAAGGCGTCGCGGAGGATTTCGCGCGCCGCGGCGGCGTCGCTGTCGGGCATAGTGCCGACGCTACGCCTTCTACCTATGACTTGACATTCATATGATCTTATGGTGATATGAAGGCGTGGACGCTTTCGCAGTGATCGCCGACCCCACCCGCCGGCACATTCTGGACACGCTGCGCGACGGTGCGGCAGACGTCGGCACTCTGGTCGAGCGCCTTGGCATTTCGCAGTCGCTGGCCTCCAAGCACTTGGGCGTGCTGCGGGATGCCGGCACCGTCTGCGTGGAAGTCGCCGGGAAGCGTCGCATCTATCACCTGGCTGACGATCCGCTCCCCGCAGTGCTCGCGTGGGTGACTCCGTATCACCGCAAGTGGGCGGCCAGCCTGGACCACCTGACCCGACTCATCGACGAGGAGCAGTCATGACCCATCCACTGCAAGCGACACTCGAGAACCGCGACGATGCTTGGGTGCTGACGTTCACCCGCGATCTCGGCCACCCCGTCGAGACCGTCTGGCCCTGGCTGACCGATCCCGAGCGGCTGCGGCGATGGTCACCCGTGGTGCCCGACCGGACCTTCGACAGCGTGGGTCCGGCGGAGGTACGGGAGAATCCGGACGACGAGCCCGTCGACGGCACGGTGGAGATCGTCGACGCGCCTCACCAGCTCGTGCACCGCTGGGGATCCGATGTGTTGCGCTGGCGGTTGACACCGACCTCATCGGGTTGCCGGTTGACGCTGGAGCACCGGATGGCCGAGCGAACCCATGTCGCGGAGAACGCCGGCGGTTGGCACATCTGCCTCGACGTGCTGGGTGGCAACCTCGACGGCACCACCAGCGAGCGGCTCGTGGGTGACGTGGTGATGGACCACGGCTTCCCACAGCTCCGCGACGGCTACGCCAAGCTGCTCGGCGTCTAGCTTTCTGGCGAGGCCCCGTGGAAAACCGCTTCGACGTTGTTGCCGTCCGGATCGCGGACGAACGCGCCGAAGTAATTCGGGTGGTATTCGGGCCAGATGCGCGGGGCGTGTAGCGACTCCGCGCCCCATGCCAGCGCGGCGTCATAAAAGGCCCGCACGGCGTCGGTGTCGGCAGCTTGGAATGCCACGTGGATCTCGCGATTCGGGCCCATGCCTTCGCCGTCGGCGATCCAGAAGTCGGGCTTGCCGTCTGATCCGCCGTAGCCGATGGCCACGCCGTAGTCCATCAGCCGCGAGTAGCCCAGGACGCCGAGCACGCGGTCGTAGAATTCCTTGGATTTGCCGAACTCGCTGCAGTTGATACCGAAGTGGTCGATCACCAACCGATCCTGACACGCCCCGGGACTACAGTCACGGCCATGACGTTTGATCTGCTCATCCGCGGCGGCACGATCGTCGACGGCCTCGGCGGCGAGCCCTACGTCAGCGATGTCGCGGTGAAGGACGGCGTCATCGCCGCGGTTGGGACCGTCGACAGCCAGGCGGCGCGGGAGATCGTCGCGTCCGGCCTCTTGGTGACGCCCGGGTTCGTCGACCTGCACACGCATTACGACGGGCAGGCGATCTGGTCGGATCGGCTGACCCCGTCGTCGCACCACGGGGTCACGACGGCGGTGATGGGCAACTGCGGGGTCGGCTTCGCGCCGTGTCGCGCAGAGGATCACGACGTGCTCGTCGATGTGATGGCCGGCGTCGAAGACATCCCGGGCGCCGTCATGGTCGACGGGCTGCCGTGGGACTGGGAGACCTTCCCCGAATACCTGGCGGCTTTAGAGGCGCGACACCGTGATATCGATGTTGCGGCCTACCTGCCGCATTCGCCGCTACGGGTGTTCGTCATGGGCAAGCGCGGGGCTGATCGGGAGCCGGCGAACGCCGAGGACCTCGCACGAATGCGTGCACTGGCGAAGGAGGCGATCGAGGTCGGGGCAATCGGTTTCGCGTCGTCGCGGTTTGCGCTGCACAAGACGGCGAGCGGCGCGCCGATCCCGACCTACGACGCCGCGAAGGCCGAGATCGACGCGATCGCCCGTGGTGTCGCCGACGGCGGGGGTGGCCTGATCCAGTTCGTGCCCGACATACCGGCGGGCGGGTACGCGCCGGTGCTACAGCAGGTTTTCGGCGTTGCGCAGGATATCGGCCTGCCGGTGACGTTCTCGCTTTTGACGGGCAACAGCGGCGACCCGATCTGGCCCGAAGCGATCTCGATGATCGAGAAATTCGCCGCCGCAGGCAGCGAGATCACCGCGCAGATGTTTCCCCGCGCGATCGGATTGGTCATCGGCCTAGAGCTGACCGGCAATCCGTTCGTGCTGTATCCGAGCTATCAGGAGATTGCGCACCTGCCGCTGGCTGAGCGCGTCGCCGAGATGCGCAAGCCCGACGTGCGGGCCCGGATTCTGGCCGACAAGCCGCGCAGCGACGGCCATCCGCTGCTGTATCTGGCGCAGGCTTGGCGGTGGATGTTCCCGCTCGAGGACGAGCCCGACTACGAGCCCGACGAGTCGACGAGCATCCTGGCCCGCGCGACCGCCAAGGGCATCAGCCCGATGGAAGAGGCCTACGACCGGCTGCTCGACGAGGACGGGCACGCGATGCTGTTCGTCGCGATGGGCAATTACGAGAACAACTCACTCGACACGGTCGGCGAGCTGATGGGGCGCGACGACATCGTGCTCGGCCTCGGCGACGGCGGCGCGCATTACGGAATGATCTGTGACGCAGGCTTTCCGACGTTCGTGCTCACGCATTGGACACGCGATCGCGCGGGCGGGCGACTCAGCGTGGCTGAAGCCGTCAAAGAGCTCACGTCGGTACCCGCGCGCGTGGCTGGGCTCAATGACCGCGGCCGGATTGCGTTGGGGTATAAGGCAGATCTCAACCTCATCGACTACCCCGCACTTAAGCTGCACCGCCCGGTGATCACCTACGATCTGCCCGCCGGTGGCCGACGGCTGGATCAAACCGCCGACGGTTACGTCGCGACAATCGTCTCCGGGGAGGTGATCGCGCGCGACGGTGTGCCCACCGCCGCGCGTCCGGGCCGGTTGGTCCGCGGCCGCCAACCCGCTCCCGCCCGACCGTGCGGTTTCATCCGCGACGCGCCGTAGAGGGCGTATGGATTCGCACACTCACCACGTCTTCGGGCATCCACGGGCGATCAGGGCTGCGCCCACGCGGTCGAGGAAGGACTGCGGGCGGTTATGCAAGATCCCACTGGTCAGCCTGATGTCGAACCAGCCAAGTTCCGGCAGCCTCGCATAACGCTCGACATCCCAGTTCCGCCGTCGTGGATCGGTCCAGTGTTGAGCACCCTCGAAGTCGACGCCGACGCGCCATTTCTCCCAACCCATATCGATGCGCGCGAACACGTACCCGTATTCGTCGAGCACGGGAATCTGCGTCTGCGGCCGGGGAAAACCTGCCCGCACCAACAGCAGTCGGGTAAGCGATTCGTACGGCGACTCGGCGCCACCGTCCACCAGGTCCAGCGTCTGGCGCAACTGCCGCAGCCCACGCACTCCCGGGTGTTGCTTCGCGACTGCTTCGACATCGTCGACCTTGATATCGATCGCGTTCATCAGCGCGTCGATGCGCTGAACGCCCTCCTTCAGTCCGAGCCGCCTGCCCAAGTCGAAGGCCGTGCGTGCGGGCGTGGTGACCGCCATGCCGTCGATCAGTTGCGTCTCGCCAAGAGCCAACCCATCGGTGTGGACCGAGATCAGTCGTGGCGGACGCCGATTGGTGTGAATGAGCTCGGCGGGTAGTTCGGGTTCGATCCACTTGGCGCCTAGGACCGTTGAGGCCGACAACCCGGCGATCACACCGTCGCGTCGCGACCACAGCCACGCCGCGTGGGCACGTTCTTTCGCGGACAAGTCGATTCCGCGCGGAGCCCACACACCTGGATAAGATGGGTGCATAGAAACGGCGCAACTCGCGAAATGTGAGCGCTTGGGACTCCAGCGCCTCGGCGGAGCGAAACGGCCAGGCAATCGTCTGCATAGCCGAACGGTCGCAGGCGTGCCCGACGCGAATCGCCGTCGCGGCCCACTTATCCACAGGCCGCTGAACCGCGAGTGTGCGAATCGATACGCGCGTCCCGGCGGGTTGCGTATGAAACCAACTTGTTAGATCGGGGTAGAGGGGGTTGTGGTCTGCAGCCATACTCCTCGAGGCGGTGGTCGGGTTCGCTCGTACGAAACCTGTTGCCTTCGGGTTGACTCTTGTGCGGCCTGCGTGCCCGGCCACCGCCGCTTGCGGGAAGTGGCTTAAGAGAGGCCTGCCTCGCCCTAAGTTGGTGTGCCCTTCTCGCTTCAACCGTGTTGGAAGACAAGCCGAGGAGGCAAATGGTGGCATCAAACGACGATCGGCGGGTCGTGATAGCGATCGACCCGCACAAAGCATCCTGGACCGCCGCGGCCGTCGATGAGTCGCTGCAACCGTTGGCAACTATCCGGGTGCCGGTCAGCCGAGCCGGGTATCGGTCGTTGCGCCGCTTCGCGGATAGCTGGCCGGGTGGCGTGTGGGCGATTGAGGGAGCCTCGGGTGTGGGTGCGCCGCTGACCGCGCGGCTGGCCGATGATGGCGTGCAGGTCATCGACGTGCCGGCCAAACTCGCTACCCGGGTGCGGGTGCTGTCCAGCGGGCATGGCCGCAAGAACGATGCTGCCGACGCTGTGTCGGTGGGTATCGCCGCGCTGAGCGCTCCCCGGTTGCACACCGCGGCCGTCGACGGCGAGCTCAGCGCGCTGCGGGCGATCGTCGAGCACCGTGAGGACCTGGTCAAGGCACGTACCCAGACCATCAACCGGCTCCACGCCGTGCTGACCAGGCTGGTGGCCGGCGGGGCGCCCAAAGACCTGACCGCCGAGCGCGCCGCCACCCTGTTGCGCGGGGTGCGCCCCCGCGACACGGCCGGAAAAACGCTGCGCGGCTTGGCCGCCGATCTCATCAGTGAAATCCGCGCCCTAGACCGCCGCATCACCAAAGCAGCCCGCGATATCCAAGCCGCCCTCACCGCCACCGGCACTACCCTTACCGAGCTGCACGGCATCGGGGTGCTCACCGCCGCCAAGATCGTCGGCCGCGTCGGTGACATCCACCGATTCCGCTCAGCGGCCGCGTTCGCCACCTACACCGGCACCGCCCCCATCGAGGTGTCCTCCGGCGAGGTCACCCGCCATCGACTCTCCCGCGCCGGCGATCGACAACTCAACTCATGCCTGCACATCATGGCCCTCACCCAAATCCGTACCGACACCGAAGGACGGGCCTACTACCGGCGCAAACGAGCAGAAGGCAAAAGCAAAAAGGAAGCCCTACGCTGCCTCAAACGCCGACTCTCCGACAAGGTCTACCGACAAATGCTGCGCGACCAACAAAGGGCAGGCTCGGGAGGACACTCGGGGGCGGCTCTGTCTCTAGCGCGGCCGGCTCACACCCCGCACACCGGCACTTCAGACCAGTCACTTCCCGAGCCCGCCCCAAAACCCTACAACCCCAGTTGAGCCAACCACTTGACACAGAGAGGCGCCGCACAGTCGCGGCGAGCAGGGGCGAACGTATCCTCACGTCATGAGCGTGAAAGTGGATCTCGACCAGTTGGCCGGCGCACTCGACGGCTACACGTTCGCCTACCTCGTCACGGTCGACGACGGTTACCACGCGCATACCGTGGCGGTCGAGCCGGTGCTCGCCGACGGCGTCATCGACGTCGGTCCCGTCGGCGGTGGCACCCGCAAGAACCTCGCCCAGCACGACGGCGTGACGCTCGTCTGGCCGCCGAGCCAACCCGGCGGCTACACGATGATCGTCGACGGCACGGGCCAACCCACCGACGCCGACACCACGCTGCATGTCGTGCCCAGCCGCGCGGTTCTGCACCGGAAGGCGACGCCGGACTCGCCCGCGACGAGACCCGGCTGCCTGCACGACTGCGTGCCGCTCGAGAAAGACTGAAGCACGAAAAAGCCCGGCTCCTTGCGAGAGCCGGGCTTTTTCGTCGGTGGACTTAGAAGTCCATGCCACCCATGCCGCCGGTCGGGTCGCCCGCGGGTGCGGCCGCCTTCTCCGGCTTGTCGGCAACGACCGCCTCCGTCGTCAGGAACAGGCCCGCGATCGACGCGGCGTTCTGCAGCGCAGAGCGGGTCACCTTCACCGGATCGGCCACACCGGCGTCGAGCAAGTCCTCGTACACGCCGGTGTCGGCGTTCAGACCATGACCCGCGGGCAGGTTGCGCACCTTCTCGGCGACGACACCCGGCTCCAGTCCGGCGTTGAACGCGATCTGCTTGAGCGGAGCCTCCAGCGCCACCTTGACGATGTTGGCGCCAGTGGCCTCGTCGCCCGACAGCCCCAGGTCGTCGAGCGTGGGCGCAGCCTGCAGCAGGGCTACGCCACCACCGGCGACGATGCCCTCCTCGACGGCCGCCTTGGCGTTGCGCACGGCGTCCTCGATGCGGTGCTTGCGCTCCTTGAGCTCCACCTCGGTGGCGGCACCGGCCTTGATCACCGCAACGCCGCCGGCCAGCTTGGCCAGCCGCTCCTGCAGCTTCTCGCGGTCGTAGTCGGAGTCGCTGTTCTCGATCTCCTGACGGATCTGCGCCACCCGGCCGGCGATTGCCTCCGGGTCACCGGCGCCCTCGACGATCGTGGTCTCGTCACGGGTGACGACGACCTTGCGCGCCTTACCCAGCAGCGAGACGTCGGCGTTCTCCAGCGTCAGGCCGACCTCTTCGCTGACGACCTGGCCGCCGGTGAGGATTGCCATGTCCTGCAGCATCGCCTTGCGGCGGTCGCCGAAGCCGGGAGCCTTGACGGCGACAGACTTGAACGTGCCGCGGATCTTGTTGACGACCAGGGTGGACAGCGCCTCGCCCTCGACGTCTTCGGCGATGATCAGCAACGGCTTGCCGGCCTGGATGACCTTCTCCAGCAGCGGCAGCAGATCCTTGACCGTGGCCACCTTGCTGCTGACGAGCAGGATGTACGGCTCCTCGAGCACGGCTTCCTGACGCTCGGGGTCGGTCACGAAGTAGCCCGAGATGTAGCCCTTGTCGAACCGCATGCCCTCGGTGAGCTCGAGCTGCAGGCCGAAGGTGTTGGACTCCTCGACGGTGATGACGCCCTCGTTGCCGACCTTGTCCATCGCCTCGGCGATCAACTCGCCGATCGAGGAGTCGCCGGCCGAGATGCCGGCCGTCGCCGCGATCTGCTCCTTTGTCTCGACCTCCTTGGCCGACTTCAGCAACGTCTCGGTGACCTTCTCGACGGCTTTTTCTATGCCACGCTTGAGCGCCATCGGGTTGGCACCGGCCGCGACGTTGCGCAGACCCTCACGCACCAGCGCCTGCGCCAAAACCGTTGCCGTCGTCGTTCCATCTCCAGCGACGTCGTCGGTCTTCTTGGCTACTTCCTTGACCAGCTCTGCGCCGATCTTCTCGTACGGGTCCTCCAGCTCGATCTCCTTGGCGATGGACACGCCGTCGTTGGTGATCGTGGGAGCGCCCCACTTCTTCTCCAGGACGACGTTGCGGCCCTTGGGGCCCAACGTCACCCTTACCGCGTCGGCGAGGCTGTTGAGGCCCCGCTCGAGGCCGCGGCGGGCCTCTTCGTCGTACGCAATTATCTTGGCCATTGCGAAGTGATTCCTCCGATTAGGGGATCGCACGTTGTGTGGTCGGGTTCAGTGCCCGCGACGGACGACCGTGGCTGTGCGGCCCGGTCTCACCGGTCCCGACCTAGCACTCACCGGTCGCGAGTGCCAACGTCCTTTTTAGCACTCACCTATGTCGAGTGCAAGGTCGCCTTGTGGCCGCTCTGGTGTGCCTAAGCTGAGTGGCGATGTCACTCGTCGTGCCTCCCTATCCTCCGGCCCGCTACACCGCCGAGAAACCGGAAGTCAGCGCGTGGCTGCGACGCGCCGACGAGCCCGCCGACTACGAGAATTTCGGCGTCTCGTATCACTACCTGGCCAGCCAGCAGGCCACCGCCGGCGACTACGGGCTTTACCGCGTCGACATCAGCCCGGCGGCCGGCGGACCCGGACCGCATTTCCACCGCGCCATGTCGGAAGCCTTCTTCGTGCTGTCCGGCCGGATGAAGCTCTACGACGGCCGCGACTGGCTGGACGGCGGCCAGGGCGACTTCCTCTATGTGCCGCCCGGCGGCATCCACGGCTTCCGCAACGAGGCCGACGAACCGGCGTCAATCCTGATGCTCTTTGCGCCCGGTGCGCCGCGGGAGGCCTATTTCGAGGGCTTCGCCCAGCTGGCCGACATGACCGACGCCCGGCGTCGGGAGTGGTTCATCAAGAACGACAACTTCTTCATCGAATAGCCGCAGGAGGCGTTGTGCGGCGGAGTCCGCTGCACCGCGCCACCCTTCATTGCGGTCGGGCAGTCATATTATCCGCGGGCGGCTACAAATCGAGCAGCGCCGGCATGTCGACGACCGAATCGATTACGTAGTTCGGCTGCATCGCGAATTCGTCGGCGGCCCAGCGGTCCAACGTGTCCTGCCGGAATTTGCCGGTGCGGACCAGCACCCCGGTCATCCCGACCACCTGTGCGGCCAGCACGTCGTTGTTGAGGTCGTCGCCGACCATGTACATCTGCTCGGGGTCGATACCCAGCCGGCTGGCGGCCGCGAGGAACCCGGCGGGCGCGGGCTTGCCGACGGCCGAGGCCTTGCGGCCCGACGTCTCCTCCATGCCGATCAGATACATGCCGGTGTCGATGCGCAGTCCCGCGGTGGTGTTCCACGACGTGCTGCGGTGCATGGCGATCACCGGCACACCCTGGGCCATCCAGTCGTAGACCCAGCTGAGCGTGAGGTGGTTGTATTCAGGGCCGGCGCCGCCGAGCAACACCACATCGGGCGTATCGGGGGCCTGTGGGCCGCTGAAGTCGCTGGAGTACACGATGTCGACGCCGGGCATATCCTCAGCGATCTGTCCGCTGTTGACCAGAAAACACCGGGCGTCCGGATAACGGTCGCGAACGTATTCCGCCGTCAGCACCGCTGCGGTGATCACCTCGTCGGCGGTCACCTCCATACCCGCATCGGTGAGCAGCTTGGCGATCTCGACGCGGGTGCGGGTCGTGGTGTTGGTCAGGTACGAGCACGCGATCTGACGGTCGGCCAACGTCCGAAGCGTTTCGGAGGCGCCGGGGATCGGCTGCCACGACGTCACCAGCACGCCGTCGATGTCGAACAGCACTCCGCCGGGGGCCATGGATGCGACAGTAAACCGCGGGCACGTCGGCGCAAGTCGGGCCTCAGGCCGACACAGTCGGCGCGATCAGGGCGTGATCGTCCGCAGTACCGTCGCCAGCTGCTGCGGATCGTCGAGATCGGCCACCAGGACCGGTCAGGATGTCGGATTCAAGCTCCATGCCGCGCCCACGCGCTGTTGGCCACCCACGGCGATGCGGCGGCCGCCACCGCCCAGGCGTGCTCGGCGGGCACATCGATCACCCGATAGCTCTTGCGGCCGGCGGCGGTCGCCGCGATGAGGGTGGCGACGCCGGCGCGCCGCTGAAGGTACGTCTGCCGCATCGTCCAGCCGATGATTCCCGGACACGCGATGCAATCGCGGCGCCGCTCCAGGCTCCCGCTGCGCGCCACCAGCCACCCGTCCTCGACCCGGTGGCCCAACGACCTCGCCCGGTCGGCCGCCAGCAGTGCGCAGCACCCGGCCACCGCGGCGACGATCGCCCACCACCACACCGGCACCCCCCACGCGAGCGCGGCCACCGCCAGCGCCGCGCCCAACACCGCCGGAAACATCAGCGCGCGGAACCACCGCCGACGGGTCGCCGCCGCGCCGTGCCGCGTCACGGGTCCCGTGACCGCGTCCCGGTCGGCGATCAGGTCCGTCAGCACGTCGGTCGCGATCTGGGCAGGGCACGGCGGCAGCAGCACCGACGACTCCCCCTCTCCGTGCACGCCGGTCATCACCGCGTCCAGTCGCGCGCCACGAAACGCGCGCACCCCCAGCGGCTCGCGCAGTGTGCCGCCGCGAAGCCGGCGCATGTCGAAGGTGCGCTCGCGAATCCGCAGCAGCCCGTGCCGCAGATGCAACACCCCGCCGGCCGGGCCGGCGTCGGAGCGCAGCACCAGGTTCCCGTACGTCACCCATGACCACAGCACCGCGAGCACCACCGAGGACACGAGCAGAAAGACCACTCCGACCGTAACCACCACCACGACGCCGGTGCGCTGGGCCGCCTGCAGACCGGCTTCGGTCAGGTCCGACTCCTCCAGGCGCATACCGAGTCCGGTCTGGTATGCGAGCCCGACGGCGGCGCCGATCATCACGAGACCGGAGAAGCTCAACGGTGCGTACCGCAGCCACGACGGATGCCAGCGGGCCAGGATGCGGCCGGCCGCCTCCTCGGTCTGCACGCGGTCCCAGCGACTCCGCCAGCAGCGACGCCCGCAGCTGCGGCACCTGCGCCGCCTCCACGCCGTCGAGTTCGAACGCCGCCTCGCCGCGCGCCTCCTGACCGGTGCCCAGCCGCAGCACGGCCAGCCCCAGCAGCCGGTGCAGCAGCCGGGCATCGACCTGTACGGACCGAATCCTGTTGCGCGGCACCGAGAGCTGTCGACGCCGCAGCACGCCCGTTCGCAGCGATACGTTCTCGTCGTCAATACGGTATGTGGTGAAGAACCAGCGCAGCAGGCCGAATCCGACCGTCACCCCGAGCGCGAGCAGCGGCCACACCTGGTTGCCGGTGGCCGAGCCGAGTATGACCGACCCGATCAGCACCGGCAGTTGGCGCAGCACCTCGTGCACCGGATGCACCAGCAGCATGCGGGGGCTGAGGCGCAGCCAGTCGGTCACGTGGCGTCCTCACCGCCGAGCGCGGCGATGTCGGTCAGTTGCGCCACCACGCGGTCGGCGACGTCGACGTCCAGCGCGACGATCTGCACGGCGCCGGCCGATGAGGCGGTGGTCACCGTGACGTTGGCCAAGCCGAAGAGCCGATCCAGGGGGCCGCGGTAGGTGTCGACGGTCTGCACCCGCGAGATCGGTGCGATGCGGCTCTCCTGCACGAGCCACCCGGTCCGGGTGAACACGGCCTGCGGGCTGATCTCCCACCGGTGCACGCGATAACGCCACAGCGGAACCACGCCGATGTGCAGCACCATCAGCACCGCGGTGACGACGGCGACGGCCACATGCAGCCACCCCGGTCGCGGCAGCACCACCCACCACACGACCTGGGCGACGACCAGCACCAGCCAACTCAACGCCGCGGACAGTGCCCACAACCCAGGAGCACGGCGGCTGGGTGGATGCGCGGGCTCGGCGAACGCAACCAACGATTGGGTTCCTGTTTGGTTAGCTTTGACGGTATCGACCTTACGTCGCGGACAGGAGTGCTGATGAGCAGCAAGTGGACAGCCGGGGATGTGCCGAATCAAAGCGGGCGGGTCGCAGTCGTCACCGGAGCCAACACCGGCATCGGTTACGAAGCCGCCGCGGTGCTCGCCGCCAAGGGCTCGCGCGTGGTGCTGGCGGTGCGCAACGTCGACAAGGGCCAGGAAGCAGTGCGCCGCATCGAACAGGCGAGTCCGGGTGCCGACGTTTCTGTGCAGCAACTGGACCTGACCTCGCTGGATTCGATCCGGGCTGCCGCCGAAGAGCTCAAGAACACCTACCAGCGCATCGACCTGCTGATCAACAACGCCGGCGTGATGATGACGCCCAGAGAAACCACCAAGGACGGCTTCGAGCTGCAGTTCGGCACCAACCACCTCGGCCACTTCGCGCTGACCGGCCTGCTGCTGGACCGGCTGCTGCCGGTGGACGGCTCCCGGGTGGTGTCGATCTCCAGCAACGCGCACCGCACGTTCGCCAAGATCGACTTCGACGATTTGCAATCGGAGCGCAGCTACAACCGCATCGCCGCGTACGGGCGGTCGAAGCTGGCCAATCTGCTGTTCATCTACGAGCTGCAGCGCCGACTCAAACTGAAAGGCGCGCCGACGATCGCCGTGGCCGCCCACCCCGGCGGCTCCAACACGGAGCTGACTCGCAACCTGTGGCCGGCAATACGCAAGCCCACCGAGTTCGTGTGGGGCCGGATGGCCCAGGATGCGGACATGGGCGCGCTGCCGACACTGCGCGCGGCGACCGATCCGTCCGTGCAGGGCGGGCAGTATTTCGGTCCCGACGGTTTCGGCGAGCAGCGCGGTCATCCGAAACTGGTGCACTCGAGCAAGCAGTCGCATGACGAGCAGCTGCAGAAGCGACTGTGGACCGCGTCGGAGGAACTGACCGGCGTCACGTATCCGGTCTGATCAGGCCGCGCCGAAACTGCATACCCGCAGGCCCCGACTCGCACTTCCCCTGCCAGGACGCAGTTTCGCTGCAAGCCGGAGCTGGACGCATGCCACCGTCGCCGAAAGCTGATAATGGCCGAGTGCGCCCGGTCGAAGAACATCAGCGCGTCGTCGCGGACCTCATCCGGCCCCGGCCGCCCGTCACCGTCGGGCTGACGGAGGCCGAGGGCACGGCGTTGGCGGACGATGTCGTCGCGCCGCTGTCACTGCCCGGCTTCGACAACTCGGCGATGGACGGCTACGCGGTGCTGGCCGACGACGTCGCCGCCGCGACCGCCGAACACCCGGTGCTGCTGCCGGTCGCCGAGGACATCCCCGCCGGCCGCACCGACGAGCTGACGCTGACACCCGGGACCGCACAACGGATCATGACGGGCGCGCCGGTGCCTGCCGGCGCGACGGCGGTGGTTCCGGTGGAGGCCACCGACGGCGGCGTGCACGAGGTGGCGATCCGGGCGGCGGCCAAGCCCGGTCAGCACATCCGCCGCGCCGGAGAGGACGTCACCGCGGGGATGACGGTGCTGCGCAAAGGCCAGCTGGTCACGCCGGCCGTGCTGGGGCTGATCGCGGCGCTGGGACTCACCGAGTTGCCGGTCGTGCCACGACAGCGGGTGCTGGTGATGTCGACGGGCGCCGAGTTGGTGCCCGCAGGCCGACCGCTGCAGCCCGGCCAGATCTACGAGTCCAACGCCGTCATGCTGGCCGCGGCCGTGCGCGACGCCGGCGGCCACGTGGTCGCCGCCCCGATGACCGGCGACGATGTCGAGCAGTTCCGCAGCGTGCTGGACGCCCACGCCCAGGACGCGGATCTGATCATCACCACCGGCGGCGTCAGTGCCGGCGCCTACGAGGTGGTGAAGGAGGCACTGGGTCCCGCTTCGGACTCGTCGGTGGAGTTCGTCAAGGTCGCGATGCAGCCCGGGATGCCGCAGGGCGCCGGTCGTCTCAACGGCACACCGATTCTCACGCTCCCAGGCAATCCGGTCAGCGCGCTGGTGTCGTTCGAGGTGTTCGTCCGGCCGGTGTTGCGTGCCGCGATGGCGCTGCCCAACCCGCATCGACCACGTCACACCGCTGTGCTGGCCGAGGCGCTGACTTCACCGCGCGGCAAGCGGCAGTTTCGCCGGGGAATCCACGACGCCGCCACCGGATCTGTCACGAGTTACGGACCGCCGGCGTCGCATCATCTGCGCTGGCTTGCGTCCGCCAACTGTCTGCTCGAACTCGACGAACAAATCACCGAACTGCCCGCAGGCGCAGATGTGCTGGTATGGGACTTAAGATAGCGGCCGATGGCCAAACGCCCGCGGCTACCCGCCGCCGATTCCGCATCCGAGTCCGCACGCCTCGTAGAACTGGTCCGCGCGACCGTGCCGCCGATGCACCCCGGCGGGTTCCCGTTCGTTTCGGGCGCGCTCGCGGTGGCTGCCGCGGGGCGACGGCATCGCTGGCTACGCACCGCCGGGTTGTCGGCCGCGGGGGCATTCGCGTTGTTCTTCCGGCATCCGCCGCGGGTACCGCCAGACCGCACGGGTGTCGTCGTGGCGCCCGCCGACGGGCAGATCACCATCTGTGACAACGCGGTGCCGCCCGCCGAACTCGGGCTCTCCAGCGAGCCGGTGCCGCGCGTCAGTATTTTCTTGTCGCTGTTCGACGTCCACGTGCAGCGGACACCGGTCGGCGGCGAGGTGCACGCCGTCGCGCACCGGCCGGGCAAGTTCGGGTCGGCCGACCGTCCGCGCTCCAGCGAGGAGAACGAACGCAACGGCGTGTGGATCCGCACCCCCGAAGATCACGACGTCGTCGTCGTGCAGATCGCCGGCCTGCTGGCTCGACGCATCGTGTGCGAACTGAAGACGGGTGACAAGGTGACGATGGGCCAGACCTACGGGCTGATCCGCTTCGGGTCACGGCTCGACACGTACCTGCCGCCCGGCTCGACCGTGCTCGTGCAGCCCGGACAGCGCGCCGTGGGCGCCGAGACCGTCCTGGCCGAGCTGCCATGATCACACGCGGCAGCAAGCGCCAGAAGGGCCTGAAGGTCCTGCCCAGCGCGATGACGGTCGCGGCCATCTGTCTGGCGTTGACGTCGGTCAAGTTCGCCCACGACGGTCAGATCACGCCCGCGCTCGCGCTGATGGCCGGCGCCGCGATCCTCGACGGGCTGGATGGCCGCATCGCGCGCGTGCTCAACGCGACATCCCGAATGGGCGAGGAGATCGACTCGCTCGCCGACGCGGTGAACTTCGGGGTGGCGCCGGCGTTCATCGTGTACTGGACGCTGCTCTCGCACTCGCGGGTCGGGTGGATCGTCGTGCTGATGTACACGGTGTGCATCGTGTTGCGACTGGCCCGGTACAACGCAGCGCTCGCCGAGGACCAACCGACATACGAGAAGGACTACTTCGTCGGCATGCCCGCCCCCGCCGGCGCGATCGGCGCGATCGGTCCGTTGGCGGCCATGATGCAGTTCGGCACCGGCTGGTGGACGTCCGAGTGGGTGGTGTCGATCTGGATGGTCGGCGTCTCGCTGCTGGCGGTCAGCGCCATCCCGATGCGCAAGGTCCACACGTTCGCGATCCCGTCGAACATGGTGATACCGCTGCTGTTGGTGCTGGCGATCGGGGTGGCGGCGTCGATCTTCTACCCCTATCTCGTGATCCTGGCGATCATCGCGGGGTATGTCATCCACATCCCGTTCGCCGTGAGCACCAAGCGCTTTATCGCCAACCATCCAGAGACATGGGAGTCCAAACCTCGCCAGCGGCGTCGGCAACGTCGCGAGATCCGTCGCGCGGAACAACCCCATCGCCGTGCGGCGGGGCGCCTCGGGCTGCGCCGCCCACCGCATCGCTGAAGGAACTCATGGCTGTCACTCTGACCCTGACCGCGCGCCTCAACACCTCCGCGGTCGACTCCCGTCGCGGCGTGGTCCGCATGCACGCGGAAGCCGTCGCGGCGCTCGGCATCCGGGAATGGGACGCGGTGTCGTTGACGGGTTCGCGGACCACCGCCGCGGTGGTCGGCCTCGCCGACCGCGACATGCCGCCCGGAACAGTACTGCTCGACGACGTGACGCTGTCCAATGCCGGCCTTCGCGAGAACAGCGCGGCCGTCGTGGCGCCGGCGACCGTATACGGCGCCCGATCGGTGACGCTGAGCGGCTCCACGCTGGCCCGCCAATCGGTGTCACCGGCGACGCTGCGGCTGGCGCTGCTGGGCAAGGTGATGACGGTCGGCGACACGGTGTCACTGCTCCCGCGTGATCTGGGTCCGGGCACCTCCACCTCGGCGGCGAGCAGTGCGCTGACGTCGTCGGTGGGCATTACCTGGACGTCCGAGCTGTTGACCGTCACCAGTGTCGACCCGGTGGGGCCGGTCAGCGTGCAGCCGAACTCCTCAGTCACGTGGGGCGACGGCGTCAGTATCACGGCACAGCCGTCCGCCAAGCCCATACCGCCGGTCAGCGTGGACGATCTCAAGGGCTCGCACGCGCAGGCCGCACGGCTGACCGAGTGGCTGAAGCTGGCGCTCGACGAGCCGGAGCTGCTGGCTACGCTCGGCGCCGGCGCCAACCTCGGCGTCCTGGTGTCGGGCCCCGCAGGCGTCGGCAAGGCCACGCTGGTGCGTGCGGTGTGCGCGGACCGGCGGCTCGTCGAACTCGACGGCCCCGACGTGGGCGCGCTCGTCGCCGAGGAACGGCTCAAGGCGGTGGCCGCCGCGGTGGCCGAGGTCCGCAACGGGGGCGGCGTGCTGTTGATCACCGACATCGACGCATTGCTGCCGACCCCGCCGGAGCCCGTCGCCACGCTCATTCTGACCGAGCTGCGCAACGCCGTCGCCACCCCGGGCGTGGCGTTCGTCGCGACGACCGCGGTGCCCGACGGCCTCGACCCCCGGTTGCGCATGCCCGATCTGTGCGACCGCGAACTCGGGTTGACGCTGCCCGACGGCGCCACCCGCAAGGCGCTCCTCGAGGTGCTCCTGCGCGACGTGCCGGCCACCGACCTGAAGTTGGACGAGATCGCCGAGAAGACACCCGGGTTCGTGGTGGCGGACCTGTGCGCGCTGGTCCGCGAGGCGGCGCTGCGCGCGGCGGCCCGCGCCAGCGCGGACGGCAAGCCGCCGGCGCTGATCCAAGACGACCTCACCGGCGCACTGACCGTCATCCGCCCGCTGTCGCGATCGGCCACCGAGGAGTTGGCAATCGGCTCGGTGACCCTCGACGACGTCGGCGACATGGCGGAGACCAAACAGGCGCTCACCGAGGCGGTGGTGTGGCCGCTCAAACACCCGGAGACCTTCGCGAGGCTCGGTGTCGACCCGCCCCGGGGAGTGCTGCTGTACGGCCCGCCAGGCTGTGGCAAGACCTTCATCGCGCGTGCCGTGGCCAGCTCTGGGCGGCTGTCGGTGCACGCGGTCAAGGGCGCCGAACTGATGGACAAGTGGGTCGGCAGCAGCGAGAAAGCTGTGCGTGAATTGTTTCCAACGCGCGCGTGACTCGGCGCCGTCGCTGATATTTCTCGACGAGGTCGACGCGCTCGCGCCGCGGCGCGGGCAGAGCTTCGACTCCGGGGTGACCGACCGCGTGGTCGCCGCGCTGCTGACCGAACTCGACGGCATCGAGCCGTTGCGCGACGTCGTCGTGCTCGGCGCCACCAACCGTCCCGACCTGATCGACCCGGCGCTGCTGCGGCCCGGCCGGCTTGAGCGGTTGGTGTTCGTCGAACCTCCGGACGCCGCCGCCCGCCGCGACATCCTGCGCACCGCGGGCAAGTCGGTTCCGCTTGCCGACGACGTCGACCTCGACGCGCTGGGGGCCGAGTTGGAGGGCTACAGCGCCGCCGACTGCGTCGCACTGCTGCGGGAGGCCGCGCTGACGGCGATGCGGCGCTCGATCGACGCCGCCGAGGTCACGGCCGCCGACGTCGCCGCCGCCCGCGAGACCGTCCGGCCGTCGCTGGATCCGCTACAGGTCGAGTCGCTACGCGCGTTCAGCGCGAGCCGGTAAAGAGCCCGGTGGTCGATCTCACTACGGCTCGATCAACCCTGCCCTGATCGCGTAGCGGGTCAGCGCCAGCCGGTCTCGGAGGCCGAGTTTGGCCAGGGTATTCGTTCGGTGCCGATCCACCGTCTTGACGCTGATGCCCAGGGTGGTCGCGATCTCTCGAGTCGAGTTGCCCTCGGCGATCAGCTTGAGTACGGCATCGTCGTGACCGCGTTGAGCACAGGCCTCGCGTGGGTGTATGTCTGGCTCCGTTACTTCTGATGGGTGCGCGCGACAGTTGACGCCCAGAATGCACCTATGGCTGTGGTCTTGCTCGAGACGACGACCCTCACGGCCATCTCGACGGGCTGCCAATCTTGACGGTGACAAGTTCCTGTGACATGGTGGAACTTGACATTGACAAGATTCGTCTCGGAGGTACCCATGGCCGCGACAACCACCATCCGTGCAGGCGACAAGGATCGGGAGTGGACAGCCACCCTTTTGGGACTGGCGCTGGCGCAGGGCTACCTCGCCATCGACGAGTACGAGGCTCGACTCCAAGCGACCTTCGGCGCACACACCGCCCAAGAGCTGCGTGACCTCACCGCCGATCTGCCCATCGGCGCGCTGCGGCGCAACGATCCCGCCCGACGAGCCGCCCGGCGTGGCGCCGCCAGAACGGCGCTGCGCGCCCACGTGTGGGCCTACCTCGCGATGGTCGCGATCGTGCTGGCGGTCTGGCTCGCTATCGCCGTCACGGCCGGCCCGCACTACTTCTGGCCGATCTGGCCGATCCTGGGCGGTGCGGTCGGTCTGGTCGCTCACGCCGTGCCGGTCCGCCTCACCACATGGGGGTGCCATTGACCGAGGCAGTCGCTCGCGTTGACCCTATTCACCGAGCTCGCGGCCGGCGTGCTCGCCCCGCTCCCACGCCTCGCGGACGGCGAACTTCTGGATCTTGCCGGATCCGGTGAGCGGGTAGCTATCCACGGCGTACCACCTGGTGGGTGTCTTTTGCGGTGACAGGTGGGCCCGCAGGTGGGAACGCAGCTCGGCGACCGTCGGTACCGCGGTTGGATCGCGGGGTCGGATGAACGCCCCGACCACCTCACCCCAGCGCTCGTCGGGCAGGCCGACGACCGCCGCCTCGGCCACGCCGGATGGCGGTAGAGGACCTCCTCGATCTCGGCGGGGAAGAGGTTCTCGCCGCCGCGGATGATCATGTCCTTGAGCCGGCCGACGATCCGGCAGTAGCCGCGCTCGTCCATCGTCGCCAGATCGCCCGTGCGCAGCCAGCCGTCGGCGCGCAGCGTCTCGGCCGACTTTCCGGCATGTCGAAGTAGCCGAGCATCGTGTGGTACCCGCGGGCCCACAACTCCCCGGACGTGCCGATCGGCACCGTCTGAAGCGAGGCCGGGTCGACGACGCGCACCTCGGTGTGCGGCAGCGGCGGTCCGACGGTCAGCCCCTTGTCCGTGGCGGTGTCGGACGGGAAGGTGCTCGTGAGCACGGGCGAGCACTCGGTTTGGCCGTAGACGATCGTGAAGTCGACGCCCAGCGCCTCCTCCATGCGCCGCACCAGCGCCTCGGGCACCTGGGCGCCGCCGGACACGGTCGACCGCCACGAGGACAGGTCCCGGCGCGAGGCGTCGGGGTGTTCCATCGCGGCGATGAGCATCGTCGGGACGGCGTTGGCGAACCACGGCCGTTCGAGCTCGATCAGCTCGAGATACAAGCCAGGCTCGTACATCGGCATCAGCACGAGCTTCGCCCCTCTGTCGAGCGCCCCGAGCACGCCCATCACACACCCAGCCGTGTGGAACAGAGCCATCGGGAGGAGCCAGCCGGCGCCGTCGGGGATCTCGGCCCGGTCGGCCCACAGCCGGGCATTGTTGACGATGCTGCCGTGGCGCAGTACCGCGCCCTTGGGGAACCCGGTCGTGCCGCTCGTGTACTGGATCTGCGCCGGGTCGTCGGCGCCGACCGCCGGCAGCGTGACGTCGCGTCCGTCGGTGCCGATCAGCTCGTCGAGTTGATCGAGGCGCAGCACGTGGCGCAGCTCGGGCAGCTCGGCGCGGATCGCCTCGGCGTGCGCCGCCAGTGGGTTGCCCCGAACCTCTGGCACGACGAACAACCCGGCCGTCCGCGATTGCCCGAGGACGAACCTCGCCTCGGCCGGCTGCAGACTTGGGTTGACCGTGACGAGGGTGAACCCGGCGAGCGCCGCACCGTACTCGAGCAGCACCCACTCGGGCAGGTTGTGCGCCCACACCGCTACGCGCTCACCCGGCTCGAAGAGCTGCAAGAGGCATCGGGCGCAGTGCTCGGCGTCGGCGAGCAGCTCGGCATAGGTCCAGCGCCGTCGCTCCGGGGTCGGCAGCCCCTCGACGAGGGCGACGCGATCAGGCACCGCGGCGGCGACCTCACGCAGCCGGCCGCCGACCGTCGCGCCGATCAACAGCGGCGGCCCGCTCGCGTCGGGAATCCAGTGCGAGGTGGATAGGGCGTTCACCGGGAGTAGATCATGCTCAGCGCCATCTGCTGATCGTCCCACTTCTCACCCACACGCTGCGACCGATCGCGCCGAGGGCCCACGCCCGTAAACTGGCCAGGAAGCCCACCCCGAAACGCATCGGAGTGCCGTGCTCGCCATGGCCTACCGCGAGCAGAACATTCGCGATGACCTCTTGACTGTCGACGAGATGCGCGAGGACCAGTAGCTCACTCCTCCGACAGCTGGAACGCGATCATCGCCTCAACGGTGTCGACCGCATCGGACAGCACTCGTAGCCTCGCCGCCGGCGACGGCGCCGCCAGCACGGCGTATCGGTCGGCCTGGCCCATCGGTATCACCGACGCCATCGCGTACAGGCGTTCGCCCGGCGTGTCGGTCAGCGCGGCCCCGGCGAACATCATGTCCCGCGGTGGCAATTGGGCGTCCCGGGCGGTGGCGAGCCGCTCGAAGACCGCCATCACCCGGTCCTCGAGATCGCGGATCTGCTCGTCGGTCACCTCCTCGGAGGGTTCGTCAGGCCAGTCCGCCACCAGCGCGCGCGGATACGGATCGTCGGGCAGCCAGCGGAGCACGCGGATCCGCTGCGCGATTCGGCAGCGCAGCGTGTAGCGGCCGCCGCCGTGTGCGCGGTGTTCGACGATGCGCGCGAGCGTGCCGACGTCGTAGCGGTTTTCGCCACCACCGACCTCGCGGCCGGCGGCGATCAACACGACCCCGAATACCGGATCGTCGGCGGCCAGGCAGTCGGCCACCAGCTGCGCATAGCGGGGCTCGAAGATCCGCAGTGGCAGATCGTCGTCGGGCAGCAGCGTCGATTCGAGCGGAAACATCGGCAGCGCCGATGAGCGCTTGCGCGAAGAGGAGACCTCTGTACTTTCCATCGTTCTTAGATGTCCAGTTCGCCGACCAGCGCGTCGACGACCGCGCGCAGGTCGCCGTCGTGGTCCTCGGCGACGCGACGCTGCCGCTGATAGGACGCCCCGACGGTGTTGATGTCGGAGACGCGAGCCAATTCATCGGCGCAGCCCAACGACCGCGCCACCGGCTCCAGCCGCGTCAGCAGGTCGTCGAGGTCCTCGGTGACCAGCCGCTCGTTGCTGTCGGCGTCCAGGATCACCACCGCGTCCAGCCCGTACCGCGCTGCGCGCCACTTGTTTTCCTGCACATGCCACGGCGGCATGACCGGCAGGGTCTCACCGGCGTCGAGCCGGCGGTCCAGATCGACGATCAGACAGTGCGTCAGCGCCGTCAGCGCCGCGAGCTCACGCAGGTTCGACACCCCGTCGAAGACCCGGACCTCGATGGTGCCCAGGTGCGGCGATGGCCTGATGTCCCAACGGATTTCGTCCATGTGGTCGATGATTCCGGTCTTCTTCTGATCGTGAACGAAGCCCTCCCACTCCGCCCAGGTCCGGAACTGAAAGGGCAGGCCGGCCGTCGGCAGCTGCTGGAACATCATCGCGCGGTTGCTGGCATAACCGGTGTCTTCGCCGGCCCAGTACGGCGACGACGCCGACAGTGCCAACAGGTGCGGGTAGTGGTTGAGCAGCGACGAGATGATCGCCATCACCTTGTGCGCCGAGGAGATCCCGACGTGCACGTGCACGCCCCAGATCAGCATCTGACGGCCCCACCACTGGGTGCGTTTGATCAGCTCGGCGTAGCGCGGTGCGTCGGTGAGCTTCTGCGATGACCACTTGGCGAACGGATGCGTGCCGGCGCAGAACAGCTCCATCCCGTGTGAGCGAACGATGCGGCGCGCCGACTCTAACGTGGCCCGCAGATCCTCCATCGCCTGCGGGGTGGCGTCACAAACTCCGGTGACGAACTCCACGGTGTTGCGCAGTAGTTCCTTGTGCACGTGCGGGTTTTCGCCGATCTCGGCGATCACCGTGGCGGCCTCGTTGCTCAGGTCCAGCGTTTCGGCATCGACGAGCGCGAACTCCCATTCCACGCCGACGGTCGGCCGGGGTGACCCGGCGAAATCGATGCGGCGGCCGGACACATTCGTGCTAGCCCTCGATGCGGCCGCAGGCGACGCGTTCGCCGGCATCGCCGGTTCTGAGGGTTGCTTCGTCGGGCGGTGGCGCGCCGTTGACCTGCTGGTAGCGCTCCGGCGGGATGTTCGCGAAGTTGTCCGGCTTCTCGTGGATGATGATCGCGGTGCCCTGCCCGGCCAGTAGCTCTTCCGCGGTGAACGCGTCCGTGGTTGTCACCACTTTGGCCGAGCCGTCCTGGCGCACCTGCAGCGAGCTCAGATCGCCGCTGGCCGGGTGGCCGCTGTGCCCGGGCACCTGGAGGTGGCCGCCGGCCGAGGCGAAGTTTCCGGGGGGGCCGCCGGTCGGCGCGGCGGAGTTGGGCTCGCACTTGCCCACCTGGTGGATGTGCAAGCCGTGAAAACCGGGCGTGAGGATGCCGTCACCGATGGATTCGACGGTGACGGTGGCGAAGCCGTCGGCGAAGTCGATCGTGGCGGTGGCCACCGGCGTGCCGTCTGGCGATTTCAGCTCTGCCCGAAGCTGCTCGCCCTCCCCGGCGGGGCCCTCGGTGGGCGTGGTGGCCGGCGCCGGAGAGCCCGTCCACACCGGCGGTGTGGTGCCGGGCTCGCTGCTGGGGTTCTGGTTGGGGCTGCAGGCGGCGAGCGCCAGAGCAGGAGCGGTCAGGAGGATGGCGACTGCGACGGGCTTGACCATGCGGGCAAGCCTATCCGGTGACCGCTACAACTACCCCCGGTGGCTGGTCGGCAAGTCCCGATACCCGCGGCGCCACCGGCGCCTGCAGGATCCGGCCCACCTCGTCGGCCGCTTCCCTCTCGCCGGGGGTGTCGCCGAAGAACACCGTGGTGGCGGTCACGTCCGCGAGGTCGAGGCTCTCGGTGACGGTGACGTTCCAACCGGCCTGCCGGAGCTGGTCGGCAACGGAGCTGCCCGCGCCCTCCGTATCGCCGACGTTGTACACCCGCACCTCGGCCTTTGCCGGTTCGGCCGACGGTGACGCCGATGGCGTCGTGGTGATCGCGCTGCTGATGGTGCTCGACTCGCCCGAATCGCCGTCGGAGTTCATGGCCTGGAATCCGACCAGGAGGAACACCACACCCAAGAACATCAACACCATGATGATGGCGCGCAACGGCAGCCGCGAAGAGTGAGGTAGACGCTCGTTCATCGTGCCCACTGTATCGAGCGCCCGACGAGAACCCGAAAACATCCGGCGGGAAGCGACCGAAAGACTCAGGTGACCTCGAAGCCGAGCCGGCGGGCGGCGCGCGCCTTCTGCCTGCCGGCCCGCAGTCGACGCAGCCGTTTGACCAGCATCGGGTCGGCCACTAGCGCCTCAGGCCGGTCCACCAGCGCGTTGAGCACCTGGTAGTAGCGCGTCGCGGACATCGAGAACAGTTCCTTGATGGCTTCCTCTTTCGCACCGGCGTATTTCCACCACTGCCGCTCAAAAGCGAGGATGTCGTGTTCCCGGCGCGTCAGCCCGTCGGCGGGTTCGGCGTCGCCTCGCCTCGCCCGCGCCCTGGCGCCGTCCATGTCGCTCCTTGCCCCTGTAGGACGTCCCTGCAGAACTGAATGACATCCCTGTGTTTCGGCGAACATTCAATCACGTTTGCCACGTCAGGCACGTCAGCCGGCCCGCGCGTCGGCTCACTTAAGCTTGCCAACCGTGGCCATCCTTCCGATTCGGATCATCGGAGATCCCGTCCTGCACAGCGCAACCAACCCCGTGCCGGTCGGTCCCGACGGTTCGCTGCCCGAAGATCTGCCCCAGCTGATCGCGGATCTGTTCGAGACGATGGTCGTCGCCAACGGAGTCGGCTTGGCCGCCAACCAAGTTGGCGTGCCCCTGCGCGTGTTCGTGTATGACTGCGCCGAAAAGCGTGGCGGTGGGCCGCGGCGAAAGGGCGTGCTGATCAATCCCGTACTGGAGACATCGGAGATCCCGGAGACGATGCCCGACCCGGAAAAGGACGACGAAGGGTGCCTTTCGGTGCCGGGTGAGTCGTATCCGACCGGGCGGGCCACATGGGCGCGGGTGCGCGGTCTCGACGCGGACGGCAATCAGGTCACGGTGGAAGGCACCGATCTGTTCGCGCGAATGCTGCAGCACGAGACCGGCCATCTGGACGGCGTGCTGTATCTGGACCGCCTGGTCGGACGGCACGCCCGCAGCGCGAAGCGAATGGTCAAGTCGCAGGGGTGGGGTGTGCCCGGCTTGTCGTGGACGCCCGGTGAGGTGCCCGATCCGTTTGGCCGCTGACGGCTGGCCCGCGCCCGGCACGCGGGTGGTGGTCCGGTACCGCCGCCCGGCCGGCGCTGTTCCACCGCTGACCGACGTCGTCGGTGAGTTGTTGGCGGTGGCACCAACGGTGCGGGTACGCACCAAACGCGGTGAGGTGGTCGACGTGGCGCCCGATGCCGTGGTGGCCACGCGGATCTTGGGCGATGCGCCGGTGCGCACGTCGCAGATCCGCAATCTCGAGCATGCCGCCGCGCTGGGATGGCCAGGCGTCGAGCAGCATTGGCTCGACGGCTGGCTGCTGCGTTTCGGCCGCGGCTACACCCGCCGCGCGAACTCGGCGGTGCCGCTTGAGGTTTCGTCACTGGCTGCGCTGCCGCAGGTCATCGACTGGTACGACTCGCGCGGCGTGGCGCCGTGGCTGGCGGCCCCGGACCGGCTGCTTCGGCTGCCGGCCGGCCTACCCGTCGAGCAGGAGAACCTCGTCATGGCCGCTGATCTGTCGACTGTGACGCTCGGAGTCCGACGCTAGCGTGACGCTGGCATCGCGGCCGGACGAGGAGTGGCTGCGGCTGTACCGGCGCGACGTGCCCGTCGACGTGTTGAGCGCCGTCGTCGACGGCGAGGTGGCGTTCGCGACCGTGGGCGGCGCCGCCGTGGGCCGTGCGGCCGTGACAGTGGCGCCTGACGGCACGCGATGGGTAGGAGTGGCGGCGCTGCGGGTGACCGAGCTCCAACGCCGCCGGGGATACGCGCGTGCCGTGTGCTCCGCCCTGCACGCGTGGGGTGTCGAGCGTGGCGCGACGCGCGGATACGTGCAGGTGCTCGCAGACAACGCGCCCGGGATCGCGTTGTACAAGTCGATGGGGTTCACGGTGCATCACCGCGCCCGCTACGTCGACGCCCGTACCGTGTAGCCCGTGCGCCTTGCCACCTGGAACGTGAACTCGATCCGCGCGCGGGTTGGACGAGTGGTCGACTGGCTGGTGCGTGCGGACGTCGACGTGCTGGCCATGCAGGAGACCAAGTGCGCCGACGACCAGTTCCCCACCCTGCCGTTCTTCGAGCACGGGTACGAGGTGGTGCACTGCGGGTTCAACCAGTGGAACGGCGTCGCGATCGCGTCGCGCATCGGCCTGGACGACGTCGAGGTGGGTTTCGACGGACAGCCGACGTGGAGCGACAAAGAGGCCATCGAGGCCAAGGCCGAGGCCCGCGCGCTGGCGGCCACCTGCGCGGGGGTGCGGGTGTGGAGCCTGTATGTGCCCAACGGCCGCAGCGTCGGCTCCCCGCATTATCAGTACAAGCTCGAGTGGCTTGCCGCCCTTCGGAATACCGCGCACAAGTGGCTGACCGACGACCCGCAGGCACAGATCGCGCTGGTGGGTGACTGGAACATCGCGCCGACCGACGATGACGTCTGGAGCGTCGAGTTCTACCAGGGCAGTACACACGTCACCGAGCCGGAACGACGGGCATTCAATGCGATTGTCGACGCTCAATTCGCCGATGTGGTGCGCCCTTTCACACCCGGACCCGGGGTGTTCACGTACTGGGACTACACACAGCTGCGCTTCCCCAAGCGGCAGGGTATGCGCATCGACTTCATCCTCGGCTCGCCCGCACTGGCCGAGCGCATCACGCACGCCGAGATCGTGCGTGAGGAACGAAAAGGCAAGGCGCCCAGCGATCACGCGCCGGTGTTGGTCGAGCTAGCCGACTAAAGGTTCCCGCCAGCAGACCAATCGGAGCCTGTGGATAACTCCGATCGGTGTCGGTGGCGTTCGGTAGAGTCGAATGTATGTTCGAAGGAGTGGGGCCGGACGCGCTGATCGCCGAGATCGAGGCGACCCAGCGGCAGGAGTCGAGGCTGATGGCGCGCCGGCTGGCGGCGCATCGCCGAGCTGTTGGGGCATCGCGTCGCCGAGGCTGAAGGCTGCGATCCCGATCCGGGGTACGCGTTGGTCACCGGGTTCGCCCGCACCACCGCCGAGGTGTCCGCGGCGATGAACATGTCTGCGATGGGCGCCAGCCGCCTGGTGTCGCACGCCGAGGATTTGGATGCCGGCTGCCCAACGTCGCCGCGCTGCTTGCCGAGGGCAGGACCGATTGGCGCACCGTGCAGGTGATCATCACCCGCACCGAACTGGTCAGCTGCGAGCTGATTGCCCGGCTCGACGAGTCGCTGGCGGCGCGGATCGGTGGCTGGCGGTGCTGGTCACGACGACGCATCATCAACGCGGTGGATGCCGCGGTGCGCGCCATCGACCCGGATGCCGCCAAGGAGCGGCGGGTGCGCGCCGACGCCGACCGCCACATCAGCGTCACGGCGCTGCCCGATGGGATGGCCCGGCTGCGCGGCAGCCTGGCGGCGCCCGCGGCGGCGGCGTTCGACAAACGTCTGTCGGAGCTGGCCACCTCGGTGTGCGCGAAGGATTCCGCGCACCATCGCTCAGCGCCGCGCCGACGCGCTGCTCGCCCTCACCGAGGGTCGCACCCTCTGCGTGCGACTGCGGTCAACCGGATTGCCCCACCGCGCCGAGGGCACCGAGCGCGCACCGGCGGCGGTGCGCACCGTGGTCAACGTGATCGCCAGCGAGGCCACCCTCACCGGCGAGCAGTGATCAGCCCGGCTATCCTGGCGGGTTACGGGGTGATCGACGCCGAGCTGGTGCGCGAGCTGGCCGACGCCGCGGCGCGGCGCATGGTCGAGTGTCCCGCGGTCAGCGCGGCCGAGGCGCTGCGCTATCAACCCTCGGCCGCACTGGAGCGCTGGATCCGGTGTCGGGATCTGACGTGTCGGTTCCCCGGATGTGATCGCCCGGCGACCATCTGCGATGTCGACCACACCGTCCCGTTCAACCACGCCGACCCCGCCGCCGGCGGGTTGACGGTGCCGTGGAACCTTGCCTGCTATTGCCGAGAGCATCACCGGCTCAAGACCTTTCACGGCGGGCCCGGCGGGTGGCGTGACGTACAGCTGCCCGACGCCACCATCGTGTGGACCTCGCCGACGGGACGGATCTATCGCACCACACCCGGTGGCCCGGAGCTGTTTCCGCAGATGCGCCCGGCGTGCGTGACACCCGACACCGCGCAAACGCAACCGGTCCCGCGAGAAGGCCACACGCATTGCCCGCGCCCGCAACAAGCTTCGCGAGCAGCGGCCCATCAACGCCGAGAACCGCCGCGTCAACCGGGCCCGCAAACGCGAGATCGAGCTGCGCAAATGGCGAAACCACATCCGCAAGATGCTCATCCTGTTCAAGGGCGGCACGCCCCAGCACCAGCCCCTGCTGCACCTGGATCAACGACCCGCTCGAACCCGAAGAGCTCCCACCCGACTGGAAACCACCACCACCCCCACCACCGGATCCCGACGACCCACCATTCTGACCGGCTGCGATCGAACGCGCCAGCAGCAACAGCCAATAGTCGAGCTGGCCAATAGCGCGAGGCGGTCGCGTTCGGCCCAGCCGCGGAAGATCTTGATGAACGTCGGCGCTGCACGCCTGCGTCGGTCATCACGCAACTGAGCAATGCCGTCGGAACACCAGATAGCCCCGGCCTCTTTGTTGGCGTCGGCCAACTCGACCAACGGATGACGGTCCTCAGCATTCGATGTCAGAGGGCAGCGGTCCATCAGTGGCGTAACGCCCGGGATTGAGCAGCGAAGCGACCGCACCGATGATCATCATGATCGCCGCAGCAAAAAACACCACCACAAGGCCGGTGTGGAATGGACCCGAGATCAGTTCCGGGAAGAAGGTCTTTCCGGTGAGCACGTCGGCGTTGACGCCGGGCTGCTGCAGCGCGTGCGACGGCGCCAGAAGTTCGGCGATCGGGTTGTAGCCGAGAAACGCCGCGAACAGGCTGCCGACAGGCGGGGTATCCGCGACGTCGTTGGCGACGGAGGCCGCCACACCTTGGTCCTGCAGGCCGCTGCTCATCGCGGACGGCAGGGTGTTGGCTAACCCGACGATCATCAGTGTGAAGAAGACGCCGATCGACAGCGACGTGCCCGCATTGAAGAATGTTGCGCGGACTCCGGAGGCGGCGCCCCGCTGCGCGGCCGGCACGCTGGACATGATCGCGGCGGTGTTGGGCGCGGTGAAGATGCCGCCGCCAACCCCGTTGAGGAACACCAGCAGCGCGAACAGCCAATAGTTGAAGTTCACCGGGATCATCACCAGCGCAACGAAAGTCACGGCCATCAAGAGCATGCCGCTGACGGTGAACGGTCGTGCCCCGAACCGGTCGGCCAGCGAGCCGGCCAGTGGACCCGCCACGAGAAACCCGACAGTCATCGGCAGCATGTAAATGCCCGCCCACAACGGCGTCACTTCGAAGCTGTAGCCGTGCAGCGGCAGCCAGATGCCCTGCAGCCAGATGATGAGCATGAACTGCAGCCCGCCACGGCCGACCGAGGACATCAGGCCGGCCAGGTTGCCCATGCCGAACGCCGTCGACCGGAAGAGCCGGATGTTGAAGATCGGTTCGGACACCCGGAGCTCGATGACGCAGAACGCGAACAGCAGCAACACGGCGAAGGTAACCGAGCCGAGCACCCACGGGTTGGTCCAACCGGTCGAAGAGTCGCCGTAGGGCTGGATGCCGTAGGTGATGGCGCCAAGCAGCAACGTCAGCCCTGCACCGAACGTGATGGTGCCCGCCCAGTCGAGGCGACCTGGCGTGCGGACGCCAAGCTCTCGCAGCGATCGCAGACTCCAGATCGTGCCGAGCACACCGAGCGGGACACCCACCCAGAAGATGGCGCGCCAGTCCCACTCCGACAGCAGCCCGCCGATGAGCAGGCCAAGGAACGAGCCGGCCACCGCCGCCACCATGTTCACCCCCAGCGCCATCCCGCGCTGACGGGCGGGAAACGCGTCGGTGAGGATCGCCGCCGACGACGCCATCAGCATTGCGCCGCCGATGCCTTGGATCACCCGCCAGCCGATCAGCCACAGTGCGCCGGCGTCGAGGTGAAACGGCTGGAACGACAACGCGATCGCCGCGGCCGTGAACACGATGAAGCCGAGGTTGTAGATCCGCACCCGGCCGAACATGTCCCCGAGGCGGCCGAACACCACCACCAGAACCGCGGTGACGACCATGTAACCCATCAGCAGCCAAAGCAGATAGCCGACGTTGCGCGGCTCCAGCGGGTTGAGGCCGATGCCGCGAAAAATGGCCGGCAGCGAGATCAGCACGATAGACGCATTGATGGTCGCCATCAGCATGCCGAGCGTGGTGTTGGACAGTGCGATCCACTTGTAGAAGCGGTCATCACGCGGGCGCTGCGCCTGAGCGAACTCAGGCCGCGGTCTAGCGATATCAGTCGTCATCTGGTGTCGGTGTCGCGTACGTTGTCGATTTTCAAATACATATATTAGCTATACAAATGAAATTTGGCCAATCTCTTGGTTCCCCGCCGCCGTCCACTGCGCTAGCGTGGGGCCCGGCCCATCAATCACGCGGGAGCGCACACCGAGCGCGCTGAGAGGACGGCTGGGGCCGTCGACCGTACGAACCTGACCGGGTAATGCCGGCGTAGGGAGATGTTCAATGACCGATCTGTCTGTTTCCGTTGAGCCTGAGATCACCACCGGCCCGATTTCGGGCAGCGCCAAGGTGTATCGCCAGCTCGACGCCGTGCCCGGCGCGAAGGTTCCGTTTCGCCGGGTTCACCTCTCCAATGGCGACCACCTCGATTTGTACGACACGTCCGGCCCGTACACCGACCCCGACGCGGTGATCGATCTGCATGCCGGCCTGCCGCCGCGCCCTGGCGTGGTCTCAGACCGCGGCACTCAACTGCAGCGTGCCCGTGCCGGCGAGGTCACCGCCGAGATGGCGTTCATCGCCGAGCGCGAGGGGGTGTCGCCCGAACTCGTGCGTCACGAGGTGGCGCGCGGGCGGGCTGTCATTCCTGCCAACCACAACCACCCGGAAACCGAGCCGATGATCATCGGTAAGGCGTTCGCGGTGAAGATCAACGCCAACATCGGCAATTCGGCCGTCAGCTCCTCGATCGCCGAGGAGGTCGACAAGATGGTGTGGGCCACCCGGTGGGGCGCCGACACGATCATGGATCTATCCACCGGCCGCAACATCCACGAGACCCGTGAGTGGATCCTGCGCAACTCTCCGGTGCCGGTGGGGACCGTGCCGATCTATCAGGCTCTCGAGAAGGTCAAGGGCGACCCGGCCGCGCTGACGTGGGAGATCTACCGCGACACCGTGATCGAGCAGTGCGAGCAGGGTGTCGACTACATGACCGTGCATGCCGGCGTGCTGCTGCGCTATGTGCCCCTGACCGCCAAGCGCGTCACTGGCATCGTGTCGCGCGGTGGCTCGATCATGGCGGCCTGGTGTTTGGCGCATCACCGAGAGTCGTTCCTCTATACCAACTTCGAGGAACTATGTGAGGTCCTCGCCCGTTACGACGTGACGTTCTCACTCGGCGACGGGCTGCGACCCGGATCGATCGCCGACGCTAACGACGCCGCGCAGTTCGCCGAGCTGCGCACCCTGGGTGAGCTCACCAAGGTGGCGAAAGCCCATGGCGTGCAGGTGATGATCGAAGGCCCCGGCCACATTCCGATGCACAAGATCGTCGAAAACGTGCGGCTGGAAGAAGAACTGTGCGAGGAGGCGCCGTTCTACACGCTGGGGCCGCTGGCCACTGACATCGCGCCGGCGTACGACCACATCACCTCGGCGATCGGTGCGGCGATCATCGCCCAGGCCGGCACGGCGATGCTGTGCTACGTCACGCCGAAGGAACACCTGGGACTGCCCGACCGCAAGGACGTCAAGGATGGTGTGATCGCGTACAAGATCGCCTCGCACGCCGCCGATCTCGCCAAGGGCCATCCGCGCGCGCAGGAGCGTGACGACGCGCTGAGCCACGCGCGGTTCGAATTCCGGTGGAACGACCAATTCGCGCTGTCCCTGGACCCCGACACCGCGCGCGCGTTCCACGACGAGACGCTGCCCGCCGAGCCGGCCAAGACCGCGCATTTCTGCTCGATGTGCGGGCCGAAGTTCTGCTCCATGCGGATCACCCAGGACGTCCGTGACTATGCGGCCGCCCACAACTTGGAGACGGAGGAAGAGATCGAGGCGGCCCTGCAAGAGGGAATGGCGGAGAAGTCACGAGAGTTCGCCGAGCACGGCAACCGGGTCTACCTGCCGCTGGCATGAGTTTCCTTCCCCTGCCACAACCCGGTGCGACACCGCTGCGGGTGCTGACGATCGCCGGTTCGGATTCCGGTGGGGGCGCGGGCATCCAGGCCGATCTGCGCACCTGCGCGCTGTTGGGCGTGCACGCGCTCGTGGCAGTGACCGCCGTGACGGTGCAGAACTCTGTGGGCGTCAAGGGCTTTCACGAAATTCCGCTGGATGTGATCGCAGGGCAGATCGAGGCAGTGGCCAGCGACATCGGGGTGCAGGCGGCCAAGACCGGCATGCTTGCGTCGTCGGAGATCATCGACACGGTCGCCGCCACCTGGCGCGGCGCGGGGCTGGCGGGCACCGTGCCGCTGGTGGTGGACCCGGTGTGCGCGTCAATGCACGGCGACCCGCTGCTGCACCCGTCGGCGCTGAAAACCATGAAACACCAGCTGTTTCCGCTCGCTGCGCTCGTCACTCCGAATCTCGACGAAGTACGCCTGCTCACCGGGATCGAAGTCATCGAGTCGAATTCGCAACGCGAAGCGGCCCGTCAGCTGCAAGCGCTCGGCCCGCAGTGGGCGTTGGTCAAGGGCGGTCACTTGCGCTCGGCGCCGCACAGCCCAGACCTGCTGTTCGACGGCACCGAGTTCTACGAATACGACTCGCCACGTGTGGAAACCGGACACGACCACGGCGCCGGAGACACCCTGGCCGCGGCGATCGCCTGCGCGTTAGCCCACGGATACGCCATGCCGGACGCCGTGGCATTCGGCAAGCGCTGGGTGACCGAATGTCTCAAGGCGGCCTACCCGCTGGGTCACGGCCACGGCCCGGTGTCGGCGCTGTTTCGGCTCTCGACGTGAGCCTCGACGCCATCGCCGGTATGGCGCACCGGCCCGACGGCGCGCCCGTCGGTGTGGTGGTGTTGACGCACGGCGCCGGCGGCAGCCGGGAGTCGCCGCTATTGAAACGGTTGTGTGACGAGTGGGCCCGCCGTGGCTGGCTGGCGATCCGCTACAACTTGCCGTACCGGCGGCGGCGGCCGAAGGGCCCACCGTCGGGATCGGCCGCGGCCGACCGGGAAGGCATCGTCGAGGCAGTCGCGCTGGCCCGAACACTCGCCGACGGGCCGGTGATCGCGGGAGGTCACTCGTACGGCGGGCGGCAGACGTCGATGGCCGTCGCCGATGGGAGCGTGTCGATCGATGTGCTGAGCATGTTCTCCTATCCGGTCCATCCGCCCGGCAAGCCGGACCGGCCCCGCACCGAGCATCTGCCCCGCATCGGCGTGCCAACGGTGTTCACCCAGGGCACCGGCGATCCGTTCGGCACCATCGAGGAGGTGCGCGCCGCCGCGGCGCTGATCCCCGCTCGCACGGAGGTCATCGAGATCGCCGGCGCGCGTCATGACCTCGGCGTGAAAAATGTCGATGTACCCGCGCTGGCGGTGGATGCAGCCTTACGGTTGCTGCCATGACTTTTCAGCAGCCGCCATACGAGCCGCCCGGCGGCCCATATGGTCAGCCCGGCTACCCCTACGGCCCGTACGGCCAGCAGCCGGGACAGTACGGTCAGCCCTATCCTCCGCCGGCGCAGACCACCAACGGTCTTGCGATCGCCGCGTTAGTTTGTGGAATTCTCGGCTTTACCCTCGTGGGCATCGTGCTGGGCGTGATTTTCGGCATCATCGCCCTGAGCCAGACGAAGGACGGCAGGCAAGCAGGCCGCGGCTTGGCGATCGCCGGTCTGGTGCTGTCCGGGTGCTGGGCGCTGTTCTACGTCGGCGCCATCATCATCGGGATCGCCACTGACGACGGGTCGGTGCGTGCGACTGACGTCAAGGCCGGCGATTGCATCGAGGCGTCACCGGTGGACATGGAGCAGGTCCTCAGGCTTCCCAAGGTGGCGTGTGACCAGCCACACGAGGGTGAGGTGTACGCGCTGGTCAGGGTCGTTACGGATGACTTTCCCGGTCAGTCGATTCTGGAGAGCGAGTACCGCGACCGGTGCGTGCCGGCGCTCGCGGTCTATTCGCCCGGCGCGGCGACCGACCCGGACGTCCAGATCTCCGTGCTGTATCCGACACGGGAAACATGGGACCAGGGTGACCGCGACGTAGTGTGCATCGCCGTCACCGAGGACAAGAGAACCGGCTCCATCAAGGAGTAAGTGAGTTCGCTTGTGGCTGCGGTAACGTCGGGGAACGGTTCGTGACACGAGAGGACTCGTCATGTCAAAGATCGCTAGTCTGGTCGGCCTCGGCCTTGCCGGCGTCGGGCTGGCGCATTTCGCCAAACCCGAAGCGTTCGAGTCGATCACGGCCGCGGCGTTCCCTAATGACGTTCGCGAGCACCTCTACATCAACGGTGCCCTCGAGACGGCGATCGGCCTGGGCCTGGTGGTGCCGAAGACCCGCAAGCTCGCTTCGGTCGGACTGCTCGGTTTGGTCGGCTATTACGGCGCGAACGCCGTCAAGAACCAATCAACGTAAGTTCCATCAGTCGGGACGCACGCCTGTGAGTGCGGCTCCGAATCATCATTAACATAGTGCTGCCAGGACACCGTCGGGGAAGGAGCTGGGGTGCTCGTCATGATCCGCCGGGTGCTCGGCTACCAGCTCACGATCGCCGAGCTGATCGGCATCGCGCTCATCCTCGGTGTGCCGTATTTGATCGTCGGCACCATCTGGTCCACCAGCCATTCCGACCACCTGCACGACATGCACGGCGTCGACCTCGTGGTGTCGTTTCTCGGTTCCATCGTCTCCTGGCCGGTGCTCGTGTTCGCCGACGTGTGCATGAAATGAGAACCGGGTGCGAGAGTAATTTGGTAACGACGTGACCAACCGGGGCTGGGTGATTCTTCTTCTCGCGGCTGCTTTGACGGGCCTCGGGCTGTTCGCGCTGGGTTTTCCGGTGTTCATCGACACCTACGATCAGTGGGGCTTGCAGATCCAGTGCGGCACCGGCTACATCGCCGACCTGACGCAGGCGCAGACGGAGGCCCAGGCCATCGGCACGGACGCCGTCGGCCAATGCCAGTCGGCGCTGACGGCCCGGCGAGCGTGGACCATACCGATGGTGGTGATCGGCTGGCTCGTCCTGACCGCCCTGCTGATCGCTTTCTTGAAGCACGCCTCATCGATCGAGGCCCATCACTCGGATCAGCCCGCGGCTTAGGCTGCGGGCATGACGGGCCCGCACCTGCAGCGCCGACTCGGGCCTACCGACGCCGTCGTCATCGGTCTCGGCTCGATGATCGGCGCCGGTATCTTCGCCGCCCTGGCGCCTGCGGCCGCGGCGGCGGGATCCGGTCTGCTTATCGGCCTCGCCGTTGCGGCCGTCGTCGCCTACTGCAACGCGACGTCGTCTGCCCGCCTGGCCGCCCGGTACCCCCAATCGGGGGGGACGTATGTCTACGGGAGGCAGCGGCTCGGCACCTTCTGGGGCTATCTCGCGGGCTGGGGTTTCGTCGTTGGCAAGACAGCGTCGTGCGCGGCGATGGCGCTCACGGTCGGGCTGTACGCCTGGCCCGAGCACGCTCACGCGGTGGCGGTCGCGGCGGTGGTCGCACTGACGGCAATCAACTACAGGGGTGTCGAAAAGTCAGCTCTGACAACACGAATGATCGTCGCAGTGGTGTTGGCGGTGCTGGCCGCGGTAGTGGTGGCCATTGCCACCTCGGGTCGTGCCGACCTTGCGCAGACAGAGCTGGGCGGGCGTCCTGGCCAGGTGCTGCAGGCCGCCGGGCTGTTGTTCTTCGCGTTCGCCGGTTATGCCCGCATCGCCACGCTGGGCGAGGAGGTGCGTGATCCCGCCCGCACGATCCCGCGCGCGATCCGGGTGGCGCTGGCCATCACTCTCGTGGTCTACGCGGCGGTGGCCATCGCTGCGCTTTCGGCGCTGGGCAGCCACGGGTTGGCGACGGCAGCGGCGCCGCTGGCCGATGCGGTGCAAGCCGTCGGCGCCAGTTGGCTCGAACCGATCGTCCGGATGGGTGCGGTGGTCGCCGCGCTCGGCGCCCTACTGGCGCTGATGCTGGGAGTGTCTCGTACGGCGTTCGCCATGGCGCGCGACCATCATCTGCCGTCGGAACTGGCCGTCGTGCACCCTCGGTTCAACGTGCCGCACCGCGCCGAGCTGACCGTCGGTGTGGCGGTGGCGGTCCTCGCCGCCGTCGCCGACCTCCGTGGCGCGATTGGCTTCTCATCGTTTGCGGTGCTGGTGTACTACGGAATCGCCAACGCGTCCGCATGGACGTTGGGCCAGTCGCTGGGCCGGCGCGCGGTGCCGGGCGTGGGTCTGGTGGGTTGCGCCGTGCTCGCGTTCTCACTGCCCGCCACGTCGGTTGTCGCCGGCATCGGTGTCCTGGCGCTTGGTGTCGCGGTGTACGGCATCCGCGAACGGTTATGAGCCGAGCACCTCACGAGCCAGCGCGTCTGTCGGCTGGGATGGGGGTGTGGGAGCACGGGTCTCGCGTGCCGTCAGTTGTCGGAGATGGTGTGCCGAGTGCGGTCGTCGCGCACGGGAACGCCGTTGCGCCCGGTGAGGTCCTGTGCGTACAGCCCGACAACGTATGCGACGCCGCGCCCGTTGATGTCGAGCGCGGTGCGGTCGATGTGGTCGACGTTGTCGGTGTCCTTGTGGTAGTTCGGGTCGAACGGCTCACCGGCCTGACCGCCCCACAGTTCCGCCTGCTTGTCGGACATATCTGAGTCGGCACCCGTGAAGAGTCCGCCCGACGGGATGCCCGCCTGCGTGAACGAGGCGTAGTCCGAACGGCCGTCGAAAGACGTGTCCTGCGGAGGCTTTCCGGCACTGTTCAGGTAGCCGACGAGGATCCGCTCGATGCCCGCCGACCCCTCCGGCACTCTCGGCGCGCCACCGTTGGGATCGGGCGGCTCCGATTGATCCCCGTCGTAGGTGAAGTAACCGGGATTCGGCGACCCGACCATGTCGAAATTCATATACACCGCGATGTCTTTCAGGCCGTCGACGTCGAGCCCCTGTAGGTACTTCGCAGATCCCACCAGTCCGAGTTCTTCAGCGCCCCAGAACGCGAACCGCACCATGTTCTGGATCTGCGGCGAGCTGCCCAGCTGCACAGCGGTTTCCAGCACCGTCGCCACGCCGGAACCGTTGTCGTTGATGCCGGGTCCCTCGGCGACACTGTCCAGGTGCGCGCCGGCAAGCACCACATTCTGTGTCGAGCCCGTCTTCGTCTGGGCAATGACACTGCGCGTCTTGACCAACTCGGTGCTCGCGTTCAGTTTGATCGTGGTCGGCCCGGGATTGGCCCGCAGCCGTTCGCCGTCGGTCTTGCCGATGTTGATCACCGGAATCTTCACTTTGGTCCGCGCGCCGAGCGTGCCGGACATGCGATCCTCGAGGACGTTGTCGGCGATGATCATCGCGACCGCGCCGCGCTCGGCCGCCGCCCGCTCCTTCTCGGCGAACTGGCAGGCACCCCGGTCGACCAGCACCACCGCGCCGGAGACGGGTAGGCCGTCGTAGTCGGAGGCGGTGCAGCCGGGAGTGTCCTCGACGGGTGCGGCGATGAGCGGGCCGCTCACGCCCTGGGGCCCAGTGCCCTTGGAGTACTCCATCACATCCGCCTCGACGGTCTGACCGCCGACGGTCAGCGACGGCTTCTCGCCGTGGAAGAACGGGAACTCGAACTCGGGAGTCTGTACGTCGAAGCCCTTGTCGCGCAATGTCTGCGCCACATAGTCGACACTCGCGTCATAACCGGGTCTACCCGCCGCGCGATTGCCGCCGTGTTCGTCGGCGATCTGCTGGAGGCGTTGCAGGTGGCCCATCAGCGCGTCGCCGGTGATCCGCTTCTGCAAGGTTTCGGCGTAGTCGGTGCCCGCAGTCCGCGGCCGCGCCGGCTGGCGCTCCTCGGTCTGCTGACGACCGCACGCGACGAGCCCGACCAGCAACACCAGGACGGCCAGTACCGTCACTGCTGCGCGCGACTTCTGTTTCACCACGTCCACGTTAGCGGTCATGGGTCACGACGATTGACGGCAATGACCGCGCCGAGGAAAACCACAAGCACGACCGTCGTGAAATACACCAGCGAACCCAGCGGTCCCCACCTCATGGGGAACCCCTGCACCCACGGCACTCCGATGAATTCGAACGCGTTGGAGAACGGCAGCAGCGGGCCGACCCGGGGGCCGATGTTGGGCAGCGCGCCGAGCAGCGGCTCGACCACGAACGGCAACAAGAGCAGCACCGTGATCACCCCCGCGGCGTGGCGCAGTATCGCGCCCAGCCCGACGGCCAGGACTGCGCCCAGCCCGGCGTAGAGTCCGATCGCCCAGACCGGTCGCCAGGTCGCGGCGTCGGTAAGCGACAGTTGCTCACCCGACGATGCGGGCGCGAGGGCGCTTGCCACCACCACCGACACGAGCACCATGCCGGCCGCGAAGACTGCCGAGAACACAGCAGCCACAACTGCTTTGGCCACCAGCACGTTCGTCCGGTTCGGGGTGGCCATGTAAGTGGTGCGGATCATCTGAGTGCGGTATTCGCCGGTGATCGTCATCGCCGAGAGGATCATCAGCACGGGCACTCCGAAGACGGCCACCCCGGTAGCGGCACGTTCTGGTGGCAGCGGCGAGGAGCCGTAGCCGGCGGCGGACGCCTGGATCGCCGCGAAGCCGAGCGAAACCACCACGACCACGATCGCGGACCACAACGGCGAGCGGGTGGTCGAGAGCTTGATCCGTTCGGCGGCCAGGATCACGACGGCACTCCGCTCGCCCGGTAGTCCACCCGATACTCCACACTGTCGTCGGTGAGTTTCATGTAGGCCTCCTCCAGCGACGCACGTTGGGAGCTGAGTTCGTGCAGGGTCACGTTGTGACGCGCGGCGAGATCACCGATCTGCTCAATCGCACCGCCGCGCACCAACAGCGCGTCCCCGTCGTCCTGGACCGCAAGCCCGGTTTCGGCGAGTGCGTCCCGAAACGCGGGCGCCTGGGGGCTGCGCACGCGCACGGTGTCGCCGCCGGAGCGACTCACGAACTCGCTCATCGTGGTGGCCGCGATGAGCCGACCGCGGCCGATCACCACCAGATGGTCGGCGGTGTTGGCCATCTCGGCGAGCAGGTGGCTGGACACGAACACGGTGCGGCCCTGCGCGGCGAGCGACCGCATGAATGTGCGGACCCACCGGATGCCCTCGGGGTCCAGTCCGTTGACCGGCTCGTCGAAGATCAGCACCTGCGGATCGCCCAGCAACGCCGCCGCGATCCCCAGCCGCTGCGCCATGCCGAGCGAGTACGTGCCGACCTTCTTGCCGGCCACCTCGCCCAGTCCCACCATGCCGAGCACCTCGTCGACCCGCTTGGTGGGCAGTCGGTTGCTGGCGGCGATCCAGCGCAGATGTGATCGCGCACTGCGATTGGGGTGCACCTGCTCGGCGTCCAGCAGCGCGCCGACGGTGCGCAGCGGATGTTTGAGTTCGTGATAATTGCGACCGTCGATCGTGGCGCTGCCTGCGGTGGGTCTGTCCAGGCCGACGATCATCCGCATCGTCGTCGACTTGCCGGCGCCGTTGGGGCCGAGGAATCCGGTGACGACGCCGGGCTGGATCGAGCAGGTCAGGTCGTCGACCGCCCGGGTCTGGCCGAAGTGCTTGGTCAGGCCCCGCAGCTCGATCATGGCGCCTATGATGGCACGTCGCCACCGATATGGGCGGTGACCAGCGCCGCAACGGCGCGCATGCCGGCCGCGTTGGCGTGAAGGGGAGCGGGACGGCCGGGCAGCGGCACCCCGAAGCGGGTGCTCCACGGGTCCGCCGACCAGGCGTGGTGGTCACGGCTGGCTTCGCCCGCCTTGACGAGCTCGCAACCGGTGACCTTCGCCGCCTCGGCAGTGAGACGCTCCAGCTCTGCGGCGACGTGACGGCCCAGATCTGCGTCGGCATCGGACATCGGTGGGGCCTTTTGCCCGGCGGGCGGCAGGCGGGTGAGGGCGTCGACGAACAGCACTCGGGCGTTGGGCGCACGCTGGCGCAGTGTGCGGCCCACCTCGTGCAGCGACTCGGCGACCTCAGCAAGTGCGCGATCGCGCGCATCGCGGTCGAGCAGGTCTCGAACGAGGCAGCCGACTACCGGCAGCCACCGCACCGGGAACGGCAAGCACGCGGCCACCAGCATCGGTAGGAAGCCGACGTCGTTGCCGCCGATCGTGATCGTCACCAGCGTCTCCGAGCCGTCGAGGGCGTCGGCCTGCGGCGGCGCGCCGAGCTGTCGATCGCGAAGCACATGCGCGGTGGTCGCGCCGGAGTAGCTGACATCGACGAGGTCGAGCTCCAGCGCCTTGGCCACCAGGTGCGGATAGTTGCGCGCCGAGCGTCCGGCCGGCCACGGTGCCCCCGGCGCGGCCGGTGGGATCCCGGGACCGGAGGCCATCGAGCTGCCCAGGGCGACGTACCGGTTCATAGTGTCGGGCTGGAGGCCTGCGCCCAGAACCGCTTGGGAATGCGTCCGGCGTGACGGGCGAGGTAACCGGCGCTGACGGCGGCGGCCATCGCGGCGGCCATGGCGGGCGGGTCGGAAGCACGAGTGACCGCGCTGGCCAGCAGCACCGCGTCGCAGCCCAGCTCCATCGCCAGGGCGGCGTCGCTCGCGGTGCCGATGCCGGCGTCGAGCACCACTGGCACACCCGTCTGTTCGACGATCATCTCGATGTTGTGCGGGTTGGCGATGCCCAGCCCCGTGCCGATCGGCGAGCCCAGCGGCATCACGGCGGCGCAGCCGATGTCCTCGAGCCGGCGGGCCAGCACCGGGTCGTCGTTGGTGTACGGCAGCACGACGAACCCGTCGTCCACCAATTGTTCTGCGGCACGGGTCAATTCGACCCCATCGGGCAGCAGCGTGCGTTCGTCGGCGATCACCTCGAGCTTGACCCAGTCGGTGTGCAGCGCCTCGCGCGCCAATTGCGCGGTCATCACCGCCTCCGCGGCGCTGCGGCAGCCGGCGGTGTTGGGCAGCGGCGTGATGCCCAACCGGTTCAGCAGGTCCAGCACGCCGGTGCCGCCGGCGGCGTCGACGCGGCGCATGGCGACGGTGGTCAACTCGGTGCCCGAGGCCTTCAGCGACTCCTCGAGCACGGCGAGGTTGCTTGCCCCGCCGGTGCCGAGGATCAGCCGGGAGCCGAAGCTGCGACCGGCGATGGTCAGCTTGCTGGGCGATGAGCCGCTTGCGCGAAGAGCATCTGGGCTAGCCACCCTGCACCGCCGTTACGATCTCGAGTCGAGCACCATCGGAAAGCACCGTGTCCCAGTCGGTTCGGGGCAGCACCGCCCAGTCAACGGCTACCGCTATGCCTTTGTCGGGGTACCCGAGGCGGTTCAGCAGCGCCGCGATGGTGGTGTGCTCGTCGACTTCCAGCCGTTCGTCGTTGACGGTGACGATCATCGGACTCCTACCAGTGAATCGAGTTCTGCCGCAATCTTTTCCGCGGTCCACGGGGCCAGCAGAAAGCCGGAGCGGCCGTGGCCGGCGGCCACGAGCACCCGGTCATTCAGTCTGCCCACCAGCGGGAGATTGTCCGGTGTCATCGGGCGCAGCCCGGCCGCGCACTCGGCCAGCTCGTACTCCCCCAGCGCCGGCATCACCCTGCAGGCATCGTCGAGCAGTTCGCGCACACCGGTGACGGCGGGCGCGGTGTCGCGGCCGTGTTCGTATTGGGTTGCACCGACCACGACCCCGTCCGCACGTGGCACCAGGTACACCTGGCGGCCGTGCACCCGGGCCCGGATCACCCTGCTGGGCACCGGCATGCAGCCCGGTCGCCACCGCAGCCGCAGCACCTCGCCCTTGACCGGGCGGATCTGCAAGCCCGGCCACAGCGTGGGTGCGTCGACGCCATTGGCGATGACGACCGCGTCGGCGTCGGCCGCCTCGGACAGGTCTTTGATCGGGGGCGCCCACGCGACGCCCAGCTTCTCGCACTGTGCGGCCAGTGCCTCCACCAGCAGGCGGTTGTCGACGGCCAGTTCGGTCGTGGCCACGAACCCGTGCCTGATTCCCTGTGCCAGGAGCGGCTCCATGTCGCGCGCGGTCGAGGTGAAGGTGACCGGATGGCCCTGGCCGGCCAGCCACTCACCGACCCTGCGGAGGTCGGCGGCGTCGGCGCGATCGACGGCGACGACGAGCGACTCGCGTGCGGTCATCACGTCGCGCGGCAGGCCGTCGAGGTAGTCGCCGTGCCCCTGCCCGTGCCACAGGGCCAGCGACACCAGCCCCAGCTGCAGCATCCGCTCCTCACCGGGCCAGCCCTCGCTGTGCGGGGCCAGCATGCCGCCGGCCACCCAGGAGGCGCCCCGGTCGGCCGGGTTGCGGTGCACGCGGACCGCCCGCCCGGACAGTGCCGCGCGCCGCGCGACCGACAGCCCGATGACGCCACCGCCGATGACGGCGACGTGGTCGGTTGGCATGTCCCTCCCTTCGCCGGCATGACCCGGATCAGGTGTGACGGTAAGGGCAGGTCAGGTTGGTGCTGGTGCCCACTCTCAGCCCCGCTCCCGGGACTCCCGTGTCAGAAATCGAGGCTAGTCGCTACCGTCGCCGTGTGCACCCACCCGACCGCCTGCGTGCGGCGCGCCTGTACCTGTGCACCGACGCCCGCCGCGAACGCGGTGATCTTGCGGACTTCGCCGATGCGGCACTGGCCGGCGGCGTCGACATCATTCAGCTGCGGGACAAGGGGTCGGCGGGCGAGCAGCGGCTCGGGCCGCTGGAGGCCCGCGACGAGCTGGCCGCCCTGGAGGTGCTGGCCGATGCGGCCCGACGGCACGGTGCGCTGCTCTCGGTCAACGACCGCGCCGACATCGCCCGCGCCGCCGACGCCGACGTGCTGCACCTCGGCCAGGACGACCTGCCGCTGGCGGTGGCCCGCGAGATCGTCGGGCGACGCCTCCTGATCGGTCGATCCACTCACGACGTCGACCAGGCCCAGCGGGCACAGACCGAGGACGTCGACTACTTCTGCGTCGGCCCGTGCTGGCCCACACCGACGAAGCCAGGGCGGTCGGCTCCGGGACTCGACCTGGTCCGCGCAGTGGCTTCGATGTCGAGCGAGAAGCCGTGGTTCGCCATCGGCGGCATCGACGCCGATCGGCTGGACCAGGTTCTGCAGGCTGGGGCGCGCCGCGTCGTCGTGGTGCGGGCGATCACCGCCGCCGACGATCCGCGGGCCGCGGCCCAGCGACTCAGCGCGGCGCTTGCAGCAGCGACGTGACGCGGCTGGAAAGCGGCGACGGCGCCTGGTCGGGATGCACCGGCGTGCACCAGACGAACTCGCCGGACTCCAGTTCGACCGTGCGCGGCAGTTCGCGGCGCCGCTCGTCGCCCGGATCCAGCGGAACCGTCTCCACCTCGGTGCGCAGCCGGTGCCAGCTGGCCGCGAAGCCGGGGTGCAGCGGAAACTCCACCACCTCCTCTTCCGCGACCCACCGGAGCTCAGCGCTCTCGTGGTTCGCGACGGTGTCGAGCGGGTGTGGCGCGTCTGCGACGAGGGTGGTGTAGGTCCAGTGGCTGCCACTGGCGGTGGCGGTGACCACGCAGGCCCGGACGGTCACGAGCTCGACCGGGACGCCCGCCTCTTCGCGAGCCTCCCGAAAGGCGGTTTCCTTCGCCGACTCGTCGCTGTCGCGTGCACCGCCCGGCAGACCCCAGGTACCACCGTGGTGGCTCCACACCGCGCGATGTTGCAGCAGCACCGCCGGGCGCCCGTCGGGCCGCGGCGCCCGCAACAGCAAACCGGCCGCCCCGTGACGGCCCCAGAAGCGGGCGCCGGTGTCGGAAAGCACCCAACCGTCACCGTCGCCACGCACCAGTTCAGGATATGCAGCCCCGAACCCACACAAGTGCTGCCGCAAGCTCTTAGAATTTGCTTATACATTGGAGCGTGCTAAGGCACACAAAGTAGGGGACCGAGACCAGTGACCTTGGAGCTGGCGCACCCGTCGACCGAGCCGCAGGCTTCCCGGTCGCCGGTCGATCCCGTGCACCCTCGTTGGTGGTTCTGGTCCACGACCCCCGGTCGGATCATGATCAGTGGCCTCATTCTGATCACGCTCGTCGTGCTGTCCGCGTTCGCCACATCGACGACGATCGACCAACGGCAGCAGGCACTGACCACCGTGCTCAACCACACCGAGCCCTTGGCGTTCGCCGCCGGCCAGCTCTACACCACGCTGTCGGTGGCCGACGCCGCCGCAGCCACAGCGTTCATCGCAGGCGCGGAACCACGGGAGGTCCGTCAACGGTATGAGCAGGCGATCACCGACGCCGCTGCGGCGCTGACCCAGGCATCGAGCGGACTGACGGATCCGGGATTGCAACAACTGTTGGGCCGGATCAACGCCCGCCTGGTGGTGTACACCGGTCTGATCGAAACGGCGCGGACCAACAGCCGGGCGGGAAACCCGGTCGGGTCGTCGTACCTGTCGGAGGCCTCGTCGCTGATGCAGCAGAGCATCCTGCCGGACGCCCAGCGGCTGTACGAACAGATGTCGGCGCGGGTGGACGCCGAGACCACCGCGTCTACCCGCATTCCGGGACCGGTGATCATCGTGGTGCTCGCCACCCTGTTGTTTGGGGCATTCTCGAATCGGTGGATGGCGCGCAAGACGCAACGGCGGCTCAACATCGGCTTTGTGGCCGGCGGGCTCGCGGTGCTCATCATGGTGATCTGGGTGGGCACGGTGCTGACGATCTCGACCACTGACAGCCGCAGCGCCAAAGGGACCGCCGCCGACTCCCTGAAAACGATCACGAGCCTGGCGATCATGGCCCAGCAGGCCAGGGCTGACGAGACCCTTGCGCTGGTCCGGCGAGGCGATGAAGACGTCCGCAAACAGTCGTATTACCAGCGTATCGAGGCCATGCACCAAAAACTGCGCGAGTACCTCGCCCGCGACGACGCGATCGACAAGTCCAATCTGCAGAACGCCGACGAGCTGCTCAACCGCTGGCAGGCCGCCGACGAGCGGATCAACTCCTATATCGCGGTCGGCAACTATCAGGCGGCCACCGAGGTGGCGCTGGGAATGAGCGAGGACGACTCGACTCCGGCGTTCGACCGGCTGGAGGAGGCGCTGAACAACGGCATCCAGGAAGGCCGCCGCCAGTTGCGCAACGACATCCTCAACGCGCGCTCGGTGCTGTCCGGCGCGACCGTCGGGACCGTCGTGCTGAGTGTCGTTGCCGCCGTCGCGGTGACGGTGGGATTGTGGCCACGGATGAGTGAGTATCGGTGATGAGCGCTCGCGCGAAGAACAGACCAGCACTGATGAGACAGCTTCAGCTGGTTAGGCGTTGGGTGAGTCTGTGCGCGGTCGCCGCGGTGCTGACCGCGGGGTGCGCGCAGTCGCCGTCGTTGATGCCCCAGCAGCAGTTGACGTTACCCCCGCCGATGCCGGCCGGGATGGAGGAATTGCCGCCGCAGCAGCAAGCTGCGCCGCCACCCGCGGAGGACTGCGACCGCACGGCGAGTCTGCGGCCCTTCCCCAACCAGGCGGAGGCGGACGCCGCAGTGGAGAACATCCGCAATCGAGGCCGGCTGATCGTCGGCCTGGACATCGGCAGCAACCTCTTGAGTTTTCGCGATCCGATCACCGGTGATATCACGGGTTTCGACGTGGACATCGCGGGCGAGGTGGCCCGTGACATCTTCGGCAGTCCGTCGCAGGTCGAGTACCGGATCCTGTCGTCGGCCGACCGGATCAAGGCGCTGCAGGACAACGACGTCGACATCGTCGTCAAGACCATGAGCATCACCTGCGAGCGACGCAATAACGTGGCGTTCTCCACCGTGTATCTGTTGGCCAATCAGCGGATCCTGGCGCCACGGAACTCGCCGATCAGCCAGGCGTCGGACCTGTCCGGCAAGCGAGTCTGCGCGGCGCGGGGCTCGACATCGATTACTCGGCTGCAGCGGATCGCGCCGGCGCCGATCATCGTGTCGGTGGTGACCTGGGCCGACTGCCTGGTCGCATTGCAGCAGCGGCAGGTCGATGCCGTCAGCACTGACGACGCGATCCTGGCCGGACTTGTGGTGCAGGATCCCTTCCTGCACATCACCGGACCGAACCTCAACGCCGAGCCGTACGGCGTCGGCATCAACAAGGAAAACACCGGGCTCGTTCGATTCGTCAACGGCACGTTGGAGCGGATACGCCGTGACGGCACGTGGAGCACGCTGTACCGCAAGTGGTTGACGGTGCTGGGTCCCACACCCGCACCGCCCGTTCCGAGATACTCAGACTGATGGCCGAATCCAGCGAGCAGGAAGCGGACGTCACCGTCGGCACCCAGCCGGCGGAGTTCGGGATCGACTTCGGCGAGGACTCGTCCGCGACTTTGCGGCCAATGTCCACTCAGGCCATCTTCCGGCCGTGCTTTGACGACGAGCGAAGAGTCCACCGCCGATCCCACGACCGACAACGAGGACCACAGCACCACGGTGGTGCGGCGATTGTCGCCGATCCGTCGGCTCGGCGGTGGATTGGTGGAGATCCCCCGCGTTCCGGAGATCGACCCGCTCAAGGCGTTGATGGCCAACCCCGTGGTCGCCGAGTCGAAGCGATTCTGCTGGAACTGCGGGCGGCCGGTGGGCCGTTCGACGGCCGACACCGAGGCGAAGAGCGAGGGCTGGTGCCCGCACTGCGCGAGCCCGTATTCGTTTCTGCCACAACTGAAACCGGGCGAGATGGTGGCGGGCCAGTACGAGATCAAAGGCTGCATCGCCCACGGCGGGTTGGGGTGGGTGTACCTGGCGGTCGACCACAACGTCAACGAGCGGCCCATCGTGCTCAAGGGACTGGTCCATGCGGGTGACGCCGAGGCGCAGGCGATCGCGATGGCCGAGCGGCAGTTCCTGGCCGAGGTCACGCACCCATCGATCGTCAAGATCTTCAACTTCGTCGAGCACCCGGACTCGCGCGGCGACCCGGTGGGCTACATCGTGATGGAGTACGTCGGCGGCACGTCACTGAAACAGACGAAGGGCGACAAACTGCCGGTGGCGCAGGCGATTGCCTACATGCTCGAGATCCTGCCGGCACTGGGGTACCTGCACTCGATCGGGCTGACCTACAACGACCTCAAGCCCGAAAACATCATGGTCACCGAAGAGCAGCTGAAGCTGATCGACCTTGGTGCGGTGTCGCGAATCAACTCGTTCGGCTACCTGTACGGCACGCCTGGATATCAGGCGCCCGAGATCGTCCGGACCGGACCAACCGTCGCGTCCGACATCTACACGGTCGGCCGGACACTGGCGGCGTTGACGCTGAACCTGCGCACCCGCAAGGGCCGATACGTCGACGGGCTGCCGGACGAGGATCCCGTGCTGGTCACCTACGACTCCTATGGCCGGTTGCTGCGCCGCGCGATCGACCGCGACCCGCGGCGTCGGTTCCGCAGCGCCGAGGAGATGTCGGCGCAGCTGCTCGCGGTGCTGCGCGAGGTGGTGGCCCACGACAGTGGCGCACCGCGGCCTGGGTTGTCGACGGTGTTCAGCCGGTCCCGCTCGACGTTCGGCGTGGAGTTGCTGGTGGCGCACACCGACGTCTACGTCGACGGCCAGGTGCATTCCGAAAAGCTGACCGCCAAGGAGATCGTCACCGCGTTGCAGGTGCCCTTGGTCGACCCCGCCGACCCCGCCGCCCCGGTGCTGTCGGCCACGGTGCTGGCCCACCCGGTGCAGACTCTGGACTCGTTGCGCGCTGCGCGCCACGGTTCGCTCGACTCCGAGGGCCTCGACCTGTCGGAATCGGTGGATTTGCCGCTGATGGAGGTGCGGGCCCTGCTCGATCTGGGTGACGTCGCCAAGGCGACCCGCAAGCTCGACGACCTTGCGGAGCGGGTGGGCTGGCAGTGGCGGCTGATCTGGTTCCGGGCGGTCTCGGAGCTGTTGACCGGCGACTATGACTCAGCGACAAAGCATTTCACTGAAGTGCTGGACATCTTCCCCGGTGAGCTGGCACCGAAGATGGCGCTGGCCGCGACGGCCGAGTTGGCGGGCATGCCCGACGAAGCGCTCACGTTCTACAAAACCGTGTGGAGCACCGACAACAATGTGATCTCAGCGGGTTTCGGCTTGGCGCGGGCGCTGTCGACCGAGGGTGATCGCGACGGCGCCGTGCAGACTTTGGATGCAGTGCCGGCGACGTCGCGGTATTTCACCACCGCGCGGTTGACGAGTGCGGTGGCGCTGCTGTCGGGGCGGTCGATGAGTGAGCTGACCGAAGAGCAGATCCGCGACGCCGCACGGCGGGTGGAGGCACTGCCGGACACCGAGCCGCGAGTGTTGCAGATCCGCGCGCTCGTGCTCGGCACCGCGTTGGACTGGATCAGCGACCACACGGCGAGCACCAATCACATTCTCGGCTTTCCGTTTACGCAGCACGGACTTCGGCTCGGGGTGGAGGCGTCGCTGCGTGGGCTGTCACGTGTGGCACCGACGCGCGCGCACCGCTACGCGTTGGTCGACATGGCCAACACGGTGCGCCCGACGAGCACGTTCTGATCGTGCAGGCTGTCTCGCGCGTCGAGTGTGTACAGCTAGATCACCGACAGGCAGGCCCGCGCGATGGCCAGCTCCTCGTCGGTCGGTATGACAAGCACCACGGTCGGCGAGTGATCAGACGAGATGCGCCGCGGCCCAGTCGCGGGACTTTCGTTGAGGTGCTCATCAAGCTCAATTCCCAAGGGCGCCAACCCGGTCAGGGCGTCGCGCCGCACGGCGGCGTCGTTCTCGCCCACTCCCGCCGTGAACGTGATGACGTCGGCGCTGCCGAGCACGGCCAGGTATCCGCCGATGCAGCGCCGCAGCCGGTGGGTATAGACGTCGTATGCCAATTGCGCAGCCTCGTCACCTGATTCGATCAGCTTGTGCACCTGCCGGAAGTCGATCTCCCCGCAGAGACCAAGCATCCCGGACCGCCGGTTCAGCATCTGCTCGATCTTCTCGACATCCATCCCGGCAGTACGCCACAGGTAGAAGACAATGCCCGGGTCGATGTCCCCCGCTCGCGTTCCCATGACGAGCCCTTCCATGGGCGTCAGGCCCATCGACGTGTCGACCGGCCGGCCTCCGACGATCGCCGACGCCGACGCGCCATTGCCCAAGTGCAGCACGATCTGGCTCAACGACTCCAACGGCCGGTCCAAGAACAGCGCGGCCTGTTCGCTGACGTACTGATGCGACGTGCCGTGAAACCCATAGCGCCGCACGCCCCATGACTCGCTCACTTCGCGATCGATGGCATACGTGGCGGCCGCCGCCGGCAGGTCGTGGAAGAACGCCGTGTCGAACACGGCGACGTGCGGCAGGTCCGGCAGCACGCTACGCGCAACGACGATGCCGCGGATCCCCGACGGATTGTGAAGCGGTGCCAGCGGAGACAACTCCTCGAGCTCCGAGATCACCTCGTCGGTCAGCACCGTCGGCCGGTAAAACTTGTTGCCGCCATGCACAATCCGGTGACCCACCGCGACAACACCCAGCGACTCCAGACCAGACTCCGACGACGTCAACTCACTGAAAGCCGTGCGCAGCGCCGCCTCGTGATCCGGCACCTCGGAGTCCTCGCCGATTCGCTCGACGGTCCCGTCGGCCAGCGCCGATCCCGAACCAGGGTCCACCAGTGCGTATTTCAGTGTCGACGAACCGGAGTTGAGCACCAGGACCGTGTCGGTCACGAAATCTCCTGTGCCTGAATCGCGGTGATCGCAACGGTATTGACGATGTCTTCCACCAGGGCACCACGGGACAGATCATTGACCGGCTTCTTCAACCCCTGCAGCACCGGTCCGATCGCGATCGCACCTGCGCTGCGCTGTACGGCCTTATACGTGTTGTTGCCGGTGTTGAGGTCGGGGAAGATCAGCACTGTGGCCCGGCCGGCCACCGGTGAGTCCGGCATTTTCGTGGCGGCCGTCGACGGGTCGACGGCGGCGTCATACTGGATGGGCCCCTCCACCAGCAGATCGGGCTGTCGCTCACGCACCAGTTGTGTCGCTGCCCGGACCTTCTCGACATCCGCGCCACTGCCCGATGTGCCCGTGGAATACGACAGCATCGCCACCCGCGGGTCGATGCCGAACTGCGCGGCAGTGCGCGCCGACGATATTGCTATGTCCGCGAGCTGGTCTGACGTCGGGGCCGGAACGATCGCGCAGTCGCCGTACGCCAGCACCCGATCCGCCAGGCACATCAGGAAAATGCTCGACACCGTCGACACGTCTGGCCTGGTCTTGATGATCTCGAAGGCCGGTCGCACCGTGTGCGCGGTGGTATGCAGGGCGCCCGAAACCATGCCCTGCACGATGTCGTTGTGGACCAGCATCGTGCCGAAGTACGAGACGTCGTGAATGATCTCCCGCGCCCGCTCCACGGTGACGCCCTTATGCGCCCGCAGTTCCGCGTATTGTTCGGCGAACTTTTCACACAGGTCGCTGGTCAACGGGTTCACCAACTCAGCCGACGACAAGTCGACGCCCAGTTCGGCGGCACGGGAGCGAATCTCCGACTCGTCGCCCAGGATCGTGAGTTCGGCGACGTCCCAACGCAACAGCCGTCCCGCAGCCCGCAGGATCCGGTCATCGTCGCCCTCCGGCAGCACGATGCGCTTCCGTTCACTCCTCGCCTGTTCGATCAGCTGGTGGGTGAACATCTGCGGCGTCGTCACCGTCGGTATCGGGATCGCTAACTGCGCCAACAGATCCACGGTGTCCACGTAGCGGTCCATCAGCGACAGCGCGGTGTCGATCTTACGGTGCGACGACACCGTCATTCGGCCGCGCGTCGCAGCGACCGCGCTCGCGGTCTCGAACGTGCGAAGCGAGGTCTCGATCACCGGCAGCCGGAGCCGAAGTCCCGTCACCAGAGCCGCCACCGACGGGTGCAGCGGCAGCCCACCGTTGAGAATCACGGCGGAGAGAGACGGAAAGCCTTCGGCCGCATGCGCGCTCGCCACCGCCAGCACCACATCGGAACGATCGCCGGCCGTGATCACCACGACACCCTCCGACAGCCGCTCCAACACATTCGGCGCAGTCATGCCGGCCACGAGCACCGCCATCACCTCACGGTCGAACAACTCCGGGTCGCCGCTGAGCACGGTGCCGTTGACCGACCGTTCGAGATCCGCCACCGTCGGAGCGCCCAGCAGCGGCTCCTCGGGAAACACATACGTCTTGAGTTCGAAGCGTTCCAACGCGGCGGCGACGGCAGCCATGTCCGAAGGGTTGCAGCGATTGGCCACCACCGCCGCCGTGTGAGCGTGCTGGTTGGCCAGTTCAACCAGGCACAGCTCGACCACCTGGGCGACCTCGTCGGGCGTCCGATCCTTGGCGCGCACCGAGAGCAGCACGGGCGCACCGAGATTCACCGCGATGCGGCCGTTGACGCTCAACTCGGTCGGAGACGCGACGTCGGTGTAGTCGCTGCCGATGATCAGCACTGCGTCGCACTGCTTGGCCACCTCGTGGTAGCGCTTGACGATCTGTGCCATCGCGGCGTCTTCGTCTTCGTGCAGCTGCTGATAACTCACCCCGACACACGCTTCGTACGGCAGCCCTGCGGTGGTGTAAGCCAGCAGCAGATCGAGGATGTAGTCGCGGCTCTCCCCGAGCCGGGTGATCGGCCGGAAGACACCGACCTTGGCGACCGTCGTCGCCAGCCGGTGCAACACCCCCAAGGCGATCGTCGACTTGCCGGTGTCACCCTCAGGTGACGCGACGTAGATCGAGAAGACGTGGGAACCGGAGCCCTCGGCCACCGGCTTAGGCTAACTTCCGCAGCCGCGGCGCGAGGTCCTTCTCGAAAAGTTCGAGGAACCGCCGCTGATCGTGGCCGGGTGCGTGGAAGACCAAATGGTTGAGGCCGTATCCGACGTAGGCGCCGACCTTTTCGACGGCCTGGTCGGGGTCGGACGCGACGATCCAGCGCTTGGCCACCTGTTCGATGGGTAACGCGTCCGCGGCCCTCTCCATTTCGATCGGATCCTCGATGCTGTGCTTCTGCTCGGCCGTCAGCGACAGGGGCGCCCAAAACCGCGTGTTCTCCAACGCGAGCTTGGGGTCGGTGTCGTAGGAGATCTTGATCTCGATCATCTTGTCGATCTCCTCGACGTCGCGATTAGCGGCCGCTGCGCCTTCCAAGACGGCCGGGATGAGCTTCTCGGTGTAGAGCTCCTCCCCCTTGCCGGACGTGCAGATGAACCCGTCGCCGGCACGACCGGCGTATTTCGCCACCGCCGGGCCGCCGGCGGCGATGTAGACCGGAATGCCGCCCTCGGGCACGTCGTAGATCGAGGCGCCCCTGGTGTGGTAGTACTCGCCGTCGAAATCCACCCGGTCGCCCACCCAAAGCTCGCGCATCAGCCGCACCGACTCCCGCAGCCGCGCGAAGCGTTCCTTGAAATCCGGCCAGTCGCCCTCGTACCCGGTGGCGATCTCGTTGAGCGCCTCGCCGGTACCGACACCGAGGAATATCCGCCCGGGATACAGACACCCCATCGTCGCGAACGCCTGCGCGATGACGGCGGGGTTGTAGCGGAACGTCGGTGTCAGCACCGAGGTCCCGAGCTGGATGCGCTCGGTGCGTTCACCAACAGCGGTCATCCACGCCAACGAGAAGGGCGCGTGGCCGCCCTTGTGTCGCCAGGGCTGGAAGTGGTCACTGACGGTCGCGCTCTCCATGCCGTGCGCTTCGGCCAACACCCCCAGCTCGACGAGTTCACGCGGCGCGAATTGCTCGGCGGAAGCCTTGTATCCCAGTTTCAGTTCAGGCACCCTTCGTTTCTACTCTCCTCGCCACGCGGCGGGGGGTACCTCCCGCCCTCCGGAGTCATAGACTCGGCGGATGGCACCGGCCCTGACAGGGGTCACCGACAGCGTGCACCTGGTGGAGGGGGACGCTGTGAATTGGGTGCTGGTCACCGACGGGTCCGGAGTGACCATGATCGACTCGGGATATCCCGGTGATCGTGACGACGTGCTGGCGTCGCTTTCGGAGCTGGGTTTCGGAATCGATGACGTGCGCGCGATCGTGTTGACCCACGCCCACATCGACCACTTGGGTTCCGCCATCTGGTTTGCGAAAAACCATGGCACGCCGATCTTTTGCCATCCCAACGAAGTCGGCCACGCCAAGCGGGAGTACCTCGAACAGGCCTCGCCACTGGACGTCGCCGCCAATATCTGGCGGCCGGGGTGGGCACCGTGGGCGTTACACGTGATGCGCAAAGGGGGGACTAGCCGCGAGGGCATCCCGAGCGCGCAGGCACTCACCACCGACGTGGCGGCGAGCCTGCCCGGGCGACCGATGGCGATCCCCACCCCGGGTCACACCAGCGGGCACTGCAGCTACGTCGTCGACGGGGCGCTGCTGTCCGGCGACGCCCTCATCACCGGACACCCGGTGTGCCGTCGCCGGGGACCCCAGCTACTGCCCGCGGTGTTCAGCCACAACCAGGCCGACTGCGAACGCAGCCTGGCCGCGCTGGCACTGCTCGAGACCGATGTCCTGCTGCCCGGTCACGGACCGATCTGGCGCGGCCCCATCCGCGAGGCGGTGGAGCAAGCGCTGCGGTGAGTTCTGCGACCCGTCGCTGTCCATACGTACATGAGACGAATCGCGACGACCATGCATGTGACACTCGACGGGCGGACGGTGCGGCCCGACGGCAGGATCGACTGGGTAAGCGATCATCCCGACACATTCGACTTCGACCTATTCGAGCGGGTCGACGCGTGTGTGCTCGGCCGGGTGGGAAGACCGGCGATACGCTGAATTTGCCAACCGCACACCGCATTACGTTCTCAGCCGCGCCACAACACAGCTCGACTGGCCGGTCGCCCGCCCGGTGGCCGACCTGGACGCGGTCGCCGCGCTGCGCACCGAACCAGGTGACGACATCTACGTGGTGGGCGGGGCCTGCACGGTCGGCAGCATGCTCAACGCCGACCTCATCGACGAGTTACGCCTTACCGTGCACCCGTTGATCCTCGGCGAGGGTGCATCGCTGTTCGACAGGGTGTGCACCGAGCGGCGGTTCCGCCTGGCCGAGTCGGTGCTGCTCGGCGACGGCAGTGTGCGGCTGGTCTTCCGGAAGTGAGCATTCCACCATCAACTTGACACCTGTAAAGTCCCGGTCCATGGACAACATCCACGGCCGGACCATCGTGATCACCGGCGCCGCCCGCGGCATCGGCCACGCCACCGCCAAGGCCCTGCTCAAGCGGGGCGCCCGGGTGGTGATCGGCGACCGTGACGTTGACGCGCTCGAGGCGGCGACGGCCGAGCTGGGCCGGCTGGGACCCGCGTCGGGACATCCCGTCGACGTGACCGACCGAGGGTCGTTCGCCGCGTTCCTCGACAAGGCGCGGAGCGAGGGTGGCGGCCGCATCGACGTGCTGATCAACAACGCCGGCGTGATGCCGATCGGCCCGTTCCTCGACCAGTCCGAGCGGGCCATCCGCTCCGCGATCGAAGTGAACTTCTACGGTGTGCTCAACGGCTGCCAGTTGGTGCTGCCGGAAATGGTCGCTCGCCGCGACGGCCACATCATCAACATCGCGTCGATTGCCGGCATGACCGCGGCGCCGGGACATGCGCTGTACGCGGGCACGAAGTTCGCGGTCGTCGGGCTGAGTACCGGGTTGGCAGACGAATTCGCCCCGCAGGGAGTCAATGTGACCGTGGTGATGCCGACGTTCACCAACACCGAACTCGTCGCCGGCACGGCCACGTCGTGGGCGCAGAAGCCATTGCAGCCAGAGGACATCGCGGCGGCCGTCGTCAAGGTGCTCGACAAGCCCACCTCCCACGTCTCGGTTCCGCGTCAACTGAGGGTCCTCGCGGCGCTGGTGATGACGCTCTCGCCCCGCAGCCGGCGATGGTTGAGCAGGCGGCTCGGAAACGACCGCGTCTTCCTCGACTTCGACCACACCGCACGCGAGGCCTACGAGCAGCGCGCGCAAACCGCGATCGGCTTAGTGGAGGGTCGCGACAAGCGTTAGCGCACGCCCAGCGGTCCGGCCCGCATGATCGCGGCGAGGTCACCGCGCGACTTGGCACCCACCCGCTGGCAGGCGCGGTAGAGGTGACCCTCGACCGTGCGCACCGATGTCACCAATCGGTCGGCGATCTCTTTGTTGGACAATCCCGCGGCGACCAGTTCGGCGACCTCGCGTTGCCGACCGGTCAACGGCGACGGCGTGACCGGACTACGCAGCGCGGGTGTGCACAGTCCACCGCACTCCTCGGCGAGCTGCTGCGCCTGCGCGGCGGCATACAGTCCGCGCTTGTGGTGTTGGGCGGCGGTGAAGGCGATCGCGGCCTGCGCGGCGACGTCGGCCGCGGTGCAGCGGTCGCCGAGCGCGGCGTACTGTCCGGATGCGGCCAGCAGTCCATCACCGTCGCCGGTGGACAGGGATTCGGCGTGCCGCGCCACCGCATCGGCCAGCGGCAGCGACAACTCGGCGGCCAGCTCGCGGGCCCGCTTGGCCGTCGACCCGTCACCCCACTGCGTGGCGGCTTGCAGGCAGGCCAGCTCGTGGGTGGGCTGGCCGCGCAGCCGCGCAACGTCTGCGGCCTCGCTTACCAGGTCGATTGCACGACTCAACGATCCGCCGGCGGCCAAGGCCCAGCCGTTCGCCAGCGCCAGGTTGGTCTCCATGAACAAGTAGTCCGGAGCAACCGCCTCGCGGATGTTGGCCACGGCGTCGGCCGCCTCGTCCGGCTGGCCGAGCTTGGCGTGCGCCTCGGCGAGGGCGAAATAGCACGCCGGACGCAATCCCGTTGTCACCGTGTGCTTTTCCACTCCGGCCAGCGCTTCATGCAACTGCGTCACGGCGCTGCGCAGGTCTCCGCGGACCAGGTCGGCATGGCCGGTGAGAAACGCGAGGTTGGCGTAGGCCAGACCGGGAACGTCACTGGCCGCATCGGCCAATTGCTTTGCAGTGCTGACGCATTCGTGCACGCGCCCAGTGAGCCGACACGCGCGGGCATGAACTCCGCCGAACCAGAAGCGCATGTGAGAGGTCTCGAACGACCTGGCCGCACGGTCGAAGGCCGCCGCGGTGACGTCGGTGATGTCGTCGACTCGGCCCAACGCACCCGACGCCATCACGAGCGCGAAGGACGCCATCATCGCGTGGAAGTCCGACAGCTGCCCGGAGGCCAACGCGGCACGAGCCTTGTCGACGGCGGCCTCGCACCGCGCCGACACCACGTCCACGCATGCCTCGATGGCGGCGCGCGCCTGCTGCTCCTCGGCCGTCTCCGGCCCCGACGCCAGCCCGTCGAGCACGGCCGCCGCATCGCTTGGCCGGCCCAGCGTCCACGTCAGGTTCGCCGCGCGGACCGTCGACCACAGGTGACGGTCGCCGTCGCGGGTGTCGATGATCGCCCGAAGGAATCCGTCGGCGTCGTCACCGCGACCTTGCAGCACCATGTTCATTGCCTGGATGGCGGCCGCCTCACTGACGCCACAATCCGCAGCGGCGGCCGCGAATCGGTCGGCCAGTTCCAGGTCGAGAAGCGTCATCGCATAGCGGGCGGAGTCGAGATAGAGCTGCGGGTCCGGCCCGACATCTGAGTCCAGTCTCAGCAGCGCGCGGCGCACCGTGGCGTTCATGTCGAGGTCGGGCTTCTCGGCGAGCCGCTGCGCGAGTTTGCCGCGGATGTTCGACAGATACATCTCGCCGGCGGTGGCACGGCGCAGCTCGCCGTAGAGCGGGTGCGCGAGCCGGGCCAGCAGTGTCTTGCCCGCGCGTTCGACGGTGATCAGATGCATCTGCTCGGCGACCTCGAGGTCACGACGGTCGACCACGGCGCACAGCACGTCGACGTCGAGCGGCTCGCATTGCGAGAGCGCGTCCACCACCAACGCGACCTGCGGCGTGAGATTGCCCAGTTGGCGGCCGAGCATGTCACCGAGGCTCTGCGACACCGCCACGTCGCCGTCCCACATCCACACGCCGGCCACTCGACGGACGCGTCCGGCGGCGACCTGGTCCTTGAGCAGCTGCCCCGAGAACAGCGCGTTGCCGCCGGTCAGTTTCCAGAACCGCCGGGCGCTGCGGGCGTCGACCGGGCCACCGAGTGTGCTTTCGATCAAGCTGCGGGTGGCCGAGGCCGACAACGGATCGAGGTCGAGGCGGCTGAGCAGACCGTCCTTCCAGAGCGCGGTAATCGCGTCGGGTTCCCGCCCGGCCGAACGCATCGTCACCACCAAGCGGGCGTGCTTGATCTGCGCCAGTTGGTGGACCACGTGAGCCGACAACCCGTCGAGCAGATGGGCGTCGTCGACTCCGATCACCATCCGGCCGTTACGCTGTTGGGCCACAAAGGAACTGATGATCCGACGAACGCTGGGCAGCGGGTCGGTCATGGGGTCGCCCATGGCTCCGGTGAACGCGCCCAGCGGGATGGCGCGAGCCGACTCGGTGCCGACGATCCAGGTGGTGCGTTCTCCTGACGCCGCAGCCTGGGACAGCACCTCGCGCGCCAGGCTGGTCTTGCCCACGCCCGCCGGGCCGACGATGACGATGCCGCTGCGGCTTCCGACGCCGCGCAGCGCGCGGCGAATCGTCGACAGTTCGCTATCCCGCCCCGTCAGCGGTTCGCCGCTGATCACACGCAGAATGTAACGCGGCAACGGCGCGTTTGCTGAAAAACGTCAATCTGGCGGACGCTAGCCTCAAACCGGTGCCGGATCGCCCACCCGGTACGCCTCGATCGCCTCGATCTGCTCGAAGAGATCCTCAACGGAGAGTCGCCAGTCAGCTTCACTATCGCTCCATCCGACCAGAATCACGTGGACGTTGGGGAAATCTCGCTCGTCCGTCATATCCATCCGCCAAGTCACCGCCCACTCCGAGCTCCTTGCGCGCGGTTGGCTTAGACAAGTCCAGCCACCGCTAGCTCAACGCCTGATCCAGATCCGAGATGAGGTCTTCGATCCCCTCCAGTCCAACCGAGATCCGCACCACGGCGTCGCCGAGACCGATCGCTGCCCGCCCCTCCGGTCCCATCGAGCGATGGGTGGTGGTCGCCGGATGCGTGATCAGCGACTTGGCGTCGCCGAGGTTGTTCGAGATGTCGACGATGCGCAGCTTGTCGAGCACCTCGAACGCACGCTGCTTGCCGGCGCCCTCGGGCGCGTCAAGCTCGAACGTGACGACGGTCCCGCCGCCGGTCATCTGCCGCTTGGCCAGGTCGTACTGCGGATGGGACTCCAAGAACGGATACCGCACCCACCGCACCGCCGGATGTTGTTCCAGGAACTGCGCGATCCGCAGCGCCGACGCGGTGCTGTGCTCGACGCGCACGGCCATGGTCTCCAGGCCCTTCAGCAACACCCATGCATTGAACGCGCTCATCGCCGGACCGGTGTGCCGCATCAGCTTCTGCACCGGGCCGTCGATGTACTCCTTGTCGCCGAGGATCGCGCCGCCGAGTACCCGGCCTTGCCCGTCGATGTGCTTGGTCCCGGAGTACACCGTCACGTCGACGCCGAGCGGGAAGCCCTGCTGCAGCAGCGGTGTGGCAAAGACGTTGTCCAGCACCACTTTCGCGCCCGCTGCGTGCGCCATCTCGCACACCGCGCCGATGTCGACCAGCGACTGCATCGGGTTGGACGGGGTCTCGAAGAACACCGCCTGCGTCGGCTCGGAGAGCGCCTTTTCCCACTGCGCCAAGTCGTCGCCGTCGACGAACACGGTTTGCACGCCCCAGCGCGGCAGGATCTCGTCGCACACCATAAAGCAGGACCCGAAGAGGCTGCGCGCGGCCACCAGTCGGTCGCCGGCACCCAGCAGCGCACCCAGCGAGGTGAACACCGCCGCCATGCCCGTGGCGGTCGCGAACGCCGCCGGTGCGCCCTCGATCAGCCGCAACCGCTCCTCGAACATCGAGATCGTCGGATTGCCGTAACGCGAATACACATACCGGTCGATGTCGCCGGCGAACGCCTTCTCCGCGTCGACCGCCGACTCGTAGACGTACCCCGAGGTGAGATACATCGCTTCGGCGGTCTCGTCGAACGCGGACCGCAGCAGCCCGCCGCGCACACCGATGAGTGGCCTGGCTGACCCCGTCCGGCAGCTCGGCGGGGGTCCGGACGCTCATGACTGCCTCACGACTGTCTCCAAGGCAGGCCGATGGCCCGCCACCCGGAGCCGCCGCGATGACCCTCGTCGTCGAGGTGGCCCTCAAAACCGTCCAAGACGTTGTAGGACGGGGCGATTCCGGCCGCGGTGGCGGTCTCTGCGGCGCCGATGGAGCGGTTGCCGGAGCGACACAGGAAAACGACCGGCCGGTCACCGGGGGTGACGCCGGCCTCGATCAGTTCCTCGACGAACCTGACGTTTCGTTTTCCGTCCACCCCTGACCACTGCACATAGACCACCTCGCGACCCAGTTCGGTGATATCGGGCACGCCCACGAACCGCCATTCAGCGTCGGTACGCACGTCGACAAGCACCGCGTCGGGGCGCTCGCTCAGCAGCTTCCATGCCTGCTGCGGAGTGATGTCACCGGCATAGCTCACGTGCGTGAGTCTCCCACACAGCTACCAGAACTTGCGCAGCGCGGCTGCCACCTGACGGACCCGATTGCGGGCGGTGGTGACGTCGGCCGCGGTGGCCAGCGCCACGCCCAGCCGGCGGCTCGGATAGCTGTGCGGGTGACCGAAAATCCGCACGTCGGACTCGGGTACGGCCAAGGCGTCGGAGAGCGCCTGCGTCGCCCGCTCGGTGTGCGCGTCGTCGGGTCCCTCGACCGGTTCCGTCCCTGCGTAGATCACCTCGGCCGCCCCCGGCGTCACCATGATCGTGTCCAGCGGCAGCCCCAGGATGGCGCGTGCGTGCAGCTCGAACTGCGTCAGCCGCTGAGAGCGCATCGTCACCAGGCCGCTGTCGCCGAGGCAGGGGTGCACATCCGCGAAGTAGATCTCGTCGCCCTTGACCAGCAGTTCCACCCCGTACACCCCGCGGCCGCCCAATGTGTTGACGATCCGTGCGGCGATGGACCTGGCCGCGTCGCGAGCACGCGGACTCATTGCCTGCGGCTGCCACGACTGCAGGACGTCGCCCTCGATCGTCCGATGGCCGATGGGCTCGCAGAACTGCACACGCGATCCCGTCGCCCCTGCGCTGCACACGGCCAGCAGCGTGATTTCGTAGTCGATCTCGACCATCGTCTCGACCATCACGCGGGTGTTGGCCACCCGGCCGCCGGCCACCGCGGCGCGTTCCCATGCCGGCCCGATGTCCTCCGACCGCAGCAGCACGGACTCGCCCTCACCGCGGGCGCCGGTGACGGGACGCACCACGAGCGGAAACCCCGCGTGCTCCACCACTGCCGTGAGCTCGTCGACCGATCCGGCGAACCAGAACGGCGCGGTGGGCAACCCGAGTTCGTCGGAGGCCAGTCGACGTAACGCTTCGCGACCCACGCCCAGTCGGCCGGCCCGCACGGGCGAGATGACGTCGGCCAGTCCCCGCTCGGCCACTGCGGCCAAGGCGTCATGGGCGACGACGGGCTTGCCGGCATTGTCGTCGGCCTCGTTGACCACCACGTCGGGTTGTTCGCGCTCGATGAGCGCGGTCAGCTCGTCGGCGTCGGTGGTCTTCACCATGAGCGCGCGGTCGGCCACGCCATGGGCCGGCGCGTCGGCGTACTGGTCAACGGTGATGACGACCGCGCCCAGCCGTTGGAATGCGGTGACGAGTTCTCGGCTCAACTCGCCGGCGCCCAACAGCATCACCGACAGCGGCTGCGGTTCTTCCGTCACATCGCCAGCCTGCCAGATCGAAAACTCAATCGGGCATCACGTCAGCAGCTCTATTCGAGCTGTAGGTCGATGTAGCACCAGCGCCAGTCCTCACCGGGCTCGTGCGAACGCATCACCGGGTGGCCGGACCCCTCGAAGTGAGCGGTGGCGTGCCGATGCGGACTCGAGTCGCAGCAGCCGACGTGCCCGCACGCCACACACATTCGCAGATGCGCCCAGTTCGACTCCCCCAGCTCGGCGCACTCCTGGCACTGTCCGGGTGTCACCGGAGCCGGTTCCGGGGCGACGGCCGCGGAAGCCAGGTGATCACAAGTCTCGGGGGCACGACGCGCACGCTTTCGCATGCTGCTCAAGGATAGGCCGATGGCGTGAGGAGGTTGATGGCGTGAATGCCTCGATGATTGCGGTGCTGTTGGGCGCGGTGCTCGTTGCGGCACTCGCCCGGCGATACGACCTGTCGGCACCGCTGGTTCTGGTGGGGGCCGGTCTGGTCGTCGGTCTGATTCCGGGAGTCCCGACGATCCACCTGGAACCGGACCTGGTGCTGTTCGTGATCCTGCCGCCGCTGCTTTGGTCGGCCGGCTTGGAAAGCTCCTACGTGGCGCTGCGGCACAACGTCCGCACGATCAGTCTGCTGGCGGTCGGGCTGCCGCTGGCCACGACGTTCGCGGTCGGGTTCGTCGCCTACCGGACGGTGCCGGAGCTGACGCTCGCGGCCGCGCTGACGCTGGGCGCGATCGTCGCGCCGCCCGACGCGGTATCGGCCACCGCGGTTGGCCGCCGCCTGGGTTTGCCGCGGCGGATCATGACCCTTCTCGGCGGAGAAAGCCTGCTCAACGACGCCACGGCGTTGACGGCCTACAAGGTGGCACTGGCCGCGGCGATCGGCACCGCGACGAGCTTTACCCGTGGGCTGACCACGTTCGCGCTGGCCGTGGCCGGCGGGGTCGCGGTCGGCGCCCTGTTGGGCGGTGTCTTCGACTTCATCCGGTCGCGACTGAACGATCCGCTCGCGGAAAGCGCGATCGGCCTTGTCGCGCCGTTTTTCATCTACCTGGTTGCCGAGGAGATTCACGGCTCCGGCGTCCTCGCCGTGGTGGTCGCGGCAGTTTTTCTCGGTCACCGCGCCGTCCATGCCCACTACGCGACCCGGCTACAGGACCAAGCGGTGTGGAAGTCGTCGCAGCTGGTGTTCGAGTCGGTGGCGTTCTTGCTCATCGGATTGCAGCTGCCCGGTGTGGTCAGCGAGACGCGGGACATGTCGGGATCCTCGCTGGTCGTCTCGTCGGTCGCGGTGTTCGCCACTGTGATTCTGGTGCGCATCGTGTGGATGTACCTGTTCGCGTACGTACCGCGGTTGTTGCCCCGAACACGCCCGCGGGAACCCGCTCCCACTCCCGCTCAGGTGTTCATCGTCGCGTGGGCGGGCATGCGTGGGGTGGTGTCGCTCGCTGCGGCGTTCGCCGTGCCGTTGACGACGATGTCCGGGGCGCCGTTTCCGGGCCGCCCGCACATCGTGTTCCTGACGTTCGTCGTGGTGATCGGAACCCTGCTGCTGCATGGGCTGACGCTGCCCTGGCTGATCCGGGCCCTCGGCGTGCAAGGCGACGAGGCGCGCACCGACGCGATCGCAGCGGCCGCCGCGCAGGACAAGGCCGCCCGCGCGGGCGCCGACCGACTTGACGAGGTGCTCGCCGAACCACAAGGCCGAGGCGTGACCGATGTGCACGAGCGTGCGGCGGAGGTGCTGCGGGGGTGGAACACCCGACGGCGCAACGCCGCCTGGGAGCGGCTGGGTCGCAGCGACGAGGACATCGGCGAAAGCCCCGCGTCGGCGTTTCGGCGGCTACGGCTGGAAATGCTTGACGCCGAACGGAAGACGTTCATCGCCGAACGCGACGCGGGACGCATCGACGACGAGGTGCTGCGTTCGGCGCTGCAAGGCCTAGACCTCGAGGAAGCGACCCTCAACCGGCTTTAACGGCGCAACGTCGGGTAGCGGCACGGCGTTCACGACCTGCTTCCGAGCTCGGTTTGGAAGGCGCGCATCGCCTCGATCAACGCGCTGAACACGCGGTGTGCGGCGGCGAGATCTCTGTCGGAGAGGTCGGCCATCGCCTCGTGGGTGTGCGCGGCCAGTGGTGTGAAGAAGTCACGCGCGACCGCCATCCCGTGTTCAGCGCACCGCAGGATGACCTTGCGACGGTCGGCGGGATCGGATTCGCGGCGGATGTGACCCGAGGAGATCATCCGCTCGACGAGGTAGGTGATCGCCGCGGCCGACAATCCCATGCGCTGCTTCAGATCCCCCGATGTCAGTGGTGCGCCGGCACTGTCGGCGACCATGACGTGAAGGAAGGCGCGGAAATCATTGGGGCTGACGTCGTGCCGCGCGGCGAACCGAAGACCGATCTGGTCGGACTCGGCCGTCAGTGCCCGGACGTCGGCCGAGATCGCTGACTCCAACTCGGCTCGGGTGGTGGGCACGGCAGCAGCATATCCGGTCTCGACCGCACATTTCAGTTGCTTAATGATTCAATATTTGAAACACTCGAAACCTCATGTGGGATCGCCTCGCCGCCGCCGTCACCACCCGGTTGTCATGGCTGATCGCGCTCGCGATCGCCGTCCTCGCGGGTGTTTTCATCGTGCTCGTCGGCGCCAACGAGTCGGGCACCGACTCCCCCGTGTCGTTACCGCCGTCGGCGGAGTCCGCGCTGGCCGACGCCGCCGAGGCGCAGTTCCCGGGCGCCGACGAAATGCCGGCCATCCTGGTGGTCACCCGCGGCGACGGCGCGGCGTTGACTCCGGGCGACCTGACCGCCGCATCCCGGGCCCGGGACCGCATGCTCGCCGCCTTGAACTCCGCGACTGCATCCACGGCGCTTTCTCCCCTTCTGCCCGCACCCGACGGTCAAGCGGCCATCGCCACCGTGCCGCTGAGCGCGGACCTGACGGGCTTCGCGCTGGGCGACGCCGTGGAGTCACTGCGGACGGCGGCCGCCACAGGTCTGCCGGACCGGTTGCATACCCAGGTGACCGGCGGGCCGGCCTTCGGCGCCGACATCGCGGACTCGTTCTCCAATGCCAACGTGACGCTGCTCGCCGTCACGGCGCTGGTGGTCGCGCTGTTGTTGATCGTCACCTATCGGTCTCCGGTGCTGTGGTTGGTGCCGCTGGCGGTGATCGGGTTCGCCGACCGCGTCGCCACGTCGGTGGGGACCGCGGTCTCCGATGTGACCGGGCTGGCGTTCGACGGGTCCACCTCGGGCATCACCAGCGTGCTGGTCTTCGGCGCCGGCACCAACTACGCCTTGCTGCTCATCTCGCGCTATCGCGAGGAGCTTCGGCGCACCCCCGATCATCGCCACGCGCTGCGCCGGGCGGTGAGCGCCGCCGGGCCCGCGATCGTCGCCAGCAACGCGACCGTCGTGCTCGCGCTGCTGACCCTGCTGCTGGCCACCATCCCCAGCACGCGAAGTCTCGGCGCGCTGGCAGCATGCGGCCTCGTCGTCGCCGCGCTCTTCGTGCTGCTGGTGCTGCCACCGCTGCTGGCGCTGTTCGGCAAGCGGCTCTTCTGGCCTTTCGTCCCGCATTCCGGCCGCCACGCGACCGTCGACACCGGGCCGTGGCACCGCGTCGCCGAGGCGGTGGCGCGTCGCCCGGCGCTGATCGGGGGCGCGGCCATCGCGGTATTGGCGGTCCTCGCGACCGGACTGCTCGGTACCCGCATCGGGCTCTCGCAGACCGAGCAGTTCCGAGTGCAGGCGGACAGCGTCGCCGGATTCGAGACGCTGGCGGCGCACTTCCCCGACGGCCTGGCCGACCCGACGGTCGTCGTCGCCGAGACCGGCCGCGCGCCCGACGTGCAACGCGCCATCGAAGCCACGCCGGGCGTGGTGTCGGTGACGCAGACCGGCCAGTCGACGACGGGCCTGAGCCGTTGGTCGGTGGTCATCGACGCCGCACCGGCCTCCGACGAGGCATTCGAAACGATTGTCGCGCTGCGTGATTCGGTCCATGACGCCGATCCGCGCGCGCAGGTCGGCGGCTCGGATGCCCAGGCGCTGGACGTTCGCAACGCGTCCGAACGCGACCGGCTGGTGGTGATTCCCGCCATCCTCGTCGTGGTGCTGGCCGTGTTGTTCGTGCTGCTGCGGGCCGCGCTGGCCCCGCCCCTGTTGGTGGCCGCCACCGTGCTATCCGCATTGGCCGCGCTGGGGCTCGGCGGCTGGGCCAGCATGCACATCTTCGGCTTCCCCGCCCTGGACAACAGCACACCGCTGTTCGCGTTCCTGTTCCTCGTCGCGCTCGGTGTCGACTACACGATCTTCCTCGTCGCCCGCGCTCGCGAAGAGACGCCGGAGCACGGCACACGCGACGGGATGGTGCGCGCAGTGTCGGCGACGGGCGGCGTCATCACCAGCGCGGGGATCGTGTTGGCGGCGGTGTTCGCTGTCCTGGGTGTGCTGCCGCTGATCGTGCTGACGCAACTCGGCATCATCGTCGGGCTCGGCATCCTGCTCGACACGTTCGTGGTGCGGACGGTCGTGATACCGGCGCTGTTCGCGTTGATCGGTCCGCGAATTTGGTGGCCCGCCCCCATCGAATCGTCCGGCTATGCTTCTTCGATGTGGTCAGGCGCGGGGGGAAAATCTGATGCGGTTCAATCCGCCACCTAACTGGCCGCCTCCCCCGCCCGGTTGGCAGCCCGATCCCACCTGGCGGCCCGATCCGTGGTGGCCACCGCCGCCGCCCGGCTGGCCGTTGTGGGTCCCGGAATCACGCGGCCCGCAGCACAAGGGCGTCATCCTCGCCATCGCAATCGGGGTGCTCGCGGCCGTCGGGCTCACGATCGCGCTCGTCGCCACCACATCCGACAGCTCCTCCTCACGAACGGCTTCTGCAATAACCTGCCAGGCCGACGACTCCGAAGAGAGAGCGGTGTGCGACGCCATCCGCCGTCGTTTCGCTGCTTTCATCGACGGCGACCGTGATCGCGTGCGCGCACTCACTTGCCGTAGCAGCCTGGACGTCAGCAACGAAACGTTCGAGCTGACCGAGTCGCTCGGCCCGATCTATGAGTCCTTCCGGGACGGCAGCGCACAGGTCACGGTGTCGGATATCGAAGTCGACGACACGCGTGCGGCGGTCGTTCTCGACATCGAACTGCCGCTACCGAATGGATCGGATAAAGACAAGACGATATCCGTCGGATCTGTGGATGGTCTGTACGTGAAGGAAGGTGGGCGCTGGAAGGCGTGTGGTCTGTCGCCGACGGAATAGGCCGGCTCAGGCGGCCGCCGCGGCGCCGTCGTCGCGGTGGCGGAAGTCGATGACGCCGGCCCTGGCGAGCAGCAGCCCGCTGACCACCAACACCCAGGCGGGAAAGGCCATCGTCACCCAGAAGCTCACGTCGCTGGCCACCAGGATCGCCAACGCCACCACGTAGCTGAGCGCCACCAGCCACCGCGGCATCAGACCCGTGCGCAACCAGATCGTCGCCAGCGAAATCATGAACACCGCGGCCATGCGAAGGCCGTAGGTCTTGCTGGCCGACAGGACGACCGTCTTGCCGAATTCCACGATCACGGCGTGCGCGGTCGGGTCGGTGACTCCGGTGTTGGTGGCCACGAGTCCGGCCACGACCGCGGTGGCGACGAACATCATCGCCAGGAACAGCAACCCGCTGCCGAGGAACACCGATGCGAAGAACCGGTCCTCGTAGCGGCCGAACCCGTCGCGCACCACGGCGATGAACCACAGGAAGCTGATCCCGGCGAACGGCATCAGGAACGTCGCGGTGAGGATGCCGCCGCCCTTGTTCTCCAGCCACTCCGTCGAATCTCCGACTCCCTTAGGCATTTTCAGATGGACGACCACCAATACGGTGGCGAACAGCACCGCAAAGATCACGCCGGCGAGGGCTGCGGCCCGCGGCGTTCTCAACTGACGCAGACGCGGTCCAGAGGGTTGCGCCACGGCGTCATGGTCCCACTCACCGTGAACTTCAACCGCTGCGACGGTTCTCGGCGTGTCGCGCGCTACGGCTGGCCCGGAAGCAGCTTCACCATCAGGCCGTTCGCCTCGGCCAGCAGCGCACCATCCCGGTCGGTGAGCTCGCCGGACACGAACGCCTTGCGACCATCGACGCTGTCGACGCGGCCGCGCACCACCAACCGAGTGTCGATCGGGGTGACCTTGCGGTAGTCGACATGCAGGAACGCCGTCCGGCTGATCGGCCGCCCGGAGGCGTGCACGACCATGCCGAAGACGTTGTCGAACAGCAGCGGCAGCACACCGCCGTGCACCGCGGAGTTGCCGCCCACGTAGAACCGGGTGAAGTGGCCACGCATCTCGACGCCGTCGGGCTCGAATTTCGTCAGCGTCCACGGCGGCAGCAGCACGCTACCCATCCCGGGCAGCTTTCTTGACCGGCCGGCCGGTGACACTCCCTCGGGCGCCTCGAACGGCGCCAGTTTCTCGACCAGATCCTCGGCCAGGTCGGCGGCGTCCTCCCAGCCCTCGTCGGAGGGCGCCGCCGACACCGCGAGGTCCTGCAACCGCCGCATCGCGGTGACGAACCGCACAAAGCCGGGCGGCGGATCGACAACCTCGAACTCCGGGAATCCGCCGTGCCTGCCGTACTCGGGGTCGTTGGGATCGGTGCTCACGCGCCGGCCTGCAAAATGTCGTGCCGCACCACCGTCTGGTCACGGCCGGGGCCGACGCCGATACACGAAACGCGCGCTCCGGCAAGGTCTTCGACGCGCTGCACATAGTCACGCGCTTTCGCGGGCAGATCGTCGAACTCACGCGCCGCCGAGATGTCTTCCCACCACCCGGGAAGTTCCTCGTAGATCGGTTCGGCACGTGCGATGTCGCTTTGCGTCATCGGCATGTCGTCGACGCGCTTGCCGGCCACCGTGTAACCGACGCAGACCGGCACCGTCTGCAGGCTCGACAGCACGTCGAGCTTCGTCAGGAAGTAATCGGTGATGCCGTTGACCCGGGTGGCGTAACGGGCGATGACGGCGTCGAACCATCCGCAGCGGCGGCGTCGACCCGTGGTGACACCGATCTCGCCGCCGGTCTTCGACAGGTATTCGCCGTGTTCGTCGAACAACTCGGTCGGGAAGGGGCCGGAGCCCACCCGAGTGGTGTAGGCCTTGAGGATCCCGAGCACGGTGGTGATGCGAGTCGGACCGATGCCCGATCCCACGCAGGCGCCGCCGGCCGTCGGATTAGACGATGTCACATAGGGATACGTGCCATGGTCGACGTCAAGCAGGGTGCCTTGCGAGCCCTCCAGCAGGACGATCTCGCCACTGTCGAGCGCGGAGTTGAGCAGCAGGCGGGTATCGGCGATCCGGTGCGCGAACGCGTCGGCCTGCGTCAGCAAGGTGTCGACCACGGTGTCGGGGTCGAGTGCCTTGCGGTTATAGATCTTGACCAGCACCTGGTTCTTGAACTCCAAGGCCGCCTCGACCTTTTGGGTGAGCAGGTTGGGGTCGCGGACGTCGGAGACCCGAATGCCGATGCGGGCTATCTTGTCCTGATAGCAGGGGCCGATGCCGCGGCCGGTGGTGCCGATTCGCTTGCTGCCCAGATAGCGCTCGGTCACCTTGTCGATCGCCACGTGGTAGGGCATCAGCACATGCGCGTCGGCCGAGATCAGCAGCCGCGACGTGTCCACGCCGCGCTCCTCGAGTCCGCTCAGCTCGCTGAGCAGCACGCCGGGATCGATGACCACGCCGTTGCCGATCACATTGGTGACGCCGGGGGTGAGGATTCCGGAGGGGATCAGATGCAGGGCGAAGTTCTCGCCGGTCGGCAGCACCACCGTGTGCCCGGCGTTGTTGCCGCCCTGGTACCGGACCACCCACTGCACCCGGCCGCCCAGCAAATCGGTGGCCTTGCCCTTGCCCTCGTCGCCCCACTGGGCGCCGATCAGCACGATTGCCGGCATGGGTTTTCTCCGTCTTATTGTGGTGCAGCCGGTGACCCACCCTAGCCGAGGTTTGCTCCTTAAGTGTCCATGACCACCGCCGATGCCGCCGTATTGCTGTACGCCGGCCGCTCCGTACCCAGGCCGCTGCGCGGTCTCGCGGTCGTCGCCGTCGACGAGCCGCGTCAGGTCGACGAGCTGACCGACTACCGACGGCTGATCGTGGTGGGCGGCGACGCCGACCTCGCCGCGGTGCTGACCAGGCTGATGCGTACCGAAAGATTGGACGTGGAAGTCGGTTTCGTGTCGCGACGACCCTCGGCCGCCACTCGGGCCTACCGGCTGCCCAGCGGCTGGCGGGCGGCACGGCGAGCGGTCAGGGCGAGCGTGCAGCGCGTCCCGTTGATTCGTGACGACACCGGCACCGCGATCGTCGGCGCGGCCAGCTGGCAGGCCGACAGCAGAGGTGCGAACGGGCTGCTGCATGGCGAGGCGGTGGTCGACGACACCACGCTTTTCGACGGCGAGGTACATGGCGTGCGCGTTGAGCCGCTCGACGCGGTGCCGGGCCTGCGAGCGGCGGTGCTGACCCGCCGCGGCCGGCCACGCCGCTGGGTGCCGGGACGGGCAGTTCAGCTGGGCTGTACCGGCGTTGTGGTCTGTCGCGACGGCAAGGCGGCGCCGCGGGCGGCAACGCGTTCGACGTTCTATCGGCACATCGAGGGCTGGCTGCTCGTCAGGTGAGGGAGTTTCGCCGAAATCGACGTTTTGCAGGTCATCACTCGCACTTTTTCTGCATAACGTCGATTTCGATTCGCGAACGAGCCGGTAGTTTCGTGAGGTGAACATCCGGCCGTTGCGCCAACGGGTGCGCCCCAGCCCGATCTTCCTCATCATCGTCGGGGTCACCGTCCTCGGTGGCGTGCTCGCCTGGTTGGCCGCCGCGTCCGTCACCCCACTCGCGTATGCCGGGGTGTTCGTGTTCGTCATCGCGGGCTGGCTGGTCTCGCTGTGCCTGCACGAGTTCGGCCACGCGTTCACCGCGTGGCGGTACGGGGACCACGACGTCGAGGCGCGCGGCTACCTGACACTCAATCCCCTGCGGTACTCGCATCCGCTGCTGTCGTTGGGGCTGCCGCTGTTGTTCATCGCGCTCGGCGGCATCGGGTTGCCCGGCGGCGCGGTGTATCTGCGCACCGGATGGATGACCCCGTGGCAACGCACGACGGTCAGCCTGGCCGGACCCGCCGCCAACGTGACGTTGGCGGTGCTGCTCTTGGCGGCAGTGCGGCTGTTCTTCGACCCCGCGCACAGCGTCTTCTGGGCCGGCGTGGCCTTCCTCGGCTTTCTGCAGATCACCGCGGTTCTGCTGAACCTGCTGCCGATCCCCGGCCTCGACGGCTACGGGGCGCTGGAGCCCCATCTGAGCCCGCAGATGCAGCGGAGCCTGGACCCGGTCAAGCAGTTCGGCTTTCTGATCCTGCTGGTGCTGCTGATCTCCCCGGTGCTCAACCAGTGGTTCTTTTCGATGGTCTCGTGGTTCTACGAGCTGTCCGGTGTCGACTCCGGCCTGTGGAGGTTCGGCGCCGGGCTGACCCGGTTCTGGTCGGCCTGGTTCTGACGCTGACGCTTGCGACATATGCGTGATTGCGCATATATTTCTCGCATGGGTGCGGGACATGATCACGGCCACCCGGCCGACGCGCGTGTGTCCCGCATGGTCCTCTCTGCCGCGATCCTCACGGGGTTCTTCGTACTGGAGCTCACCACCGCGCTGCTGATCAACTCGATCGCGCTGCTGGCCGACGCCGGGCATATGCTCACCGACCTGGTCGCGATTTTCATGGGCCTGACCGCGGTGATCTTGGCCCGCCGCGGGAGCGCGTCACCCGCCCGTACCTATGGCTGGCACCGCGCCGAGGTATTCACCGCCGTCGGGAACGCGGTGCTGTTGCTCGGCGTCGCGGCGTTCATCCTGTACGAGGCGGTCAAACGGCTTGGGGATGCACCAGACGTGCCGGGCGTACCCATGATCGTCGTGGCGGTCGCCGGGTTGGCGGCCAACGCGGTCGTCGTCATGCTGCTGCGGTCGCAGTCGAAGGAGAGCCTCGCCGTCAAGGGTGCCTACATGGAGGTCGTCGCCGACACCGTCGGCAGCATCGGCGTGCTGATCGCCGGTGTGGTGACCGTGACCACCCACTGGCCCTACGCCGACGTCGTGGTCGCGGTGTTCGTCGCGTTGTGGGTGCTGCCGCGAGCATTTTCACTGGCCCGGGCGGCGCTGCGGATTCTGTCCGAATCCTCGCCGGCACACATCGATGTCGAAGAGCTGCGGACTGCGCTGGGCGCCGTCGAGGGTGTCACCGATGTCCACGACCTGCACGTCTGGACCCTCGTGCCGGGCAAGGACATGGCCACCGCCCACCTGACCAGCTCCGGCGACTCGGCGCGGGTGCTGGAAGAAGCCCGCACAATTTTCGCCGCGCGCGGGTTGGACCATGCGACCGTCCAGGTCGAGCCACCGGAGAAAGCCGACGACTGCCAGGGTCAGTCGAACTGGTAGGCCGAGAAGCTCGCCAGGTATCTAAGCCAGGCCGAGTTGTTCGCGGGCGGTCGGATCGCAGTCGTCGAGCAAATCCAGGCAGCGCTGATATTCGGGGGACTCCCCGATGGCGTCGGCGGCCCGTGCGAGTGCGGCCACGCAACGCAGGAATCCGCGGTTCGGCGGATGGTCGTAGGGCACCGGGCCGAAGCCCTTCCAGCCGTGCCGACGTAGCTGATCAAGGCCGCGGTGATAGCCGGTGCGGGCATAGGCATACGCCGTGACGGCCTTCTCGTCGGCCAGCGCATCCTCGGCCAGCTGGGCCCACGCCACCGACGCCGCGGGATGCGCAGCGGCGACAATGGCCGGATTCTCGTCAGCCAGCAACTCGTCTTCGGCTTCGGTATCTCCCGGCAGGCGGACAGGGTCAGGTCCCAGCAAGTCGCCGATCGGTGTCATGGGCACTATTCTGCCGTGCGTCGGCACGTCGGCAGGCCAGCAGGAGGATTCCGGCGCGCACCATCGTTAAGCTTCGACAAGACACCTCGACCCTCGACTCGTCACGATCAAGAGGACAGATACCGCATCATGTCGAACCCATCAGGGCCCGACCCGGACGCCACTCCGGCTGACGAACAGATCACCGACCCCGGCACACAGCCGACCGACGACCAGATCGAGCCCGCCACCGAGGCGCCCGGCCCGGCCGAGACGGACCAGTCCGCCGAGCCCACGGAAGTGTTGTCGACGGCCGACGCGGCGGCGCGGGCGGAAGCCACTGAACCGACTCAGCGCCGCTACACCGCACCGTCGGGATTCGACGCGGGCTCCACCGTGCGGATCGAGCGCCCGCGCGAACCGGCCACGGAGGCCATCACCGTGCCGGACCCGCCACCGCCGCCACCCACGCCCCCACGAATGGCCACCCCGCAGGCCATCCCGGCGCGCGCCGAACGGCTGCGGCTTCGGCACCGCAGCTGGGGTTGGGTGCTCGCCTTGATCCTCGTGATCGCGGCGCTCGCCGCGGTCACCATCCTGGGCACCGTGTGGCTGACCCGGAAGGCCGGCCCCAGCGTGTCGCAGGAGGACCTGGTCAAGGAGACGATCCTCAACTTCGACACCGCGGTCCAGAAGGGCGATCTGGCGACGTTGCGCAGCATCACCTGCGGCACCAACCGCGACACCTACGTCAACTACGACGACCGCGCATGGGCCGACATCCACGCGCGGGTTGCGGCGGCCAAGCGCTACCCGGTCGTGGCAAGCATCGGCCAGGTGGTGGTCAACGGCGAGCACGCAGAGGCCAACGTCACCACGTTCATGGCCTACGACCCGCAGATCCGCTCGACGCGCAGCTTCGATCTGCAGTTCCGCGACGGCCAGTGGAAGATCTGCCAGACGCCGAGCTGACCGGAACGCTTTAGGCCGTGACCGACTTGCCGGCGCAGTGCAGGTCATTGCAGGCCTCGACGACCCGCGCGGACATGTTGGCCTCGGCCTTCTTCATATAGTTGCGCGGGTCGTAGGTCTTCTTGTTGCCGACCTCGCCGTCGATCTTGAGCACACCGTCGTAGTTGGTGAACATGTGCCCGGCGATCGGACGGGTGAATGCGTACTGGGTGTCGGTGTCGACGTTCATCTTCACCACGCCGTGGCGGAGCGACTCCTCGATCTCCGACTTCAGCGAGCCGGAGCCGCCGTGGAACACAAAGTCGAACGGCTTGCTGCCTTCGGATAGTCCCAGCTTGGCCGCGGCGACCTTCTGCCCCTGGGCGAGCACGTCGGGGCGCAGCTTGACGTTGCCGGGCTTGTAGACGCCGTGGACGTTGCCGAACGTGGCGGCGAGCAGGTACTTGCCGTGCTCCCCGGTGCCGAGCGCGTCGATGGTCTTCTCGAAATCGTCCGGCGTCGTATAGAGCTTTTCGTTGATCTCGTGGGCGACGCCGTCTTCTTCGCCACCGACCACGCCGATCTCAATCTCGAGGATGATCTTGGCGGCCGCGGCGGCCTTCAGCAGTTCCTGGGCGATCTCGAGGTTCTCGTCGATCGGGACCGCCGAGCCATCCCACATGTGCGACTGGAACAGCGGGTTCTCGCCGCGTGAGACGCGTTCCTGGGAGATCTTCAGCAGCGGCCGGACGTAGGTGTCGAGCTTGTCCTTCGGACAGTGATCGGTGTGCAGCGCGACGGTGATCGGGTATCTGTCGGCGAGGACATGCGCGAACGCCGCAAGGCCGACCGCGCCCGTCACCATGTCTTTGACACCGAGGCCGGAAGCGAACTCCGCACCGCCGGTGGAGCACTGGATGATGCCGTCGCTGCCCGCGTCGGCGAAGCCCTTCAGCGCGGCGTTGACGGTCTCCGAGGACGTGCAGTTGATGGCCGGGAAGGCGAACGACTGCTCCTTGGCGCGGCTCAGCATCTCGGCGTAGACCTCGGGCGTGGCGATGGGCATGAGAGTTCCTTCCAGAGAATCCGCGTGGCTGTTCGCAGTATCTCAAACGGCGACGAAGGGGGGAACGACGAGTTGCACAACCAGGGTCTGGAGCGAAGGGCCGCCAGGATTTACCGGTATCTTAGTGCCTCATGACCACCACCTTGATGGCCCTGCCGGGCTTCATGGACCCCATGTACTGGTTGGGCGAGGGTGGCATGTTCGCCAATGCGGTGCTGCCGGGAATCCTGATCATCGTCTTCATCGAGACCGGTCTGCTGTTCCCGCTGCTTCCGGGCGATTCGCTGCTGTTCACGGGCGGTCTGCTGGCGGCCGCCCCCAACCCGCCGGTCAACATCTGGGTACTGGTCATCGCGATCCCACTCGTCGCCATCTTGGGCGACCAGACCGCGTACTTCATCGGCCGCCGCATCGGCCCGGCGCTGTTCGACAAGGAGGACTCTCGCTTCTTCAAGAAGCGATATGTCACCGAATCGCACGAGTTCTTCCAGAAGTACGGCGCCTTCACGATCATTCTGGCCCGCTTCGTGCCGGTCGCGCGCACCTTCACCCCGGTGCTCGCCGGAGTGTCCTACATGCGTTACCCGCTGTTTCTCGGCTTCGACATCATCGGCGGCATCCTGTGGGGCGCAGGTGTGACGCTGGCGGGGTACTTCTTGGGCAACCTTCCGTTCGTCAAGGCGAATTTCGAGCTGATCATTCTGCTGATCGTGTTCGTGTCGATCCTGCCGGGCGTTCTGTCGGTCGCAAGCGGACTCCTGCAGCGGCGACGCGCCGCGAAGCAACCGAACGAACCGGCGCAGCAGCAGACCACGAACTAACGCAATCCGGCGACGGTCGACACACCCTAGGCAGCCGCTAGCACGTCGAACAGCTCACGGAGCCCGGTCAGGGAGTGCGCGGGCAGAAAGAAATCGCAGTACGGCAGCGCGGCCGCCATCGAGCCGGCCAGCGGTTGGTAGTCCGGCTGCGCGGCGCGCGGATTGAGCCAGACCACGGTGTCGGCGCGGCGCCGTAGCCTGCTCATCGCGCGGTCGAGCACCTCCGGCGGATCGCCGTCCCAGCCGTCGGAGGCGACGATCACCACCGCGCCGCGCAGCGCGCTCCCGTGCGGCGGGAACAGCAGCGCGCTGATGCTCTGGCCCAGGTGTGTGCCGCCGTAACGGTCGCTGACCCTGGCATTGGCCCGATCCAGCGCCACCTCCGCCGAGCGGTGTCCCAACACCGCCGTGAGCCGGGTCAGCGACGTCGAGAACGCGAACACCTCCGGGCGGGTCCCGCCCCGCCGCAGCGCGGCGGCCCGCATCAGATGCAGATACACCGTGGCGTAGGGCTGCATCGACCTGCTGACGTCGCACACCAGCACGATCGGGCGGGGCCGTCGGCGTCGGCGTGTGCGGGCCAGGCGCACCGTCTCCCACCCGGTCGTGCGCGACGCCGCCATCGTCGCCCGCAGATCAACCCGCCTGCCGTGCCGGTGCACCTCACGGCGCATGCTGCGCCGGTGCGGCCAGCGCTCCATCGTGCGTTCCAGCCATGTGCCGAGCAGGCGCAAGTCCTCGGCGTCGAAGCGCTCGAACGGCTCCTCGGCCCGCGCGACGATCCGGCTCGGCAGAACATCCGGCACCGTCCCCGCGGGCTCGGCTTCGTCGGACGCCGTCATCGTCACCGGCCGGGTCACCCACGGCAGGCCGGCGGAGAGACCGACGGCCGGCCCGGCACCGCCGCGCAGTCCGGGCGTGGCGGCGGCGGTGAGTCCAGGGCGGCGGCGCGCAGGCGGCGCCAACCCGACCCCGGCGTCGGCGAACACCGCATCGAACACCGCGTCGAAAGCCGGCAGGTCGTCGGCCCGATTCACCAGCGTCAGGCGCGCCGCCCAGTACAGGTCCGACCGCGAACGCGGCACCAGGTGCCGCATGGCCGCCACGAAACCCGCCGGCCCGCTGGCCGACACGAGCACCCCACCGGCGCGCAGCCGCGCAACGAGCGCCACCCCGAACGCCGCCAGGTCGACGCCGCGCAGCAGCTGCGGAGCTCGCGAGCGCTCATCGCTGCCCGATGCTCTTCGCGCAAGCGCTCATCGGCGGCGGCGTGTCAGCACCAGTGCGACCACCAGCAGAGCGAGCACCGCCAGGGCCGCCGGCGCGTACTTCTTCAACGCGCCGCCGCCCGCCAGCTCGATGAGATCGATCGGGGCCGGCTCGGCCGCGGCCGTCTGCGTCGACCGATCCGGCGCGGACGTCTGGGCCGGTGTCTCCGACGGCGTTTCGGCGGGCGCAGGCGCCGCGAGCTTCGCTTCCAGCGCTTCGACGAACTGGCCGAGGAGCTTCTCCGACACCTGCTGCAGCATGCCGCTGCCGAACTGGGCCAGCTTGCCGACGATCTTCAGGTCGGTGTCGACGGTGACCCGGGTGCGGTCCGCATCCGGATGCAGCTGGGTGGTGACGGTGGCGCTCGCGTTGCCCGTGCCGCGTGCCTCGCGACCGCGCCCGTTGATCACTGCGCGGTAGTTCTCGCGGTCCTTCTCGACGAAATTCGCCTTGCCGTTGAACTCGCTGGTGACAGGTCCGACCTTGACCTTGACCTTGCCGAGGAAGTCGTCGCCCTCCTGGCCGACGAGCTGAGCGCCCGGCATCAGCGGCACCACCTGCTCGAGGTCACTCAGCACGTCCCAGGCCTGCTCGATCGGCGCGCTGATCGTGAACTCGTTGGCGATCTTCATGCAGTTCTTCCTCTCATCCGGCGGCCAGTCCGCTGCTGTATTCGGTGAACGCGTCGCGGATCAGCGCGCGGTCGTCGGGTGTCTTGGCCAGCGCGCCAAGGCTGACGAGCGCGTCCGGCGACACCAGGTCGGCGACACCCAGCGACACCAGCGCGGCGACCCAGTCGATCGTCTCGGCCACACCCGGCGGCTTGTCGAGATCTAGAGTCCTTGTGTTGCCGACGAATTGGGTTGCGTGTTCGATCAACGCATCGGTTGCGCCCGGTACCGTGCGACGCACGATCGCGGCGGCGCGGACCGGTTCCGGGTAGTCGATCCAGTGATACAGGCAGCGCCGCCGCAAGGCGTCGTGCAGGTCGCGGCTGCGGTTGGAGGTGAGCACCGCGAGGGGCGGCGTCTCGGCGGTGAACGTGCCCAGCTCCGGCACCGTCACCGCGGCTTCACCGAGGAACTCCAGCAGCAGCGCCTCGAATTCATCATCCGCGCGGTCGATTTCGTCGATCAACAACACCGGCGGGGTATGCCCGCGGTAGCGCACGCACTGCAGGATCGGCCGGTCAACCAGGTAGCTCTCGGTGTACAGGTCGGCTTCGCCGATGCTGGCGCCACGGGCCTCGGCAAGCCGGATACTCAGCAGTTGACGCTGGTAGTTCCAGTCGTACAGCGCCTCGCTGGCCGTCAACCCTTCGTAGCACTGCAGCCGGATCAGCGGCGCGTCGAGCACGGCCGCCAGCGTCTTGGCGGCGGTCGTCTTCCCCACGCCCGGTTCGCCTTCCAAGAGCAGCGGCCGCCCGAGCGTGCCGGCGAGGTACAACGCGGACGCGGTGCCGACGTCGAGCAGATAGTCCCGCGCGTCGAAACGGCGGATGACATCGTCGATGTCGACGAATCCCGGCCTCATCGCGGCACCGAGGCCAACAGGCGGTGGTAGTCGTCCCAGGTGTCGACGTCCGGCGGAACCGTGGCGTCGACGGTCACTCGGCACACGTCGGCGGCTCTGGCGTCGATCAGCTTCCACACCCCCTTGTCTCCGTGCAAGCCGGCCAGCTCGCCGAAGGTGTTGCGGCTCAGCCAGAACGGATGGCCGACTCCGTCACGGTACTGGCACACGCCGACATCCGCGGCGGCGGCCGTGTCGATCAGCAGGTCTACCGTGGCCGGGCTGACGCCGGGCTGGTCGCCGAGCAGCAGCACGATGCCGTCGGCGTGCGGGTCGACCTGCGGCAGCGCGGCGCGCAACGACGACGAGCAGCCGGACCCGAAGTCGTCGACGATCACCACGTCGACGTCGCCGAGTGACACCGCGTCACGCACCGCGTCGGCCGATCCGCCGAGCGTGACGATGATCTGGCCGAACCCGCACGCCCGTGCTACGTCGACCGATGCGCCGAGCACCGTCGAATCACCGTACGGCAGTACTTGTTTCGGTGTACCAAGGCGACGCGAAGCGCCGGCGGCCAGTACGACACCGGTCACCCGAGGGGCGGTCATGACTGCGCTCTCGCCGCGAATGACGAGCGGCACGCCGGGCAGCAGAACCAGTAGTCGGTGTCGTCCACCCGCAGGTGCTCGGTCGTCGGCCCGATGACGACGGTCATGCCGCATACCGGGTCGACGGCCTCGACAATCGGCGGACGCGGCGCGGAAACGTTCCTGAGATCGCCGAGCCGAACTTCCCGGATCAACTCGGCGAGGATCGCCACGGCGATCTCGGCTGGAGTCTTCGCACCGATCGCCAACCCGACCGGGGTATGCAACCGCGCCCGTTCCGCGTCGGACAGCTCCAGGCTGTCGAGCACTGCGGCACCACGCGTCTTGCTGGCCACCATGCCGACGTATCCGACACCGGCGTCCAGCGCCGCGCGGATCATCTCGGCCTCCGGACCGCCGTGGCTGGCGATCACGACGGCCGTCACACCGGTGATCTCGTCGGAATCATCTCGCTGCACTGCGAAACCCGTGAGCGTACCGAGTTCGACCAGCTTGTCGGCGATCGGCGTGGCGCCGACGATCCGGATCAGCGGCGGCGGCAGCCGCGGTTCCAGAAATATCTCCAGCGCTCCGCCGGACAGGCACGGGTTCACCACGACGCACGCGCCGGGCGCCTCGGTGAAGTGCACGTCGCCGTCGGGCAGCACCCGTAGCAGCACGCTCTCCCCCGTCTGCAACGCTCCCAGCGCGGTCTTGAGCACCGAGTTCTGAGCGCACTGACCGCCGACGAAGCCCTCGATCGTGCCGTCTGCCAAGACGATCGCCTCATCGCCGGGGCGCGCCGAGGTGGGCTGCTGAGCGCGCACCACGGTCGCGTGGACGAACGGCATGCGGCTGCGCAGCAACTGCTCCGCGCGCTCGCTGACCGTCATATCGGTTGCCCCCTAGATCGGTGGCGTGGCCCTTCCCTGCATCGCCTCCCACACCCGCGACGGCGTCAGCGGCATGTCGGCGTGCCGAACCCCGAACGGCGCCAAGGCATCCACCACCGCGTTGACGACCGCGGGCGGGGAGCCGACCGTGGCGGACTCCCCAATGCCCTTGGCGCCGATGGGATGGTGCGGCGACGGCGTCACGGTATAGCCCGTCTCGAAGTGGGGGCATTCCAGCGCGGTGGGAATGAGGTAGTCCATCAGCGACCCGCCCAGGCAGTTGCCCTCCTCGTCGAACGCGATGATCTCCATGAGCGCCATGCCGATGCCGTCGACGATACCGCCGTGTATCTGGCCCTCGATGATCATCGGGTTGATCCGCGTGCCGCAGTCGTCGACCGCAAGGAAGCGGCGCACCTTCACCACGCCGGTGCCCGGATCGACGTCGACGACACAGAAGTACGCCCCGTACGGATACGTCAGGTTCTCCGGGTTGTAACAGATTTGGGCGTCCAAGCCGCCCTCGATACCCTCGGGCAGATCGCCGGCGCCGTGTGCCCGCATCGCGATGTCGGCGATCGTCACCGACGCCGACGGGTCGCCCTTGACCCTGAATGTGCCCTTCTCCCATTCGAGGTCGGCGACCGATGCCTCCAGCATCCCGGACGCGATGATCTTGGCCTTGTCGCGAACCTTGCGGGCCACCAGTGCAGCCGCCGCACCCGACACCGGCGTGGACCGGCTGCCGTACGTGCCCAACCCGAACGGTGTCTGGTCGGTGTCGCCGTGCACGACCTCGATGTCGTCGGGCGGAATGCCGAGTTCCTCGGCGACGATCTGCGCGAACGTCGTCTCATGGCCCTGACCTTGGGTTTGAACCGACAGTCGCACAACGGCTTTCCCGGTCGGATGCACCCGCAACTCGCAGCCGTCGGCCATGCCGAGGCCCAGAATGTCCATGTCCTTGCGCGGGCCGGCACCCACCGCCTCGGTGAAGAACGCCATCCCGATGCCCATCAGCTCGCCGCGCTCACGGCGCTCCTTCTGCTCGGCCCGCAGCTGCTCATAGCCGATCATCTCCATGGCCTTGCGCATGGTGGCCTCGTAGTCACCGGAGTCGTACACCCAGCCGGTCTTGCTCCGATACGGAAACTGGTCCGGCTTCAACAGGTTTCGCAGCCGCAACTCGGCCGGGTCCATCTTCAGCTCCTGGGCCAGGCAGTCGACCAGGCGCTCGACGAAGTAGACCGCTTCGGTGATCCGGAACGAACACGCGTACGCCACCCCGCCCGGCGCCTTGTTCGTGTAGACGGCGGTCATGTGGCAGTAGGCGGCCTCGATGTCGTAGCTGCCGGTGAACACCCCGAAGAAGCCGGCCGGGTACTTCACCGGCGCGGCGGTGCCGTTGAACGCACCATGGTCGGCAAGCACATTGGAGCGGATCGCCAGGATCTTGCCGTCCTTGGTGGCGGCGATCTCGCCGACCATGATGTAGTCGCGGGCGAACCCGGTGGACGTCAGGTTCTCGCTGCGGTCCTCCATCCACTTGACCGGCTTGCCGAGCAGCAGCGAGCCGACGATCGCGCAGACGTAGCCGGGATAGATCGGCACCTTGTTGCCGAACCCGCCGCCGATATCAGGCGAGATCACCCGGATCTTGTGCTCGGGCAGACCGGCCACCAACGCGTACAGCGTGCGGTGGGCGTGCGGCGCCTGCGTGGTGGACCACAACGTCAGCTTGCCGCTGACCGGGTCGAGATCGGCGACGGCACCGCAGGTTTCCATCGGTGCGGGATGTACTCGCGGATAGACGATTTCCTGCTTGACGACGACGTCGGCCTTGTCGAGAACAGCCTGGGTGGCCGCGGCGTCGCCGGTTTCCCAGTCGAAGCAGTGGTTGTCGGACTTGCCGTCGAGGTCGGTGCGGATCACCGGAGCCGACGGGTCCAGCGCCTTGCGCGCGTCGATGACCGGGTCGAGCGGGTCGTACTCGACGTCGATCAGTTCCAGTGCGTCGCGCGCGGAGTAGTGGTCTTCGGCGACAACGAAAGCGACCTCCTGGCCCTGGAATCGGACCTTGTCGGTGGCCAGCACCGCCTGCACGTCGTTGGACAGCGTCGGCATCCACGCCAAACCCTTGGCAGCCAGGTCCGCGCCCGTGACCACGGCCTTGACCTTCGGATGTGCCTGTGCCGCAGTGATATCGATATTGACGATGCTGGCGTGGGCGTATGGCGAGCGCAGGATGGCCAGATGCAGCATGCCGGGCAGCACCACGTCGTCGACGTAGTTGCCACGACCCCGGATGAACCGCGGGTCCTCCTTGCGCAGCATGCGGCCGTGGCCACACGGCTTCTGGTCGTTGTCGATGTGTTCTTCTACGGCGGTCATGCGTTTCTCCCGGACTCCAGCAGCGGCTCGGCGGCGTCACCGCCATGGGTGGTTTCGGTCTGCGCTTCGGGCGCGAATTCGGTTTTGCTGAGCACGGATTCGACCGCTCTGCCGACCGCGTGCCCGGCCGCCCACTGGATCGAGCGCACGATCGTCGTATAGCCGGTGCATCGGCAGATCTGCCCGGAGATCGCCTCGCGAATGGTCTGCTCGTCGGGATCGGGGATCCGGTCCAGCAGCGCGCGGGCGGTGATCATCATCCCCGGCGTGCAGAACCCGCACTGCAGGCCATGGCACTGCATGAAGCCCTCCTGCACCGGGTCCAATTTCCCGTCGACTTCCAATCCCTCGACGGTGCGCACGTCATGTCCGCTGGCCATCGCTGCCAGCATCGTGCACGACTTCACCGGCTCGCCGTCGACCGCGACGACGCAGGTACCGCAATTGCTGGTGTCGCAGCCCCAATGGGTTCCGGTGAGCCGCAGCTGATCCCGCAGGAAGTGCACCAGCAGCATGCGGGGCTCGACCTCGGCCGTGACCGGCTCGCCGTTGACCGTCATGTTCACCTGCATGTCAGCGTCCTCCGTTCGATGCATCCCGCACACGGCCGACGGCCGTCCGCAGCGTTCGCTTGGTGAGTTCTTCGGCGAGGTGACGCTTGTAGTCGGCGCTGCCCCGCATGTCCGAGGCGGGCTCGCAGGCGGCCGCCGCGCGGCGACCGGCTTCGGCGAACGCTTCCTCGCTGGGTGTTTCGCCGACGAGCACCTCCGAGACGCGGCGCAGTCCATCGGCGTCGGGGTTGACCGCGGTGAGACCGACGCGGGCGGCGCTGATCGTGCCGCCGTCGAGAGCGACGGCAGCGCCCGCAGCGGTGACCGCCCAGTCACCGACCCGACGTTCCACCTTGGCGTAGGCGCTGGAGCTGTTGGGCCGCTTGGGGATCCGTATTTCGACCAGCATCTCGTTGTGCGCGAGCGCGGTTTCGTAGGGACCGGTAAGGAAGTCGTCGATCGGAATTTCACGCTGCCCGGACGGCCCGCGGGCCAGGCACACCGCGTCGAGCACGGCGCAGACGGTGGTCAGGTCCTCCGCGGGGTCGGCCTGGCACAGCGAGCCGCCGACCGTGCCGCGGTTGCGCACCACCGGGTCGGCGATCACGCGCTCGGCGTCGCGGAAGATCGGGCACACCGCGGCGAGCTCGTCGGACTCGAGCACCTCGCGGTGCCGCGTCATCGCACCGATCCGAACGGTCGGTCGGAGTCGGTCGTGATGTACCCCAGTTCGCCCGCGAGGTCGTTGATGTCGACGAGGTACTCGGGATTGGCGATCCGCAGCTTCATCATCGGCAACAGGCTGTGCCCGCCGGCCACGATCAGCGCCCCCTCCCCCAGTCGGTCGAGCAGTCCGATGGCGTGGTCCACACTCGTCGCTCGTTCGTATTCGAAGGGCCCGGGTACTTGCATGTGTGACCGCCCTCACATCGATGGGAAGGGAAGTCCAGTCTCGGCCGGGTCTACCCGGGGGTCAATAGCGAGTTAAGTGATCGCTTAACTTGGCCTCTGACCGGCTGTTTATTCGTGGTGAATGCGGCCCGCGAGCTCGGTCAGCGGACGCCCGCGACCGCCCCACCGTCGCGCGATGATCTCCGCGGCGATCGACACCGCCGTCTCCTCGGGGGTGCGCGCGCCCAGGTCCAGCCCGATCGGGCTGGCGAGCCGGCTCAACTCGTCCTCGGTCAGGCCGGCGTCCCGCAGCCGGCTGATGCGGTCTTCGTGGGTGCGCCGTGAGCCCATCGCCCCCACATAGCCGACCTCCGGCAGCCGCAGCGCGACCTCGAGCAGCGGCACGTCGAACTTCTCGTCGTGGGTGAGCACGCAGATCACCGTGCGGGCGTCGAGCGTGCCCGCCTTGGCCTGCGCCGCGAGGTAGCGGTCCGGCCAGTCGACCACCACCTCGTCGGCGGTCGGGAACCGCGCCGGCGTCGCGAACATCGGCCGCGCATCGCAGACGGTGACCCGGTAGCCGAGGAAGGAGCCCTGCTGGGCGACGGCGGCGGCGAAGTCGATGGCGCCGAACACCAGCATCCGGGCGCGCGGGGCGTGGCTGGACACGAACACGTCCATGCCGACCCCGCGGCGCTGCCCGTCGGATCCGTAGGTGAGGACCTCGGTGCGGCCGGCAGCCAGCAGGCCGCGCGCGTCGTCGGTGACGGCGGCGTCGGCCCTTTCCGATCCGAGCGACCCGTCGTGCGAGTCCGGTCGGATCACCATCCGGCGCCCGATCCAGTCGGGGTCGGGATGTGAGATCACATTGGCGACCGCGACGGGCCGGTGCTCGGCGATGTCGTCGGCGAGATCCCCGAGTTGGGGAAACGTCTCCGGTGACACCGCTTCGGCGAAGACGTCGATGATGCCGCCGCAGGTGAGCCCGACGGCGAACGCGTCGTCGTCGCTCACGCCATAGCGCTGAAGCTGCGGCCTGCCCGTTCGCACCACCTCGGTGGCCAGTTCGTAGACCGCGGCTTCGACGCAGCCGCCCGACACCGACCCGGCGACGGTGCCGTCGGGGGCCACCACCATCGACGCCCCGGGCGGCCGGGGCGCCGACCGAAATGTCCGCACGACAGTGCCGACGCCGGCCGTGCCACCGGCGCGCCAGGTGGCCATCAGGTCATCGAGCACGTCCCGCACGAGTCCCAACGTAGGCTCAAATTCGTGACACCGGCTCAGCTTCGGGCCTATTCGGCGGTGGTGCGCTTGGGCTCGGTCCACGCGGCAGCCGAGGAGCTGGGGATGTCCGACGCGGGTGTCTCCATGCACGTCGCGTCGCTGCGCAAGGAGCTCGACGACCCGCTGTTCAGCAGGACCGCGGCCGGGCTTGCGTTCACTCCCGGCGGTCTTCGGTTGGCGAGCAGAGCGACCGAGATCCTCGGCTTGCAGCAGCAGACCGCCAAGGAGGTGACCGAGGCCGCGCACGGACGCCGGCTGCTGCGCATCGCGGCGTCGAGCGCCTTCGCCGAGCACGCCGCCCCCGGCCTGATCGAGTTGTTCTCGTCGCGGGCCGCGGATCTGTCGGTCGAGCTGAGCGTGCACCCGACGAGCGACTTCGCGAACCTGATCTCCTCACGCGCGGTCGACGTCGCGATCGGTCCGGCTTATGGCGGGCCCGGTGGTGGTGCGGTGGTGGTGCGGCCGTTCTTGAAGTATCAGGTGATCGCCGTCGTCGCGGCGGACGGCCCGCTTGCCGGCGCCACTCCGACGCCCGCGCTGCTGCGCGAGCAGCATTGGATGCTCGGCCCGTCGGCCGGCGCGGTGGACGGCCAGATCGCCGCGATGCTGCGTCACCTGGCGATTCCCGAAGCGCGCCAACGCATTTTCCAAAGCGATGCCGCCGCGTTGGAAGAAGTACGACGCGTCGGCGGTGTCACGCTGGTGATCGGCTTCTCGGTGGCGAAGGATCTGGCCGCCGGTCACCTGGTGCAGCTGAAGGGTCCGGGCCTGGCCGTGTCCGGCGAATGGTGCGCGTCGACCCTGCCGCCCGCCGCCCGCCAGCCTGCCGTCTCGGAACTGTTGCGGTTCATCACCACTCCGCGGTGCACGCAGGCGATGATTCGCGGCACCGGGGTCGGGGTGACCCGGTTCCGGCCGAAAGTGCATGTGACGCTGTGGAGTTAGGCCGTCTCTCAGGTCAGTTCCAGGGCCCAGGCCATGTGCCCTTCGAAGCCGAGGGCCTTGGCCATCGCGCAGTAGCGGTCGGCGAAATCGCGGTACGCGACATCATTTCCGCGAGCACGGCAGAGTAGGGCTCGTAATCGCAGCATGAAGACTTCCCGCATCACGTACTCGGGGTCGAGCGAGACAGCCGCAAGCCGCTGGATGGCTTCCTCGGCCTCCTCCAGGTCGCCGCTAGTCCCCCTGCACAGCAGCGTTTCTACGAAGGCGGATGTCGCGGGCACGGCCCAAGCAAACTGTTCGCGGTAAAACAGGACATCCAGAGCCGGCCGCATGACCGGTAGGGCATTGTCGATGTCGCCGTCCCGAGCTCTGGCGCGGGCGGCGTACAACTCGACGACCGGTAATTCGCTTATCGAGAACCGTTCGTGCAAGCACATATCACGCACTTGCATCAGGATCTCCACGCCGTGTGCACGGTCTTCTCGTGACTGGCGATGAACCAATGCCAACCCCTTGGCCATACGTGCATTACCCAGCGCAATGTCATCGCTTGATCGCTCGGTGATCGACAGAGCCTCTTCGATCTCGCCGAGCGCCGTGTCATCGGCGAGAAGCACCCCGCACGGTATCGAAGGACCGTATTGGAAGTTGACGGCCACGGCCTGCGACATGGGGTCGGTCCGGCGCGCCATCTCAACCGCGCGTTTGAAGTCCTCGCGCCATCCGTGACGCCCGAGCGCCCACCGGGAGAGAGCGCGCGACGTCAATGCCACCGCCAACGGCGACGCGATGAACATGTTTCCCTTCGCGGGATCGCCACCAGTCAGCTCGATGACTTTCTCTGACCAACGCAAAGAGTCGGAGAATTCGGCGGTCTCATGCTTGGACGTGAACGCCATGAATGACACCCCGATGATCAGGTTCGGGTCGCCGATCGACTCAGCCGTCGCCATGCACTCGGATGCCATCCGAGATGCTGCCCGCATCCGGCCGTGTGTGATGTGCTCCGCCATGACACCGGCCATGCCGAGAGTCAGAGACGCAGAAGAGGCATTGTCCCGTGCGCCTCCGCAAAGGTCGCGAAGCTCGTCGAAGCGGGCCACGGCCACGTCGGCATGGACCCGCCAGGAGTTGGCGCAAAGCAAAGTGCGCGGCGCGATGCACATCTCGGTACGCTCCGACGCGTCGGCCGGTAGCGAGTCGGCGAGTTGACGGGCCCGCTCCCAGCTCATGAAAGCGGCGTTGAGATCACGGACGGCCGACCAGGCACCGGCGCGCATGTGCCAGGCGTACGCCGCCCGGACGTCGCCGGCGGCCTCCAGGTGTTCGGCGATCAGCGCGGCGTTCTCGTTGGAGGATGCCGATTCCTGGAGCAGCAGGGCGAGCCGTTCGATGCAGGGCCGCCCGATCCGACTTGAGTTGTGACTCATAGGCCACCGTGCGAATCAGCGGATGACGGAAGGTGTATTCGGCGCGCGGGGTGAATGTCACCTGGTCGATCAGTTCGGCTCCGATCAGTTCATCGAGCACCGGATCGACGCCCAATGCCGCCAGTAGGTCGGCACGGAAGCGAGATCCGATAACCGCCGCGGCCGTCAGGGTTCGCTTGGCCGGCGGTGCGAGCCGGTCGATGCGCGCCGAAATGGTCGCCTGCAGCGTTGGCGGCACATCGACGTCCGCAACACTCGTGCAGCACACGTAGCTGCCACGATCACCGACGAGAATCCCGCGTTCGGCGACGTCGCGCACGATTTCCTGAACGAAGAACGGATTACCTGAGGCTCGTTCGGCGATCAGCGTGGTGAGGTCGGCAACGGAGGGATCGCACCCCAGCAGCTCACTGACGAGCGATAGCGTCTCCGAATCGCTCAGCGGTGCAAGCGCAATCGTCTGGGCACCGGAGATCGCAGACAGCGCGCCGCGGTACTCCGGACGGTACGTGAAGAGCACCATCACGCGGGTCCGGGGTATGACGGCGGCGAACTCGGCGAGCATCGATTCGCTGACTTCGTCGATCCAATGCACATCTTCGACAACGAGAAGTGAGGGCTCCTCGCGGGCCAGCGACGCCGCGTTGATCAGCGCGGTCAATCGCCGCCGACGAGCGTCGGGGTCGATCTTCGGCAGCACCACAGCGGGGTCCGCGATCCCGAGGAAGTCGTCAAGCAGATGCAGATCCTCCGGGTCGGCACCTGGGATCTGCGCACGCACCTGCGCACGCGCCGCGGCGTCGTCGAGGCCGCCGACCCCGGCAATGTCACGCAGCACCCGGGCGACCACGTGGAACGGGATGTCGCTGGCGTGGGACTCACAGAACGTGGTGCTCACCTCGACTCCGCGCCGGCCCGCGGTCGCCGCGATCTCATTGATGAGCCGGGTCTTTCCGATGCCAGGCGGTCCGGTGACACCGGCAACACAACCGCGGCCACCCATCGACCGTTCGAGCAAACCGTTGAGGGTGTTCGTCTCCCACTCTCGCCCAACCAGACTGTTGGTGTCGCCTGTCATATCGCGGCGCGGCACGATGGCGATCAAGCGACGCGCCGGTACGGCATCAGTCGCCCCCTTGAGATGCACCATTTGCGACTCACTGACTGTTACGGCGCGTTCGACAAGCCGGGCGGTGGACTCGCTGAGCATCACACCGCCAGCGGGAGCTACTGATTCCATGCGCTGAGCCGTGCCCACCTGGTCACCGATGGCTGTGTAGTTCAATGTCTTTGATCCCACATCGCCCGCGATGACCTGGCCGGAATTGAGCCCTACTCGCAACCGCAACTCAACGCCATCCCTGCCGTCGACCTCACCAGCCAGCTGCGCCATTTGTTCTTGAATGGCCAGCGCTGCCCTGCACGCACGCAGCGCGTGGTCCTCCAACGCGATTGGCGCCCCGAAGAGCGCCATGATGCCGTCGCCTGTGAACTTGTCGACCGTCCCGCCGTATCGCTGCACCACGTCAGTCGATCGATCGACCAGCTCGGCCATGATCTCGCGCAACCGCTCCGGGCCAACGGCTGCCGCGAGGTCCATGGAGCGGACCACATCGGCGAACAGCACGGTCACCTGTTTGTACTCGGCCGGCTTCGTAGCCACAGCGATCGGCGCTCCGCAGGCGTCGCAGAATCTGGCGTCGCCGCGTGCCTCTCGACCACACGCCGGGCAGGCGGTCGCGGCCGTCATGACCGGCTCTCTCGACGGTTGAAGGCCAGGCCCTGCGTCACGTCAACATCGTGGCATCCGCGCCGCCATTCCGACGCGCAATGCGGCTTCCCGGCATTCGAGTAGTCGATTACTCTATGCGGCTTTCCTGCGCGCTCCGACGATGACTAAACCGAGTCGTCTTGAGCCGAGGAGACCACCATGAGCGTTGACACCATCGGCCTGCTTCGCCCCACCGTGTTCGAAGCCGACTTACCGACGATCGCGTACGAGGACGCCGCGACTGCGGAGGAGGCCCACCGACGGATTCGGCGGGCGCAGCTGCAGGGTTCGATCGCCCTGGGACCGCACGGACCGGAATTGTTGTCCTACGAACTGGTGCGCTCGGTGCTTCGCGACCACCGGTTTGTCACGCCCGCGGGGCTTGGCCTCGAGATGCAGGGCATCACCTCTGGTCGCTTATGGGATCGCGTCGTCCGCAGCATCTTGAGCCTCGACGGCGCGGAGCACCAACGGCTGCGCCGGCTCGTGTCGAAGGCGTTCACGCCGCGGTCGGTCATGCGGCTCGACACCACGATCGTCGATGTCATCACCGACCTCGTCGAACCGCACACGGCTGAGGGAGGCTGCGACGTCGTCGCAGACATTGCCCGCAAGTATCCGATCCCGATCATCTGTGCGCTTCTCGGTGCGCCCCACCACGACTGGCAGCTGTTCTCTGACTGGGCCGACGACATTTTCAAGCTCTTCAGCTGGAACGTCGTCAACGACGAGCCCGACATCACGGCGGCCTTCGAGGAACTCGACGCCTATATCGACGGCATGGTTGCCCGTCGGCGAGACGCCCTGACCGACGATCTGATCTCTGAATTGATCCGAGCCGAAGACGACGGCGACCGGCTCAACATGGACGAGCTGCGCATGCTCGCCGGCGCCATCCTCATGGCAGGCACGGACACCACACGCAACCAGTTGGCCGCCGCGATCCAGGTTTTCTGCGACCGCCCCGACCAGTGGGCACTACTGGCCGAACGTCCCGAGCTGGCGCCCCAGGCGGTCGAGGAAGTCATGCGCCACACCCCCGTCATCTTCAGCGCGATGCGCAAGGCTCTCGACGACGTCGAGTTGGGCGGCGTGGTCATTCCGGCCGGCACCCTGGTGATACTCAACACCGCCGCCGCCAACCGCGACCCGGACGTGTACGACCACCCCGATCACCTCGACATCACCCGCGAGGCGCCACCCCCGATGCTGACTTTCGGTGGCGGCATGCACTATTGCCTTGGCGCCAACCTCGCCCGACGGGAACTGGCCAATGCGTTGACCGTCATGGCCCGCCGGATGCCGAATCTGCGTCGAATCGGAGCCGCGCCGTGGAAGCCGATCACCGGAATCACCGGGCCTGTCAGGCTTCCGGTCGCGTTCGACGCGGCGTAGTCGGTCGATTCGCTGTTGTCAATACCCAACCGCGCATCTGTGGATGAACCCGCGACTGTGGATAAGTCGACGGTGAAACATGTTGGGAGCCACTAGTTGTCGGTGGGCGGCGATACATTGCAGCCATGAGTTCCACAGCGCTCGACGAGGCGATCGCCGTCTTCGACGACCTGGCCTGCCACGCCGCCGAACCCAGTGAACTCTGGAACACCGGCCAGCGCCTCGACCAACTCGAACGCATCGAAACCCTGCGCCGCATCCTGCCCGCCCTCGAACACCACCTGCTCAACCAGCTCGGCCACGCCCTGCCCGAAGAACTCGGCGCCAAACTCTCCCGCGCCCTGGCCGACCGGCTGCGCATCTCGCGCGTCGAAGCCAGCCGACGCATCCACGAAGCCGACGACCTCGGCGCACGCCAGACCCTGACCGGCCAACCGCTGGCGCCCCGGCTGCAGGCCACCGCGGCCAAACAACAGGAGGGCAAGGTCGGCGCCGAACAGGTGCGGGTGATCCGCGAATTCCTCCACCGGCTGCCCGCCGCCATCGACACCCCCACCCGGGAGAAAGCCGAAGCGGATCTCGCCGAGATAGCCGCCCAGTACCGCCCCGAACAAGTCCGCCGCTACGCCGCCCGCCTCGCCGCGGTGCTCAACCCCGACGGCACCTTCACCGACCGAGACCGCGCCCGGCGCCGCGGGCTGACCCTGGGACCCCAAGGCATCGACGGCATGAGCCGGCTTTCCGGCTGGCTCACCCCCGAGGCCCGCGCCGGGCTGGACGCCGTGCTGGCCAAATGGGCCGCCCCCGGCATGTGCAACCCTGCCGATCAATCCCCGACCGTCGACGGCACCCCCCGAGTGAGACCACCGTGCAGGCGCGACATCCGCAGCGGCGCGCAGCGCCACCACGACGCGCTCAACACCATGATCCGCTCGGTGCTGATGTCCGGCGAGCTGGGCAGCCACCACGGACTGCCCGTCACCATCATCGCCACGGCCCGCCTCCAAGACCTCCACGCCCAAACCGGGCTCGCCGACACCGGCGGCGGCACCGTGCTGCCCATCCCCGACCTGATCCGCATGGCCACCCACGCCAACCACTACCTACTGCTGTTCGACCAGGCCAACCGCTGCGAACTCTACAAAGGCCGCACCACCCGCCTGGCCACCAAAGAACAACGCCTCGTGCTACACGCCACCGACCGCGGCTGCACCCGGCCGGGCTGCGACGTGCCCGGCTACCTGGCCGAAGTCCACCACGTGAAGCCCTGGGCCACCGGCGGAGCAACCGACATCACCAACCTCACCCTGGCCTGCGGCCCCGACAACCGACTCGTCGACACCGGCGGCTGGACCACCCGAAAACTCCCCGACGGCCGAACTCAATGGATACCCACCGCCACATCTCGACACCGGCCAACCCCGCACCAACGACTTCCACCACCCCGAGAAGGACGAGCCAGAACGGCGCCGAGAAGACGAACGCCCCTACGAGACAGAGTAATCCGATGCAAACGGCAGGCCGAGTTTAGTCTTCGGACTCGGACTCTGCCGGGATCCGCCCCTCCTCGATCAACCGGACAAACTCGGCGTGATCGCGATCGACCTGCTCGGCGTACGCCATCGAGAAAGTCTCGATCGCGGAGTCGAACTCCTTACCGTCCTCCAGGTAGGCGGCGAGTACGCGCGGGTCGATAGAGCGGCTATGCGCCCGTGCGAGCAGGGCACCGGTCAGGCGGGCGTAGTCGTCCAGATGACTGGCGGAAAGCAGCGTGGCATCGATCGAGCCCTTGCGGTTACGGAACTGGCGGACGACGTAAGGCCTCGTATCGATCGTCGTCCAGCCCAGGAACTGGTCGGTCTCGGCCTGGACGAGCCGGGTACCGAGCACAATTCGCTGACCCTCGTGTTGATCGGCGCCCGGGGGTACGTATGGCGTCAGCGCGGACGGTCCCACCTGTTTGACCTGGAGGACGAGGACCTCGTTCCCGTTGCCCTGCATGAGCACGACGTAGGCCCGCATACCGATGCTGCCCGTTCCGACGATACGCATTGCGACGTCACGTGCGCGGTACCGCAGGACCAGGGGTTGCCGGGCGCGCCGCAGAGTGATGTAGTACTCCGGAAGCGCCTCGAGTACCGCGCGTTTCGTGTCGGACGCCACCGGAGTCAGGATCGGCGGATCGGCGACGAAATGCCAGTTGTCATCAACGTCGCGGTTGAGAATTCTGCCGGCGAGCCGTTCGCTGTCGTTCCTGGCCGCTTTGTCCGCCGCGGCCGCGAAGTCGTCGAACAAGGCGTCGGCGTCGGCCCGTTCGATCGCCGACTCGTCTCCCAACGCGGACCACGAGTCTGTGAACGGGATTTCGGCCAGGTGCGCCATCGCCGTGCGATACGCGCGCGCCGCGTGGCGTGCGGCTTTACGGCTCACCTTGTCACCGACGTTCTCGCCGGTGCGCCCCGCGAGGATCAGACTGGTCGACAGGCGCTTGAGGTCCCACTCCCACGGGCCGATGACCGTCTCGTCGAAGTCGTTGATGTCCATGATGATTCGGCCGTCATGCGTTCCGTAGAGGCCGAAATTCGCGACATGCGCGTCACCGCAGATCTGCCCGTTCACCCCAGTGGCCGGGTCGTTGGCGAGGTCGTGCGCCATGAGACCAGCGGACCCGCGAAAGAAGGCGAACGGGGTGGCCTGCATGCGGCCGTGCCCCAGCGGGAGTACCTCATCGAGGCGTCCGACGTTGCGGGCGGCCAGGAACTCCTCGATCGTCGGACGCTTGTCCGGAATGGTGAACGCCGCGTGGGCACTGTGACCGACCCGGTCATGCAGTGCTTCGCCTTGGGCCCGCGCATCCTTCTTGCTCGTCCATCTCGATTGCAAAGTCATGCGTCACACTCCCTGCCTACGTCAGTCATGGTCCCTCAGTGCAGCCAATCGAGGTCACAGTGGCTCTCGGTCATGTCGCCGACGGGCCGCTGTGCGGCCGCAGCGGGACTGTCGCGCTGGCTGTTGGGTGCTGGCACCCGCCACCACAAGAAGAGCTTCGCGCACTACCTCTTCTCGTCCCGAGTCGCCCTTCTCACACAGTCAGGCCGAAACTCCGCAAGATCCCGGGCAGCCCCTCCGGATTGCCTTGTCCCACTGCGGCGAACGTCCAGTCGCTGCCGGTGCGGCGCAGTTCGCCGAAGACAATCGCGGGCTCCTGTGACGCTTGGGCGTCCAGGTCGAACCGAGCGATCTCACGGCCGTTCGTCGAATTCACGATGCGGATGTAGGCGTCGTGCACCTGTCCGAACGTGGAGACTGCCAGAGGTGTCCATTGACACTATGAACGCGATCCGTTGCGCGTGAGGCGGGCATTTTGTGAGATCCACCTGGATGACCTCGTCGTCGCCGTAGTTTTCGCCGCTCTGTGTGTCACCGCCGTGCAGGACCGCAGCCTCCGCCCGATCGCGGGTAGCGCCCTGGGCGCGACGGCCCGCAAGCGGGAGGTACCCCCACAACGGACCGCGACGAACCAACACCTACTTCCACCGCCGAGAGAATGCGGCCTCGCGGCTTCTAGCCGCCAATGCCCGTGCCCTTCGCTTCAGGGGCTCATGCTCACTCCAGGGTTGCCCACTTGACGGGCGGGCCGGGGCTTGATTTTGAACATAGGTGCTCATTCGTATTTTCACGGACGTCGCGCTGGTAGCGGGCCGCGGGGTGCTCAGACGGCGTTTGCGCCAAGCCAGCATGAACACTGTGAGCAGCAGAATGTTCACCAGCAGAGGCCGATCACGACTGCAATGAAAACCCCCAGGAGCAGGCAGTACGTCGGTTTCCTACCCGGCATAGAGCGCCAAGATGACGCGCCGGTGACCATGTTGGCCATATCGTTTTCCCGAAAGTTGCCTCCGGTGATTTGCGCCAGGGCTGAGTACCGGCTTGTATGTTTAGCTGTGCCTGAGATGGATCGTCGCCGCATGATGTTGATGACGGGGATCGGCGTGCTGGCAGCCGCGATCCCCATCCCGGAGGCCCGGGCTTACCCGTCCCGACGGGATGCGCCGCCGGATCGCGTGCCGCCGCCCGCTGCGCCGCCCGGTGACGCGGCTTCAGTGACCTACCTTTTCCAGGACGAATTCGATGGCCCGGCCGGCTCGGCCCCCGATCCGGCGAAGTGGGCGGTGTCGCGGGCCCGGGAGACCATGAAGGACCCGACGTTTTGGGAGTTACCCGAAAATGTCGGGCAGTATCGCGACGATCGCCGAAATGTGTTCCTCGACGGCGACTCCAATCTCGTCATCCGCGCCGCAAAAGACGGCCGCACCTACTACAGCGGCAAAGTTTTTAGCCCGTGGGAAGGGGGCATCGGCACCACGTGGGAAGCCCGGATCAAACTCGACTGCCTTACTGCCGGTTGCTGGCCCGCCTGGTGGTTGTCCAGTGATGCTCAGGGCGAGATTGACATCCTCGAGTGGTACGGCAACGGCACCTGGGCTTCGGGAACCACCGTCCACACAAAAGCGAACGGCGGCGAATGGGCGACTCACAAGCTCACCTTCGACAGCGGGTGGCACACGTGGCGATTGCAATGGGATGACGCCGGTATGCGCTTCTGGCAGGACTACGTCGACGGCGCGCAACCATACTTCAATGTTCCGGCGCATTCCATCGCGGATTGGCCGTTCAACAACCCCGGCTATCGGGTGTTTCCGATCTTGAATCTTGCGGTTGCCGGCTCCGGTGGCGGCGATCCCGGGCCAGGGACCTACCCGGCGGAGATGCTCGTCGACTGGATACGCGTCTGGTAGACACGGCGCGCCAAGTTGGGCAATGTTCAGCGCCCGCGCCGGCGCCCACCCCGGCTGGATCTGCCTGGCCATCTGTGCGAGGTGCACCACGTCACCCCAGTGCGCCAATTGCGGACGCACCGACATCGATGACCTCACCCTGGCATGCGGCCCCGACAAACGGGAAATCGTTGAAAACCGACGATGATGACGACGCTGCCTAATCACCTCATCGCCTCGGCCATCGCCATGTGCCCCTCGAAGCCGCACGAAGTCGCCAGGGCGCGATAGCGATCGGCGAAATCGCGGTAGGCGATCGCGTCGCCGCGGGCTTGTGCGAGAAGGGCGCGCATACGCAGCAACTGCACGTCATGGAGCACAAACGCGGGATCGGTCGGCACGGCAGCCAAGCGGTCGACTTCGTGTTGTGCTTCCTGCAAGTCGGCCGCGGTACCGCGTTGCGACAATGCCTCGACGAGATCACTCACGGCCTTCGCGCGAAAAGCCATTTCGCCCGTCTCGTACTCATCGTCGACCAATTCGCGGAGTAACTCGACGGCACCATCGATATCGCCACTGCGCAACTTCTGTTTCGCAAACTCAAGGTCGATTAGCTGCACGTACAGCCTGTTCGATCGTCCTTGCCGGGCAACCTCACGCGCCTCGCTGAAGGAGCGCAAATCCATCCGCGCGGTCGGGCGCCTCATGCTGCACCAGGACTAGGCCGTGCACTACCCGGGCACACTCGAGGGTCCAGTCGTCGCCCAGCCGTTGCGATAGCTCTAGAGCCTCGGCTGTCTCCGTTAGGGCGCCAGTATCGGGAAGCACAGTCCCTGTCGGGACACCGTAGTACTTGTAGAGAAGCATTACGGGATACCCGACCGGCGCAACTTCCCGGCAGAGTGCCAAGCAGCTTTCCAGGTCAGTCCTCCAGCCGGGTTCGCCACACGCCGCTCGCGCGGTCGCTCGCACCATCCTGGCAATGGCGAGAGGCGACTCAATGATGAGATTGCCGCTGGTTGGATCGCCGTCCGCCAGGTCGATGATTCGCTCCGACAACCGCAGCACTTCAGAGATTTCGCCCAACTGGAGCTTCGCGGTCAAGGCGGCGAACAACAGCGATAGCGTGACCGCCGGGTCACCGATCGACTTGACCAGGCCGGTGAACTCAGTAGCCAACCGAGCTGCATCACGAAAGCGACCATGGACGAGCAGCGCCGATACCTCTCCCGCCATCCCGATGGCAAGAGAAGCCTTATCGCCGGCCGCCGTGGCGAGGTCGCGCAGTTCGTCGAATCCCGTCTCGGCGAGGCTGCCTCCCGCACGAAATGTACTAAGACACATGAGGGCTCGCGGAGCAATGCGCATCGCCGTGCGATCCGGATCATCGGCTGGCAACTGGTCGGCCACGTCACGAGCGCACTGCCAGCTCATCCGACCCGCCTTGACATCGCGGAAGCGCAACCATTCTCCAGCGCGCATGTGCCAGCCGTAGGCGGAGCGCAGGTCACCTGCGGCCCGCAAATGCTCCGCGATTAGCGCCGCATTCTCGTCGACCGACTCTGGGTTCTGCTCACCGATCGCGATGGCCACGAGGCTGTGGAGTTCTGCGCGATCCGACTTGCAGTTGCGACCGGTAGGCCACCGCGAGGACCAGTGGGTGGCGAAAGGCGTATTCAGCACGAGGGTGAAATCGCACCTGATCAATCAGTTCAGCGTGAATGAGTTCGGCGATCGGTGAACTGTCGACGAGGCCAGCCAACAGACTCGTCGTCGAACCGCAACCCGATCACCGCCGCGGCGTTGAGCGTACGCTTCGCGGAGATGTCGAGGCGGTCGATGCGGGCGGCGATGGCCGCCTGCAGCGTCGCGGGCACGGCTACACGTCGACGGCCTTGTCGGAGCGCTGAGTACGCGCTTCGTTCGCCCGTGAGCACGCCCCGGTCGGCAAGGTCACGCACGATTTCCTCGGCGAAAAACGGGTTGCCGGCAGCGCGCTCGGCTATCCGACTGCGTCAACTCGATCACGGAGTGATGCGAGCCGAGCAGGTCGTCGACCAGCGCCGACGGTGTTCGAATCATTCAGTGGCGCAAGCGCGATCGTTTGTGTGCCGGGTAGTCCGGCTAAGCACGCCGTCATATTCGGGTCGGTAGGTGATCAAGGCCAGCGAGTGGGTTCGCGGAATGACCAACAGGAAGTCGGCGAACAACGATTCACTGGTCGAATCGATCCAGTGTGCGTCCTCGATGACGAAGACAGCGGGCTCTGTTCGACTCAGCGCGAGGGTGTTCACCAGCGCAGCTCAGCCGTCGTCGGCGGGCGTCGGGAACGATATCCGGTACAGTCGACCCCAGGATCGCCGATGCCGAGTTCATCGTCGAGAAGGACGAGATCGGCGGGGTCGGCGTCCGGGATTTCCGCCCGTAGCCGGGCACGTGCCGTGGCGTCTGTCGAGCTCCTCGATTCCTAAGGCCGCGCGCAGCAGCTGCGCGCGACGCGTGGAATGGCACCTCACTGGTATGAGACTCACAGAACGTCGAAAACACCTGCGCACCAGATCGTGCACGCAATGGCGCGCGACCTCGGCCACTAGCCGGCTCTTGCCTATGCCCGGCGGCCCGACCACACTCACGACGCAACCGGTGACCGTTGATCGACCGCTCCAGCATCGCTGTCAAAGCGGAGAGCTCCCACTCGCGCCCGACAAGACGCGACCGTTGCCGACGACCAGCGCCCTCGTGAGGCCGCTACATCAAGGAGCCGACGAGCGGACACGGGGGCCTCCGCGCCCTTGATGCGCACCATCTCCGGCTCCGCCGAGCACGGCCAGGTCTGATGCCAGACGCGCAGTCGACTCGCTCAGCATCACGCCACCCGGCGGCGCCACGGATTCCATCCGCTGAGCCATCCCGACCTGCTCGCCGATTGCGGTGTAACCCAAAGCGCGCAGGAACCGATTTCGCCGGCGATCACCTCGCCGGAATTCAGGCCGATCCGCAACTGCAGCGCAACACCGTCGGTGCGTCCGATCTCGGCAGCGAGACCGCGTGCCTCCTTCTGGATGCTCAGACGCGGCCAAGCAGGCCCGAAAAGCGTGGTCCTCCAACGCCACCGGCGCGCCGAACACCGCCATGATGCCGTCGCCGGTGAACTTGTCGACTGTGCCGCCGTAGCGCCTGCACGACTGCCGTCGAACGATTGACCAACTCTGTCATGATCTCGCGTAACCGCTCCGCGCCGACGGCCGCGGCAATGTCCATCGAATGCACGACGTCGGCGAAGAGCACCGTCACCTGTTTGTACTCGGCGGCAGCCCGGCGAACCGGCAAGATCGGCGCGCCGCAGGAGTGACAGAACCGCGCACTCGGCAGTGGCTCAGTGCCACACGACTGACAAGAGCTCACGGTCAGACGCCCAGTGTGGCCGCGGCTTCCATCAGCATCCACCCCGACAGTTGCACGGAGAGATCCCGCTCGGGGATCGCCGATGCGTTCACCGCGCCCTCGGCGAACTGCGCAGACTTGCCCGAAGCCGTCGGCATCTCGGCCGCGCGGTTCCAGTCATGCCCGAACAGCGGCAGCCCGTCGACCGTCTGCCGGTAGTCCCACGCCGACTGCCCCGATGTCAGCACGATGTTGCGGGCGGTGTCGCGAGCGGCCTGGTCCTCGGGTGTGTCGCCGGGTAGGGCGGTGGCCACCAGCGCCAAATAGCGACACGTGATGCCGTGGAAGAGCCCGCCATCCCCGCCGCCGCTGCCCCGCAACACTCCGCCGGGCGCCATGTGCTGCGCCACCGCCGCGACCAGCCGGCGCACCCGTGGCCGGTGCCGGTCGTCGGACGTGCGTACCGCCAGTTCCGTTTCCAAGCCCAACACCACGCCTTGGCAATAGGTGTACTGCGCCCTCACCATCGAGCCCTCTTTGATCCCGTCGAACACCAAGTGCGTCTCCGGATCGATCAGGGTTTCGTCGATCCAGTCGGCCATCATCTGCGCCTGGCGCAGTTCGTGGTGGCGCGCCAGGAAGATGCCGGCCGGGCCGTTGGCGGGCGCGTTGAAGAACCGGTCCTGCTTGCGCCACGGGATGCCGCCGCCGTACTCCGGCATCCACGCGTTGGTGAATTGCTTGGTGAACGTGCGCAGCGCGCGCTGCCGCTTGATGCCGAGCAGCCGGTCGGCCCGCTCGATCGCCAGCGCCAACCACGCCATGTCGTCGTAATAGTCGTTTGTCCACCGCAGCGCGTTCTTCAGCCGGTGCCCACGCAGCTGGGCGGTGATCTGTTTGAGCCGTTCGGGTTTCGGGTCGCGCAGCTGCGCGTCGATCAGACAGTCCAGTAGATGCGCCTGCCACCAGTAGTGCCACGGGCCCATCTTGAGATCTTTCTGGACCCGGCGGCCACGCCACGACACCCAACTGTGTGAAGGGCAGGTGCCACACCCGCTGCAGATGCCGCGCGGTGATGGCGGCCTCGGCGCTCGCCGCCCGATTCGCCCACTGCTGTTCCATACCTGAATCCTGCCTTACCAAGCCCGGCTGAAATCGGCATGTTGGCGGATCCAGGCGTGCATCGCGATGCCCGCGGCGACGGACGCGTTGATGCTGCGGGTGGAGCCGAACTGCGCGATCGACACCGTGACGGCCGCACCGGCGCGCGCGTCGGACGTGATACCCGGTCCTTCCTGCCCGAACAACAGCAGGCAATTAAGAGGCAGCGGTGTCTCCTCCAGTCGCGCCGCACCGGGAACGTTGTCGACGGCCACCACGACGAGCCCGTCCTGCTCGGCGAACGTCATCAAGTCGGCGGTGGTGTCGTGGTGACGCAATCGTTGGTAGCGGTCGGTCACCATGGCGCCGCGGCGATTCCACCGGCGCCGGCCAACGATGTGCACGGTGTGCACGGCGAACGCGTTGGCGGTGCGCACGACACCACCGATGTTGGCGTCATGGCCGAAATTTTCGATCGCAATGTGGAGCGAGTGTCTGCGCTTATCTATGTCGGCGACGATGGCCTCACGAGTCCAGTAGCGGTACGCGTCGACGACATTGCGGGTGTCGCCGTCGCGCAGCAGATGCGGGTCGTAGCCAGCGCCGTCCGGCCACGGGTCCGGCCACGGCCCGACACCGTCGGTCGCCGGTCCCCATTCGGTAGGACCGGGCGGCTTATTCACGGCTGAGCCACACCGCGGCGTGGGTACCGACCACCGACAGCGTCGCGTACAGCACCGCCTCATTGATTTCGCCCTGCGCGCACAACGACGCGTTCATGCGCGCCGCGTCAAGCTTGGTGTCCGGCAGCACCAGCACCGACGATCCGTATGCCGAGCAGGCGGGGCTGAGCCCCATACCCGGCAGCGTCGGAGTCACCGCCATCATCAGCGGACCTCCGCGCTGGGTTGCGCCGTCGCGGTATTCCGCCGCATCGGCGAACACGTCCAGTCCGAGCAGCATGTACCCGTTGCCGGTGAAGATCTTCGGGTCACCGAGGTCGAGCTGACTCAGCGGGGTGCCGTCGTCGCGCCACGCCTCGACACTGGTCGTCTGCACCACGCACGCCGGTGTCGGTGCTCGGCGTCGGCAACAGGCCGACCGGGAACGCGACGGGGTAGGCCGCGACGGTGTTGGGGATGCGGTCGCGCGGCGAATACACGTACACCCCGCGCACCGCGCTCTGCTCCTTCAACGGCCCGATGCAAACAGTCCCGGACAATCGGTCCGGCGTGGGTGCAGACAACGGCTGGATCGCCAACGAGCTGACGGCGCTGCAGCTTTCGAGACCCGTCGCTTCGATTGGATGCGACAAAGTCCCGAACAGCCCGAACCGGATCTCCTCCGGCTTGGCGTACGGCTTCGCCGGATCCGACGGTGACGCATCCACGTCGACCAGGACATGGTCGGCTTCCCAGCGCAGATTCGACACCGACATGTTCCACCCGAGAACCGCGATCGACTCCCCCACTCGTGCTGCGCTGGCCCCGTACTGGTCGGCGATCCCGTCGGTCGACGAGCAGGCTGCCGTCCCGCCGAGCACGGCGATCAGCAGCACCGCCAGCACCGCACGCAAGGCTCTCGTTCCCGGCCGCAAAACTTCCCCTAGTGCGAGAGCCGTTTATTGACCAGGCGGGTCAGCCACGGTGGGCTGACTTGCGACAGGTAATAGACCGCTTTGGTTTGATTTCCCACGGGGAAATGCACTTTCGGTATCCGGGATTTCCGTCGTAGCACGCGCCACGCGGCAGCGGCGATATCATCGGGGGTGAGGTTGACACCGAGGGTTTCGGTGCTGCGCGTGCTGACGCCGGTCAGCATGTCGGTGTTGACGAACAGCGGCCACAGCGCCAGCACCCTGATGTCGAACCGCTTCCACTCCAGGTCAAGCGCTTCGGTCAGCCCACGGACTGCGAACTTCGAGGCGCTGTAGGCACCGAGTTCGCCCTGGCCGTAAATCGCCGACGCCGAGCACATGTTGAGCACTCGCGCCCCCGTGGTGTCGCGCAGATACGGGAACGCCGCATGGCAGCCGTTCATCACGCCGGTGACGTTGACGTCGACGATCTGCTTGTGCCGTTCCGGCGAGATGTCGACGAAGTTCCCGGCCGCCATCAAACCGGCGTTGTTCACCAGGATGTCGAGCCGGCCATCAGCTGCCGCCGACGAACTCGGCCAGCGTGGACTTCCACGCCTCCGCGTCTGTGACATCCATCGTGGCGGTCCACACCCGCCAACCATTCTGAGCTGCCTGGCTTTTCAGCTCATCCAACGCCGATTGCTCAAGATCGACCGCACCGACCGCGTATCCCGCCGCGGCGAACTTCTTGACGATGGCCCGTCCGATGCCACGGGCCGCGCCCGTCACGAAGATGGATTCGCTCATGCCAGTCCGAGATCGGTCAGCCCGAGCACACTGCGGTAGGGCACGCCCTCGGCCTCGATGGCCTCGGCGGCACCGGTGGCGCGGTCGACGACGGTGGTCACCCCGACCACTTCGGCGCCGGCCTCACGGGCGGCCCGCACCGCGGTGAGCGCAGAGTTGCCGGTGGTGCTGGTGTCCTCCACCACCAGCACTTTGCGCCCCGCGATATCGGGCCCTTCGATAAGTCGTTGCATCCCATGTCCTTTCACTGATTTGCGCACGACGAACACGTCGATCGGCCGCCCGGGCGCATGCATGATGGCGGTTGCCACGGGATCGGCGCCGAGAGTGAGTCCCCCGGCGGCTGCGTATTCCCAGTCCGCCGTCAGTTCACGCAGCAACCGGCCGATCAGTGGCGACGCACGGTGGTGCAGCGTCGCGCGCCGCAAGTCGACGTAGTAGTCCGCGGTCTTGCCCGACGACAGCGTGAACCGGCCGTGCACCACCGAGAGTTCCCGCACGAGGTCCGCCAGTTCCTGGCGGTCGGTCACCGTGAGCTCAGGTGCGGCCACGTGCACCGCCGATTCTTGTGGCCAACTTCTGCACCAGGGTGCGCGGCACCATGCGGCCCGCCGCGGTGAGCAGCTTGTATTGCAGACCGGGGACGATGACGACCTTGCCCTTGGCAACGTCAGAAAGGCACTCGTCGACCACATCTTCTACGTCCAGCCACAGCGCCGACGGTAGCTTGCTCATGTCGATTCCGGCGCGCTGATGGAATTCGGTGTGCACGAAACCGGGGCAAAGGGCGTGCACGCTCACGCCGGTAGGAGCCAACTCTCTGGCCAGACCCTCGGAGAACGAGATCACCCAGGCCTTGGATGCCGAGTACGTCGCGGCTCGCCCCGGAAGCAGCCCGGCCACGCTGGCGACGTTGATCACGGTGCCTTCACCGGCGGCCACCATCGGCGGCAATGCCACGCGCGTCAGCTGCATGACGGCGGTGACGTTGACGTCGAGCTGGGCCTGCAGTAGTGCGGGCTCCTCGGTCCAGGAGTCGCCGGAGGTGCCGAACCCGGCGTTGTTGACCAGCACGCGAACTCCCTGCGCGACCCGGTCGGCCACCTTCGCGCGGTCGGCGGCGTCGGCCAGGTCGGCGACGAGCACCTCGCTCTCGGTGCCGTGGTTGTCACGCAGGTCGGCGGCGAGTGTGTGCATGCGGTCGGCGTCGCGGGCGATCAGCAGGAGGTCGGAGCCATCGGCGGCGTAGCGACGTGCGAAGCCCGCGCCGATGCCGGAGGTGGGGCCAGTGATCGCGACGAGCGGACGAGGCATCCGGCGGTTAGGCCTGGAAACTGCGCGGTCCGGGTCCCCCGGCGCGGGTCTGCGGCGGACGCGGTACCGGTTCCGGCTGGGCCGTCGGCGCCTGGGTACGGCGGGTGACATCGGACCGGCCCGGAGGCAGCTCCGCAGGCGGGGCGACCGGCCGGCTGGGGGCGCCGTTGCGTCGGGTGGCAGTTTGGGCTTGGGTGCTTTGGCTGGCCTTGGGTAGCGGCGGCAACACCCGAAGCAGGTCGTTGAACTGCCGCACGGCGCGCAACCCCTCGTCCCATTCGGCGCGGGTGCTGGTGATCGGCATGCTCACCAGCGTCCAGTTCTGCTCGTTCCACATGATCTCGGCGCAGTCCGGCGCGGTGTGGGCGAAGGTCACCATCCGCCGGTCACACGCCCGGCGCGCGGCGTCGAGGTTGGTCGAGTACACCATCCGCGGTCCGATGGCGCCGAGCAGCCAGACGTCGTTTTCTCGCGGCTCCTTGAGCCCCTTCAAGCGCAGGTCCATCACCACGTTGGTGCCCACCTTGCGGTGCAGTGCGATCACCGTCGCGACGTCTTCGAGGTCGAAGATGTACACCGCCTCGCCGCGGATCTGTCCCAGGACCACGTTGCGGGCGGGGACGTCGCCGACCGTCGACATCACGCCGCGCTTCCAGCGACTCACGATCTCTGTCGACTCCGGCTCGTAGTCGAATCCGTGCGAACGCGACCACGCCCGGCGACGGCGACTCAGCCCGCGCCGGCGGTCGAGGTCGATGTACATCAGCACGGCCGCACCCACGAAACAGAGTGCGGACAGCGTGAACCAAAGCGGGACCATTAGACATAAGCCTATCTGCTGGTCGCGGTGAACCCCGAACTCCAGCGGGTCACAACCCCGTCACATAGCGTCTTGGCATGGCCTATGACGACTACCAGCGAATTCGAATCGAGGTGAGCGACGGCATCTGCCGCGCGACGATCGACAACCCACCAATCAACCTGCTGAATGCGGGCCTGATCGTCGAACTAGGCGGGTTCGCCGCCGAGGTGGCCGCGGACGACGAAGTGCGCGTTGTGATCGTGGACTCCGCCGACCCCGCCTTCTTCGTCGCCCACGCGGACCTCAACTTGATCCAGCGTCTGCCCGCCGACGACACCACACTTCACGACGAACTGTCGCCGTTCGACGCAATTGTCGACCTGTTCCGCACCATGCCGAAGGCGACGATCGCCGTCATCGAGGGCATCGCGCGCGGCGGCGGCAGCGAACTCGCCCTGGCATTCGACATGCGCTTCGCCGCGCTCGGCAAGGCGCGGTTCGCTCAGCCGGAGGTCGCGGTGGGCATCATTCCCGGCGGCGGTGGAACGCAGCGGCTGCCTCGGCTGGTCGGCCGCGCCCGGGCGCTCGAGATCATCCTCGGCTGCCAGGACATTGACGCGGCCACCGCCGAGGCGTGGGGTTATGTCAATCGCGCCCTGCCCCCGGACCAGCTTCGCCGGTTCGTCGCCACGTTGGCGGCGCGCATCGCATCGTTCCCACCAAACGTCATTGCCGTGGCCAAGCAGGCCGTGGACGCCGCAGTCGGCGATCCCACCGCTGGGCTGCGCATCGAGGACCAATTGTTCCGTGAGACCCTCGCGGGGCCGGCCGCCGCCGAACGCATGCAGGCGATCCTCGACGCCGGCGCCCAGACCCGCACCTTCGAGCTGGGCGAGACGCCCTTCTAGGAACCGGTTGAGCGCCGAACGTGCGGTCACTGCGAAAATTTGGCCGGAATTTCGCAGTGGTTTCACGCTCGCCGCGGTGTCGGCGCCAAACGGCACCCATGACCGAATTCTCACGCCCGCGAGGCGGTGCGAGACTAGCCGAGCACCAGCGAGTCGCCGTCCGCACTGACATTGACCGGCACGACGTCGCCGTCCTTCACCGTGCCCGACAACAGCATCTTGGCCAGCTCGTCACCGATCGCCTGCTGGATCAGCCGCCGCAGCGGCCGAGCGCCGTACACCGGGTCGAACCCGCGCTGGGCCAGCCACTTCTTGGCGGGCAGCGACACCTCGAGGGTGAGCCGGCGCTGGGCCAGTCGCTTGGCCAGTTGGGCCAGCTGGATGTCGACGATCTGGACCAGTTCCTCGGGGTTGAGGCCCTCGAAGATCAGCACGTCGTCGAGCCGGTTGATGAACTCCGGCTTGAAGGTCGCGCGGACGGCGGCCATCACCTGCTCCTCGCTGCCGCCCGACCCGAGGTTGGACGTCAGGATGAGGATGGTGTTGCGGAAGTCGACCGTGCGGCCCTGCCCGTCGGTGAGCCGGCCCTCGTCGAGCACAGCCAGCAGCACGTCGAACACGTCCGGGTGAGCCTTCTCGACCTCGTCGAACAGCACCACGGTGTACGGGCGCCGGCGCACCGCCTCGGTGAGCTGACCACCCTGGTCGTAGCCGACGTAGCCGGGCGGCGCGCCGACCAGTCGGGCCACCGAGTGCTTCTCGCCGTACTCGCTCATGTCGATGCGCACCATCGCGCGCTCGTCGTCGAACAGGAACTCGGCCAGCGCCTTGGCCAGCTCGGTCTTGCCGACGCCCGTCGGGCCGAGGAACATGAACGATCCGGTCGGCCGGTTCGGGTCGGCCACGCCTGCGCGGCTGCGCCGCACCGCATCGGAGACGGCCTGCACGGCCTTCTTCTGCCCCACGACGCGCTTGGCGAGCTCGTCTTCCATCCGCAGCAGCTTGGCGGTTTCGCCCTCGAGCATCCGCCCGGCCGGAATGCCGGTCCACGCCGACACCACGTCGGCGATGTCGTCTGGGCCGACCTCCTCCTTGAGCATGACCGCCTCGCGGGCTTCGGCCTGCGGCAGTGCCGCCGCCAGCTTCTTCTCCACCTCGGGGATGCGCCCGTAGCGCAGCTCGGCGGCCTTGGCCAGATCGCCGTCGCGTTCGGCCCGCTCGGACTCGCCGCGGAGCCGCTCCAGCTCCTCCTTGAGCTCGCGCACGGAGTCGATCACGTTCTTCTCGTTCTGCCAGCGCGTGGTGAGTTCGGCCAACTTCTCTTTCTGGTCGGCCAGCTCGGCGCGCAGCTTCTCCAGCCGCTCCCTGGAGGCTTCGTCCTCCTCCTTCTCGAGCGCCATCTCCTCGATCTCGAGCCGCCGCACCAGCCGCTCGACCTCGTCGATCTCGACGGGACGCGAGTCGATCTCCATCCGCAGTCGCGAGGCGGCCTCGTCGACCAGGTCGATGGCCTTGTCCGGCAGGAAGCGGCTGGTGATGTAGCGGTCCGAGAGGGCGGCGGCAGCCACCAGCGCCGAGTCGGTGATGCGCACGCCGTGGTGCACCTCGTAGCGCTCCTTCAGCCCGCGCAGGATGCCGATCGTGTCCTCCACCGAGGGCTCACCGACGAACACCTGCTGGAAGCGGCGCTCCAGCGCGGCGTCCTTCTCGACGTGCTTGCGGTACTCGTCGAGCGTGGTCGCGCCCACCAGCCGCAACTCCCCGCGGGCCAGCATCGGCTTGATCATGTTGCCGGCGTCCATCGCGCCCTCGCCGGTCGCACCGGCGCCGACGATGGTGTGCAGCTCGTCGATGAACGTGATGATCTGGCCGGCAGAGTTCTTGATGTCGTCGAGCACGGCCTTGAGCCGCTCCTCGAACTCACCGCGGTACTTCGAGCCGGCGACCATCGAGCCGAGGTCCAGCGCGACGATCGTCTTGTCGCGCAAGCTTTCCGGCACGTCACCGGCGACGATGCGCTGCGCCAGGCCTTCGACGATGGCGGTCTTGCCGACGCCGGGCTCGCCGATCAGCACCGGGTTGTTCTTGGTGCGGCGGGACAGCACCTGCACGACGCGACGAATCTCGTTGTCGCGTCCGATGACCGGGTCGAGCTTGCCTTCACGGGCCTGGGCGGTCAGGTCGGTGGAGTACTTCTCCAGCGCCTGATACGTCGTCTCAGGGTCTGGGCTGGTGACCCGCGCGCTGCCGCGGACCTTGACGAACGCGTCGCGCAGCGCCTCCGGGGACGCGCCGTGGCCGTTCAGCAGCTTGGCCGTATCGGAGTCGCCGCTGGCCAGCCCGACCATCAGGTGCTCGGTGGAGACGTACTCGTCGTCCATCTCGGTGGCCAGATGCTGAGCAGCGGTGATGGCGGCCAGTGACTCGCGGCTGAGTTGAGGCTGCGAGCTGGCGCCGGTGGTCTGCGGCAGTCGGTCGAGCAGCCGCTCCGTCTCCGTGCGGACGGTCGCCGGATCGACACCGACGGCCTCCAGCAGCGGTGCGGCGATGCCGTCGTTCTGCGTCAGCAGCGCCATCAGCAGATGGGCGGGGCGTATCTCCGGGTTGCCGGCGGCAGAGGCCGCCTGCAGCGCCGAAGTCAACGCCGCCTGGGTTTTCGTGGTCGGGTTGAACGAGTCCACGACACCTCCGATCTTCGAAAAAGTTCTAGAAAAGCCTTGTCAGGATGTCCAACGTCGTCAATGTTGAGTCTGTTCCGCTCAAGTCTACGGAATCTCCTCCGCCGACTGTGCGGTGTCATTCGCGACACGCCCGGCGGGCGTGCCAGAACGCACGGTCGGCAGAATCGTCGGCGCGCATGGTTTCCGTATCAATAATGGCGGGTAACTGTAATGGCAGCGGACGCAGATTGTGGCCATGCTGGAGTGGTGATGAGTGAGCTCGCCTGCGCGTGCCGGTGCACGGGCATCTGGGGCGATGCCCCTGCCGCACCGTCCGGCGGCTTCGGCGTCCTCGGTTTCTCCTTCAGCGACGATCACGGCCCGGGCTGACCATGATGTCGGCGACCAGCACTCAACCGTTCCGACGTCCCGGCAGCGGGACGACGGCACCCGGCCTGCCGCGGACGGCAACGATACGGCCCGGGCCGCACCAGGTGCAATGGTGGCTGGACCTCGATGACGGCACCTCGATTGCCGTGCGGGGTCGGGGACTGATCGGGCGTGATCCGGCCGCAGGTGGTGGGCCGCCTGTTGCGCATCTGGTGACACTGGCGGACCAGACCCATTCGGTGTCGCGGACGCATCTGGAATTCGGCGTCGACAACTCGGGGCTTTGGGTCCGCGACCTCGGCTCCACCAATGGGTCGGCGATCGCGGTCGACGGGCAGCAAACCCCCCTAGAGCCTGGGCGACCGGTGTCCGCTCCGCCGGGATCCACGATCTCCGTGGCCGGGCGCCCGATACGCGCGCGAGCGATGAATGGGCGCGCCGTGATCGGGTCGGCGACGCTGGACTGGGGCGTGGCGACACGCATCGGCGCGACACACCGACACAATGAGGACGCCTACGGCACGCAGGCACCGGCTTTCGTCGTGGCCGATGGAATCGGCGGGCATGCTTTCGGCGAGCTCGCCAGCCGGGAAGCGGTCGACGCCCTGTCGGCCCTGGCGGGAAACGCGCACGTGAACCTTGCGTTGCTGATGGACTGCCTGGCCGACGCGCGTGCGCGGATCGGCCGATTACCAACGGAGGGCGGGCCGCCACCGGGAACCACTCTGAGCGGCGTGATTGTCACTCACGCCGAGAACGAGGCTCCGTGCTGGATGGTGGTCAATGTCGGCGACTCCCGCACCTATCGTCTTATTCCGGACGGATTGCAGCAGCTCACCACCGACCACTGCATCGCGCAGGCACTGATCAACCGGGATGCGGCCAGGTTCGCAGCGGCCCGGTCTTGGCGGTACGGCAACGCTCTGACGCGCGCGATCGTCGCAGACACCGATCACCGGCCGGACATATCGCTGTTGCCAATGAGGCGTGGTGATCGCATCCTTGCCTGTTCGGACGGGCTGACCCGCGAACTCGACGACCGGTCCATCGCCGGTGTGCTACGGGCTCTCTCCGATCCGCTGGCGGCTGCCGACGTACTGGTCAACGCCGCAGTTCACGCCGGCGCACACGACGACGTGACTGCGTTGGTGATCGACGCAGTTGCGATCGCGTCTGATTGAGTGAACCGCGCCGACACGCCGTCGCGGGCGGAGCCAACCGCACCACTCGGCGGCCCGATGCGGGAAAGTGGGCCCATGCGATTCAACTCTCCGCCGAACTGGCCGCCCCCGCCGCCGGGTTGGTCACCGCCGCCCGGCTGGCAGCCGGACCCGTCGTGGCCGACACCGCCGCCAGGCTGGCCGCTCTGGGTGCCCGACGTGCCTCGGCGTCGGACCGGGTTGATCGCCGGTGGCATTGTCGCAGCCCTCGCGGTGATCGCGATCGCTGTGGTGGCGGTCGTCGTCGTAACGTCGAACTCGGAACCCACGGACGAAGAGCGGATTCGCACGATTGTCAACGGCTTGGAAGATACCTACAACCGCTCCGACTTCGACGCGTTTCAAAAGTACCTGTGCAATAGCCTCAAGGACGAAATCGCCGAGGACAGTTGGCACTCCGATGACCGTTGGTCGCTGACGATCGAGTCCCTGGAGGTCACGGGTGACAAGGCAACCGTCAGCGTCACCAATGACTTCGATGGGACCGACGAGCCCGAGACCGAGGACATTTCCTTCGTCCGCGAGGACGGTGGCTGGAAGGCCTGTCACGACGAGTGAGCTGACACCGTCAGAAGTGCAGCCAGGTCACCAGCCGAAAACGAGCATTCGCATAACTCGACTGACGGCCGCATCGACCAGGCTGATCGCGCACCGGTGGCGCCGTCGCTCATAGCCCTTCCTCGGCGGCTGCTACCCGCCGGCCGCGGACATAGACCTCTGCGACGGACGTGTCCCGGATGCCCATCAGCAGCGCGAACAGCGTCTGATCGCGGGCCAGCGCCGGATCGTCCGATCGCACGCCGTTGGTCACCGCGGCCTGCAGGGCAGGCGTGCGAGCCGGGTCGACGACGACGAGGTCGGCCTCCTTACCGACATCGAAGTTGCCGAACCGGTCCTCCATGTCGAGTGCCCGTGCCCCGCCGAGCGTTCCGAGGAACAGCATCTCCGCCGGGTGCATCGACACGCCGGCGGCGCCCGGCTCTGAGATGTGCACCTTGAACGCTTCGGCGAGCACCCGCGGAACCGACCACTCGTCGCCACCACCGAAATCGGTGCCGGCGGAGATGTTAACGCCGGAGGCCACGGTGCGCAGCCACGGCATCGTGCCCGACCCCAGGAACTGCTGGGACACAGGGCAATGCGAGATCGACGTGCCGGTCTCGGCCATCCGCTCGAGCTCGACGTCCTGGCAGTGCACACAGTGCGCGAGGATGGTGCGCCGGCCCAGCAGGCTCTCCCCACCGACGGCGGATCCCGGCAGGAACTTCCCGTCATAGGTGTCCAGATACGAATTCACCTGGTAAGCCTGCTTCGTCGAGTCGACTTCCCCCGTGCCGGGTCGGTTGTTCTCGTTGAGGTGAGTGTGCACATACACGCCGCGGTCACGCACCGATTGATAAAGCTCGCCAAGGGTTTTCAGCGTATCGCGCGTGACGGATAACGAGAATCGCGGCACGATCGCGACGTGCAGCAGCGCGGTGCTGACGTCGCCGGTGTCGGCGCCATGCCACTTCTCGATCTCCTCGCGGGTCAGCCGGATCGCGTCGTCCTCGGACGTCATCAGCGGAGTGGCCGAATCAGGCCCGACCGTCTGGATACCGCGGCCACTGACGACCCGCAGTCCGCGGCGTTGGGTTTCCGAGAACAGTGCATCCTGCGCATGCGGGAACGCTGAGCCGAAGACCATCGCGGCGGTGGTGCCGGCCGCGACCCGCCGGTTGCAGAACTCGACCGCCGCCTGTTGCGCGAATTCGGGATCGGCGTAACGCGATTCGGAGGGGAACATGCACAGGGTCAACCACTCCAGGAGCTGACCGCCGCCGTAGGAATCCCCGGCGTAGGTCTGCGGGAAATGGACGTGGGTATCGACGAAGCCGGGAAACAGGAATCCCGGCCGGTGGTCGAACACCTGCGCCGACTGATGCTGTTGCGGCATCTCGGATCGGGTGCCGCAGTAGGCGATTCGACCACTGTCGTCGATCACCAATGCCCCGTCGGGAATTGACTCCAGCGCGTCGGCGGCGCCGGTCACCAGGGGACTGCCGGCGATGTGGAAGATATGCCCGAGGTGAACCTGACCCGCCATCTAATTCTCCTTAAACTGGTTTCCTGTCGAACTGGCCCCACCAGTACCACCGCTCCGACCATGAAGATGGCCAATGCCCCCATGGCCAGCCGTCGTGCCGAAATCCTCATCGCGAGTGCGCCGCAGGCCGTGTTCCGCATGGCGGCCGGCGTCGACTGAAGGTCGACAACCATCTGCGGCAGCGCCGGCGTACAGAGGTCGAGCGGAATCTGGCTTTGCGGTACGACCAACAACAAGATCGCAACAAGATGTCGCGGCGCGGCGGAGCCTCCGGCATCCGTCACAGTGGCATCCCCCATGGTTGCGGAACCGCTTCGGCGATCCTCGCACGCCGAGACCGCAACGCAGGCGAGTTTGCGCTGTTAGGTTCTGTTCGAGCGCGCGATCGAAAGGCTGACCGATGACGACAAGTTGGGGGTCCGTCCTTGCCGAGTTGATTCCCCTCGCACTGGTGACCGCGTCGTCGCCGCTGTCGATCATTCCCGCTGTCATGGTCCTGCAGACCCCCCGGGCGCGGCAGGCCGGCCTGGCTTATCTCCTCGGTTGGGTGGTCGCGCTGACCGTTCTCACGGTGGCATTCGTTGCGGTGTCCGCGCTGCTCACGGATTTCGACAAGCAGCCGAGATGGGCGTGGTGGCTGCGCATCGTGATCGGTGTCGCGCTGATCGTGTTCGGCATCTACCGTTGGGCAACTCGTCACAGGCACGCCGACTCACCTGCGTGGATGCGCCAGCTGACCGAGGCCACACCCACCAAGGCCGGTGTCACCGCGGCCGTGCTGGCCGTCGCGAACCCGAAGGTTCTGTTCATCTGCATCGCGGCCGGTTTGGCGATCGGCACCGAAGGGGTGGGCCCTGCGGGAGTATGGGCGGCGGTGGCGCTATTCGTCGCCGTCTCGGCGTCGTCCGTCGCGCTGCCGATACTGGCTTTCATCCTGTCGGGTGGCCGACTCGACGAACCGCTGGCCAGGCTCAAGGACTGGATGGAGGAGCAACACGCCGTGTTGGTGGCCGCCATTCTCGTGGTGATCGGCCTGCTGGTGCTCTACAAGGGCATCCAGGGGCTCCTTTGAGCGCGCCGTGGCTCCCTCGGCATTCCGGTGGCTGGCAGGACGCACCGCCCGAAACAAGCTTTTCAACATCCAGATCTCCAACGTCGCCGGGCCCGGGGAACGCGGAAACTTCGGCGGTGTTGCAGTCGCCCGATTTCGGACCGCTCATACACACCGACGGAAGTGTTGATTCGTCCTCGTTCGACTTCTGCCATCGCGTCGACCACCTCACCTATCGGGTCTAAAATCGATTGCGACGTCAGGATCATTGTCGGCAGCCCCAGCAGCACCGCGGCAAGCGACACGACGAGCGCGGGCACATCGATCGGCGCGGCCTCTGGAATGATCCAGCCGTTCGACCGGATGATGACGAGAGACACCACAACGCCAGAGGGAAGCGCGCCGCAGAGTAGCCACATACTCACCAGTCGCGTCCACACGCCCGGCGCTGCCGCCACCTCCCTTTGCTGCTCGTGCACGGTCCGCCCAGCCGTGCCCGGCTCGGCCACCGAGCCAGAGATGTCGAGAAGCACCAGCACGGCGAGGTCACGACGACGCCGCAGGTTGTCGAGGTAGACCGCTTCGTCGGGCGCCGACCCCGCCATCACCTCGACGCGTGCCTCGACCGCCGCGTCGATGTCGATGTCGTCGCCCTGTGCCTGCCGATGGCACCGATCCAGCCCCATCGCCAGGCGGGCGAGAGGGCGACGCAGACCGTATCGGTCCGACAGGCCGAATGAGCCGGCCCCCGTCGGTCGCGGTGCAAGCTCACGCACCGTGCACCAATCCGGCCGGTATCGCTGCCGCACAACGTCCCATTCCGGATATGTCGTGCCACCGTCGCCCGTGGCCGGCCCCTCTTCCGTTTCTGCCACCGCGGCCGAGGACACCGCGTTGGCTCCTCTAGTCCCGGCACGGGTCCGATGTGTGGGTGCGTCCGCGCCGGGCGGGCCGCCGTCGCCGAGCTGACGCACCGTCCCCATCAGCCGTCCGAACAGCTTCCCGATCGCGCCCCGCCTCCGACCGGGCTGGAATAGGGGTCCTCGACGTCATCGGCCTCGTCGTCTTCGATGTCTTCGAGCGGCTTGCCTTTCTCCCGCCGCGGGACATGCTCACCAGTCGACTCCGATTTCTCGGCACTCTTCATTGCTCGCAACAGATTTCGCGCACGGATCGTCCCGAAGCCGGCCGGCGGGTCGGGGACAGCCTCCCGGCTGCGGGCCACGGCCAACGACGCGTCGGGGCTCCCGGCGCGTGACGCGATATGCCGGTCGATCAGCGATCGCAGCGGCGGTGGCAAGACTTCCTCGTTCGCCGCCAGCGCTCGGTGGCCTTCGATGGTGAGATAGCGCGGTGCCAATGCCGGGCGCCGCTTGATTTTGCGCACGATATCGGCGTGGAGGCTTCCGGCCGCGAGCAGCGACGCCTGTACGGCAAGCGCCGTAAGCTGGTCGCCGGCGTCGGCGGCGGTGTCGACGAAAACAGTTGCACCGTCTGTCCACGCCTGCTCTCCGGGCTCGACTGGCGCTACCTGGAGACTACGGCCACAGATGGCCGACGCCAGCAAGCCGAACCGGCCGACGGCGTCGGCATCTCCGCTCCCCTCGGGCTTCGTCTGCTCCATCGGCTCCCCGGTTAATTGACCAAATATCTGTTCCACCGTAGAGTCGGGAATCCCCGGAGTCAATCGCAGGAGGACCGTGGATTTCTCGTATCCGACGGGGACCCGATCCGTACCTCGAGGAAGTCTGCGCACTGCTCGCGCATCGTCGTGTCGAAAAGATGAGGAGCCCAGCATGATCGAGTTCGAAGGGCAGGTCGTCATCGTCACCGGAGCGGGCCGAGGCCTCGGACGGCTCTACGCGGTCGAACTCGCGAGACGTGGCGCGTCGGTGGTGGTAAACGACCTCGGCGGATCCATGCACGGGCACGGCGCCGACACGTCCGTCGCCGATCAGGTCGTCGAAGGGATCACGCGCGCCGGTGGGGCGGCGGTGGCGTCGCACGACTCGGTGGACACGCCTGGGGGCGGAGAAGCGATCGTTCGCACCGCCGTCGACACGTTCGGCCGGCTCGATGCCGTCGTGAGCAATGCGGGGATATTCAACAGCGTGCCGTTCGACGAGCTGTCGGCCGAAGACTGGCGGCGCATGCTGCGCGTGCACCTGGACGGCGGGTTCTATTTGAGCCAGCCCGCATACCGGGTGATGAAGTCACAGGGGTACGGCCGGTTCGTCTTCATTTCGTCATCAGGAGGGATGTTCGGACAACCGCTGGAGGCACACTACGCAGCGGCGAAGGCCGGCCTTGTCGGGTTGACGAACGTCATCGCGATCGAGGGCGCCGAGCACGGGATCCTCGCCAACACCGTGCTTCCGTTCGGGTTCTCCCGGATGGTCACGGAAACCGTCGGAGACCCAAACCACCTTCGCGCCGTGGCCGAATCCAATGTGGGGCTTTCGTTCTCGGAAGATATCGAAACGCTCGGGCTCGTCCCACCTGCTCTCGTCGTGGTTGGCGCTGCCGAGGTTGACCGCCATCGTTGCGCCAGCGGGAATCGCTACCTCGCCGAGCTGAGTGTCACGGGTTGCCTCGCGCATGAAGTTCAGCAACGGGGTTTCCCACCGGATGCCTTCCTCGATGGCCTGTGGGAGCAGGCCGCGGTCGGAGCGGACCGCCGCAAGCTGGTCGGTGTGAGTGAGCAATCCGAATGCCAGGCTCGCGGTCGACCGCGAGGTAGTTTCGGCGCCCGCTGGCAGAAGGTTGCGCATGAACCCGAAGATTTGTTCGTCCGACAGCCGCACACCGTCGACTTCGGCCTGGGCCAGCACGCTGACCATGTCGTCGCGGGGATCGCGCCGTCGCTCGGCAAGGATGCCGACGAAGTACTCGCGCAACTGGACGGAAGCGGCAAGCGCGCGATCCATGTCGGCCCGAAACCCCAAGAGGTCGATGCCCAGACGGTGAAACTCCGGTACGTCCGCCGTCGGCAGGCCCAAAAGTGCGGCGATCACCCGTACCGGGATAGGCATGAACACTTCGGCCACCAAGTCCGCTCGCTTGGCGTCGCGCAGTTTCTCGACAGTGCGCTCGACCAACGGGCCGACTAGCGAAGCTAAAGCCGGCGGAGCCGGAATGTTGAGTCAAGTTTGTTCGGTGAGTCGGGTTTAGGTTATGCGGCGAGTTGTGTTGTGGCGGTGAGGGTGTCGATTACCTTGCGGTAGGCGGTGGCGGCGCTTTGCAGACGGCCCGGGGCGTGCTCGGGGGCGGCGAGTTCGGCCAGACCGATGGGCAGGAGGCGGTCATGGACAGTGGTGAGGAATTTCGCCGTGTCCAGGCCGTGGTCGGTGACCCGGTAGCGGTGGGTGCCCGGGATGCGGGTGATCAGGCCACGGTGTTTGAGCCGGCGCAGGTCATAGGTGATCTGCCCGGCGGTGACGGCGCCGGGGTCGAGCCCGCGCAGTTCGGCGGTGAGCGCGCGCAGGTCCTTGTTGGCGAAGCCGTTGGGCTGGCAGCGGAACACCAGCAGCGCGGAGAGCAGGGCGTGGCTGCGCCGGTCGGCCAGCCGCAGCCCGGGCACGCGGGTGCCGGTGGCGGTGGTGACCGGGTCGGTGATGGCGTGCAGGGCGTCGGCGCCGGTGATCGGGTCGTGGCTGAGTCGTTGGACGTGCAGCAGACGTCGGTTGGCGGAAAAGCCGATCTCCCGCAGCGCGGGCAGATTGGTCAGCCGTTTGCCGATCGAAAAGTCGCGGGTGTTGTTGATGGTGGTCTCGGTGCGCAATGCCCTCCCTTGCTTGTGGTACTGCTTGATTCTGGTGTGCTTGTAGTCCACGTGCAGGCTCGGGGTGACGCCCTCGGTGATCACCCGGGTGCGGAACGGTCCCGGTGTCGGGTGTGGCCCGCGGCGGATCAGCTTGCCGGTCGAAGATCAGGGCGACCTGGTCGGGGCGGCCGATGTCGAGGTTGTCGCGGATGACCTGCTCGAAGAAGATCCGGCCCGAGACCGGTTTGTCCAGCATCTGGGTCAGCGAGAACTCGGCCTGCAGGATCGAGATCTCGTAGCGGTAGCCGGCGGCGCGGTCGGCGGCGGTGAACGGGTGCGGCAGGAGGGCCAGCCACTTGCGCAGCAGCGCGTCGATCTGCTCTTCTCCGAGCCGGTCGCAGATCGCCTGCAGCGCCGCCGGGTCATCGACAGCGGCGAAGCCGTTGTCCAGCGCGGTGAACCCGATGCCGGCCTTGGCGGCCTGGCGTTGTCGCCCAGTGGTTGCCGTTGAGGCACAGCTTGGCGTTGTAGGGAAAGTAGGAGCAGAACTTGAGGAAGAACGGCCCGAAATCGTCGTCGTAGCAATAGAAGTAGAAGTGGTTGACCAGCCCGGTGGTCTTCACGATCCACGGGTAGGAATCGCCGTGGGCGTCGCGGCGTTTCTCGGTGCGGAACAGGGCCGTCTTCTCCTGCGCGCGCCCGATGAACACCACACCCTCGTTGGCGGTGAAGCCGGCCAGGTACTCATGCATCACGTCGTCCTTGCGCTGCCCCTTGGCGAAGTCGACCCACGGCACCCCGTTGGTACGGGCGAACCGGTGCACCGCGGTGCTGAACGCGTCGGTGATCTTGGCCAGCGGCGCGGTCGAGGCGATCGGCAACCCCAACTGCCGCTGCACGTAGCCGATCAGCCCAGGCGCGTACTGCAGTCGCGGCACATAGACGTTCAGATACATCCGGTCGATGCAATCCACCTCGAAGACCACATGCTCGGCCAGGACATCGCCGACAGATCGCGCTACGGTCATGATGGGCTCCGGTCAGCGGGCGGCCAGTCAGGCCAACCAACCGCATAGCCGGTTCATACACCGGGCCGGGCTTCCCGGTCACGGTCTCACCCCGACCGACCGGAGCCCCCAACCCACGCCACCAAAGACACGACTCGTCGGGCTGGGGCGAAGCCCCGTTAGTACTGCAGCCGTAGTTCGTGATCATTGGTTTTCGCGTCGTCGGTAGTGGGATAGGCGGGCTCGGTATTGGTGTTGTCGTCGCCATCGTGACCAGGCCAGCAGGCTGGCGACGGTGTGGTTGGTGGCGCAGCAGCAGGGCGTCGAAGAGGCGGCGAAACTCGTTGACGGTCAACGTGATCAGACCCGTCGGTGGTGGGTTGCGGTGTCGCGTTCGATCGGCGGTGGCCACGGCCAGGAAGGCATGGGCGAGCATGGCCAGGGTGGTCCAGCGGTGCCAGGAGGTCCAGCGCCGGACTTGGTGCTGGTCGAGCCCGGTCAGGCCTTTGGCGGCTTGGAAGGATTCCTCGATGCGCCAGCGCTGTCCGGCGACGGCGACCAGGGTGTGCAGCGGTGACCGGGCGCGGGCTGTAGCAGCGCAGGTAGGCCAGCTCGCCGGTGGCGTCGTTGCGGCGGATCAGCAAATGGTGGAGCCGGTGTCGGTGTCGTCTTCGGCCAGCAGCGCGAACCAGGCCCAGGAGTACAGCGCGTGGGCCGTGGCTCCGCACCGGCGGAGTGTTTCTGCCAGGCCCGTGTGCGGCATCAGCGCCGGGCAGCGCATCGACGCGGATCGGGCCGGCATGCGGTGGGCACGCGCCGGTTGGCCGCCGACCGCCAGCACATAGCCCAGCCCGTGGCCGCGGATGGCGGCGCGCAGCCGGGGGTCGGCGCCGTAGACCTCGTCGCCGGCCACCCACGCCGCGGGGACTTCCGGCGGCCACCGCGCGGGTCGATCAGCGCTGCGGCCAGGGTGGGTTTGGTGGCGAAACACTGCTGTCGGTCGGGGATTCCGGCGTCAGCGCAGCGGTCCGGATCGTCGGCCCAGACTGCGGGCAGGTACAAGCGCCCGGTCGATCAGGGCGTGCCCGCGCGGGTGCGGCATAGGTCAGATACACCGCGACTTGGGCGTTCTCGATCCGCCCGGCGGTGCCGGTGTACTGGCGCTGCACCCCGACGCGTGTGGATGCCCTTCTTCACGTCGCCGGTCTCGTCGACCACCAGGATCGCGCCCGGGTCGCCGAACGCGTCGATGACATAGTCACGCAGATCATCGCGGACCGCCGTCGGCGTCCCATTTCGCCCGCGACAGCAGATGCTGCAACCCGTCCGGGCTGGCATCGCCACGGTGCTCGGCGATCGTCCAGCAATTCTTGCGGTCCAGGCCCGAGACCATCCCAGCCATCAGCTCGCCGGCATGCCGCAGCGGCTCGTAACGGGCGAAATCGCGGCGCGATCCGATCGATCACCGCCGAGAACTCCGTCCGCCACCGATCAGGGTCTACGCTATGAGCCGCGGCGACCGCGGCATCATTCAGATGTCTTCACAAACTCCGAACAATGCCGCGGTCACCGCCCCTACCAGCGCAGACACGCCACAACAGCCCAATCCCGAACTAGGAGGGTCGGGGGCTGGCGCGGTGGCGAATGGTTTGGCTGTAGGTCTGGGCGCTCCTGCCTGGGGTTTCCCCCGGGCAGCTTTCGCTTCGACCGTGGCCGGTATCGCTTCCGTTTCCAGCCCCCGCCCGTCAAACCGTGCATGCGGTTCTCCCGCACACGGCTTACCGACGTTCTTCACCGGCGGCGTTCGGCTTTCCAGGCCCGAAACGGCCTGGGCGGGACGACGATCCCATCAAGGCTGATCAGGCCCAGGTGGTTGGGTGAGTTGAGTACCTGGGTCATCCCCCAACCCCAAGCTCGGCGGCGTTTGCCCCGTTTGGACAGCCACAGCGCGAGCCGGGTCAAGGCATAGTTCCTGATCTGGCCGAGTATCAGTGCGGAGTTGCCGAAGCGGAAATACCCCGCCCATCCGCGCAGGAACAAGTTGAGTTCCTCCACGATCCACTCGACCGGCACCAGCAGACGGGACCGGGCGGTGATCGACCGAATCCGATCCCGTGCATGTTGGACCGCCTTACGCGAAGGCCAACGACCGAGGAACACCAAATGCGCCGACCGGGGAGTCCGCCCGCGCACCAGCCGATTGTGGAAGCCCAGGAAATCCACTCCCTGACCGCCTTCGACCAGATGCACGATGCGGGTCTTGGATGCCTTGGGCTCCAACCCGAGATCACCCAGCAGGACCGTCAACCGCTCCAGAGCGGCCTGGGCCTGTTCCCGCGACCGACACATCACCACCAGGTCGTCGCAGTAGCGCACCAGCACACCGTGTTCACTGGTGTCCCACACCCGGTCCAACCGGTGCAGGTACACGTTGCACAACAACGGCGACAGCGGACCGCCCTGCGGGGTTCCCGACGCCTCACGGCGCACGGACCCGTCCTGCCATCACTCCCGCACGCAGCATCGCGCGCAGCAGCTTCAACACGCCCTGGTCACTGACCCGTTCCTCGATCGCTTGCATCAACTTCTCATGCGGAATCGCCGAAAAACAATTGGCGATGTCCGTCTCGACCACCCACCGTTTGCCCTGCCAGGACTCGTCGATGAGCACTTGCAGCGCATCGTGTGTCGACCGCTTCGGGCGGAACCCGAAACTGCACGACAGAAACCCGGCCTCGAAGATCGGCTCGAGCACGATCTTCACCGCGGCCGCCACGACACGGTCACGGACCGAAGGAATCGACAGCGGACGCTGTTCGCTCGTCCCCGGTTTGGGGATGAGCACCCGCCGCGCGGGCAACGGACGCCACCGATCGGCCCTCAAGTCCTCGGCCAGCTCATCGAGGAACCGGTCGACACCGTATTCCTCGACTTCGGCCAATGTGGTCCCGTCAACGCCGGGCGCGCCGTTGTTGCGGCGCACCGCGACCCACGCCCGCCACAGGACATCTCTGCGATAGACCTTGTCCCGCAACGCATGAAACCGTCGCCCCGGATCGGCCTTGGCCGACCGGTAAAGCGTGTGCTGCAAGGCACGAACCGGATCCACCACGGACCCCGAAGCGGCGGAACTAGCCTGATCGGCACTCACCGGGCACCTCCTTTGCAGACACACGCGTGAACGAAGCAGCGGCCCTTCCCTCACCGCAGGTTGTGTTGTCCTACGGCTCGATCGGTACTACGACCGCCTCCGACTCCCTCCCGGCGCCCGATCCACTTCCCGGCTCCACACCGGTTATAGGACAAGCTATTCCACGCAATTCGCAGTGCGTTTCGGCCGGGGAGGGCCTCCCCAGTTCCCGCCGTCACCGTCTGAACGTTCCGCGCCCTCTTACGCCGAGGAGTCCTTCGCGGCTGCACTTCCAGGATCTTCACCGCTTCCATGGCCTTCACCGTGAACCGCCCGGCTCGGCTCTCCCTCAATGTCTAACGACGCGGCAGGCTTCGCTTCCGCTACGGACCGCTCAGTTGCTTCCCCCAACGGGGCTTTCGACGCTGGGCTTCGACCCGGCCCGTTTCCAGACCAAGCCGCCAGCCTGCTACCGGGCCTCCTGACAGCTACCCGGACCGGACTCTCACCGGCAGGCGACGACGAGCTTTCGATCAGGTCATGACCTGAGCAATCACCTCCTGATCACTGGGCGCACCGGCTGCAGTACTAGTTCGGCCTCCCATTGGCGCATCGACGGGCGCGCGAACGCATATTCGTGCAGCTTGCGGTACACCTGATGTTCGGGTTCGTCCATCTCGAGGATGGTCGGGCCCTGCAACGGACGAACGATCGCCTCGTAACAACGCGTGCTGAAGGTTGCGTTGTCGGTGAAGACAGTCTTGACGGCGTCAAAGGTGTACGCCGAGAAGATCGGCGGGCCGTCCCCGGTGTTGTCGGCTATCCCCATTTCCGGCCACCCGGGATGAACCGCTCCCTTCGCGCGCAGCTCACTCAGCAACGGATACGGTGAGGCGGCTCCGTCGGCGCCCATGCCGGCGTCGAACCTCTCCTGTGCATCCCTGACGCTCTGTGGTATGTCTTCAGTGGCTGTCGGCTCTGACATGTGCCGCCTCACTTGTTGACCAAATATCTGGTCCACAGTAAGGGGGGGGAGGGTGGTGGGAGTGAGAGGGTGTGAAGAAGTGGGTGTGGAGGGGGAAGGTAGTGGATGGGAGAATGTGGGGTAGGTGGGGAGGGATAGGGAGTGATAGGGATGGGGGGTGGGGGGTGGGGGGGAGGGGTAGGTGGGGGAGAGAGGGGGAGGGGGGAGGGGGAGGGGGGGGGGTGAGGGAGGGGAGGGAGAGGGAGGGAGGAGGGGAGGGAGGGGGGGGGGAGGGCGGGAAGGGGGAAGGGGGGGGTGGGGGAGGGGAGGAGGGGTGGGGGCAGAGGAGCGGGGGAGGAGGTGGAGGGGAGGGGGCGCAGCGGGAAGGCGAGCGCAGGGAACGCGCGCGGGGGGGGAAGGGGCGCGGGCGGGCGCGGCAGGCGGCCGACGACGCGCCGGTGGAACCGGCGACGGCCGGCGACGCGCGCCGGTGGAGAAAGCGCCAGCCGCCGGCGGCGCGCGGACCGCGCGACGGGCCCCGAGACGGGGGCGAACAGCCGGCCAGCGCCGGCGGACGCCGACAGGACTGCCCACAACAGATACAGGAGACGCGGTGACCGCAGGCGGACGGGCGCGGCCGCCCCGGGCGCGGCGCGCGGGCGCCCCGCCGACAGCGGCGCGCCCCGCGAGCCGGCCCCGCCCGCCGGGGGCGGCGACCCGCCGGCGCCCACCCCGGCCCCGGAGCGCCGGCCAGATCGGCGCACCGGGCCGAGCCGGGCCGGGCGCAGCCGCGCCGGACGGCCCCGCCAGCGCGACCCGGAGCCCGGCGCCACCGGCGCGCCCCGCGGCGCACGACCGGCGCGGGGGGAACGGTGAACCGACGACGGCGGCGACGAGCGGCGCGAGACCAGCGCGCCAGCCCGCGCCGGCCAAGCGCACAAGACGCGCCAACGCGGCCACCAGGCCGCAGCCGGCGCCGCGCAAGCGCCAAGGACGGGAGCGAAGCGGCAGGCACCAGCCCAGAGCGGGGGAGAAGGAACGCGACAGAGAAACCAACAGCACAAAAAAAGCAGGGGGGGACAGAAAGTTCGGCTTGCACTGCAGTCAATCGGATGAGGTCAACGGGATCGTGGATTGTTTCCGCGGGCGGGGATTCGAAGGACCACAACGTGAAGATGGATGATTTCGTCCTCGTCTCCGTTGACGATCACCTCGTCGAGCCGCCCGACATGTTCGAGCGCCACATCCCCGACAAGTTCAAGGACGACGTGCCCAAACACCGACACCGTCACGGTGCTCGATCTCGCCGCGAAGCTGCCGGCCTCGAGCTGATCGCGCCAGGTTCCGGCTCCACAGCCTGCGGTTTCGGTCTGGTAGCATAGAACCAAACATTGGGTCAGGTTGGCCCCAGATTACGCCGGATTCCCGGCCGGGGAGGTGCGGTGGGGCTTCAGCATACGGCCGAGGCTGCAGCCTCCACAGAGCCCTCTCGCCTAGAATTAGCCGATGCCGATGCGCTGGTACGGGTTCGCCGGTCCGGACGTTCCCGCGTGACGCCGCAGAAGCCAGACCATGTGGGCGATCCCGGGGATGCTTACGACGACGGAACGCGCCGTACCGAGATCCTGCAGACCGCGGCCTCGTTGATCGCCTCCTCGGGCTTGCGCACATCGTTGCAAGAGATCGCCGACGCCGCGGGCATCCTGCCGGGGAGCCTGTACCACCATTTCGAATCCAAAGAGGCGATCCTGGTTGAGCTGGTCCAGCGGTATCACGCGGATCTGGATCGCATCGGCGAGATGGCGCACGACAAGCTGGACAAACCGGATTCGCGGCCGGTGTCAGAGAAGATCATCGAGTTGGGTTCGGCAATCGCACGCTGTGCCGTACGGCATCGAGCAGCCCTGCAGATGTCGTTCTATGAAGCCCCGAGCTCGAATCGGGAGCTCGTCAAACTGCTCCAGCAGCCGCCCACCACGGTCCAGCAGGCAATGCTGCAAACACTGCGCGCCGGCAGGTGGAGCGGCTACATCAGGCCGGATCTGGACCTGCCGACGCTGGCGGACCGGATTTGCCAGAGCATGATGCACGTCGGGCTTGACGTCATTCGCCACACTTCGGCCGCGGACCAAACCGCGACGGTCTTGTGCCGCATCATGTTGCAGGGTCTTGCCAGTCGGCCTCCGACCGATGAGGAGTTGGATCGCTCCAGTGCCTTCGCGGTCGCCGAGGAAGCGATCAAAACGTGGACAGATGAGAGCGAAGCCGAGGCCAGCCAGAAAGCCCGGGACAAAGCCGCCCATGTCCGAGCGGTGGCACGAGCGGAGTTCGGCCGCAAAGGATATGAAGTCACGACGATTCGAGACATCGCTGCGGCGGCGAACCTCGGCACCGGCACCGTTTACCGGCTGATGGGCTCCAAGGACGAACTGCTCGCATCCATCATGGAGTCGTTCGGCAAGAAGGCAGGCGGAGGATTCGCCAGTGTTATTCGCACCGACGCCACCCCCGTCGAGAAGCTGGACGCGCTGAGTTGGGTCAACATCAACGCGTTGGACCAGTTCCCCGACGAGTGGAAGATTCAACTGGCGTGGATGCGCCAGTCTCCGCCCGATACGCCGAATCCCGGCTTGGCGTTCATCATGCGATTGCGCCAGCTCAAAGGGCTGCTGTCCGAAGGGATCCGATCGAAGGACATCCGCATCGATGCGCCCTCCCTCGAGATGCTGTCGCGCTGTGTGATGGACGTTTTGTGGATGCCGGAAAACATCGTGCGGGCCGAGGGCACGCGCCCGGCGCTGATCATTTCCCGTGACACCGTGGTGCGTGGCATCGCAGACCGCAGCGTGAGCAAGTAGCAGCAGTCAGCCCGTGGTCACGGGTAGTCGTCCCCGGCCACGCACGCTCGCGGTGCGCGCCATGACTGCGTTGTCGTAGTCGACCTCCCAGTCAGGCCAACGCTTGGTCACTTCTTCAATCGCCACACGGGCTTGGGTGCGCGCCAGCGCCGAGCCCAGGCAGAAATGCAGCCCGTGGCCGAAGCTGAGATGCCCCCCGCCGCGGTGAATGTCGAACCGCCCCGCGCCGACCAACGGATCCAGCACGCTCGAACAGTATTGCCGCACCAGCGGCTCGATCGCCTCCATGCGCCGCGGCGTGAAAACCCTTGATAGCAAACGCCGATGCAGATCGTGAAGCGGTGGATCCTCGAAAAGTAGGATGCCAGGTGGAACGTCGATGCCGGCAAGAAGAACATCGAGGACCGTGCCCTTGCCCGAGCGGTATGTCTCCCAATTGGCCAGTTCTCTGGCCACGTCGGCATAGCGGCTCAAGACATAGAAGTCGTATTTCTCGTTGTGTACAGCGGAGCCTCGTCACGTAGCCGCTTCCACGCCGGATGCGGATTGTCGTCGATCTCGAAGTCGAAGGGGTCGTAGTAGATGTCCGTCGAACTCGTCACGGTGCCGTTTCCGTCGTCGGCAACATCTCCTGCAACGCTCCTCCCAGAGTCTCGGGCTGCGCGTCTTCCGGCATGACGACCCTCTCAACGCGGTGGAGATAGCGCCAGGCGATCTCTGGAGGGAGTCCGCCGCACAGTGGCGAGAGGTTGAGCAAGCCGCCATCCGAAGCCGATCGCCCGGGAGCTGAAAATCCGATGACTTCGTGTGCGGCATCGTCAAGCGAACCTCTCACCTCCACCGATCCATCCGACGCCAGTGGCAGCTCATCCGCGTGACATCACACACCAGGAGTATCGCGCGGGCACGAGTGGCACCTGGCTCGTGGCCGTGGTCGCGACACGCAGCTTCTAGGCCCCTGCATCCCGGGCAATGTCGAGGGCCGACGCATACAGCTCCGTTGTCGCCGCACCCATAGGGGGCGACCGCATGTCGAAGCGCAGAGCGAACACGGCGCTCCTTTACAAACAGTCCAATATTTGTTGCGATTACGCTACGGTGCGTAGCTTATGGGTGTCAACGGCACCGCCATACTTGAACCAAATATATGTTCCGGTAGAGTCGTTCGCGGCAGCGCGGTCGAGGAGGAGATCAATGGGTGGCATCGAGCAGTTCCGGTACGACGGAAAGCGGGCGCTCGTGGTGGGTGGCGCGACGGGCATGGGTGCCGCCACAGCCCAGACGGCGGCTGCGCTCGGCGCCGAGGTAGTCGTCATGGACTACGCACCAATCCCCTATGAGACCGCTCTGGCGTTGCAAGTCGACCTGCGGGATCGGGCCTCGATCGACCGCGCGCTCGAGCAGGTAGGCGGACCCGTGCACGCCCTGTTCTCCGCCGCGGGCGTCGCAGACGGCCCAGATATGATGCGGATCAACTTCATCGGCCACCGCTACCTCATTGAGCGAATGGTGGCAGCCGGCCAACTTCCGCGCGGCGCGGCAATCTGCTTCATCTCCTCACTGGCCGGCATGGGATGGGAGAACGACCTCCCCCGACTCCAGGAGTTCTTGGCGACGCCCGACTATGAATCGGCAGAGGCCTGGGTCGCCGCCCACGAATCTGAAGGATTCATCCATTACGGGTTCAGCAAGCAGGCCATCAACGCCTACGTCGCGACGCAGGCCTATCCGCTGTTGGCAAAGGGCGTGCGGATCAACGCAATCTGCCCCGGTCCCACCGACACGCCGCTCGCACGGGCCAACGCCGACCTGTGGCTCGCCTTCGGCAAGGACTACCGCGACGCCACTGGCTGCGATGTCCACACACCCGAGCAGATGGCCAACACGATGGCCTTCCTCAACAGCGACGCCGCCTGCGGTATCAGCGGAGTGACCCTTCTCGTCGACAACGGCCATCTAATGGCTTCTCTCACCGGATCATTCGCGCCCGGCAAGCCCATCATGGACCTGATCATGGGCCGCGTGTCGTTGACATGACGAAGCCCTGACGAGCGCCTCGTCACCCGAAGACATGGCGGGGCAGCGTGAGCGGCAGATCGAGTGAGCTGAGCAGGCCGGCAGGCGCGTCGACGACGTAGGGAACGGCGTTGACCACACGCATCGCGGTAGCCGCCATAGCGGCCCGGCCGGCGCCGTGCCCTTCGGCGTCGCCCAGCGCCAGCGAGCAGTGGACGTCGGGATCGCCCTCGATGTCGACGCGGTAGGTGGCGTCGTATTCCGAGCTCAACCAGTCGGGTGCCACATCCCGCGCCATCCGGATGATGTGCTCGATCACGATCGCCTCCCGGCCGTCCACGACACCCGCAGCGCGGGTGCAGACCGCGCCGCAGGTACCCGCTTCGATCGTCCCGAACGCGACCTCGATATCGCGATCGGTCAGCCTACGGTCAAGTGTCCCGTGGATCTCTTGTACTTCGACCCCGAGGCCCTCGGCCATCAGGTGAATCGGTGCGTTCCAAGCCATTTCGATGAATCCCGGCGTACTGAGCATCGGTTCGAAATCGAGCGGACGCCCGAATCCCATCCCGTCCATCATCACGCTGGCCACGGGATAGTGGTCGTTGAGCGCGACCTCAGTCGCCTTCACCGTACGGATCGTCTTCGACTGTGTCGTCAGCAGGAGCGCAAGCTGGTCCGACGCGAACCCTGGGAAGATGCCTGAGGCGTAGAACGACGCGTTTCCGGACTTCGCCGCTGCCTCGAGTTGCTCCCGCCACGTCGCCGCGAAGTAGACCGGCGGGTAGACCAGGCTCGTCGACGTCGTCGAGACCACGTTGATTCCGGCCTCGAGCAGCTTCAGGTAGTCCGGCACCGCGGCGGCATCGCGTTCCGGGCCGCTGGCCGCATAGACCACACAGTCCGGTCGCAGCGCCACGAGGCTGTCGGCATCGTTGGTCGCCAGCACGCCCATCGGGGCACCCCCCGCGAGCTCGCCGGCGTCGCACCCGACCTTTTCTGCCGAATGCACCCACACACCAACGAGTTCCAGGTCCGGCCGGTGCCGGATCGCATCGATGGCAATCGAGCCGACGCCGCCCGTCGACCAGACGGCGATGCGAAGTGGATTGGATCCCACGTTCTCTCCTTAATCGCTCATTTCCTCGGCCAGCCGCACTGGATCCCAAAACGGAATGACGACCGCAGCCAGCAAGATTGCCAACCGCACAGTCCGCGCCGCGATGCCCGAGGCGAGCATCGCAAGCACGGCCCCGTGGTTCTCCACCCACGCATACATCTCGATCGCGCAGGCGTAAAGCTCACTGGTGGCGGCACCGTTGTCCGGAGCTCGCATGTCGAATCGGAGAATCAACATCAGACCGGCTTGTCGAGCAGCTGGCCACGGCATCGCAGAAGTGCCATCGGAATACCTTAACCTAATATTTGTTCACACGGCTGCACCGCTCTTTCCTGCCTGGGTGAACCATTGACCCGGCCATAGCCATCCCCGACTATGTCCGGCTCCTCGAAGCGGGAATCAATGTCGTGACGACGAGTCGTTCGTTTAGAGCCCTAGCTCCGCCGCATCGGCGGTCAGGTAGCGCTGCACACTGGGCGCGATCAATGCCACCACTTCGTCCACGTCCAACGTCGCCAGCGGCGGCACACACATCACATACCGCAGCATCGCGGTGCCGACGAGGTTCGTCGCCGCCAGCATCGCGCGCAGCCGCGCCTGCGGTCCCCCGCCCAGCGCGCCGGACACCGCGCTCAGCACGTAGTCCTGCATGAACCCGCGAAAAGCCTCGTGCGCGTCGCGGTTTGACGTCGCGGACTGCAGCATCGAAACCATGCTGGCAGCGGTCTCGGGATCCTCCCAGATCTGAAGGTATGCCCGCACCAATCGGGTGCCAGCCTCAATACCGATGTCGCCGCTCCCCTCGGTCAGCGCGGCCACCAGCACGTCGGGGTTCACAATCAGCCGCATCGACTCGCGAAACAGTTGCTCCTTGGAGCCGAACAGGTAGAGCACCATCGAGGGGTCGACGTGGGCGTCTCCCGCGATCGCCCGCAGCGTCGATTTCTCGTATCCGTGCTCGGCGAATTGTCGTTTGGCAGCGCGCAGCACGGTCTCCCGCGATACCGGTTCACCCTGCCGACGACCGCGGCGCCTGGTCGTTTTCGCTGGTGCCGTCATGTCGTGACCCTAACATTTCAATTACTGTTGAAATCGTGGGGTGGGGGTTACGCTTCGAATCGGTAGTAATTCAACAACCGATGAAAAGGTCGAGCCATGACCAGTGATACCGAACCACCACCGGCCGTCCGCGCCACCGGGATCGTCGTCGGCCTCACGCTGATCATCGCCATCGTCGCGATCGCGTTCGCCCTGCCGGCCGCCCGCTCTAAACCGCACGACGTGCCCATCGGGGCCGCCGGACCCCACTCCGGACAGGTGGCCGCGCAGTTGGACCGCGCCGCTCCCGGCGCGTTCAGCGTCACCACGTATCCCGACGTGGCGGCGCTTCGCGCCGCGATCCGCAACCGCGACGTCTACGGCGGACTGTCGTTCGACGGGACGGGCCGACCCTGCTGACCGCCACCGGCGCCAGCCCGGCAGTCGCCCAAATGCTCAGCCAGGTCGGCAGTGGCATAGCGCAGCACGCCGGCGTGACGCTGCGCACCGAGGATCTGGCGCCGCCCACCGCCAACGATCCCCGCGGCACCGGCCTGGCTGCGTCCGCATTGCCCATCACGCTCGCGGGTCTGCTGCCGGCTATCGCATTAGTGCTGGTGCTCAACAGCAACAGGTGGACGGGCTTCGCCGCGGTCGCGGCTTTCTCGGTCCTCGCCGCGCTGACGATCACCGCGGTGCTGCGCTACGTGCTCGGCTCGATCGACCAGAACTTCTGGGGCGTGGCCGGCGGGCTGTGGCTGGGCATCCTCGCCATGGCGCTGCCCCTGCTGGGTCTGGGCTACCTATTCGGCCGAGTGGGATTGGCCGCCGGTGCGCTGGTTGCCCTGCTGGTGGGCAACCCGCTGTCCGGCCTTAGCAGCGCACCGGAGATGCTGCCCAGCGGTTGGGGCACGTTCGGCCAGCTGTTGCCACAGGGCGCTAACGCGACGCTGCTGCGCTCGACCGCGTTCTTCGACGGCGCCGGCGGCGGTGCCGCGGTCGCCGTGCTGACCTGCTGGGCGGTAGCGGGCGCGGTGCTCGTCGTCGTCGCCGCACTGCGGCCCGCGCTCTTCGCGCAAGCGCTCATCGCGCCGGCCAGCTTAGAATCGGCGGGCGTGGGTCTGGAGGATCGAGAGTCGCTGCGCGCGCTGCAGGCCGCGATCGATCCCCAGACCGGCGGCGTCGAGTTGGTGCACCGGTTCTACACCCGCTGGTTCGCCATCGATCCGGCCATCCGCGACCTTTTTCCGCCCGAGATGGCCGCCCAGCGCGTCGCTTTCGCGCACGCGATGTCGTGGGTGTTCGGCGAACTGGTTGCCCAACGCGCCGAGTCACCCGTGGCGTTTCTGGCCCAGCTTGGCCGGGACCACCGTAAATACGGAGTGACACAAGGGCATTACCAAACCCTGCAGGAGGCGATGTATTCGACTCTGCGCAGCCATCTGATCGAGCGGTGGGACACCGCCATGGAAGAGGCGGCACGGGACGCACTGTCGCTGATCATCGGCGTGATGAGCGGTGCGGCCGATGCCGAATCGGGCCCCGCCTGGTGGGACGGCACGGTCGTCGAACATCACCGGGTGTGTCGCGACCTCGCGGTGGTGCGCGTCCAACTCGATCGGCCGATGTCGTATCACCCCGGGCAGTACGTCAACGTCCAAGTGCCTCAGTGTCCGCGCCGCTGGCGGTATCTGAGCCCCGCGATCCCGGCCGACCCGAGTGGCGCGATCGAGTTCCACGTCCGAGCGGTCGTCGGCGGGCTGGTCAGCACCGCGATCGTCGGCGAAACGCGTCCGGGGCAGCGCTGGCGACTGTCGGCGGCGCACGGCGCGATGGAGGTCGACCGCGCCGGCGAAGACGTTCTGATGGTCGCCGGCAGCACCGGCCTGGCGCCGCTGCGGGCGTTGATCATGGACCTGGCCCGGTTCGGCGAGAACCCGCGGGTGCATCTGTTCTTCGGCGCCCGCTACCCGTGTGAGCTCTACGACCTGCGCACGCTATGGCAGGTCGCCGCGCACAACCCGTGGCTGTCGGTGTCGCCGGTGTCCGAATACAACAGCGACCCGCCGTGGGCCGCGGACTATCCCGACGTGCATCCGCCGCGGGGGCTGCATGTGCGCCAGAAGGGGCGACTGCCCGGGGTCGTGACCCGTTACGGCGCCTGGGGCGACCGGCAGATCCTGATCAGCGGCGGGCCGAAGATGGTGGCCGCCACCAAGGCCGCTCTGATCGCCAAGGGTGCTCCGCCCGAGCACATTCAGCACGACCCGGTGACCTCGAATTAGTTGGAGGCATGTGGCCTATGACACAATCCGACGATGCCTGACCTGACCGAAGTCACGTTACGCGACGCGTCGTCACCGCTTACCGCGGTTTATGTCCCGGCCGCCGGCATGGTCGGCACCTCGCTCAAAGATGACGGGGTAGAGATTCTCGGCCAACGCCGCGGGCTGCACGCCTACCTGACAACCGGCAAGACCATGGGGATTCCGATCCTGTATCCGTGGGCCAACCGGTTGAGCGCCAACACCTATGCCGTGGACAAGGCGGCGGTCACTCTGACGCCCGGCATCGGAGGCGTGCGCACGGACCAGCACGGCGTGGTCATCCACGGCATCTTGGCGGCCTACGAGGGCTGGCAGGTCACGGAGCAGACCGAGAATCGGCTCTCCGCCGAGCTCGACTACGGAGGCACCCCCCGGCTCCTGGTCAGCTTCCCGTTTCCGCACTTGTTGACGGTGGACGTCACCCTCGCCGACCGTGTTCTCACAGTGCGTACCACCGTCACGCCGACGACCAAGGCCGATGTGCCGCTGTGCTTCGGGTTCCACCCGTATTTGCGAATCCCCGACGTCCCACGGCGTGACTGGCAGATGGAGCTGCCGGACATGCGACTTTGCCCAGTCAACGCGTGGATGATTCCCACCGGCGAGACGGAGGTACGCTCGGCATCGACAGAGACGTTGGGCGACAACTATTTTGACAACAGCTACGACGATGTGAAGCCCGGCTCGGTGTTCGCGATCTCCGGCGGGAACCGACGCATCGAGGTGCACTTCGACGAGGGGTACACCGCCGCGCAGGTCTTCTCGCCTAGCGACGACGAGGTGATCTGCTTCGAGCCGATGTGCGCGCCCACCGACTCGCTGCGCCGCGGCACCTATCGCGTCGCCCGCCATGGCGAATCAGCCACCGCGACGTTCTCGATCCACGTCGGGGAGCAAAGCTAGTCGACGCAGGGACTTTCTCAGTCGACGCCCGGCTACGTGCGACGCGACTGCCGTGGCTGCCACACCACCAGCGCGGTGCTCTTCGGCACCACCGCGACGTCGCGACGCTGGTTCGCCCGCAGTTCCTCGACCTCAAGCGCCAGTTCGCGTAGTCGGGACCGCAGCGCCTCCACCTGGTTGGTCAGCTCGATGATGCGCTTGATGCCGGCCAGGTTGACGCCCTCATCCTGGGAGAGACGGTGCACCTCACGCAGCAGTTCCACGTCGCGTTCGGAATAGCGGCGGCCGCCGCCCGTGCTGCGCATCGGCTTGACCAACCCCAGCCGGTCGTAGGTGCGCAGTGTCTGCGCGTGCATCCCCGCCAGCTCCGCGGCCACCGAAATCAGGAATGTGCGTGCACTTTCCGAGGAGTTGCTCATCGGTGCTGTCTCTCTTCGCGCAAGCGCTCATCGGTGCTGTCTCTCTTCGCGCAAGCGCTCATCGGTGCGCCCCCTGCCAGCCGGCCCGCGGATCGAACCCGCTCGCCTTCTCCGCGGCGGCGTACTTCTCCAGCGCCTCCAGCGCCGCGCCCTCGAGGTTCGGCGGCACCGCGATCTTCACGGTGACCAGCAGGTCGCCACCCCCGCCGTTACGCTTGGGCACGCCGCGACCGCGGACCCGCAAAATGCGTCCGTCGGCGGTACCTTTCGGCACGCGCACACCGACCTTACCGTCCAAAGTCGGCACGGAAAGCGTTGTGCCGAGCGCCAGTTCGGGGAAGCTCACCGGCACCGTCACGGTCAGGTCGTCACCGTCGCGGCCGAACACGGGGTCGGGTCGCACCTTCACAGTGACGTACAGGTCGCCGGACGGAGCCCCGCGCAGGCCGGCTTCGCCTTGGCCGGGCAGCCGGATCCGTTGGCCATCCTCCACACCCGGGGGGATCCGCACGTTGATCGTGCGGGTGCGGGTAGCCACGCCGGTGCCTTTGCACTCGGGGCAGGGGTTCTCGATGATCGAGCCGGTACCGCGGCAGTCCGTGCACGGCTCGGAGAATCCGAACGCGCCCTGATTGCGGTTGATCACGCCGGCGCCGTTGCAGGTGCCGCACACCTTGGGGCTGGTGCCCGGTCGCGCGCCGCTTCCGTGGCAGTTCGTACAGGGTGCCGGGCTGGTCAGCCGCAACGGCATGGCCACACCCTTGGCGGCCTCGCGGAAGTTCAGTCCGGTCTCGGTCTCCAGGTCGTTGCCCCGCCGCGGTCGGCTGGGTCGAGTGGCGCCCGCCCGCCCGAACAATCCGCCGAACAGGTCACCGATGTTGCTGCCGCCCGTCCGCCCAGCAGCGTCGAAGAGGTCGCTGATATTGAACTCGGTGCCTTCACCACCGCTGAACCCGCCGAAGTTGGTGCCGGCGAACCGGCGGCCGAACCCGCCCTCGGCGAAGAGCCGGCGGGTCTCGTCGTACTCCTTGCGCTTGGCGGGGTCACGCAGCACGTTGTACGCCTCGGACACCGCCTTGAACCGCTCCTCCGACGTCGGGATTGTTCGGATTGACGTCGGGGTGCAGGCGCACCAACTTGCGGTAGGCGCTCTTGATCTCGTCTTGGCTGGCATCAGGAGAGACGCCCAGCTCCTTATAGAAGTCTTTCTCGACCCATTCGCGTTGGGCCATCCGGCGTCACCTCCTTCCCAGGCTCAGCTTGCTGACTCTGATTCTGCGGTCTCATCCGCAACCGCGTCGGCATTACCGGCCGCGTCGTCGGTTTCCGGCTCTTCTTCGACCGTGTCGACGACCCCGACCATCGCGTGGCGCAACACCTGCTCACCAAGCCGGTAACCGCGGCGCAGCACGCTGCCGAGGATGTGGCGCGACCCGGCCTGATCACTACTACCTTCGTGCTGCACGGCCTCGTGCAACGACGGATCGAACTCGTCGCCCTCGTCGCCGAATGCAACCAACCCGAGCCCCTGCAGGGCATTGGTCAGCTTGTCGGCGACCGACTTCAGCGGCCCAGAGTCCAGGTCACCGTGGCTGCGGGCACGATCCAGGTCGTCGAGCACCCCCAGTAGCTGGGTGATGACGGCGGCCTTGGCGCGATCGGCGATGACCTGCTGGTCGCGCAGCGCGCGCTTGCGGTAGTTCGCGAAGTCGGCCTGCACACGCTGCAGGTCCGCGGTCAGTTCGGCGAGCGCATCGGCCGTGTCAGATCCTCTTTCCGCAAGCGGCTCATCGGTGTCCGCGGGTGGAGACTCCGGCGCCGGCCCACTGGGGGCCGGGCCGGAGGCTCCTTCGCGTACTTCGCCGGTCACCGGATCGATGCGCCGCTTGTCGGTGACGGTCACCGGTTCGTGCGCTTCGTTCGGCTGGCTCACTTGTTGTCCTCCCGGCCGGTGTCGTCCACCACCTCGGCATCCACGACGTCGTCAGCACCGTCGCCGCTTGGGCCGCCGTCAGCGGCTTGCTGGGCCTGAGTCGCCTCGTAGATGGCCTGTCCCAGCGCCTGCGACTCCTGGCCGAGCTTTTCCATCGCGGACTTGATCGCGTTGATATCGGATCCGTTGAGTGCCGTCTTCGCGTCGGATATCGCCGCGTCGACCTTGTTCAGCGTGTCCTCGGGAACCTTCGAACCACCGCCTTCGGACTGGCTCCGTTGTTCTTTGACAAATTTCTCCGTCTGGTACACCAGCGTCTCGGCCTGGTTGCGGACGTCGGCCTCCTCGCGACGCTTGCGGTCCTCCTCGGCGTGCGCTTCGGCGTCCTTGATCATCCGGTCGATCTCCTCCTTGGAGAGGCCGGAGCCCTCCGAGATTCGGATCGTGTTCTCCTTGCCGGTGCCCTTGTCCTTGGCGGTGACGTGCACGATGCCGTTGGCGTCGATGTCGAATGTGACCTCGATCTGCGGCACGCCGCGCGGGGCCGGCGGGATGCCGGTCAACTCGAAGCTGCCGAGCAGCTTGTTGTGCGAGGCGATCTCACGCTCACCCTGATAGACCTGGATCTGCACGGACGGCTGGTTGTCGTCGGCCGTGGTGAAGGTCTCCGACCGCTTGGTCGGGATCGTGGTGTTGCGCTCGATCAGCTTGGTCATCACGCCGCCCTTGGTCTCGATACCGAGCGACAGCGGGGTGACATCAAGCAGCAGAACGTCTTTCACCTCGCCCTTGAGCACGCCCGCCTGCAACGCCGCGCCGACCGCGACGACCTCGTCCGGATTCACGCCTTTGTTGGGCTCCTTACCGCCGGTCATCTCCTTGACCAGATCGGAAACCGCGGGCATGCGGGTCGAGCCACCGACGAGCACCACGTGGTCGATGTCGGCCACCGAAATGTTGGCGTCGGCGATCACCGACTGGAACGGCTTGCGGGTGCGGTCCAGCAGGTCCTGAGTGATCCGCTGGAACTCCGCGCGCGTCAGCTGCTCGTCGAGGAACAGCGGGTTCTTGTCGGCGTCAACCGTGATGTAGGGCAGGTTGATCGAGGTGCTCTGCGAGCTCGACAGCTCGATCTTGGCCTTCTCGGCGGCCTCACGCAGCCGCTGCATGGCCATCTTGTCCTTGGTCAGGTCGATGCCCGCGCTGGCCTTGAACTTGTCGACCAGCCACTCGACGATGCGGTCGTCCCAGTCGTCGCCGCCCAGGTGGTTGTCACCCGAGGTGGCGCGGACCTCGACGACGCCCTCGCCGATCTCCAGCAGCGAGACGTCGAACGTGCCGCCACCGAGGTCGAACACCAGGATCCGCTGTTCCTTCTCGCCCTTGTCCAGCCCGTAGGCCAGCGCCGCGGCGGTCGGCTCGTTGACGATGCGCAGCACGTTGAGACCCGCGATCTGGCCGGCCTCCTTGGTGGCCTGCCGCTGGGCGTCGTTGAAGTAGGCGGGCGTGGTGATCACCGCGTCGGTGATGTCCTCGCCGAGATAGGCCTCGGCGTCGCGCTTCAGCTTCATCAGAACGCGCGCGCTGATCTCCTGAGCGGTGTACTTCTTGCCGTCGATCTCGATGGACCAGTCGGTGCCCATCTGGCGCTTGACCGACCGGACGGTGCGATCGACGTTGGTCACGGCCTGGTTTTTGGCGGGCTGGCCAACAAGTACCTCGCCGTTGCGCGCGAACGCGACGACCGACGGCGTGGTGCGGGAGCCCTCGGAGTTGGCGACGACGATGGGGTCGCCACCCTCGAGAACCGCGACGACGGAGTTGGTGGTCCCGAGGTCGATACCGACCGCACGAGCCATGGTGTTTCCTCCTGCGATTAAATGGATACGTCTGCTGAGCGAATCAGGCTCAAGTTTGCGCTCGCCGCGGTGGCTGAGTCAACTGGAGTTGAGCCTGTCTCGCTCAAGTTGTCGAACATCGCAACGGGCGGGCGGGCGGATTTGTTCCCGCGCGCCCTCTCTTTCTGGAAACGCTTCCGAAACGGTCGAGCGGTTTGACCAGCGAAATGACGTGAATCCGGGGGTTCTCTCGATACTCTCTGGGTGCGCGGCGGAGTCATCGCCGTGACGAAAGAGGGACACCGCGGTCGTCTCGCACAACGTCCCAGATCGGAGGCGCCCGTGAGCAAATTCACCGAAACCATGTATGCCACCGCGCATTCGAGTCGCAAGGGGATGGTGACCGGGGAGCCGCACGCCCCGGTTCGGCATACCTGGGGTGAGGTACATGAGCGTGCCCGCCGCATCGCGGGTGGCCTGGCGACGGCCGGCGTCGGGCCCGGTGACGCCGTGGCGATGCTGGCCGGCGCGCCCGTCGAGATCGCCCCGGCTGCGCAGGCGATCTGGATGCGCGGTGCCACCCTAACGATGCTGCACCAGCCCACGCCGCGCACCGACCTGCAGCGCTGGGCCGCGGAGACCACCGCCGTCGTCAATATGATCGACGCCAAAGCGGTCGTCATCTCCGATCCGTTCATGGCCGCGGCCCCGGTGCTGTCCCAGCTGGGGATGCGGGTCCTGATCATCGGGCAGTTATTCGACAGCCGCCCGATCAACCCGGTCGACACCGACGACGACGACCTGGCGCTGCTGCAACTTACGTCGGGGTCCACCGGATCTCCGAAGGCGGTGCAGATCAGCCATCGCAACTTCGTGTCCAACGCCGAAGCGATGATCACCGGCGCCCAGGTCGACATCGACACCGACGTGATCGTGAGTTGGCTGCCGCTGTTCCACGACATGGGCATGACCGGGTACTTGGCGGTGCCGATGTACTTCGGCGCCGAGCTGGTCAAAGTGACGCCCATGGACTTCCTGCGCGACACGCTGCTGTGGGCCAAGCTCATCGACAAGTACAAGGGCACGATGACGGCGGCGCCCAATTTTGCCTACACGCTGTTCGCCCGACGCCTCCGCAAGCAGGCTCAACCTGGCCAGTTCGACCTGTCGTCGCTGCGGTGGGCGCTCTCGGGCGCCGAGCAGGTCGATCCCGACGACGTCGAGGACCTGTGCCAGGCCGGCAAGCCATTCGGATTGCGTCGCGAGGCCATCCTGCCGGCCTACGGCATGGCCGAGACGACCGTCGCGGTGTCTTTCACCGACTGCGGCGCCGGCCTTATCGTCGACGAAGTCGACGCCGACCTACTCGCCGTGCTGCGCCGAGCGGTACCGGCGACCCGGGGAAAGACCCGGCGGCTGGCCACACTTGGCCATCTTCTCAACGGGATGGAAGTGCGCGTCATCGACGAAGACGGCGGCGTGCTGCCGGCCCGCGGCGTCGGCGTCATCCAGGTGCGTGGCGCATCCGTCACGCTGGGTTACGCCACGGTGGCCGGTTTCGTCGCGGCCCAAGACGACCAGGGCTGGTACGACACCGGCGATTTGGGTTACCTCACGGAGAACGACGAGGTGGTGGTCTGCGGCCGGGTCAAAGACGTCATCATCATGGCCGGCCGCAACATCTATCCCACCGACATCGAACGTGCCGCGGGACGAGTAGCTGGGGTACGACCGGGGTGTGCCGTCGCGGTGCGCATGCATGCCGGGCATCGTCGCGAAACGTTCGCCGTCGCCGTGGAATCCACCGCGCATGACGACGCGGCGGAATCGCGCCGGATCCAGCGCGACGTCGCTCACGAGGTGGTCGCCGAAGTCAACGTGCGTCCCCGCAACGTTGTGGTGCTGGGTCCCGGAGCCATTCCCAAGACGCCATCCGGCAAGCTGCGTCGCGCGCACGCGCTCGCCCTCGTCACCTGATCAGAGCCGGCAGACCGTCGAGGCCTCGAGCACCTTCCGCGCGGGGTTGCGGCAGCGGACAATCAAGCGATGGAAACCGACGTCGACGAGATAGCTCCGGGCATCTTCCGATTCTCAACCTGGGTACCCGGTATCACCGAGCAGGGGTTTACATTCAATCAGTTCCTGCTTACGGGCGAGGAGCCCTTCCTGTTTCACTGCGGCATGCGCCAGCTGTTTCCCTTGGTGTCGGCAGCGATTGCCCGGGTGATCCCGCTGGAGCGGCTGCGATGGATTTCATTTGGTCATGTCGAAGCCGATGAGTGTGGCGCGGTCAACATGATGCTGGCCGCGGCGCCGAACGCTGAGGTGATCCATGGGTCACTCGGAATCATGGTGTCGCTTTCCGACATGTGCGACCGTCCGCCAGTGGCCGCACCGGAGGCCGCTGCCCACGACATCGGCGGGCACCGGCTGCAGTTCATCCCCACCCCGCACATTCCGCACAACTGGGAGAGCGGCCTGTGGTTCGACGAAACCACAGGCACGCTGCTGGCCGGCGACCTGTTCACGCATGTCGGCAATCCTCCGCCCCTTGTCGAGGCCGATCTCGTCGAACCGGCACTGGCGGCCGAGGGCATGTTCCACGCCACGGGATTGACCACCACACTCGCGCCGACCCTGCATCAGCTGGCGGATCTGCAGCCCAAAACGCTGGCCGTGATGCACGGCTCGTCGTTCAGCGGTGACGGGGCGGGGCAGCTGCGGGGCCTCGCCGACGGGTACACCGCGCTCGCGCGCGATTAGTGGCGGCAGCGGCCTCCTCGACAGAACGTAGACCGGCTACGGCAGGTTGAAGACGCGTCGGGCGTTTTCCGCCAGGTACATCTCTCGCGCCTCGCTACTGAGCCCAAGCTCGCCGAGTCCGTCGAGCGCATGCGTCGGCGAGATCATCGGGTAGTTGGTGCCGAACAGCACTTTGCGTTGTCCACTAAGGGTTTTCAGGTACGCGACGAGTTCGGGAGGAAGCCGCTTGGTGGTGTACGCCGAGGTGTCGATGACGACGTTCTCGTGCTTGCGCGCGACCGCGATCATCTCCTCCGTCCACGGGTAGCCGATGTGGCCGCAGACGATCGTCAGTTCGGGGAAGTCGAGGGCGACCTGATCGATGTACGGAATCGGCCGGCCGGTCTCCGACGGCCGCAGCGGCCCGGTGTGGCCGACCTGCGTGCAGAACGGGACACCGAGCTCGACGCACTCGGCGTAGAGCGGGTAATAGCGCCGATCCGTCGGCGGCGCGTTCCACAGCCAGGGCACCACGCGCAGGCCCTTGAAGCCCAATTCAGTGACGCACCGGCGCAACTCGCGCACGGCCGACATCGGCCGGTCCAGGTCGACGCACGCCAGCCCGGCGAACCGGCCGGGATGGGCGGCCACCCAGCCGGCCACTTCGCCGTTGCTGATCAGCGGCTCCTGATTCGGTGCCGACCATGCCGATAGCAGCCCGAAGCCGACACCCGCGGCGTCCATCGCTGCCACCGTCACGTCGATGCCGATGTCGTCGTCGGGGATCGAATCGCCGGTCCACCGCCGCAATGAGGCAAAGATGTCTTGCTTCAACAAGCGCGAGGTCGGGTGCTGCATCCACACGTCGATGACCATTGCTCTGTCTCTCTTGCGCCGAGGATCTGCGGTACCTGTTTGTGGTGCATCGTAGGCGCGCGTCACTACAGCCACTGCCGTCACTTCGTGCGTAGCCTTGACGCGACGGCACTAGGGGGAACTGTGCAGATCCGCGACATGGCCAGGCTCAACGTTGCAGCGGTGTGCCTGGTGGCGGCGACCGCACTCGGTGCCGGCTGCAGCACGTTTACCGACGGCAAGCCAGTCGCGGTGCCCACCGGCCCCACCGAACCGAGCTTCCCGACCACCCGCCCGACACTCACGACGTCGCCATCCCTGCCCGCCCCGCCGTCAACACCCGGCGCAGCGCCCGGCGGCGATACGCTGCCGGCCGACGCGCAGGGCTACGTGTACGTCGAGACCAAGTCCGGCCAGACCCGATGCCGGATCTCCGCAGACGATGTCGGCTGCGAGGCGCAGTTCGCCAATCCCCCCATCCGCGACGGGTCGCCCGCCAACGGCGTCAACGTCACCTCGGGCGGCGACCTGCAGTGGATCGTCGGCAACCTCGGCAACATCCCGACGGTGACGCTGGACTATCGCATCTACCACGCCCAGGGGTGGACCATCGACGCCATGGAAAGCGGCACCCGGTTCACCAATGACTCCACGGGGCACGGCATGCTCGTCAGTATCGAAAGCGTCGAGGCCTTCTAGTCCACCTAGGCTTGCTTGCTGCTCGCAGCCGAGGTCATGCCGCGGCTGACGTGACGATGCCGTAGCATCCTCACGTGGCGAACACTCAGCCGGCCGAGGAGTACGGCTACCTGTGGGTGGACCTCGACGAATTCGACGACCTCGGGTTCGTCGACTCGGACGCGCGCGCCGACGACGAGCCGCGGGACCCGTGGTACCAGTCCACGAGCGCCATCATGGCTCTCGCGGCGATCGGCGTCGCGCTCATCGCGATCCTGGTGTCGGTGATTCTCCTGGTCTCACGCGAGTCCCAGGACTCGACGCCCGACCCCGTAAAGCAGACGATGACCAGACCTTCGCCGAGGCCGGCGACCCCGCCACCGGTGAGCGCCACCGATCAGCCCTCGGCGTCCCCATCCGCGACCCCGCCACCGGTGAGCGCCACCGATCAGCCGTCGGCGTCCCCATCCGCACCCCCGCCGTCTCCAACTGCGAGCACCGTCGAGCAACCGTCGGCCGACGCGCCGCCGCCCGTCGCGCCCACCGCGCGACCCCCCGCGGACGAACCGCCCGAAATCAATGTCACCAGGACCCCCGTCACCCGGTCGCCGATCAGCGTCCAGCCGCAGCCGCGTCGCCCACCGCAATACTGACGCCGAGCGGTTACCATCAGCGACGTGTCACGCCACGGGCCACCCGACGACCCGAATTACTACTCTGAGCAGCCGCACGGTTACGGCGGTTACGGCGAACCCCCGGAGGAGCCGCCACCGTGGTATCGCAAGCCGGCGGCGCTGGTTTTCCTCGGCATGCTGGCTGCCGTCATCCTCGCGCTGGTGGTCTACGCGGTCGTGAAACTGGCGGCCGGTGATTCCGACACCACCGGCGAGACGACCACGACAACGACGACCACCACCACCACCACCAGGCCGTGACCCAAGCGCCGGGCCCGCCTACGATCACCGAGACCAGGGAACCCACCGCGCCGACCACCACATCGCCGACGCCGACGACCACGACGCACTCACCGACGACAACAACGCCAACAACACAACGCCGACCACAACGACGACAACAACGGCGCCGCCGACCACCTCCACGGTCACGACCACGACGGCCACAACCAGCACCAGCCGGTAACGATCACGATCCCGGACATCACGCTGCCGATGCCGGGGCCGTGACGCCGGAGCGCCACGCCTACGCACACGAGGCCGTCGTCGCGCTGGACCGCGACGCTGACCCCAACGCGCCCGGCGGTGCGATCACGGTCGCGCTGTGCGGGCACTGGGATCACCCCCCGCCGTGTCCGCTGGCGCCGCATCACACCGGTGTAAGCGATTCAGGCGACGGCATGAAATTGCGAATCTTGTTCGCCGCCAAGGCCGATGACGAAGAGCGAGTGCGGGCGATGATCGATCAGGCGTTGGCGTCGGGCCGACTCACCGGACCCGACGGACGGGTCTCGACGTGGTCGGTGCGCTCGTCCGGGCCGAGTCCGGTCCGGCCCGACGAGGCGGACCACGCAGCGGGGCTGCTCGGCAACTAGCTGTCCTCAGGAGTAGGAGTACTGCGCAACCAGCGCCTCGGCGCTGCGCACCGCGGCCCGGCAGGCTCGCGTAGTGAACGGGTCGTTGAGCGGATGCTCGGCGCGGCGACGCCAGCGCTGCGCCGCGGCGAAGGCCGCGCGCGGCCCGTCGTACGGCGCCTCGGCCGTCAGTCCCAGCCTACTGGCCGCGTCGGTGCCCGAGCCGCCGATGATCCGGCGCAGCGACGCCATCTCGTCGTCGTTCAATGTCGTTGGTCGCGAACGTAATTGGCTCAGCAGACGCAGCTCTTCGAACGCGTGCGTGTCGGCGAGCAACGGATCGATGTCGGCGACGATCTGCCGAGTCGCCGATATCGGATTGACCTCGACGAAACGCCGCAGCGACAACAGCGCCGTGTGCGCCTTCAGCAGGTCGGAACGCTGCGCGAACTGCTGGTCGATGACATCACGCAACGCCAACAATCCACTGCGCTCGAGCAGCTCGTCGGCAAGTGCCACCGAATCGTCGACACCCGATCGCAGCACCGCGATCGAAATCCGGAGACCGAACATGCCGAAGCGGTCCAGCAGCTGGGTGCGCATGGTCGCGTCGACCGGCAGCGGGCTGTCCTCCCGGACGAATCGATCCACCGAGAGCATGGCCTTGGCCAGTTCGGCGGGCTCGACGCCGGCCAGCTTCTGCAGCGCGATGAACTCGCTCTGGCGCAACGTCCGCGCGGTCAACGCCAGCAGACCCGATACCGGAACCACCGCCTGGCAGATGCCTGTCTTGTCCATCTCTTCGGTGAACCGCTTCGCGACGTCCTTCGCGGACAGCATCGCGTCGATCCGGCCGGCGCCGATCTCGTCGGCACGCGAGGCCACGCCGATCACGCCGAGGGCGCCCGTCGAACCACCGACCAGCTCGCCGATCTGCTTGAGCAGCGCGATGTCGGCCGCGTTCAGCGTGCGCAGCAGGAAGACGACGGCGTCGACGCGCGGCACGCCGTCATCCGGGACCAGCAACCGCTGCGTCCGTGCCGAGACATCGCTGTTCAGCGACGAGGTGCCGGGGGTGTCGATGATCGTCGCATCGATGAGCTCGGCGGCGGGCCATTCCACGTCGAGGTCGATGACGTCGTTGGGGTCCAGGCTGCCGAAATCGAACGTCAAGCCGCCGTTGCGGGCGATCGGAACGTTCGACCGGTGTCCGTCACGGTGGTTGGCGGTCACCTTCGGCGTCGGCCCGTTGCGGAACCACGTGACGATGCGCGTCGCCTCGGTCGCGTCGGTGGGCGCGATGCTCTCCCCGACCAGCGCATTGACCAGAGTCGACTTGCCGGCCTTCAGTGTGCCCGCCAGCGCGATGCGGATGGGCTGGTTGAGCCGCCAGCCGATGCGCTCGAGTTCGGCATGCACGTCGTCGCGGTGGCGGTAGGCGGGATCGTGGCGGTAGGCGCTGATGGTCCCGCCCAAGATCGCGCGCACCTGATCGCTCGTGCTCACGCTCGCCGAGTCTACGGGCGGTGGTTACACGGGCGAATTCTGCTGCGGCGCCAACTTCCTCGCCTGCTCGGCCACCTGGCGAAGAATGTTCAGTTGACGCTCGAGTTCAGCCACCCTGGCGCTGCGCTCGTTTTCCTCCAACCGGGCTGTGGCGATCGTGGCCTGCAGCGACTCGTTGAGCGAGCGGCTGATCTGGTTGGCGATCCCGCGATAGTGATCGCGCAATTGCCGGTGGATATTCTTGAGCCGGTCACGGGACTCCTTGGACACCACGAACGAGATGTCGTCGGTGAACCGCCGCACATGGTTCTTGGCCTCGGTACGCACTCGCAGCATGCGGTTGTCCATGTCTTCCTTATAAGCCTTGCGGCCCAACAGCAAACCGGCACCCACCGACAGCGGATTGAACAGGCCCAGGCCGACCAATGAGCCGAGCAGGCCGAACATCAGCACGCCACCGTAGGACCCGCGCATGCCGCTGACCACCTTGTTGCTGACGCTCACCGGCTTGGCGTCCATTCGGGCCAGCGACTTGAACCCATCGAAGCTGGCGCCCATCTCGCGGGCGCTGATATCGGGAATTTTGATCGCGTCGAGACCGGCTTCGACGAAGGTGCGGGCCACCTCGGCGCCTAGCGCTTCGGCCCGCTGATACGCCCATACGAAGTTGTCGCCGACCGCCTCGGCGACCACTTGCTCGAGTTCGGCACCTATTTCGGCCCAATGCAGCGTCGGGTCGCAGTTGTCGATGACCTGTTCGAAGTGCTGGGTGATGGCGCGGAACCGCGAGCGCATGTCGTGGTCGACGTCGGCCGTGAGGTCGGCGATACCGTCGTTGAGCACCTGCTGCCACAACGCGGTGTGTTGCAGCGCGTCCTGCGCCTCCTGCTTGCGCCGCTCCAGGTCCGCCGTCAGCCGCGCCCGTGCGTCCGGGTCGTTGAGCGCGGACAGCTCCGCGTCGGCGGACAGCGTCAAATGCTCAGCGGCCGAGCGCAGTTCGAGAAGCACGTGGTCGCGGACCCGGTCGTTCTCGCGGGAGAGCACCTTGTCGCTGAGAAACTTGACAATCTCCGGGAAGTTCGATTCCTCGTTGAGTTCCTTGTCATTGAGCTGGATGGCGTGGCTGCGCAGCAACGCCGAGGCGGGAATCAGCGGCGCGGTGATCCCAGCGCGTTGCAGGTGGGCCTGATTGGCGGCGATGATCTCGCGCCAATGCGGGTAAAGGTCGGTCTTGGCGGCGACGATCGCACCCACCGGGCAGATCTCTAACGCTTGCCGGATGAAGGTCATCTCAGGCTCGGTGAACTCCTGGCTGGTGTCGCTCACCATCAAGATCGCGTCGGCGTCGGGCAGCAAGCCCAGCGTCGCCGACAGGTGCGGCTGGCCGTGGCCGCCCACCCCGGGAGTGTCGATGAAAACCAGGCCGCCCTTGAGCAGAGGGCTCGGCGCCACCACCTCGACGCGCAGCACTTCGCGCCCATTCGCCTGCGGGGCGCGGCGCAGATCGTTCTTGAGATCACCGGTCGGGATCTCGACTAACTCGACGCCGCCGTCCGGTGTAGCGACAACGAGTCTTGCGGCGGGCTGCTCGCTGTAGAGCACCACGGTGGTCAGCACGGTGGATTCGTCGTCACCCACCCGAGCGACCGGCATGTTCAGCAGGGAGTTGAGCAGTTGGCTCTTGCCTTGCTTGAGCTGCCCGGCGATGACGACGCGAATCTGCGGGTCGCCGATGCGCTCCCGTGCCTTCTCCAGCCGCTCGACGAGGTCGTCGCGGCGGTTGGTTTCGGCGATCTTGCGAGTGTGATCGATGAGCTCGACGATGACCCGGACCTGGCGCGGGTCATTCGGCTGTGTCACGTCTGCACCTCACTCGTCCACGGTAGGCGCAGAAAGCCGGCGGGGACCATTGCGGTCCCCGCCAGCTCCTGCGGTTGGATTGCCGGATCAGAAACCGACGTCGATGCCGGAGTTCTGATGGGTGTGCACCGAGGTGTCGTCCGACGAGCTGGTGTAGCTGTCGCTGACATTGGTGCTGTAGGCGTCGTTGTCCTCAACCGTCGTGGTGTGCGTCTGCGTCGAGTTGTAGTCGTAGTCGACCGAGCGGTCGTAGTCGAACGAGTGGTCGTCGACGGTGGTGGTGGTCGTCGTCGAGGTGTGCGTGACGCTGGTGCTGTCGTCCACCCCGCTGGCGTTGCCAGTCCCATCGATGCTCGTCGTGGTCTGGTTGCCATCGACGACGGTCGCGTTGCCCTGCGACGACGAGGTCGTCCCGTGACCCGAGGTCTGGATCACCGTGCCGTCGTGGGTCGAGGAGTAGTCGCCGTTCACTCGGGTGGCGTCCTGATCGACGTCGTTGCGGTCGCCGGCCGTCACGATCGAGTCGTTGCCGGCGCGGACGTCGGTGTTGTCGACGGAGTTCCCGTCGCCGAGCGCCGACCCGTCGCCGCTGAGAATGTCACCGTCGTTTTCGTCGCCGATGGCCACAGCACCGTCGCCCTCAGCGCTCGTCCTGTTGCCGAGCGTCAAGTCGCTGAAGTCGAGGTTGAAGCCGCCCTGCTGCACGTCCCCGCCGGCGTCGGGGCTCAACAACGGGACGTTGTTGTGGCTGGCCAGGTCGGTGTCCGTCCGGTTACCGCTGAGCAAGTCGGTGTTGGTTTCCGGCGCGAACACCCGCTGCGGCGCGTACACCGGCTCGAATCCCCACTGATTCGACACCGCACGCTGCAGGCCGAGCACGGGGTCACCCTGGCCGAGCGCCACGCTCGGCACCGCGGTGGCGGCCACCGCGGCGATTTGCGCCGGCGCCACGTTGCCCAGGCCCGCGTCGAGCAGTGCTTGCTCGGGGTGAGCGATGTAGTCCGCGGCCGCGTTCTGGTCGCGGAACAGGTTGAGGATGAAGTCGATCAAGCTGATCATCGAAGTGCCTTTCGGTCCTGTCTGGGTTGATCCCGTCACCGGGCCATCCGGTGATCTGAGAACCACGGTATGGAGCCGCATCAACCCCCGAAACGGGGTCGATACCCCTACCTCGACGGCTACGTGCTGGGGTGCTTCAGCAACTTTGATTAGGTGATTAGGGGATTGTTAGGGGACATGGGGGATTAGCGGTCGGAGACTGGGGGAACGGTGTAGTTCATGTCGGGTGACGTCCGGCCACTGCCTCGCTTCCGATGAACACCTCTCCCGTGCGCGCACTGCGCCAACGTCCACCGACAAATGGGCGACATCGACGTTCTGCAGACGACACGCCGAGAACCGTCTGCAAGACGTCGGTTTCGCGAAAGTCCGGGCCTCACACTGGCGAATGCTGCGTCCCGAGTGACCGCAACTCGACCGCGCACAAGGGCTGTCCGCAGCCGCAACCTGTCCGGCAGAAGAAATCTGACCCGCTGCCGCAGTCACCGGAGGCGACGGGTCGTCCGTGCTACTCGAAGATGTCGAAGCCGGGCGCCGGGTGGTCGGCCAGCCCGTGATCCAGCGGCTCGGTGACGTGCGGAGCGACAGGGTCGACCACATCGTCGAACATCGGCTGGTCGAACACCGGATCCAGTGCGGGCAGATCGGCGCCGGCGTCGGAGACCGTGCCGGCGTCCGAGGCAGTGCCGGTGTCGACCACGCTGCCGACCGGGTCCATGACCGCATGTCCGGCGTCCGGCACATGATCGGCGAAGGCGTCGAACGCGGCGGTTGCCGCGCCGCTGGCCCAAATGTTCCCATCGGCGGCGGTAGAAACGTCCGCGCCGCCAAACGCGGGTGCGCTCATCGAGAGCGACTCCGACACGACGGGAATGAGATTGTTGACGTCGGCGCTGGTCACCCCGGTCAGGTGGGCGTCGGCGATGGCTTGCGCAGGGTCCTGGGCGTAACGTGCAGCCACGTCGGGTTCGCGCACTACCGACATGACGAAGTCGAGCAGCGCGTTGGCCATCAGCACACTGTCCTTTCCCGGCAGATTGACTGGCCCAATGCTATCCCGTAACCAGCTAATAACGGATCGGTGTCAAACCCACTCCGAGCAGAGCGTCGTTAGGGGATTAGTCGTTAGGGGCTTTATGGTGGTTAGGGGATGGGGAATGCCTGCGACTCCGCCAGTCGCTATCGTGAGGAACGGCCGCCGACGCGTCACAGGAACGACAGGAAGAGGGACATGACCGACTCGCTGGGGTTGTCGATCGGGATGACCAACCTCGTCGCGGCGCGCGTGGGAAATCCCCCGGTGACGCGGCGGGCGGTACTGAACCTGTTCCGAAACCGTGCGCCCGAGGTTGGCGTGCCGTCCGAGAACCCGAATCTCACCGAGCCCGGCTTGGTGTTGTCCGGGTTCGTGGAACGGGTCGGCGACCCGGTGCCGATCGTGGCGGCCGACGGCTCGTCGCATCAGGCCGACCGCCTGCTCGTCGAAGCGCTGGACGCCATGGTTCACACCGTCAACGGCGCCACTCCCCCGTCGAACATCGCGATCGCGGTGCCGGCGCACTGGGGGCCCGCCGTGATCGGTGCGTTGCGGTCGACGCTGCGCGTCAAGCCGAACCTGTCACCGAACGGCATGCCTGCGCCGCTCATCCCCGACTCCGTCGCCGCACTGGCAGCCCTGCAGACGAGCCCCGGCCTACCCGACAGCGGCATCGTCGCGCTCCTGGACTTCGGCGGCAGCGGGACCAGCATCACGCTCGCCGACGCCGCCTCAGACCTGCACCCGATCGACGAGACGTCGCGCTACACCGAATTCTCCGGTGAGCTGATTGACCAGGCGCTCCTCACGCACGTGCTCGCCGACATCAAACAGTCGGGCGGGACGGACGCCTCGGGCACCACCGACGTCGGCGCGCTCACCAACTTGCGCGAGCAAGCCCGGCTGGCCAAGGAACGCCTGTCGGCGCAGACCGCCACCGAACTGCCCGTCGAGCTACCCGGCTACCACTCCGACATCCGGGTGACCCGCAGCGAACTCGAGCAACTGATCCGCGAGCCCCTCGCCGGTGTGATCGCCGCTTTTGAGGGGGTGCTGGAGCGCAACCGGGTCCAGATCGCCAACCTGTCGGCCCTCGCCACGGTCGGCGGCGGGGCGGCGATCCCGCTCATCACCCAGCGACTGTCCGAGCATTTCCGCGTGGAGGTGGTCACCACACCGCAGCCCGCGCTCAACATCGCGGCGGGCGCCGCGGTGGTCGCCGACCGCGGCCTGGACGCCAACGCCCCGACCGGCCTTGCCGCGGCATCCGACACCGCGTGGGCGGCCGGCACAGCCGGCGTCACGGCGGCCGAATCAGCCTCCGACGGCGCCTCCTCGGCCACCTTCCGCGCGCTGGCCTGGTCGCAGGAGGACGGAACCGGCGAAGAACCCGTGCCGTACACGGGAGCCGACTACAACTACGAGCCCGTCACCGGCACCGGGGCCCGGCCGCAGATGGAGTTCCTGCCGCCCGACGGACCGCCGCTGCCAGCCGAGGAGCCGCTGCCCTGGTATCGCCGGCCTCAGCTGATCTTCGCCGCGGCCGCGACCGTGCTGCTGATCGTGACCGGCGGCCTCATCTACACGTTGACCAGCGGCAGTCGCGGCATCGGCGATCAGAGCGGTCCACGCACGTCGACGGCCGTCACGAATCCCGAGTCGCCCGGCGTACCACTGACCGAGACGGTGACCGTCACCGGCAGCGACGGCAGCCCCACCGTGGTCACGCCGCCCCCACCGCCGCCGGGCCCGACTACGTCGCAGCCCAACACGACCACCACCTCGTCACCGACGACGACCACGACGACTAGCACCACCACGACGACGCAACCGACCACGACGACGCAACCGACCACGACGACGCACCAACCGACCACGACGACCACCCGCCCGACCACGACGACCACCCGCCCGACGACAACGACGCAGCCCACCACCACCCAGGCGCCGCCCACCACCACCGTGGAGCCGCCGCCGACCACCGCTGTCGAACCGCCTCCTACGACGACATTCGAACCGCCGGCCGTCATCCCGGACGCCGGCCCGTAAGCCAGCCAGTAAGCAAATGCCATGAGCGGTCCGGCCGACGACCTTCCGCCGACTGCCCGTGATGTCGTCGAGTCAATCGCCGCCGCGCCGACGACGCCCGCCAAGTTCGTCGTCGTCGGGGGCATGGGCACCGGCAAGACCACTACGCTGACCGCGATCCGGTCGGCACTGCGGGCGGCGGGTATCTCGGTGATGACGCGCCCACCACGGCCGGAAGAGGCAGCCGATCAGGCGGCGCTGGTGATAGACGACGCCCACCTTCTCGATGACGACGAACTCGCCGCGCTGAACGACCGCGTGAACGATGCGGCCAGCACCGTCGTCGTGGCTACCGAGCCCTACCAACACAACGTCGCCTTGCGCGCGCTCACGCTCGCCATCGAGCGGGAGAACCCTGCCGTCGTGCTGGGCGGGTTGCCGCCGAGCGAACTGCACCGCCTCATCACGGGAGCCATCGGTGGCCCGCCGCCCCCCGAAATCAGTCGCGGCCTGATCCCGGCCACGGCCGGTGTGCCGTTGCTCGTGCAGGCCGCATTGTCCGCGATCCGCACTGGTGCCGACGGCTCGGCGGCCGCAATGTCGCAGGCCGCCCGGTTCACGATGATCGACCGGCTACGCACCGTCGACGAAGCCGTGTTGGACGCGTTGCTGATCGGCTCGCTGAGCCCCGATCTCGGCGCCGCCGACGTCGCCGCAGCGCTGAAAGTGCCGGCCGACACCGGTCGGACTCTGGTGGACCGGGCCCGCGGTACCGGCCTGATCGAGCCGTCCCACAGCCCGACGTTTCTGCGATCAGTGCACCGCGCCGTGGCGCAGGTGGTCGGGGCAGCGCGCCACCGCGGGATCGAAAGCGCCTTGCTGGAATCACAACTGGAGATGTCCACGCTGTCAGACGACCTCGCGTTGCGACTCTCCGAACACGGCATGCGTGACGAGCGACTGGCCGACGTGCTGGCACGGCAAGCCGAAGCTTCGGCAGGGCAACAGACCCACGCCGTGCGCCTGTACCGCGCCGCCGTCGATGCCGGCGCCATCCGGTTAACGGCGCCGCTTGCAGACACCCTCGCCCGCACCGGGGACTGCGCGACGGCCGCAAAGCTGGCCGATGAGCTGCTGACTTCCGGCGAGGACGCCGAAACTGCGGCGGCAGTGCGGATCGCGGCCTCGGTTGCCGTCCACGATGGCAACGCCGGCCAGGCGGCCGAGCTGTTCCGATGGCTCGGCCCGCATCCCGATGCCTTCGTCAGTGCAGCGGGCGCCGTCGTGCTCCTGGGCGCCGGCGACCGCGACGCGGCACTTGCCGCGCTCGAGGCGCACGGCGGCGGACCACCGACCACCGCGACACGGGCGGCCCAGAGCCTGGCCGACGGGCTGCTGCTCACCATGGACCAGCCGTTCGCGGTTGCCATCGGTCGACTCGGCCAATCCCTGATCGGCGAGCAATCGGCCCGAGGTGTCACGCCGGACACTCCGGCCGCCCTGGCGACTCTGGTGGCATTGCACGGCGGGGATCCGGTGCGCGCCCGCAGCATCATCGGACGGGCCGTGCGCGCGGGCGGCGACGGAATGGTTGGTCATCGACACCGGCTGCTGCTCGCGTGGGTCAAGATGCTCGACGGCCAGCTCTCCTCGGCGGCCGCTGACGTCGCAGGTCTGTCGGATGCGGCGCTGCACGGGCGCGATGCGTTGTGGCTGGCGGCGCTGCAGACCGGGATCGCGCGGCGCACCGGAGACGGGGGTGCGCTGCAGAAGCACTGGTACCAGGCGATGGAGGTGCTGGCGGAGTATGCCGTCGACCTGTATTCGCTGCTGCCGCTGGGTGAGCTGTGGGTGGCCGCTGGGCGGTTGCGCCAGGTGGAGCGGCTGCGTCACACGTTGGATCAGGCTTTCGGACTGCTCGATCGGCTCGGCAACCCGGTGCTGTGGTCCGTCCCGCTGCATTGGTCGGGTGTGCACGCCGGCATCCTGACGAACTCGCCGGAGGCGGTGGCGCCACACGGGCAGGCACTGACGACGGCGGCCGGGACGAGCGAGTTCGCGAAGGCGTTGGCGAACGCCGGCCGAGTGTGGCTTCGGGTGCTGGCCAACAGTGTCGACGTCGGTGACGTCAGCGCAGCCGCGCGCGGACTGGCCGAATACGGGCTCACCTGGGACGCCACCCGATTGGCCAGCCAGGCCGCGCTGCAGACGCCCGACAGCCGGGTGGCGGGCGCAATGTTGCAGTTGGCCCGCGACTTGAAGACCACTGCGGTCGACGAACAGCCGGGCGACGAGGCAGCTCCGGCGTCCCAACCTGCCGCTTCGAAACCGTCCACGGGGACGGGTGCGCCGGCGCGGCTGTCCGAGCGCGAACGTGAGGTGGCTGAGCTGCTGTTGCTCGGCATGCCCTACCGGGATATCGGCGCGCAGCTCTTCATTTCCGCCAAGACCGTCGAACATCACGTGGCGCGGATACGTCGCCGCCTCGGCGCCGAGTCGCGCTCGGAGCTGCTGTCGATGCTGCGGGCGACGCTGTCACCTGCTAACTAAGGCATGCCTTGGTCGCGCCGCGCGCGCCGGGATGACACTATGAGCAGGCAACAAGGTTAAGTTACCGACCAGTAACTTAACGGAAGTTACTCTCGAGTAACTTACGCGTACCTGGGGAGGCGACGGCGTGGAGCACTCGCAGGAATTGATCAGGCTTGTGCTGGGCCTGGGGCTGACCGCAGTGGTGGTGCTGTTCGCCGCCCGACGGGCTTGGTGGCTCTTCACCCTGATCCGCTCGGGTCAGCCGGCCAGCGGGCGCACGGAGAACATCGGCGAGCGGATCAAGACACAGGTCGAGGAGGTATTCGGGCAAACCCGGCTGCTGCGCTGGTCGATTCCCGGGCTGGCTCACTTCTTCACGATGTGGGGCTTTTTCATCCTGCTGACGGTCTACATCGAGGCCTACGGCGTGCTCTTCGACCCCAAGTTCGCCATTCCCATCATCGGCCACTGGCCCGCGCTGGGCTTCATTCAGGACTTCTTCGCGCTCGCGGTGCTGCTCGGCATCACCACGTTCGCGATCATCCGACTGCGGACCGAGCCCAAGGAGCACGGACGGGAGTCACGCTTCTACGGCTCTCACACCGGAGGCGCCTGGCTGATCCTGTTCATGATCTTCAACGTCATCTGGACCTACGCGCTGTTCCGCGGGTCGTCGGTGAACAACGGCAACCTTCCGTACAACTGGGCTGCCTTCTTCTCCCGCGGCATGGGCAAGGCCTTGGCTTGGCTGGGACCCACCGGCAACGAGTATCTCGAGACTGTCGCGCTGCTCCTGCATATCGGCGTAATGCTTGCCTTCCTGATCATCGTGCTGCACTCGAAGCACCTGCACATCTTCCTGGCGCCGATCAACGTGACGTTCAAGCGGCTGCCCGACGGGACCGGCCCGCTGCTGGCGATGGAACACAACGGCGAGAAGATCGACTTCGAGGATCCGCCCGAAGACGCCACGTTCGGCCGCGGCAAGATCGAGGACTTCACGTGGAAAGCCATGCTCGACTTCGCGACCTGCACCGAGTGCGGTCGCTGTCAGTCGCAGTGCCCGGCATGGAACACCGGAAAACCCTTGTCGCCCAAGCTCGTCATCATGGACCTGCGGGACCACTGGATGGCCAAGGCGCCGTACATCCTCGGCGAGAAGCCTTATCCGCTGGAGGGTCTGGATCTCGAGACCCCGAAGGAAGAGGGCCATCACGTGCCCGAGTCGGGATTCGGCCGGGTGCCCGGCTCCGGGCCGGCTCAGGCGACTCGCCCGCTCGTCGGCACCGAGGAGCAGGGCGGCGTCATCGACCCCGATGTGCTGTGGTCGTGCACCACGTGCGGCGCGTGCGTCGAGCAATGCCCGGTCGACATCGAACACATCGACCACATCGTGGACATGCGCCGCTACCAGGTGATGATGGAGTCGGAGTTCCCCTCCGAACTCGCGGTGCTGTTCAAGAACCTGGAGACCAAGTCGAATCCGTGGGGGCAGAACGCTAAGGAACGGCTGAACTGGATCGGCGAGGTCGACTTCGACGTCCCGGTGTTCGGGGTGGACGCCGACAGCTTCGACGGCTACGAGTATCTGTTCTGGGTGGGCTGCGCGGGCGCGTTCGAGGACCGGGCCAAGAAGACCACCAAGGCCGTCGCGGAGCTGTTGTCGATCGCCGGGGTCAAGTACCTGGTGCTGGGCGCCGAGGAAACCTGCAACGGCGACTCGGCGCGCCGATCGGGCAACGAGTTCCTCTTCCAGCAGCTCGCTGCTACCGCAGTCGAGACGCTGAACTCGGTGTTCGAGGGGGTGGAGACGGTCGACCGCAAGATCGTGGTGACGTGCCCGCACTGCTTCAACACCATCGGCCGCGAATACCAGCAGTTGGGCGCCAACTACACCGTGCTGCACCACACCCAGTTGCTCAATCGGCTGGTGCGCGACAAGCGGCTGGTGCCGGTTGCGCCGGTGAGTCAGGACGTCACCTACCACGACCCGTGCTACCTGGGCCGGCACAACAAGGTCTATGAGGCACCTCGCGAGCTCGTCGGCGCCTCGGGGGCGGCATTGAAGGAGATGCCGCGGCACGCCGAGACCGGCCTGTGCTGTGGCGCGGGCGGGGCCCGGATGTGGATGGAAGAGCACATCGGCAAACGCGTCAACCATGAGCGCGTCGACGAGGCGCTGATGACGGTCGGAACGGACTTAGGCTCCGCCAAGATCGCCACCGGCTGCCCGTTCTGCCGGGTGATGATGACCGACGGCCTCACCGACCGTCAGGACGCCGGTCAGGGCGAGGGCGTCGAGGTGCTGGACGTGGCTCAGCTGCTGTTGGCCGCGATCGACCGCGACGCGGTGCAGCTGCCGCCGAAGAAGAGCGGCCGAAGCGGTTGACCTCGGCGGCAAGGCCGCGACCGCGACGGCACCTGCGCCGGCTGAGGAGATGACCGCTGCCGGCCGAGCAGAAAGAGGCCAAGCCCGTGACCGGCTTGGGACTCGCCGGTGGGGCGAAGCGTCCGGGTGCGAAGAAGGCTGCACCGGCTGCCGAAAAGACAGCTGCTGCAACAGAACCGGCGCCCGTCAAGGGACTGGGTCTGGCGGCAGGCGCCCAACGGCCCGGCGCAAAGGCTGCGCCGGCAGCCGAAAAGCCCGCAGCCGCAACGGAACCCGCCGCCAAGGCCGAGCCGGCGCCGGTCAAGGGATTGGGTCTAGCGGCGGGCGCCAAGCGGCCGGGCGCAGGAAAGTCCGCTCCCGTGCCGACTGCACCGACGCCGGCAGCGACGGCGCCGCCCGGGCCGGCCGAGCAGAGCACGAGTGTTGAAGCGCCACAACCAGAGTCCTCGGAGGACGGCGATGACGAGCACCGCCGCACCTACGGTGAAGGGCCTCGGGATCGCCCGCGGCGCTCGACCACCGGGCAAGCGCTGACGCGCTATGGCTTGGGTGCCTTGCACGCTCACGGCGGGTCGATGAGGCCGCGAAAGCTCTCCGCCGGGTAGACGGACGCACCCGCTGCCCGGATCCGGTCGGAGAGCGCGCTGTCCGAGGTCACGACTGTAATCTCCTGCGGTCTACTGTCCGCCTGCACGAGTCTCACAATCTCATCATCGGCCGAATTCGCGGCTGCCCTTGGCGCATGCGCGACCGTGATCACAGATGAGTCGATCGGCGGCGTCGGCGGCCGCTCGAACACTACTGTCACCTCCTCGCCGCCAGCCTCGGCCCAGCGATCGAGACTGTCGACGAGTGCAGCCATCGCGCGTCCGCGGTCCCTCCACCAACCGTCCGGACGCGTCCCGATTACGTTCATGCCGTCGATGATCCAGCGCACGGACCCACGGTAGGCGCTGCGGTCGTCCCACGGGACCGTGAAGCTAGGCCCCGACGGCTTACTGCGGGTGGGTCGCCAGGTAGTCCCCGACGAGGATCGGTGAGATCGCTGCGTAACCGATGGGCAGAAGCACGTCCCCGGCAGTCGTGTGGTAGTAGACGTCCCACCGGTAGTACCCGGCAAACGCAGCGGGATGGGCTGCAAGCACGACTGCGTAGTGGTTAATTGCCTGCACGTATTGGTTCGAGTTGTTGTACCGGTAGAGGGCGTAATCACGGTCGTTAGCGAAGCCATTAGCGGCGAGGTAGCGGCCGGCCGCCATGATGCTGTCGCGCGGTGAGAGGATGTCGCCGCCTCCGCCGTAGGCGGCGAACGTCGAGGGCATGAACTGCATGGGGCCTTGCGCGCCTGCGGTGCTCACGCCGGCGATGCGGCCGAAGCCGGTCTCGATGAGGTTGATCGCCGCCAGATAGTTCCAGCCGACGCCGGACGCCGCCTCCGCCTCGCGGTAGTAACTCAGCAGCGCGTCGGCCGGCGTCGGCGGGTCGATGCGCCACGTAGGCAGCGTGTCGTGCGCTTGGCCATTGTTCATCACCTCGAACTGCCGCCGCGCGTCGACGTTGCGGTCGTAGACCTCGAGGAGCGACGGCGGGATTCGCGGGCGCGTGATCGCGTCCCACTGGGGGTTCCGTCCGAGGGCGCGGTAGGCCACTTGCTGGCGGCGCGCCGCCGCCACCAGCACCGCCTCCGTCGTCGACGGATCACGCAGCGCCAGCTCGTCGGCAACCAGGTCGTCGGCCAGCTGAGCGGGGTGGGGTGCCAGCCGCGGCTGCGCGGTCGGGGGCGTGGACGCCGTGGCGGTCGGCGTCGGTGTGGTTGACGTGGGCACTGCGGCGGTCGCCGTCGCTATCGTTGACGCCCTGGTCGGCTCTGAGCAGCCGACGAGCACACACATGATCGTGACGACGACAAGCGGCGCGCCGCGCCGTATCGTGCGGATGCTCGCGACACCCGACAGCAACAGAGCAGCGACACGGTTGCGGCTCACTGTGTTCACTTCCCGTCGATTGCCTGAAATTCCTGCGGCTGCGTCTAGTTGGCCTGCGGTGAGTGTCTCGTATCGGTCACGCGACATCAAATGGGGCCGAGATGTGCCGGTGTCCGAGGCCTGAGAGGCAGTCGCGGCTCGGCGTGCTGCGGCAGTGGCATCGGCGGTCTAGCCCCGTTTCCAGAACGCGCGCCGCTTCTTCTGCGGTGAAGCGCTACCCGCGGCGAAGTCGTCGAGTACCCGCAACGCCTGCTCCCACAACGGTTCGAGGGCGCCACCCGCGTGCACCCCGGCCACCAGGGCCGACAGCGCCGAGAACGCGGACGGCGGCACACCTTGGGCGGTCAAGTGGCGGACCAGGAGGGTGTGTCGAGCTGTGTCGGGTTCGGCAACAGTTGACGCAGATCGAGCTGGTTTGACAGCGAACCTGTCCAGGTTCGCGCCTCGGTGTTGTGAAGCTCGCGGAGTGGGCGCGTGCGCAGGGTGTTCATCCGCAGACTGCGCACACCTGGCGGTCGTGAGGATCGGATGCCGGTGCCGTTTCGGCGGTTGCCGTCGCGGCACCATCCGTGGTCCGATGGTAGCGGGCCTGTCCGGGACCGGGCCCGATTGGGTTCGCAAAGTTGGGCGACTTCGGGCTCGCCAAGGCCTTCGACCGGGCCGGACTCTCCGGCCACTCGGTTACTGGAGCCGCGGCCGGAACCTTCGCTTTCATGGCGCGTCAACAGCTCATCAACTACAAGTACGCAAAGCCCGACGTCGACGTGTGGCCGATGGCGGCGTCGCTGTATTGGATGATGACCGGTAGACTTCCACGCGATGTTCCAAGCGGCGGCGATCCCATCCTCGCTGTGTTGACCCAGCCCGCCATCCCGGTTCGCGACCGCAATCCCAAGGTGCCCAAGCGAATTGCGAACGTAATCGATGCAGCGCTTTCCGAGGATCCGCCCAGCAAAATCAGGACCGCGCCGGCCTTGGCGGCAGCCCTGCGATCGGAGATGTGATCGATGAAGTTGAGATCCGCGGGGGCCAGCGAAACCGGAAGGTTTCGCGACCAAAACGAGGATCGGTGGGGCGCCGACGCTGATGCGGGCCTCTTCATCGTGTCGGACGGCATTGGCGGTGTGCCCCGTGGCGAGCTCGCCGCACAAGATGCGGTGAATCGATTACCCGCGTATGTCAAGCAGCAGCGGCAATCCGACGAGTCAGCCGCCGAAGACCTTTTACCAGCAGCGATTGCACGGCTGTCCGACGAACTAGCAGCCCGTAGCGAAAAGACCGGAGCGACCATCGTTGCAACGCTGATCACAGGCATGCAGTGTGTGGTCTCGCACTTAGGCGACAGCCCGGCCTTTTTATTGCGCGAGGGTCAGCTGTCGCGCCTCACGACCGACCACACGATCGCACAGATTCTCGTGGACGCCGGCCAGCTCACGATGGATAACATCGCAAACCACCCGGGACGGAACAAGCTCACTCGCTTTCTGGGAATGGACTCCCCGGCTCGGCCGGACACGACGCACATCGACCTTCGCACCGGAGACCGGCTGCTGCTGTGCTCGGACGGCGTGAGCGGCGTGTTGGATGCCGAGGCGATACGGGAGATTCTCAACGCCGCCGAGGATGTCGAAGCGGCGTGTGCGGCGCTCGTCAATGCCGCGAACCAGGCCGGTAGCCAGGACAACATGACGGCCATGGTCATCGCGTGCGACGGCACCGTCCAGCGCGCCAGGTGAAATCAGTGGTGATTAGAAGGTCCGTCGCTGGGTTTCTTGTCCGCAATAGACGACACCAAATGTTCTTGCTCGGAGATCTGAATTGCGAAATCTGGATAGCGACGATCACATCGGGCAAGAGTCGTTTGCCGGAGTGACGATAGGTGACGTCCAGCAAGCCGTCGATGCGATCAACCGGTGGCAATCTCCGCCGACGGCCGCATCGCGGTTTCCGGCAGCGAGGACCGCACAGTGCGGCTGTGGGACACGGCCAGCGGGGACTGCCTGCGCACCTTGACCGGCCACACCGACGACCTGGAGTCGGTGGCGATTTCCGGCGACGCCGGCGTCGTGGTATCCGCAAGTAGGGACAGGACACTACGTGCTTGGGCGCTGGACTGGGACTACCGATTTCACGGCATCCGGCCAGGGGTGAACAAGTCACCGGCCTAAATCGCTGGACATCAATGGCACCATTGTGGACGTGACCACTCACCAGCTGCCGTGGCATACGTCCAGCCACCACCACCGGCAGCGGACGTTCGTGCAGTCCACCAAGTTGCAGGACGTCCTGTATGAGATCCGCGGGCCGGTACACGACCACGCCGCTCGGCTCGAGGCCGAGGGGCACCGCATCCTCAAGCTGAACATCGGCAATCCGGCGCCGTTCGGGTTCGAGGCGCCCGACGTGATCATGCGCGACATCATCCAGGCGCTGCCCTACGCGCAGGGCTACTCCGATTCGCAGGGCATCCTCTCCGCGCGACGCGCCGTGGTCACCCGCTATGAGCTGGTGGACGGCTTCCCCCGGTTCGACGTCGACGACGTGTACCTGGGCAACGGGGTCTCGGAGCTGATCACGATGACCCTGCAGGCCCTGCTCGACAACGGCGATCAGGTCCTCATCCCGGCCCCGGACTATCCGCTGTGGACGGCGTCGACCTCGTTGGCGGGCGGCACGCCGGTGCACTACCTGTGCGACGAGACCCAGGACTGGAATCCCGACATCGAGGACCTCGAATCGAAGATCACCGAACGCACCAAGGCGATCGTCGTCATCAACCCCAACAACCCGACCGGCGCGGTCTACACCCGCGAAAGCCTGGAAAAAATCGCCAATCTCGCACGGAAGCATCAGCTCCTGCTGTTGGCGGATGAGATCTACGACAAGATCCTCTACGACGACGCCGAACACGTCAGCGTGGCGACGGTCGCGCCCGATCTCCTGTGTCTGACGTTCAACGGGTTGTCCAAGGCATACCGTGTCGCGGGTTATCGCGCCGGCTGGCTAGCGATCACGGGCCCGAAAGAACATGCAGCCAGCTTCCTGGAAGGCATCAACTTGCTGTCCAACATGCGGCTGTGCCCAAATGTGCCTGCGCAGTACGGCATTCAGGTAGCGCTCGGCGGCCACCAGAGCATCGAAGACCTGGTTCTGCCGGGCGGCCGGCTGCTCGAACAGCGTGACCTCGCGTGGGAGAAGCTCAACGAGATTCCCGGGATGTCATGCGTGAAACCGCGAGGCGCGCTGTACACCTTCCCCCGCCTGGACCCCGAAGTGCACGACATCCAGGACGACGAACAACTCGTGCTCGACCTTCTGCTGCAGGAGAAGATCCTCGTCGTGCAGGGCACCGGCTTCAATTGGCCGGCGCCGGACCACTTGCGCATCGTCACCCTGCCGTGGGCACGGGACCTTGCCAACGCCATCGAGCGGCTCGGCAACTTCCTGGCCAGCTACCGCCAATAGTCTGCGCCGACCCTCGGCCAGGCCGATCCTAAGACCGGTCGAGAAGCTCCAGCAGGTAGCCGCCATAACCCGACTTGAGCAGCGTGTGCGCCCGTGCCGCCAGCTGCTCGTCGTCGATGAACCCGACCCGCCACGCAACCTCTTCGGGCACACTGATTTTCAACCCTTGGCGACGTTCGATGGTGCGCACGTAGTCGCTGGCGTCCAGCAGCGAGTCGAATGTTCCGGTGTCCAGCCAGGCGGTGCCTCGGGCCAGCACTTCGACCGACAGCCGACCCCGACTCAGATAGATCTGGTTGACCTCGGTGATCTCGTATTCGCCTCGCGCCGAGGGCCGCAACGAACGGGCGATCTCGACGACGTCGTTGTCGTAGAAATACAGTCCCGGCACGGCGTAGTGCGACTTCGGCGTCGCGGGTTTCTCCTCGATCGACAGCGCGGTGCCGTCGGCACTGAACTCGACGACTCCGTAGTCCGACGGGTTCGCCACCCAGTACGCGAAAATGGCCGCGCCCGCGACATTTTGGAAACGACGCAGGCTGGTGCCCAGGCCGGGCCCGTAGAAGATGTTGTCTCCCAACACCAATGCCACTGAGTCGGTGCCGATGTGACCGGCGCCGATCACGAATGCCTGAGCCAGGCCTTCGGGACGATCCTGCACGGCGTAGCTGAGGTTCACACCGAAGGCCGAACCGTCACCAAGCAGCCCGCGGAAACCGGGAGCGTCGGCCGCCGTGGTGATCACCTGGATGTCGCGGATGCCCGCCATGATCAACATCGAGAGCGGGTAGTAGATCATCGGCTTGTCGTAGACAGGCAGCAACTGCTTGCTGACACCCATCGTGATGGGATACAGCCGCGTTCCCGAGCCGCCGGCGAGGATGATGCCGCGCATGCGTTGCAGCCTAGGCGGTGAGGTCGTCCTCGGTCAGTTCCGTGGCGGCGAGTGCCGACGCCAGGTCGTCGTGACGGAATACCGACGTCACCTTGTCGTGCACCACCCGAAACGCAGACGCCACCGTGGCGGCCGACTCCGACGAGGTCAGCAGCTGCTCGACGACCACCACCCCGTCGTGCACATACATCCGGCCGGGCTCGGCGGTGAAGCCCGACGAGCTCGCCCACTTGCGCAGCGCCGCATGACCCTGCACGGCGCCGCGCGCGTCACCGATCTCGATGTCGTCACTGGACAGGGCGACCAGAGTTTCGATGTCGCCAGCGTTGAGCGCGTCGTGCCAGGCGAGGACGGTCGCGATCTCGGAAACGGTCATAGTTGCACGCTAGCCGGTCAAAACGGTGTGCGGTCCAGCCAGTCGTGCCACACGCCGGCGTCGCCCGTTACGCTCAGTCGCGCATCATCGGCGGGAAGCCGCCGCACCACAGCGAGGAACAGTTCGGTCGCCGGACCCGCCACCGTGGTGGCATCGGCGTGGTGCTCGCGGCTCACGGTCAGTCCGTCGGCTTGGCCCTGCAGCGTCCACTCGCCGCCGTCGGTGGCGTGCAGATGCAGCGTCTTGCCGGGGTCGAGCGGACCATGGCTGCCCGCCTGCGCATTCTCGACGACCCGCTCCAGCCACTCGGTCAGCCCGTCGGCGGCCACGTCCGGCGCCAGCTGAAAGCCGGCGCCCAGCGCCAGCGCGGCGTCGGCGCGGTGCACCGCCACCTCGTGCAGCCGACGCCGGATCCACCACGCGGCCGGTCGCGGACCCAGGAATGTCCAGACCTCGGTGTCGGGTCCGACGCGCTCGACGGCGTCGACTACCGCCGCCGCACCGGCACGCAGCCACTCGACCGCGGCGTCGCGATCGTCGGGAGCCTTGCCGTTGCGGACCGCCCGGGGGTCAAGCGGTTCGGTGAGCCGATCCTCGACGATCTGCGCGGACCAGTAGTTGCCCCGCGCGACGTGGCGGAACAACTGCTTGAGTGTCCAGTCCGGGCAGGTCGGTATCGGTGTCGCCGGATCGGCGTCGCGGACGAGGTCACCGAACGAATCGGTCTCTGCGACCAGCTCAGCGGCGAATTCCACGTCAGGAACTTACCTTGGCGCGCACCGACCCGAGCTCGATCGGCAGTGATGACCACCCGCGCAACACCCGGGTGTCGCGTCGGGCGCCCCCGCCGGCGAGCCGGGCGTCCGGATAGCGATCGAAGAAGGTACGCAACCCGACCTCCCCCTCGGCACGGGCGAGCGCCGCGCCCAGGCAGAAGTGCCGTCCGCTGGAGAACGACAGGTGCTTGTTGGCGTTCTCGCGGGTGATGTCGAAGCGATACGGGTCGTCGAACACAGCCGGATCGCGGTTGGCACCGGCGAGGTAGGTCACCACCATCTCGCCGCGCTTGACCTGGCGGCCGGCGACGTCCACGTCGCGGCGGGCCATCCGCGCGCTCATCTGCACCGGCGAGTCCAGCCGCAGGATCTCCTCGACGGCGTTCGGCCACAATTCCGGCCGCGCAGCCAGGGTGTCGAGGTGCTCAGGCGCGTCCAGCAGCATCCGGATGCCGTTACCGAGCAGGTTCACCGTGGTTTCGAACCCGGCCGCCAGCACGAGCCCGGCAGTGGCCTGCAGCTCGCGGTCATTGAGCCTGCCACCCTCGTCGGCAGCCTCGATCAGCTGACTCATCAGGTCGTCGCCGGGGTTGCGGCGCAGCTGCTGCAGATGAGTTGGCCAGCCAGACGTTGAAGCCCTCGATACCGCGGTGCACCCGCAGGTATTGCTGCCAGGTGAGGCCGAGGTCGAGGCTGGGCGCCCCCAGCTCGCCGTACTCCAGAATCTTCGGCCGGTCTCTGTCGGGCACGCCGAGAATGTCGCCGATGACCGTGACGGGCAGCCGGCTGCAATACCGTTCCACGATGTCGACGACGCCGGGATTTTCACCGAGGCCGTCGAGCAGCACGTTGGCGGTCTCCTCGACGCGGTCACGCAGCTTCGCCACGGCGCGCGAGGTGAACACCGACGAAACGAGTTTGCGGTAGCGGGTGTGCTCGGGAGGTTCCACCGACAGCAGTGACGGCGGTCGCAGCGGATGGAGCAGACCCGGATCGGTGCGCGCCTGGATCCAGCGCAGCGGCTTGGGCAGACCCTCGCCGATCTCGGTGACCTGGAAGTCGTCCGAACGCAGCACCTCGTGCGCTATTTCATGGTCGACAGTGATGAACAGGGTTCGGCCCTTGACGATCCGGCCCGCCGAGCGCAGCTCTTCGATGAACGCAGTCGGGTTCGCGCGCACCGCGGGGTCGGCGAACAGTCGGCCCTGCGGGTCACCGCGGCGGGCACCGATGAACGTCAGGCCGCGGACCACGCCGTGCAGGGCGAGCCAGTTGATCCTCTGCCTCATTGCAACGAGCTTAGGCAGCCGGCCGGCAAATCGCATACACCCGCCACCCGGCTGCCGACCAGCGGCGGGTGTCGAGGCAAAGACGGCCGTCGACAACAACTTTGGCGTGTACGACGGTCGCCGTCACGGAGTTCTCCATCGCTGCGCCCCGAGGGGACCGGCGGCTGCACGTGGCGAAGGTCGGCGGCGTACTCGCCCTTCTTCTGCGGGGTTCCCACGCCGAGGAAGTGCACGTCCGTGAAGTCGGCTGCGACGTCGTAATCTGTGGTGAGCCGCGTACGACCGGCAGCCAGATTGTCGTGCAACAGCTTTCGCAGGCCAGGTTCGTAGAACGGCACATCACCAACGGCAGGTTACGACTAGTGGCCGCCGCCGAACGGATACGGCCAGAACGGCGAGCCACCCGAGCCGCCGGACCCGCCTCTTCCCGAGCCGCCCGGGATCCAGCTGCCCGATCCTGGGCCTCCCGAACCGCTAGAGCCGGACGGGATCTGTTGCGGGCTCTGCGGGAAGACCGGCGACTGCGGCGGGAAAATCACAGGGAGCCGCGGCAGCAGCGGCGGCAGGTTTAGTACCGGCGGCTGTGTCACGACGGGCGGCTGCGTCACCACCGGAGGCTGGGTGAGCGGGGGTTGCTGCGGCCACTGCGGCTGCTGCGGCCATTGCGGCTGCGGCTGCTGCGGCCATTGCGGCTGCTGAGGCGCCGGGAGGTAGGGCGGCCGATAGGTCGGACGCTGCGTCGGGAACTGGAAGATCGGCGGCGGCAGGATGATCGGTGGCGGGGCCGGGAACACCGGAGCGGGCGCCGGCGCGACCGGAGGCGGCGCAGGTGCCGCGGGAGGCGGAGGCGCCGGCGCGACCGGAGGCGGCGCAAGTGCCGCGGGAGCGGGCGCTCGGGGCGCTTGGACGACCACGGTGCGCGGCGCCTGCTGCGGCGCTTTCTGCACCACCGGTACGGGCGGCGGGATGGTTTCCGGCGGCGGCGGCGGCGGTGGCAGCAGCGCAGGCGGGTTCGACTCAGGTGGTGGGGCCGGCGCAGCGGTGTTGGGAATCAGCGCGTTCTCACCGGGACTGGGCCGCTGATCCACCGTGGGACGGATGCTGACCGCAAGCGAAATGACGAGCGCCACCACGCCGACCACGAAGATCGCGGTCAGCGAGCTACCCACCAGCAGGAACGGCTTGCGATCCTCCTCGACAACTGGCTCGGCGTCGCCGGCACTGTACGGAGCCGGCGCCGGCTGCGCGGCGGCAAGCTGCGTGACCGCGGCCGCAGGACTGACCGTGAAGAGGTCGCCGGCAGTGGAGCCATCGGGATCTTGTGAGTAGGCCACGCCGACAGTCGACGCCTCAAAGCGGGGCGCACTCGCCGCGGCCAACCCCGCCCCGCGCGCCAACGCGAGCTCGGCATCCTCCGGCGCGCTGACCGGCAGCGAGACCAGGTGCTCGAGATGTTCCTTCACCGACGTGACGTCCACCCCGGATCCGACCACGAAGACGCCCTGCGGGCGCGGGTCCCGGGCCTCGAGGCTGGTGACCATCTCGGTGAGCACCGCCATCGCGTCGGCGCTGTGCAGGCTGCTGCTCAGCACCTTCACGATGGAGCCGTCGCTGGTCTCAACGACTGCCAGCGTCGCCGTGTCTCGTTCGACGAACATCAGCGCGGTCTTGTCGTAACCCACAGCACGGCCCACCGCTTGGGCCAGCGCCCCTGCCGCGTGCAGCTCCGACACCAACATCACGTCTTCGATGCCGTGGGCGACCAACCCGTCGCGCAGGGCTGACGCCTCGTCGTAGTCGTTCCAGGTCACACCGGTGGCGATGAGTTTGTGCGCACTCGAGAGCGCGTTCTGCTGGGTGCCGAGCACCGCGGCGATCACCTGCTCGGGCGCGCTCGACGTTGCTGAGGCGTCGACTCCGGTGACGTCGAAGACGTCGTGGTCGACCGTCAGCCCGTCGGCTTTAATGCCCTCAACCAGCACCATGCGGACCGTCGTGGGTGTCATCGACACGCCAAGTACGATGTCCACTGCCCCTCCACAATATTTGCTAGCTAGCTCCAACCACCTTGGGCGCCGTACCACTGATAACGCGTCTAACTAGACGCTTCATCGTCCGATCAGCCGGATGCGTTACATCCCCCGACGTTAGCTGATCTTGATGCAGTTACCACTGGCCGTTGGGTGCTTCAGGCTTCCGCTGGACCTGATCAAGAACAGTACTCGCTTACCACGACAAGCGCGCCAATTATGTTCAGCTACTGCTGAATTTGTGCTGGCGGAGTGGCGAAATTCTGGTACGAACGCGACGGGGTCGGCCCGCGCTGGCCCTGGTACTTGGAACCGACTTTCGCACTGCCGTAGGGGTGTTCTGCGGGGCTGGTCAGTCGGAGCAGGCAGAGTTGGCCGATCTTCATCCCCGGCCACAGCGTGATCGGCAAGTTGGCGACATTCGACAGCTCCAACGTGATGTGACCGCTGAACCCCGGGTCGATGAAACCGGCCGTCGAATGGGTCAGCAGGCCGAGCCGGCCCAGCGACGACTTGCCTTCGAGGCGGCCGGCCAGGTCATCGGGCAGCGTGCACAGTTCCAGCGTCGACCCGAGTACGAACTCGCCGGGGTGCAACACGAACGGCTCGCCGTTGAACGGCTCGACGAGGCTGGTCAATTCGTCCTGCTGCAGCGCCGGGTCGATGTGGGTGTAGCGGGTGTTGTTGAACACCCGAAACATGCTGTCCAGCCGGACGTCGACGCTGGACGGCTGTACCAGGGCGTCGTCGAACGGGTCGATGCCAAGTCGCCCGGTCTCGATTTCGGCCCTGATGTCGCGGTCGGAGAGCAACACCCGACGAGAGTATCCGCTGCCCTGGCGCACCGTAGACCCGCTTCCGCGGCAATGTCGGCGCCTCGCTGCGCTGACCGCATGCAGGCGAGCCGAAGATGCGGGTGTCAAGGCGGTGACTGCCCGGCTTGATGACTCGGCGAAGAAGGGAATCGGCGCCGACAAGAAGCGAGGACCGGCGGAGGCTGGCGAGTAACGGCGCCTGTTGCCTCGAACGAATTGATGCGGGGTAGATCGCGTCAACCGTCAACGGGGTGCTGCTAACCTTCGTGATCGAACTTGCCGATGTAGTTCAATGGCAGAACATCAGCTTCCCAAGCTGAATACGCGGGTTCGATTCCCGTCATCGGCTCCACGAAACCGCAGCTCAGAGGCTTTTCGAAGGCGGAAAAACGTAGCTCGTCTAACCCGTGGCGCTCTCGTGACGCTGGCCCGGTTTGAGGGGTGTTTGCTGCCGCGCCATTGCCGTGTGCGAGCGCATGAGCGAAATCTGAGGACCTTCTGACCTCGGTGATGCCACGATGTTGACGTGACTGATGGACGGGTACGCTACGCACGCAACGGCGACGTACGCCTGGCCTATCGGGTTTTCGGCGACTCTGGCCCGACCTTGGTGTGGGCACCGGGCTGGGTGGTCGGCAATGTCGACACCTACGATGACCCAGCGAGTCCGTATGCGCTTCTCGTCGAACTGCTTTCGCGTGAGACGCAGCTCGTAGTTTTTGACAGGCGGGGGGCGGGCCTCTCCGACCCGGTGGCGCATGCTCCGTCATTGGACGAGCGGATAGACGATCTCCGCGCGGTGTTCGATGCCGCCGGGCCGACCGCATGGTCCTCCTCGGTACGGGTGAAGGGGGATCGATAGCTACTGTTTGCGGCGACATACCCGGAGCGGGTCGACAAGCTGGTGCTGTACGGGACCGCTGCGCGATTCTCGCAGCATCTGCCGGATTTCCCGTGGGGATTCACGCCCGCCCAAATCGCCGCGCAGCTAGACGACATCGACCAGCACTGGGGTGAGGGTGCGCTGGTCGAGCTCTTTCACGGCGAGGCCGCTGACCTTCCGGGCGTGCGGCAGCTGTTCGGCAAACTGCAGCGTTCCATCGCAAGCCCGATGCTGGCGCGGCTCTGGTGGCAGGCGCGCATGGAGATCGATGTGCGCGACGTTCTGGTGACGTGAGTGCACCCACCCTGGTTATGGCGCGTCCGGGCGATCGCTTCGTTCCCTTCGAAGCTTCCGCGGCTCTGGCGGCCGGCATCCCGAAGGCCCGATTCCAAGCGCTGCCATCAGGCCCGCACAGTTCTTTCGACATCATTCCGAAGGGGTCGCGCACCATCGAGTTCATCTTCGAGAAGGCGCGCCCACCAACAGATGAACGTGTGCTCAAGACAATGCTGTTCACCGACATAGTCAGTTCCACCGAACAACTCAGCGCGACCGGTGATGCGCACTGGCGTCACCAGCTCAATGCACATGACAAGGTCGTCGACTGGCTATTGGAGAAGTACGGCGGCCACCGTGCGAAGCACACGGGCGACGGGATCTTCGCGCTCTTCGACGGGCTGACCAAGGCGGTTCGGTGCGCGTTGGAACTGGTCCCGGCCCTCGCCACGCGTGGTATCCGGATCCGAGCGGGCGTCCACATCGGTGAGTGCGAGCGACGCGGCGATGAGTGGAGCGGGATGGCTGTGCACACCGGCGCTCGCATCGGCGCATTGGCGGGCGCGGGTGAGGTGCTGGCCAGCCGCACGGTCCGCGATCTCTCCGCCGGATCGGGCCTGACCTTCGAAAGCCTTGGTCCACAACACCTCAAGGGCCTGCCCGAAGAGATCGATGTCTACCGGGTCACTACACCAACGAGCGGCCTAACGCCGTAGCGCTACCACGTTGCCCTCCTTTGGTTTTGCTTGGCCCATCGCGCCGAGTGCCGCCATCGCGTCGGAGTGGTCATCTTCGAACAGGTGCCCGTTGATAGGTACGGCCCACCGTCGAACTCGGCGACGCAGCCTTGCCAATCGGACTCAGAATGCCCTCGGTCTCAAGCCCTTTCGCAATGCCAGCAAAGGTCTGTGCCAGCATCGCGGCACTTTACGATCCGCCGCACCACGGCGGGCTTCGCGAACGGCTTGCGCCCGTGCGACTCACCGCGCAGCTTGCGGCTGCCAGGGCTGCTTTCGTCCGCTCGATGATCAGGCGGCGTTCGAACTGAGCGAACACGGCGAGCATGTGCGCCATCGCCTCACCGCTGGCGGTCGTCAGGTCTACGCCAGGGCCTAGCACAACTAGCGACCACCCTGTTCGTCGGCGGCGCGCTGAATGATGTTTGCTGCGTTGATGATTGATCGTGCAAGCTGGCCCATCTTCGCGACAACTAGTCCGTCCGCTGGGCCCATGCCAACAGTTGCAACGCTTCTCGTAGCCCTTCGTTGATGTACTTGCTGCTCACGCATCCATCGGTGAAGTACTCAAGCTGCCAGCCTCGGCGGTCTGCCTCGGCGCCGATGCCTGCACGCTGTGCTTCCAGGGGGTCACTGCCTCCACGTCGATGATCTGAGGCTCAGCGGCATCGGATTCCTGCTGCGTTTGGGCGTCCAGTCTCACCAGATCTTCGCCGGTCGCCGAGGACGATAATGTCGGCCTCGCCGTGGCTTTCGTCCGGATCTTCAATCACTTCGATCTCGTCGGCGTCAATCCCGCCCTCAATTGCCAAGGCTCTTTCGGCGGGAGATCGCTTGGACTGGAAAGGATCTCGGAGGTTTCCTCGAAAACTGATTCCCACGGTTTGGTCATCCCAACCTCAACGGAAACCGTTGTCTTTGCGCTGACCCCGCCGCTGTCCAGAGCGTTTTGATCGCGGCGAGCTTCACCGGGTCCGCGACATTCGGACCGGAAGTCATGTTCAGCAATTGAGTTGCGAGGCGATCAGTTGCTTCCTCAAGGCGTTGTCGCGCTTTGCGCTTGACTTGTGGGGCGGCGCGCTGTGCAACGCGAAGATTCGTTTTTGCTCCATCTTCAAATCCCACGCGGCGGACTTGGTGCGTCCCCCACTCGATCGGAGTTGCCGGTTGTGCCGCGTCATCTTTTCACGTTCTCTCGCCGGGCTTTACCGAGCTCGCCCTTGGTTCTCGGCTTCATCGGATCGTTCACGCTGATCGCTGCGATCGACGCACAGAACGCGTTCGTGTTGCGCCAGGGCACCCGCCGCGAGCACGGGCTGCCGGTGGTGGCGTTGTTGCACTGTGTCCGACATTGTGCTGATCGCCGCCGGCTGCGCGGGTGTCGGCGCACTGATCAGTGCCCATCCCGGAGCGCTGAACGTCGCCCGTTCGGCGGCGCTGTTCCTGGTGGACTACGGACTGCTGGCGACGCGTCGCGCGTGGCAGCCGTCGTCGCTGACGCCGTCCGAAGCCGCCCCGGCGAGGATGGCGGAGGCGCTGGTGACCTGCGGCGCGCTCAGCTTCCTCAACCCGCATGTCTTTCTGACATTGCGGTGCTGGTGGGCGCGCTCGCCGATGAACACCGCGATGAACGCTGGCTCTTCGGCATCGGCGCGGTCACCGCGAGCACGGTGCGGTTCGTCGGCCTCGGCCTGGGCGCCCGACGCCTGGCCGGTCTGTTCGCCACCCCGATGACATGGCGGATCCTCGACGGTCTCATCGCCGTCGTGATGATCACCCTGGCCGTCGCGCTGGCACTCAGCTATTTGGCTGCGCTTATGCGGGTGGCGAGAGTAACCCCCACATTCGGTACTTCAGCAACCGCCGCGGCTACGTCCGCACCCGCATCACCCCGGACGAGCTGCGCGCTGACTTCCGGGTGGTGCCGTTCGTCTCGCACCCGGGTGCCGACGTGCGGACCGGGGCGTCGTTCGTGGTCCCCGACCGGGAGCCCGCGCTGCACTCGATGTGAGAACGGACTGGAGTCATACCAGCAGATGGGGCTGGAGGTGATTCGTCCGGCAATTATGGGTTGCTGCCATGCTCCTGACCATGCTCACCTGCGTATATGCAGTTCGCTGGCCTCTGCCGTGCGGGTGGTTGCCGGACGAGAACTCGCCGTATTTCCTTACCGGCGGTCTCGTCTCCAGGCGGCGACTTTGAGACATGCTGCATTTTCGCCACACCAGTGCCATAGAGGCCTCGACGTCGACGCCGCTGGTCACGACGGCCTCCGGCACACAGTTGAGCGCGCGCGGTCTTTACGCTGCTATCTCGCCGCACGCGGCGTGTTTGATACTTCGGCGCCGGAGACGGTCTACGTGGGATGCGCCGAGTGTGCTTTTTGTCCATGCGCTGGACATTTCGTACAGTTGTCACAGCGTCAACCGTCGATTTGCGGAAAATTCCGCATTTTGACACAGGTCAATGTGCACGAGACCGACGGGTGAAAACGGTGAGAACTCACCGTTTGGAAACGCGGAGAACTCCGCATTTCGTTCAGATACCGCTGTTACCGCTTGGCGACGGGTACCGGCTACACCGACTCGTCGGAGCCAGAAGCTGGCGCGCTCGCGCCACCTTTTGCCGATCAACGGCGCGATCGTGCCGTTGAAAACACGGGGCCGTGAACTGTACGGAATTTGCATATTGCAAGAAACGTACAGATGACGAGTGTGCGTTTTGGAAAGAACTTCCATTCCGTACACCTATCGCGCGGGTCCGCAGCTGATCGACAGGATCATCCAGACGGTTTCACACCGGCACGTCGCAGCAGATCAGTCTGACGCGCGATCCAGGCTTGCTGACAGTCACGGCACCTCGGCGCCGACGGCATACACGCTGATTCCCAGCACGATGTGCAGATACGAAGGGCCATCCGGTGATGGTCTCACCACGACGATGTCGTCGTCGGCCAGCCCGAGATCCCGTGGACGGGCCGGAAAACACCCGAGTAAAACCGGCCCGGCCACGAGCGTCACCAGGCCGATGCTCGGCAGCCGTGGCGAGCTTCTGTGTTACGCGGCGTCGCGTGCTGCCCAGCCCCAACCACGATTGCCGAGCAGCTCCATGCCCAGCACGACCGGGTGCAGGCAGGGCCGTGCCAGGCGCCGGTGGGCGTCGTAGGCCGGGTGTGCCCTGAGACCCGAGCTGCAAGTTGCAGTTCGACCCCGTTTGGACGGTCAGGCTAAACGATCAAGCCGGATCAAGCCGGTACGCCTTCGACGATGTTCCGCCCGCTCGGTGTAGTCCGCTGAGAGGCGAGCCGGAAGCCACTTGCGGCGAAGAGCTTACGGAACTGATCCTCCGTGCGCTCTAGCCCAGTGACGTTGACGAGCATGTTCAGGTCCATCCACGTGCCGAACTGAAGCGCGGCGTCCCCTGCCGTGACGCGTTCGGGCAGCACGCGATCTAAGACGATCACGCGACCGTCGGGCGGGATTACGTCGCGGACGTTGCGCAGGATCTTGGTCGCGTCGTCGTCGTTCCAGTCGTGAATGACCCCCCTCATTATGTACGCGTTGCCGCCTGCGGGAACGGACTCGAAGAAGCTCCCTTTAACTAGTTCACAGCGGTTCGCGACGCCGCGCTCTGCGACGACGGGACGCGCCGCTTCAATGACATGCGGTAAGTCGAACAGGATGCCGCGTGCGGCGGGCGTGGCGATCAAGATCGCCGACAGCAACCAACCCTGCCCGCCGCCTACATCGACGATCGTGGCGAAGCGCGAGAAGTCATACGACGCCACAGTCTCCTCGGCGACCCCCGCCGAGGATTCCGTCATGGCCTGGTTAAACATCGCCGCGAAATTCGCGTCTTTCTGCATATATTCGAAGATTTCGCAACCGTGCACCTTCGCGAACGCAGTCTCGCCCGTGCGTATCGAGTGAAGCATCTGCCCCCAGGATGGCCAGGTGACCTCTCCGCTGAGCATCAACATGAACGAGCGCATACTCCCAACGACGCCCTCGCGGAGGAAGCCGGAAAGCTCGGTCTGCTCGAAGCGACCATCCTCGCGCTCCGCGAACACGCCGTGTGCGGCAAGCGCGCGCAGGAGTCGCCGCAGCGAATCGGGCCTTGTCTCAGTAGCTCGGGCGAGATCCTCAGCCGAGCTAGGGCCGTCGGCCAGGAGGTCCGCAATGCCGAGACCGCGACTGTGTGCAGCGACGCGGTCACAAAGCTTGCGGTTACCAGCGCCAAGAATCGTTCGACCGCTGGCGGTGTGCTCATGCGCGAACGTTAGGCATTGCTGGTCGATGAAGTCAATGCGAGCTTTGGACCGATGCGGGGTCGAAGACAAGGAGGTTTCGTAGGGACCCCCGCATCGGGGTTTTCCGGATTGGTCGGGTCCGTCCCGGAAGTCTGTGGGTCTACCGCCCTGCTGACGTGGCAGCGCCAGCAACGGTTGGGGTCGTCGTCGCGGTAGGCGCAAAGACCTCGATGCTGCTTGTGCCGACCACCGTGGCCTCGATGCTGGTGCCGGAGATGGCACGGCGATATGACGGACATCGTTGACCAGCAGTGAAACGATACTGACGTGGACCCCAGCGGGGATGGTGGCGGTGGACTGACGACGGCGGGACTGCCGTGTGGGGCGTGCGGCACCGAACTGCCACCCAACTCGAAGTTCTGCAACGAGTGCGGTGCCCTGGTCACACAGGCCACTCGATCGGCGGAGTACAAGCAAGTCACGGTGTTGTTCGCCGATGTGGTTATTCCTCTAGGGGGTACCTCGCCGACCACTGGGAATCACGGGTGAAGGCTGGCAAGCTCGAAGCAGTGGGACCACGGCACAGGGCCGGGGATGGATGAAGGAACACGAGATCGATGGCAGCCTCACGGAAGTCGCCGAACCTGAGCGGCAAGTGGGTGGTGTAGGTCTTTCCGGACGGCGTGGTCCAGATGGATGGTGCCGTCCCGCAACTGTTGGTCGCGCCAGCCCCGGAACGTTTTGAGCAAGTGGTGCGCACGACTAGCCGAAGGACTATTGAGGGAATTGCGTCGGGTCCAGGGACGACATAAGTCCCCTGGCGGTTAGCTAGGCGGCCAGCTCCACGGCGGTCACCAGGTCGGTTGACTGGACAATTTCGTTAGGATGCCTCGATGCCAGCAGTCGGCCTAAAGCGAAAAAGCGGATGTTCGCATTGAGATCGGCCAGCACGGGCGCAACCCAGCCGCATTTGCTGTCGACGTTCTTAAAGCAGGATCTTGATGAACTTGCTTCCGAGTACAGGCGTATCTATGCGCGAACCATTGAGGATCCCGGGACAGCTGGCGACGAGGGCGAGGAGAACTGGGCGGACCTTTTGCGGGAGTGGCTTCCGGAGGGATACAAGGTAGTCACTAAGGGCCGCATCATTGGGGTGACGGGAGAGGCCAGTCCACAGATCGATGTTCTGGTCCTTAAACCGGCGTACCCGACACGGCTACTTCGTAAGAAGCTCTATCTCGCCAGTGGAGTGGCCGCAGCATTCGAATGCAAGACAACGTTGCGGAGTAGTCATCTGACTGTTGACCGGCGCTCAGGATGAGCATGATGGCGGCATTGGCGGTGAGGATGTGGGGGGCATGAATTGACCCCGCCGGGCGATGTCCGGCGGGGTCGGTGGTGTTCGGGGTGTCGCGGTGGTGTTCAGTCTGCCGTGACTTCGGCGATGGCTGTGCGGGTGGAGGATTCGTCGACGATGGCCTTGTTGGCGCCGAACGCGGCGACGAGGGCTTGTAGCGCGAGGTTGTTGACCGCGCGGGGGTAGCCGCGGCTGGTTTGGTGGATCAACCCGACGGCGTCGTCGGAGAACAGTGCGTCGTCGCGTCCGGCCAGCTTGAGGTGGTGGCGCAGGTAGCTGGCGGTCTCTTTGTCGGTCATGGGCGCCATCGTGTAGCGCAGCCCGATGCGTTGGTCGAGCGCGGCCAGCACGCCGAGTTTCATCCGCCGCCGCAGGGTGGGTTGGCCGAGAGAAGCAGGCGAAAGGGCTTGACGAATTGGGCTTCCCCTGAAATCGTGGAGGCTTCCTCTTTAAGCTGCGTCCGGTTGGATGGCAGCGATTCTTTCGTACTCGTCCGGGGCCAGCAACGCCGCTGAGCTGTGCCGTCGTCGGCCGTTGTAGAAGTCCTGGCACCAGGGGACCACGACGGCGCGGGCCTGGGCGCGGGTGCGGAAATGGTGCCGAGACAGCACCTCGTGTTCGAGGGTGGAGAAGAACGCCTCCGAGGCGGCGTTGTCGAAACACGATCCGACCCTGCCCATGGACTGCACCACCCCGATACGGCAGCACAGTTTCGTGAAATCCCTTGCTGTGTAAGTCGATCCGCGGTCGGTGTGGAAGATGACCCCGTCGATCACAGTGCGTCCGCCACGCACCGCTGTGGCCATCTTGATCGCGTCGCCGGCCAGTTCCGCGTCCGGATGCTCCGAGGTTGGGCTGGCCAGCAACTTGCGGGAGAACAGATCCAGGACGGTGGCCAGGTAGAGCTTGCCCTCATCGGTCGGGATCTCGGTCATGTCGCCGCACCACTTCACGTTCGGCGCCGGCGCGGTGAAGTCGCGCTTCAGCCGATCCGGGAACTTCGGCGCGGTCTTGTCCTGGCGGGTCAATCCCTTGCGCCGTTTTGGTTTCCGACCTTGCAGGCCTTGTCGTCGCATCGAGTCGGCGACGGTGTTCACGCTCACCGTCCAGCCGGCCTCGACGAGATCGGCATGGATGCGCGGTGACCCGTAGGTGCGCTTCGACGCCCCGAACGCGGCCTTGACCGCGGTGTCGAGCTCGCCGCGGCGGACCTCGGTCGGCGTGGGCTCCCGATGCACCCACTTGTAGAACCACGACTCGCTGACTCCGAGGATCACACAGGTCACAGCGTGTGGCACCCGATGCATGGTCCTCTGGTCGGCGATGAAGCGTGCCACGCTCACCTCGTCGCCTCCTTCACCCACAGGACCACCGATCGTTTTAAAACATCGCGCTCCATCCGCAGCTCGGCGACCTCGGCGCGCAGCCGCTTCAGCTCGGCGGCATCGTCGGTCGAGAGTCCTTGCAAGCCTTCCCTTTCGGCGCGGTCACTGGCAACCCAGTTGCCGAGCGTACCCGCGTTGATACCCAGGTCCCGAGCAACCTGGGCGATCGGCTTACCGGTCTCCCGGACGATCCGTACCGCCCCTTCTCGGAACTCCGGATCGAACTTCCTCCGTGTCTCTGACATGACCACTCCTCATAGTGCATGTCTCCACGGTTTGGGGGGAGGTCCAAATCGAGATCATGGTTGGTGAGCAGGCGGATGGCCTCCAATTGGTCGTGACTTAAAAGGTGGGCCTCCTCGACGACGACGGTGGCTGTGCGTCCGCGCTCGGCGTGTTCGGTGGCCAGCGCGTCGGCGGCCTGTGGAGCCAGGGCGGCGTGGTGGGTCAGGGGTTGGCCGCCGAGGGAGGCGACGATGCGGTGGTGGATGCCGCGCACCCCGACGGTGGGGTCGGGCAGGTAGATGATGCTGTGGCGGCTGCGGTCAAGGGCGGCCAGCGCGGCGCGCACGGCCACGGTCTTGCCGGCACCAACTTCGCCGGTGATCACGCCGATGCGGCGTTCGGCGACACACCAGCCGATGCGGGCGACCGCTTCGTTGTGGGCGGCATGGCGGTGCAGCTTGCCCGGGGCCAGATCACGGCCGAACGGCATCCGAGAAAAACCGAAGTACGAGATCAATTCCATCATCGGGGTGCGACCTCCTGGCCGGTGAGCAGGTCAAGCTGGCTGGGGATCTGGTCGCTGGCCCCGGTCAGGGCGGCGTAGTTGACGCCGTGGGCCAGTTCGGCGGCATGTGCGGTCTCGATCAGCTGCGCGTAGTCGATACCGGAAGGTTGCGGTGGCGTGCTCGGGGTTTCGGGTTTGGCCTTGGGGTGGGAGTGGCGGCTGATGTGGTGCGGGATCGCCAGCCCCATCGGCACGCCGGCCAGGCGAACCTCAATGCGGGTCAGATCGAACGGGTCGAACACCAACTCGACCTTGCGTCCGACCAGTGCCGGGTCGACTTCATAGGAATTGCCATGTAGTGACACGGTGGCGGTCTTGGTCACGCGGCGGTGCGCCTCCCACAGGAACGCCTCGGCGAGCGCTTCGGGTGCGGGCAGCGCGACCGGCCCAGGGGCTGACCAGCGCTCCAGCGGGGTTTGGCCGGTTTCGGAATGGATCGTGCGGTGGTAGACCGTTTCGGTCCAGGCCGCAAAGTGCCGATTCAACTCGTCCAAATCGGTGACATGGTGTCGGCCGATGGTGTCGGGCTCGCCGGTGATCTCGACCAAAAACTGATCACGCACGGTCCTGAAAAACCTTTCTATCTTTCCTCGGCCTTCCGGCCGGTATGGTGTTGAATGCACCAGGCGCACACCGAGTTTCGCGCATGCACGCAGCAGCCATTCATCGACGAACGCCGAGCCGCGGTCAACGTAGATCGCCTTGGGGACACCACGGGAGGCCAGCGCCGGCCGCAACGCGGCGGCCAGCCGCACCGTGTCCTCGGCATAACCCCACCGATAGCCAGGCAGCAGCCGGGAATGATCGTCTAAGAACGCGAACAAGTAGGTCTTGCGGACTTGGATGCGTATGCCGTGCAACGCATCCCCAGTCCACAGGGCATTGGGGTGCTCGGCCTCGAACCGCCCGAACACCGGCGCCGACCCCGCGGCCGCGCCACAGATAAGGCCGAGCCGGTGGAAGTTACGTTGCAGGGTACGTTCGTCGGGTGCCCAGCCCAGCTGGGTCCGCAGGATCCGGCGGATCGCCGCGGCGGTGCGCTGCGGATTCTCCCGCCGCAGCGCCACCGCCAGCTCCAGCACCTCCTCCGGGGTGCGCGGGGTGCACTGGCGCTGGTTGGGTACCAACGCGTCGAACCCGCCGGCACGCCAGTCCCTGATCCAGCGATCAATGGTCTGGCGGCTGACCCGCACCCGCCGCCCGAACGGGTCGGTGTGCTCGCGGGATGCCAGCTCGCGCACCATCTTGCCGCGTTCCTTGGTGGAGTACGCCGCATCGGCGGCCTCCCGGATCAACTGGTACCGGAAAAGCCCGATCGCCCGGGCCCGCTCGGCCCGCACCTTCACCTCATCATCGCCGACCACCGGCGGTCCTCCTTTGCTGTCTGTCAAACACATGACAGCGCACAGGTTTACGGCGTGATCGGCATCAGCGGCAGGGTCGGCTCGTGTTGCGCTGCCGGGGCGGGCCAGCCCGGCGCCAACAACCGGCCACCCGACACCGCCACCGCGGTCTCGGCCAGCGACACCTCAGACAGCACGAACCGGCGCCCGATGGCCGCCCCGAGCGCGGCGATCGCCGTCATCGCGTCGGCGAACCCGCTGCCGGCAGCCTCGGGCATCACCGGATCGGCATCCACCGCACGCAGCCACACCGTGAACACCGACCGCACCGCCTCGGCCCGCTCAACAAAGCGACGCAGCCACCCCCGCACCGTCTCCGGCGGGCGCGCCAGCTCGGCTGCGATCCGGCGAAACCCCGCCCGGCGCACAGCCTTGGCCACCAACGCCGCCACGATTACCGCACCCACATCGGCGCGGCGCAGCAGCGCCGTCAAAGGCAACAACACGTGCGTGACCCCACAGCCAGTGCACCGCGACCGGCGAGGACACAACCGCACCGGCCCGTCCGCACCTCGAAGCTCTCGCGGCCTGGCCCGCCCCCAGCCCGCCAACACCCCACTGCATGCCGGGCACCTCAGCTCACCCGCCGCCAACCTGCGCTCGACTCGATCGACATCCGCCTCTACCGTGACCACTGCGCCTCCAAGCGCAACAGACGGCCCTCCCGCAAGACTCCTGCTAGAGACACCTACCGGGAGGGCCGTCGCCTACAACGACGTGATCACCGTGCCGCCCCGACACCGCAAGCACCAAACCAGCTACGACCAGCTGACGAGCTGCTCATCGTCAACGCCGGATCGCCACCCCGTGGTGCTCAACCTGAATGCCCCCTACGCGATGAGAAATACAACAAGTGGTACCGGCTACGGAGCGGTGACTACACGCTGACCACATGGTTCCTTGATAGCCAGTTGACGTACCGCGTCATACGGCAGCAGCGCGGATGGGTGGCATCCCGGAAAGTGGCTGGCGCCGGGCTCCTCATCTCTGGACCTGGTCCGAAGAAGACGCTGCGCGAGGCCCGAGGCCGTCGCAGAGGACGACGCGGAGGGAGGAACGAACCGAAGATCGCGCACGGGGAACCCTGCTGGGTCGCCCTTAGTC